>NZ_CAJHPA010000003.1:0-332718 GCF_905125285.1 Aerococcus sp. Group 2 | reverse complement strand
CTTACACTATATCTAAAAAAAGAAATAGCTCGAAGATAAATCCGTCGATTTACCTTCGAGCTAATCTTAGTATGTTTATTCAACTAATTCAATCCCCATTTTTTCGATGTCTTCGCGGTCTTCTGTTGGTAGGTTGTCTTCGTCAATCCCACTGGAGGAGACTTTTTCGAAGAGGACTTTGATGGTTTGTAAGAGGATCTTCATATCCAATATCAAGGAATAGGTCTTGATATAAATAAGGTCAAAGTTCAACTTACTATTAAAGTCAGAAGCATATTTCCCATAGACTTGGGCGTAACCGGTTAGGCCGGCTTTGACATTATGGCGCAAGTAGTAATGGGGGTTTTGTTTTTGGAATTGGTCCACAAAGAAAGGCCGTTCTGGACGGGGACCAACGAGGGACATATCCCCCTTCAAAATATTGATTAATTGGGGTAATTCATCGATACGGACAGCCCGGATAAACTTCCCGACCGGGGTAATCCGCGAGTCATTCTTACGGGCAATCACTGGACCTGATTGGACCTCGGAATCCACCACCATAGAGCGGAACTTCAGGATTTCAAATTCCTTGCCATTCTCAGTAATCCGCACCTGACGGTAGAAAACTGGACCACGAGAGGTTAGCTTGATGGCAATGGCTGTTAAGAGCATGATTGGTGAAGCGATGATTAACAGGATCAAGGAACAAATAATATCTAAGCCCCGCTTGATCAAGGCCTGGTCAGCAGGAATCCGAAAGTCAGAAGTCTCAATAATAGATTCATCCTCAAAGCTCATGATATTGGGGTTGACCATGACCAAGTTCTCAAACTTGGAATTGAGGAAGAGTTTCTTCTCCTTCTGCATGAGAAGACCATAAATTTTTAATTTCTCTTTTTCTGGGATCGACGAAGCCATATAAACAATATCGATATCGTCTAGGCGTTTACAGATATTATTATAGAAATCCGATAAGACCACATGGGTCACAAGGTGGCGAGAGCTCTTACTATTCTTAAAGTTATAAATAGCCGAAAAAACCTCATCTTCGTAACCAATAATCATGACCCGCTTGGTCGAGGCATAGCGGCGGTAGATACTAAAGACCAAACTCCTAAAGAAATACAGGAGGGTCACACTGACAAAGAAGTCAATCAAGATCACTAAGCGAGGAAAGGCAAACCAACGCCCGATAAAGCTCAAGATCATGGTCATGGCTGCAATCAAGCCCTGGTCAATCAAGGTAATGAAAAATAAATCCCCTCGGGTCTTGTTATAGAGGACATAGACCCCAGATAAGAGGTTGATCACTAAGAAAATCAGCATGATCCAAGGAAAGACACTCTGGAAGGCCTCCCCATTTTCTAAGGGAATATAGCGACTTTGATAGCGGATTAAAAAGGAAATTAGATAGGAAAGGAATAAAATTAGCGCCTCAGTTGCCCAAATGACAATGCGGTACCAATTGGTCCATTCTCCATTTTTTTGCATGGCTTAAAGCCTCCTATTCGTGAGAGTGCGACAAAAGTCGCTCAGAGCCCTGAAGAGCTACGCATACTATATCTGTAACTCGCTGACGCCTCGAACAGCTGTAGCAACTGGAGAAAACTGGCATAAGCTCAGCAAAGCTGAGCGTTGCCAGTTTTTGAAGTGGACGTCAGGGCTGACTTTTGGAGCACGTTTTAAAAAATTGCAATTTAAAAGAGGCCAGGACTTTTGTCCCAGCCCCTAGTTCATTAGGCCTATTTTAGCACAAAAGCAGGCAATGAGAATAGCTGCCCTGTTAAGATTCATTTAAATCTTACTGGCCATTAGCCGCCCCACTCTCCGCAGCTGATGGCTGGGTGCTCTCAAGGACGCTACTTTCGTTTGGCGCAGTCGGTTGTGCATCCCCAGATGGTTGCGGGCTTGGATCCACACTCGGTTGGTTGGGTTGCCCTTCTGGTTGTGGGGCTGGTTGGCTGGTTGAAGGCGTGTTTGTTTGACTATTTTCTGAACCGGTTTGGCTATTTTGGCTAGCTTCTTGAGGTTTATCAGCCTGAGAGGTTTGGCTGGCCTGGCTACTGGAAGCTGGTTGACTGGAGGATTGGCCTTGAGAAGTGGAAGCTTGGGTTTGAGATTGTGCTGGTGATTGGTTATTTTCAGGCTTCTCTTCTCTAGGTTGTTGCACCTGTCTAGCTGGACGATTTTGCCGGCTTTGTTGTTCATGTTGGGCATTGGCTTGGTCAGCTGCTTGGCGCAAGCGTTGACTTTCTGCTTGTAGGTTTTTATTTTCCTCTTCTACCCGACTTTCTTCGCGCTTAGCTTCCGCTTCAATTTTTTCTTTTTCTTCTGAGCTTGCCTTGGCATCATTAGCCGCTTGCAGCTTGCGATTGCGGATAACATCAATCACTTCTTGATGGGCCTTGCCTAAGCGATCTAATAATTCCGCCTTCAAATAAGGATTTTCTTCTTTTTCAATCTTTTTCTCCATGTCCTCCATGGTTTGGTCTAATTGGTCATAGGTCAAGCCAGGATTGTCTTTGAGCTTTTGAATCTCTTCATCAAAGGCCTTAAAACGTTGGCTTTGCTTATCTGCTTGGTCGACTAAGCCATTGAGGGTTTGGTAGAATTCGTCAGCCTCGCTTGGCCAGTGTTTGACTTGGTCTTCCTTAAATTGATTGAGGTCATCCTCTTTAAGGTCTTTATTGAGCAAGACATATTTCTGTACCGTTGCCCCATTCAAGGCCGGTTTATCCTTAATCTTCTCAAAGAGATGGTTAACCCCTTCTTGGGCATTAAAGCGTTCTTCCACTTGGTCCAACTGCTTATTCAGGTCCTTGCGCGCACCAGAATAACGGTTTAGCCCTTTTACTTGGCTTCTCACTGCTTCAATTTCAGTTTTAGCGATATTTTCTTTTAGGAAAGTTTTATGGTCATCATAGTACAGAGCGCTAACTGCCTTTTCAGCGGCCTCCACGCTCCCATCACTTTTTTCCTGCTTGATGTCTTGATTCTGCATGACCGCGTAAACACCGCCACCCAAGACGACCACCACGGAAAGTAAGGCAACAATGACTGCTTTCCAATTCAGCCGTTTCTTCATATTTTCTCCGCTCCTCATTACTTATTCATTGATTGAGATCAAAGTCTCAACTGTACTTACTAAATTTTAGCATTCATTAGACACTTAGTCTTCATTCTACTATTTATTTACTGCAAATACAGCCATTTTAAGAAATTTTTATAAAAATGGCCATAGGAAAAATAAAAAAGCACCCTCCAAGGAGAATGCTTTAACAGCTTGAATAGTTATTAGCCTTCAGGTAAGACCTTATTTAGGGCCATGGCTACAATGGAGGCCACTGAAATGGGTGAACCGAAGAAATATTGGAGAACGGGTGGTAGGCTCAAGAGGAAATCGTTAGGCATGTATTGGATCAAGACCACCGTCCCTACCGATAAGGCAATCAGGAAGGTTTCCTTTTCCTTGATTTCCACGTTTTGTAAGCTTTGCAGACCGGCTAGAAAAATCGTTCCACAGATGACCAGGAAGACCCCACCAATAACGGCTCCTGGAATGACTGAAATCAAGGCTGATAATTTTCCAGACAGGCCAAAGAGGATAAAGAGTCCGCCGGCATAGTAGAAAACAGGGAGACTGGCGACCCGGGTGAGGGAAATAATCCCTGCATTGGATGAAAATCCTGTTACCGGGCTGGTCCCCAAGAAACTGGTCAAGAGACAACCCAAGGCTTCCCCCACCACCCCTTTATTAATCCGTTCCTTGCTTAATGGGCTTTCTGAAGCATTAGCTAGGGCAATCCAGGCTCCAGTCGACTCGGACAAGAGCAGTAAATAGATCACCAGCATGGTTAGAACCGATGGGAGGTCAAATTGGAAGGAAAAATCTTTAAACATAACCATGGGTAAACTAAACCATGGCGCGTCCGCCACCGGACTCAGATCTAAGACTCCCATAAACTGGGCCAGGACACAGCCAATTAAGAAGGTAATCAAAATCGAGCCGATCCGGCAGATCTTACCGGCAAAACCAGTCAGGCGATTTCCTAAGAGCGTGGCGGTTACCATGCTAATGATGGCTACCAGACCCAGGATTAAATTTTGACCGACACTGGCTTGGGGCGCGGTGTAGATGTTATTCACCGCTGCTGGCATCAAAGACAGGCCGATACAGAGTAAGAGGACAGCCCCTACAATTTGCGGGATAAAGTAGTTAACAAATTTATCCATCAAACCGGAAAAACCCAGTAAGAGTAATCCCAAGGCCCCTACTAAGGCTGCCGACATGGCGACGCCCCAACCGGCAATACCACCGCCATTGGCCAAGGCAATCCCACTAATGGCCGCAATGGGAATAAAGGAAGCCCCTTGCGCTACAGGCAGGTGCATGAGCTTGGTTTGGATAATCATAGCCAGGCCACAAGCGATAAAGGTCGATTGAATCACGGCTGACATTTGACCGGTGCTCAGGCCGACAATCCCAGCGATAATCATAGGGCCAATATAAACATTCATGGACAGGCCATGCTGTAAACCCAGGGTTAGCGCTTCAGAGGCAGGAATCTTGTCATCAATACCGGCTTCTAAGTGCGAGTTACGAGGCGTGCTTGACATAGGTAGAGTTTCCTTTCTTAAATACGAACATTATTAAATCATACATTCCTATTATACGGAATTCTTATCAGTTATCAAGTGATTTCGCGAATTATTTTCCATGATTTTAACAATTCGTTCGCTTTCTTCTCCAGTTAAGGGGCGGAAGTGGCCAGTTTTCAGGTCAGGGTCCAGCCGGAGCGGGCCCAAAGACAGACGTTTTAAGTAGCTGACCTTGAGTCCATTGGCGAGAAACATCTTCTTGACCTGGTGGCGCATGCCCTGGTCAATGGTCAAGTAAGCCTGGCGAGGGCCAATAATTTCTAGTTGGGCTGGCCGGCAAGTCGTCCCATCTGCAAAAGTCACCCCGGCCTGGAATTTTTCCACCAGGTCAGCTCCCAAGTCGCCATTGACGGTTACTTGGTAGGTCTTGGGTATGTGGAAGCGGGCATGCTCGAGAAAGTAATGGAGCTGGCCATTATCGGTTAACAAGAGCAAACCTTCCACGTCCCGGTCCAAGCGCCCCACAATCGACGTCCCCTGGTAGCATTCAGGTAAGTGGTCGTATGGCGTGGGACAATGGGCGTCTTTTTTGGCGGAAACTTGTCCTGCTGCCTTGTTATAGACCAGATAGTGGTGGCCTAAGCCCAAGCCAATCCGCTTGCCCTGGTAATCAATCGCCATCAAGTCGGGGTCTACGGCCTGGTTAATGTCGACTAGGGGCTGGCCCTTATAGAAGATCTCCCCGGCATGGATAAGACGTTTGGCCTTGGTGGCTGATAAGTGACATTCTGCTTGAATAAGATCCAGTAAACGCATAAAAACTCCTTTAAAAAAACGTCCCTTCCTACTCGCAAAAAGTAAGAAGCGGGACGTTGGCTTAATTTGATACAAAATAAAAAAAGACCTATTTTCTCACTCGGTCAAAGACACTGCCGATGATAGGTACCAAAACAGCTGCCGCGATGATTTCAAAAATAAAGTTAAGTCCTAAGGCCCCCACAAAGGTCCCTAAAACGGCCGTTTCGGGAATATTCAAGGCATTAGCATAGGCTTCGGCACTGAAGAGGGCGGTCATGATAATGACCAGGGAAGTATTGGTAATGGTCCCCAAAGCCCCCACAATCACCCGGCTGATTTCAGGACGTAGCCATTTGCCTAAGAACTTGGCTGCCCAGCCCGACAAAAAACCGACACAGACCCGGGGCAGCACCGACACCAAGGGATTTAAAAAGATCGGTGACAGGATGGTGGGTTGGATCATGTTATGGAAGAGGGACAAAACGCCCCACACTAAGCCCAACATGGCTCCTGAAGCTGGTCCCAAGACCATGCCTCCAGCAATAACAGTGATATGGATGATGGTTACATTGGCTGGCCCCAAGGGAATGTAGCCGATCCAAGGGACAAAGGTCTGCATAATTAAAATCGCAATAAATAAACTACTGATGGTTTTATTTTGTAGGGCGGTATTTTTTCTTCTAGCCATCGCTAGCTCCTTTCCGTAAGTGAGCGGTCAACTGAACGAAGCGCTGGGTCAGTTGGGCCGTTAACCCCCAAAGATTTTCTTGATCAATATTATAAAAAGGGATTTCCTCCACATAGTTCTTGAAGCGGTAGTTTTTCCCTCCTGGAATACGATCATAAGGGAAGTGATGGCCACGGTCAAGTTTAGATTCCATCCGGTAAATTTCAGGCTGGTCCAAGTCCAGGTCAGCTAAGGGCACGGTAAAGACATGCTTGACCTCATCTTGGTTAACGGCTAAGTCATCCAAGTGGTCGATAGTTAAATAGGCCACATAGGCCGCAATCACCCGCTTGGTCTGAACAATATAGTCCATCTCGCCCAGGACTTGGATCTTATCCCGGTCGAGTCCCAGCTCTTCTTGAGTTTCTCGGACGGCCGCCTGGGCAAAGCTTTCCCCTGCTTCCACCCGGCCACCCGGAAAAGCGGCATCGCCGGCTTGGGAGATGCCCGGAGCCCGGTGTTCATAGAGCAAGGCCGGTCCTTGGCCCTTAAGAGAAACAATGGGAATTAAGACCGCATAAAAGCGCTCCACCCCCAGAGGCTGGCCCTCATAGTCCCTGAAAAAGGCTTGGTAGTCTTTTAACATGGCTCTTCCTCCTCAGCGCCTATTTTACCGCTCACTGAATCCATTCGCTAGCTAGTTTTTTGTAATAAACTGGTCAACCACATGGCTGATCCCCTCTTCATCATTGGTGTGGGTCACAAAGTCAGCCACCGCCTTAACGCTGTCCACCGCATTGCCCATGGCAACACCCAAGCCAGCCCATTCAATCATGGTCAGGTCATTTTCCTGGTCCCCAAAGGCCATGGTTTGCTCTTGGTCGACACCAATTTCTTGGCTCAAATGAGCTAGTCCGGCCCCCTTATTGGCATCAACCGGGTTAAATTCTAAGAAATAAGGCGCAGACTTCACAATATTCCAGCGGTCAAACCAGTCTTCAGGCAGGTCTTGGCGAACCGTTTCTAAGTAGGCCGGCTCTCCGGTCACCATCAGTTTATTGACCTTAGTTTCGTTTTCAACGAAGTTTTCAATCTTAATGGGCATCCCGGTTAACTGGGCTTCATGAGCCATGTATTGATGGTTGGGTTCCTTGAGGCCGAGGACATTGTGGTCGTCATAGGTATTGATATCCACGTCATAGTCGGCTAGAAAGTCACAAATTTCCCCAACTTCAGCAGGGGGAAGAATAGCTTCAAAGATCACCTGGTTATCTGACCAAGTATCCACAATCCGACCGCCATTGAAGCTGGATAAATAGCGAACCAAGTCCTTACCGACCAGGTCTTGGATCATCTCCACCCCAGGCAGGGGCCGGCCGGAAGAAATTACGATTTCAATGCCAGACTCCTTCATGGTCTTTAGGGCCTGGTGGGTGGCCTCACTCAAGCTGGAGTCACTCTTTAACAGGGTGCCATCAACGTCAAAAGCAGCTAATCGATACATTGCTTTAAATTCCTTTCATTTTCTAATGGATTAAGAAGTCATGGGCTTGGCTATTGACCTGAACCTCCATATCACCTTCGTAGGAAATAATGACAGGATCTTGGCCCAAGCACAAGCGGCCATCAGTCACCGTATAGGTGTCATCGTTCAACAAGTTGGTATAGTCGCCTGAAGGCAGGGAGAGCTCCACTTCACAAGGCGTTTGGTCATCAGTCTTCAATTTAAAAATGCCAAACAAGTGTTGCTTGTAATAATGGTAGCCACAAATAATGATATTGGGCTTGACGCCCCGATAGAAGAAATAGCCGCTCTTGCAGGCTTCGCGCTTCTTAATCAAAGAGAGGCGTTGGATCATCTCAGTCATGTCTTCTTGGGGTGTCCAGTCCATACTTTCCGCCTTGTCCCAGGGAATGGAATCCTCTAGGCCGTATTCTTGCCCCATAATCAAATGGGCCATCCCCTTCTTAAAGAGAGAAAAGGCGGTCCAATTCCGCAAATCAGCCTTGGTCTTGACATGGGAAGCGACCCGGGGGTGGTTAGCAAACTCCAGGGCCCGGTTTTTCACGGCGGTAAAGGGCAGCTGAATCTCGCTTAAATTCAGGACATAGATCAGATTATCCAAATCTAAAATTCCGTGGTAGAAACGCAGGTAAAATTCCGCTAAATTGCCCTCGTCCAGGACGTCAAAGTTACTATAAAGCTCCCCTTCAGTCGAATAGTGGACATTATTCATCCGCAAACGAAACATAGTATTGTCGGTCAGGAGGTTGCCCATCCAGTAGAAATAAGGATGGACGTCCTCCACTTCTGCCCGGGCACTATTCCAAAACTCGGTGCGGATCAATTGGGCATCGCGAATGGAAAAACCATCCACATAGAGGGCCCACTCCTTCAAGGTAGCAATCAATTCATCCCATAGTTTGGGGTTAGAAAAGTCAAGGTCAACCCCCTTTTCATAACCTGGAAAGCGGGTATAGACCTGGCCTTCCTTATTGCGCAAGAAGTAGTTCGGTCGGTCTTGAATGACCTCTGAATCCTTGGCCAATTGGGTCATGGGGAACTCAATCACCAGCTGGATTCCCGCCTGGTGGACGGCATGAACCAAGTCCTTGAAATCCTCCATAGTCCCATAGGCCGGGTCCACATCCATAAAATTCTTGACAAAGTTCGGATTGCCAACCTCACCTTCTGGATGCTGGTCGGTCACGGGAAAAATCGACGCCAAAATTAAAATATCCACGCCCAAGTCCTTGAGGCGGGCTAAGTCAGGGATGACTGCTTGAAAAGTCCCCGCTTCAGTATAATTTCGGATAAAAATTTTATAAGCTAACTTATGCCTTAAGGTCAAATTGGTTACCTTAGCCATCGGTCCATGTCACGCTCCTTTTTTGAAAGTGCCTACACCTTTCCTCAGTCGCTTTTATCATATCACATCAGGGTCTAAAAAAGCGCTTAATTTCTCTCTACCACTAGGCTAAGGCCCGGCTGACCAATATTTTACCAGCCTGGGTCACAACTAAGCCCTCAATCCCTTTTAAGTCATCGATGGCAGCCACTGCTTCTTCTGAACTCAAAGCAAAGAGTGACGTGGTCCAAATCTCACAGAAAACCGATTGGGGCGCGATAATTGTTAATGATGCCAGGTCGGTTTCAATCGGGTAACCGGTCTTTGAATCCAGGATATGGTGGTAGGACTGGCCTTCTTGCTTAAATGAGCGTTCATAGATTCCTGAAGTGACCACGGACTGGTTTTTGACCGGGACCGTGGCCATAATTTCACCTCGAATGGCGTCTGGACGTTGGATACCGATCCGCCAAAAGCCGTCCGCGCGGTTGGGAGCATCTCCCATGACTAGGACATTGCCGCCCAGGTTAATCAAACCATAGTCAGCTCCAGCCTGGCGCCAGTCGGCCACAATCTGGTCAGCAAAATAGCCCTTGGCAATAGCCCCCAGGTCAATCTCCATGCCTTCCTTTTCTAAATAGACCTTATGGGTGGTCGGATCCAGCTGGACCTTATGGGGATCAATCAAATCCAGACGTTCGTCGATTTCTTCTTGGCTAGGCACCCGGGCATCGGAAAAGCCGATATGCCAGAGCTTAACCAAGGGGCCAATAGCTAAGTTAAAGCGGCCTTCTGTTGAGACCGAGACTTTCTTAGCCAGTTGGATCAGGTCAAAGAGGTCCTCATCCACCGCAACAGCCGCCTTCCCCGCTGCCTGGTTGACCTGCATCAACATGGAATCATCACGGTTAGCGGAAAAGCGGTACTCATAATCGCGTAACTTGGCCTCGCTCTTTTCCAAGAGAGCCTCTGCCTCCGGGTGGCCAACTTTCATTTCAATCACAGTTCCCATTAATTCAACTAATTTTACGGCTTCCATGGCCTTCCCCTTTCTGATTCATTAAATTTCACCGGACACGGTTGGCTTTTGCTTGACCCCGGCTAGTTCATCGATTTGCCAGTGGAGGACAATCCAGGTGGCCAAGAAGACCGCCATAATATCCACTCCCGCCCGGCTCACTACATCAACCAGGGCAATCTCATAGCGTAAGGCAAAGAAGGCGTGGTAGGCCAAAACGGCCGGCGCAAAAAAGCCCCAGGTAAACTGGTAGTTTTTGCCTTTCTTATCTTGGCGCCTGAGATAACGTTGCAAGACGCAAAAGACGCCACCCATGGTCAGTCCCAACATGGCTGCCCAGACTAGAGAAATAGTTAGATTGTCATCGCCTAAACTATAAATATCCAAACCCCGATAGGCAAAGAAACGAAAAATCACCATGGACAAGGTATAGACCAAGAGGGCCCGGTTATAGATAAAGGGCTTGCGTTGGTAGTGTTGGCGTTTGGTGGCCAATAATTTCTCAATCAGAGCCCCTTGGACCATGAAGACCAGAACCGCCTTGAGCGAATTTAAGAAATAATCAACCGGCAGGCGGTGGGGCAAGGGTTCACACAGGTAAAGGATGAAGACGACCAGCTCACAGGCCAGGTAAACCCAGGTTTTATAACGCTTGGTCCCTGGCAAGCGGAGATCAATCAGTTCATAACCCGCCGTCATCAAGGTAAAGACCAGCCAGCCCACTAGAAACGCCAAGATCGGATAATTTCCCGATTCCAATAAGGGCGAAGGCGGGAGGATCCCTTGAAAGGAGGGGTTGGGTAAAAACAGGTCAAATACCAGCTGTAAAGCAGACATCACTATACCAATTAAGGCTATTCTAAGCCATCGCTTCATCGGCCTCACTTCTTTCTAATAGACCCGCATGGCTAGCAGGTGCTCACGTAACACAACAGCATTATTTTCACTTTCATTTTTGGAACTATAGATTAAGCTTATCTTATGGTCAGCCGCCTTGCGACACAAACGCTGGCAGGCCTCATGGGCATCTCGATTTTGGTTGAGTTCTTGCTTGTAGGCTGACTTAAAGCGGTCAAAGTGGTTAGGGTGTTGGTGGAAGGTCTTACGCAAGTCGTCACTTGGCGCCACATCCTTCTCCCATTCGTCCACATGGGCATCTTCCTTCTTGACCCCACGCGGCCACAAGCGGTCCACTAAAATCCGCTCACCATCGTTAGGATCATAATCGGCATAAGCCCGCTTAATTGCAATCTCCATCAAACACACGCTCATTTCTAAACTTATCAATATTATAAATATAGTATAACAAAAGCAGCTAAACAAAATAAAAACTTAGCTACCCAATCAGGCAGCTAAGTTTCTTTACTAAATTCTCTTATTCAGCTTTTCCCATCTTACTTAAGGCTTCTTCGAGATGGTGTTTGGTCTTTTCCTTACCCATGACTTCAATGGTTAAGCCGATGGACGGACCGTGTTCCTTACCGGAAGTCGCGACACGCAGTGGCATGTAGAGGTTTTTACCCTTGATGCCGGTGTCTTTTTGAACTTGTTTAATGGCCGCCATGATGTGTTCTTCATCGAAAGGTTCGATGGCGTCCAATTTATCGTTAAAGTCTTTAACCACTTCATAGGCGGTGTCTGCTGACAAGATTTCCTTACCGCGTTCGTCCACTTCTAAGGAATCGTGGAAGAACATGTCGGACAAGTCGACAATTTGTTTGGCGTAGGACATTTCATCCTTATATAGGGAAACTAATTTCTTGGTCCAAGCCAATTCTTCCTCACTGGGGTCGTCTGATACCCGGCCAGCTGCTTGCAGGTGAGGAATGGCAAGGCGGGCAACGGTTTCTTCGTCAGCAGCCTTCATGTAGCGGTTGTTGATCCATTCCAATTTCTTATTATCAAAGGCAGCTGGTGACTTGCTTAAGCGGTTAGGGTCAAAGATTTCAATGAATTCTTCCTTGGAGAAAATTTCTTCTTCCCCTTTTGGTGACCAACCCAATAAGGCGATAAAGTTAAAGATTGCTTCGGGTAGGTAACCAAGATCACGGTATTGTTCAATAAATTGAATAATAGAGCCATCACGCTTGGATAATTTCTTCCCGGTTTCAGCACTGGTAATCAAGGACATGTGACCAAAGACAGGCGCTTCCCAGCCTAAAGCTTGGTAGATCATGATTTGTTTAGGGGTGTTAGACAAGTGGTCATCCCCACGTAAAACATGGGTAATTTCCATCAAGTGGTCGTCAACCACCACAGCGAAGTTATAGGTTGGGGACTTATCTTTCTTCCAGATAATAAAGTCGCCACCAATATCTTCAGAGTGGATGCTGACCTCTCCTTTAACCATATCGTCAAAGGTATAGGTTTCCCCTTCTGGAATCCGAAAACGGACGGTTTCAGGACGCCCTTCGTCTCGGGCAGCTTGGATGTCTTCATCCGAACGGTCACGCCAGGTGCCTTCATAGTGAGGCATGATCCCGGCTGCTTTTTGGGCTTCACGGGCAGCTTCTAATTCTTCTTCGGTATCAAAGGCATAGTAAGCGGCCCCTTGCTCGATCAATTGGTCAATATATTTTTGGTAAATATCGTAACGTTCGGATTGGCGGTAAGGGCCGTATTGACCTGGATTTTCTGGGCTTTCGTCCCAATCCAAACCTAACCATTTCAAGTTGTCAATTTGGCTCTTCTCACCATCAGCCACATTCCGTTTTTTATCGGTGTCTTCGATACGGATAATGAAGTCGCCACCTTCGTGACGGGCGAATAAGTAGTTAAACAAAGCGGTACGCGCATTCCCAATGTGTAAGTAGCCTGTTGGACTTGGCGCATAGCGCACTCTGATCTTATCGGACATAAATTTAGCCATCTCCTCTTGTCTGTAAAGATTTCAATCGTTTCTATTCTACCATAAGTTGACCCCGCATTAAAATGAATGGGCCAAAATGCAGGTAAAAATTGCCTTTCAGGCTCATTCAAGCTAGCTAAAGTGATTCATCAAGCCATCAAAGCTTCACTTTAGCCCTTTAAGGTCACTTGGGCGACCTTATCCCCTGCTTTAACAGCCTTAGGATCGGCCACTTCCAGGCTTTCAACTTGGTCTGCCTGGGTGAGGACGACCACACAGGTGGTTTCTGCGCCGGCTTGGCGAACGGCGTCTAAGTCCATTTGGGTCAAGACTTGGCCGGCTTTGACTTGTTCACCCGCAGCTACTTGAGAAGTAAAAGGTTTGCCATCCAAGTCAACGGTATTAAAACCTAAGTGGAGGAGGATCTCCAGGCCTTCATCACTTTCAATTCCAATGGCATGTTGGGTAGGAAAAACGGTCGTGACCGTCCCATTGACTGGGGCATAAACGGTGCCCTCATTGGGTTCAATGGCAAAACCGTCGCCCATCATCTTTTGACTAAATACGGGGTCAGAGACCGATTCTAAGGCCACCAATTGTCCATTAGCAATCGCTTCAAGTTCTACTGAGGTGTTTTTTGCTTTTTTCTTTAAGAATCCAAACATTTTTTCTGCTCCTTTTTATGGCTAGTCAACCAGCATTTCATTTTAGGGATAGTTTACCATGAACCTTGGGGAATAACAGAGCTTTTCGATTAATTTTCAGAGCTTGGAGCTCAGGACTTAATCAAGGTCTTGGACAAAGGTTAAGCGCTCGTCATCCGACTCCTCAGCCAAGTAGCGATAACCCGCCTCAGAAAAGGCTTGGACCTGACTCAGATCAGTGACTTGCTGGTTAACCAGGTAATTCAAGAGAGCACCCCGGCCCTTCTTGGCAATCGTGGAGTGCTGTTTGATTTTGCCGTCTTTGATCTGGTAAAAATCCACATCGATCCAGTCATAGCGGTCCACATCCAACAAGCTAGCAAATTCCTGGCTGGCTAAGTTAAGAATCCTTTCACCCGCCGCAAAGGCCTGGTCAAAAGTCCCGTGCCAGAATTTTCTGAGGGACTGCCCCTCCACTTTCAGCGGCATGGACAGGTCCAGGCGGTAGGGCTTAATGGGTTGGGTGGCAGGGATGGACCCGTAGAGCGCTGACAAAATCCGCACTTGCTGGTCAAGGTAGGCTTGGATTGTCGGGTCTTGTAAATCCAAGTCCAGCTGCCGGTAGGCCAAGCCATGGTAGAGACTAATGGCCGGGTAAGTCTTACCTTGGTCAAAACCTTCTATATAAGCTAAGTTGGTCTCTAGCAACTTGTCCTTCACCTTTAAAGTTTTCGCCACTTCTTCTGGACTCAAGGACTTCAAGGCCTGGACCACTGCTTGACTTTGAGGGTTAAGTTGCCAGTCTTCCTGGCGCGGCTGGTCGAGGGACATTTCCTTGGCCGGGGAAAAAATAATCTTCATAAATAATCTCCTTTATACTGGGTCTGTTGGCTTTATTTTACCATAGAGGCGAGCAATGATAGGCGCAGTGGTCTTCTCTATGACGCATTTGTCGCACACTAAGTGATTTTTATTGGACAAAAAAGTCGAATTATATTATGGTTTTTTTATCAGTTTTTAGGGGAGTAGAGGAAAATGGAAAAAGAATTTGGTCCAGTTTTACGCTTTTTGAGAGGAATTGTTCGCCTGTTTATACCCACATACCGGCTCGACCAAGACACGATCCCCGACTTGAGCCAACCGACCGTCTTTGTCTCCCACCATGAGAACCTCAGAGGCCCGCTTAAAATTATTATCTGGACCACCATTTTTATGCGGATCTGGGTCCTGGCCAAGTTGACCGACCCTAAGGCCTGCTACCAACATTTTGTGGACTATACCTTTACCCAACGTTTCCATCTTCCTAAAGCCATCGCCAAGCTCTTGGCTTTTCCAGCGGCCTGGATCGTGGCATTCTTCCTCAAGCAAGCTCGGGTCATTCCCGTTTATCGGGGGAGCCGCCAGCTTAAGAAGACCTTCACTACTAGCCTCCAAGCCCTAGAAGAGCGCGTCCCTGTCACTATCTTCCCTGATGTGGACTATCAAAGTAAGGACCAACCTGTGGGAAAAATCTATGAAGGCTTCCTCCATTTGGAGAAACTCTACTACCGCAAATACCACCGCCATATCCAATTTGTCCCCCTCTACGCCAATCGAAAGACCCATAAAATCTATTGCGGGCAGGCAGTCACCTTCCAAGGTCCAAAAGAAAACTTCCGCCAAGAACGTGACCGGGTCGCCCAAAAACTCCAAGATCAACTCAACCAACTTCTCAATAAAGACTAAAACAATCTGAAGCAGTTAACCCTGACCGCCACTCTCCTAGTTAAAGTGGCAGTCAGGGCTTTTTATTCTCTGTTATTTTTTGCGTCGATAAATCCACAAGTTGAATTTCCAGCTTTTTCTGACTATTACCCTTATAATGAAAATAGCAGGTGGTCAAAATCTGGCCACCAAGAATAAAACATGAGGAGGAAGAACTATGTCAATGCGTGATCAATTAATTGGTACCTGGCGTTTACTTTCATACGAAACCGAAAAAGACGGGGAAAAGGTTTATCCTTTTGGCAAGGACGCTAAGGGCTTTATTATGTACAACCCTGATGGCTACATGTCCGCTCAATTATCCAAAGTCGGCCGGACACCATACGAATCAGGCGATATCCACACCGGGACTACCGAAGAAATGCAGAAGCCGCCCACGGCTATATGGCCTATTCCGGTCGTTTTGAAGTCGATGAAGAAAAAGGGGAAGTCACCCACCACATGGACGTCTCCATGAACCCGACTTGGGAAGGCCAAGCCCAACCGCGTGTTGGCCAAATTGACGGCAAGATCCTATCGATCTACAACGGACTCCACCCAGAAGACCAACTCAAATGGGAACGAGTTGAGCCACATCAATAGAAAGGATGTGAGGAAGGACCAAGGAGGGAGATTCCTTACCTAAGTACACCAATCACATCTTTTATTGTAGAAACAATGTTTAACAGATATTCATAAGGAGGACTCATTTATGGCAAATACCAATCGCGTTGTTGTTGTCACTGGTGGCGGGTCAGGAATTGGCCTAGCTATCGCTAAGAGCTTTGCAGAGAACGGTGACAAGGTCGCTATTCTCGGTCGGACCAAGGAAAAATTAGACAAGGCTGCTGAAGGACATGAAAATCTTTACGGATTCCCTTGTGACATCCAAGTTGAAGACGAAGTTAAAGCAACCACCGAAGCTATCGCCAAAGAACTCGGTGACATTGATGTCTTAGTTAACAATGCCGGCTTACAAAGAATTCATTCCGTGGAAGACTTCCCACTTTCTGACTGGGACCAAGTGATCGGTACCATCTTAACCGGGACTTTCCTCATGACCAAATATTCCCTTCCCTACATGACTAAAAATGAATGGGGCCGGGTCATTACCATTTCTTCCGGTCATGGTCGTCGTCCAGATAAATACAAGTCAGCTTATGTGGCAGCTAAATATGGTCAAATTGGTTTCACCGATACCGTTGCCATGGAATATGCTCAATCCGGCGTGACCGCTAACTCTATCCTACCAGGCGCTACCAATACTGATTTAATCCAAAATCAATTAGGTGACCTGGCTGAAAAAGATGGCACTTCCAAACAAGAAGCCCTAGAAACCCATATCTTAGGAGCTCAATGGATGAAAGAACTCATTGAACCGGAAGAAATTGGTGCCTTAGCGGTCTTCTTAGCCTCTGACGGTGCCGCTAAAATTACCGGCGAAGCAATCGGAATCACCGGTGGCGAATAGACTAAAACTGCTGATAAACCAGCAAAAAAGCCGACGCTCATCCTGAACGTCGGCTTTTCTATTTCCCAATGGGCTAGCTACATAAATTCATGACAACCCATAATATGATAGCTGCCCTAGAATGGGGATGTTGATTATAATTAAAGAAATCTTCACCTTCATCGTTGCCCCACTTTTAGTGAGAATAAAATTGAGAAATTCTAGTTCACCCGCTAAACCGCATAGCTAAGAATGGCCAGGATCTTGAACTATCTTGGCTATTTTGATTGTCATGGCGGATATCTGTACCCTTCCGCACTTTTATGATGCCATAAATTCACCGCTTTTAAAAAGTAAAGCCCTTTATTTTTCTTCTTCCCAGTGGTCGATGAAGTCATAGAGTTCACTTTCCCGTTGGTAGATGATTAAGGACACCACCATGACTAAGCCCAGGAGAATGAAAGCCAGGGCCAGAAGGATGGGCAGGTAGGCAGAAAGCCGGGGTTGGCCAATGAGGAGGATGCCCATGGCAAAAGTCGCTAGCGACAGCACAATCCCGCTCACCGGAATATCCCAATGGTCAGTATGGATGCGGTAAAATTGCCAAACACGGATCAGACTCAGACCAATCATCCACACCCCCACTTGAATAGGGAGGAAACGGCCGCCAAAATAAATGCCAGCTCCTGAGAGGACAAAGGCTAAAATAGCCGCCAATAAGTAAGTCCCCCGTAAGCGCGACTCCGGCTGGGTCCAAAAGTAACGCAGGTCCCAGAGCCCCGAAATAAAGATAATTAAAAGGAAAAATCCGGCTAGAAAGCTTAAGTCATAACTGGGTTTAACCAAAAGAACCAGCCCCGAGAAGATTAAGGCGCCCCCAACCAAGACGCTTACCCAGGGTTGGTCTTGGTGCCAGTGACTAACTTGTTGGAGGACTTCATTCTTGATGGATTGGGGATAATAAGTGTCCTCACTGGTCCGGCGCCTGCGCTTCAAGGCCCGCCCAATCAAAACCAAGTCATTCAGAGTCGACATCAAAAAACGCTGGGTCGACCGATCTAAAGACTTGCCTTCCCGGTACAAATTACCAATGAAGCCGGAGAAATCCTGGTCAACATCCTTGAAACTATCAATCCCGGTTTGGTTTAAAAGTTCAAAGACTAGGAAGAAGAAGCGCTCAATATTTTCTTGCCCCTGCCACTGCATCCAGACATTCATGGTGGCTTGGGCCAGCTGGCTGGTTGGGGTGGTGCTTTGGACTTGCTTAAAGTGGGTATCTTCCACCTCCCACATCTCCATCAGATGTTGCATGAGGGAAATCCCCGAACTTCTCACCACCACAGGCTTAACCGCCGCATAGAGAATGATCCCAATCAGGGAATCCTCAGGCACATATTCATGAATCCGCCCTTGAATCCGGTGAAAGTTTTCCTGGGCTAGAGTTTCACGGTGGATACCGGGCGAATCAAAGGCATACACCGCGCTCAGGCGGTCTTGGTAGGCCTTGTCTTGTTGGATAGAAGCAACAACAGCCAAGTTGCCACCTTTGGAATGACCAGCAACAATAATGGTTTCCTCAGAGTCGGTCGTATAATCAAGCACCTGACGCAGGTAGTCCGTGGCTGACTTTTGTGAGGGCATGGCTTTTTGGTAGGCCAGTTTGAAATTCTCCCGCCAACCAACTAAGTGGTCGTCAGTCCCCCGAAAGGCAATGATCTTAAAGTGATCAGGTACTTCCACCACCAAGGCCGCAAACTGAAGCACCGCCTCCCGGTTCAACTGGGAATCAAAGCCATAGAGGCGGACGTCTTGAAAACGCTGGCTACCCACCATGGCTTCCAAAAGTTCATAGCGGCCGTCCATGATCCACTGCCACAAGCCTTGAAAGGAATAGTCTTGGTCCTTTAAAGCCTGGTAGAGGGTGGGTAGATCCCAATAGTCCTCCCCACTCAAATCATTCGGCAAAAGCCCAGCGATAGGCAGGTTACTCAACTCCGTTAAAGCCGCAATATCCACTTCATTAAGCGCCAAATCAGAAAAGGACTGGTCCATATTCGCCTTAAGATAATCAACAATCCGCATCACTACCCTCCTCACAATTTATACTTAACCCTATTATAGGGAATCCCACTAAGAAAATAAAAAAATTAAGTACAAAAAAACAACCCACTGTCTGAGTGGGTTGTAAAGGAAAAAAACAAAAATGAAAGGATGATGCAATCTCTCGATTGCTTCGCATCTATTGTAACACGATCTTCTAACATATGTAAGGGCTTACATATACTTTTTTGAAATTTTTCCCATAACTATTTACTTATTTATAGCTTTCCTCAAACTATCAGTCTATTTCTGCTTTTGGTAGACCTTAACCTTTAGATAATCGCTCTCAGGACTAAGAGGCGGTACCGGAAAATCATCAGGCAGGTGGAAGCTTTCTACTAATTTAATCTGATGGCCACCAGCCTTGGCTCCCTGGTTAATATCCGCTTGAAAGGCTTTGGGCGAATAGTTGGCCGCATTGGTGGAACAGATCAGATACCCACCCGGGCTGAGAATCTCCAAGGCATCGTGGACCAGTTGGGGGTATTGTTCCGTCACCTTGAAGATCTGCTTACCATTACGGGCAAAACTGGGCGGGTCCATCACGATCACATCATAAGTCAGGTCATGGCGCTTAGCGTAGGCAAAATAGTCAAAGGTATCCATAACATAAACCTTATGACTATCTCCTAGGTCAATCCCGTTGGCGGCAAACTGTTCCGCAGTGAGTTCCTTGGTCCGGTTGGCCAGGTCCACAGAAGTGGTTGACAAGGCACCACCCATAGCAGCCGCCAGGGAAAAGGCACCCGTATAGGAAAAAGTGTTGAGCACCCGTTTTCCTAGGGCTAGTCTTGACATCAGGTAATCACGGACCAGTCTCTGGTCTAGGAAGATCCCCGTCATCCAGCCATCTGCCAGACGGGTGACATAATTGATCCCGTTCTCCTTAATCATAACTGGTTGGTCCGTTACTTGGCCCCAGAGTTTTTCATTTTTATGGGGCACAGCTTGACTCTTGAAGCGGTTCTTCCCTTCCATGGCGATGGCTTCAGGGTAGACTGCCTTTAGCGCTTCAATAATGGCTGCCTGGTTCTGGTAAATTCCCAGAGAATACCATTGCAGGAGCAGGTAGCCGGCGTAGTAATCCACCGTCAAACCGCCTAAACCATCACCCTCCCCGTTAAAGACCCGGAAGGCAGTGGTCAAGTCATCGTGGAAGAGCCCCTGGCGCTTGTCCTTGGCGCTTTGAAAGAGGTCTTGGAAGAAGGCTTGCCCCCACTTGGTCTGGCGGTCATAGCTATAGATCCAACCAATGCCTTTATTTTGCCTGGCCAGATAGGCTAAGGCAAGGAAGTCGCCGGCTTGGTCTTGGACTTGGACCAAGTCGCCCTCTTCAAAGTGAGGTGGCTTGACGAAGTCCTGTTCTTTTAATAATAAGCGTCCCGCGCGAGCCGCTTGACTGGCGCGTTTCTTCAGAGTGAGTGTTCGCATACTTTACCTGCTTTCATGTTTCATTAGAAAGAAATGTTTAAAGTCATAGGCAAAATGGCCAATCACCACGCCCATACTGTTAAAAATCACGTCATCAATATGGCCCAGGCCCGTACCCAGGAAGAGCTGGCCACATTCAATCATAAAGGAAAAGCCCATCCCCATAAAGAGAACCCGGAAGAAACTCCGTTGTCCCTGGAAGAAATAAGCCAGCAACCAGCCAAAGGGAATAAACCACAAGACATTGCCAAAAAAGTTATACCAATAGGAAAAACTGGAATCCCCATAGGCCAGTTTGATGGTATCCACCAAGGGCAGCCAGTGGAAGTCCCGTAAAGTTACTCCAGGAACTAGGGATAAGCGCCACCACTGCCAGTCGTAGCGTAAGACGGTGAGGTGGAGGAGGAGGACCAAGTAGACAAAGAGGGCTAAGACATGGCCGTACTTGGACCAATCGACCTGCCACTGGGCTTGGCGGCACTTTTTCACATGGGCGATTAGGGCGGAAATAGCCAGAAAAATTAAAACATAGAGGATGGTTTTATCGAGAGAAAAAACTAAGAGGCGGATCAGGGGAAAATGATTCACCCGGTCCGCCAACAAGTAAGCGAGTAAGTGATAGAGAGGGCCGAGAAAAATCATCGAGAAATCCGCTCCCCACTAGTCCAGCTACTTTTTTTGACCGGCAGTTTTTTATGGGGGTCAGGGAAACAGCTTATCTTTATCAGTATCGCTTTTGACATCCTAGCTGGGTAGGAATAGGTAGACATGAGGAAGGTCTCCTTCTGGTTAATTTTTTGAACGCCCCCTGGCGCTTCCCGCTTGAGGATCTAGCTGGGATCAGTCGGGTCAGAGGCGTCGTCACTAGTTTGCGAGTCACTGGTCGTTGACTCTTGCTTTTCATTTTTAGTCTTGATTTGACTTTCAGGCGGGAAACGCAGGGTAAATTGGGTGCCCTTATCCACTTCGCTAGTCACCCGGATATCGGCTTGATGGACTTTCATAAGTTGCTTCACAATAGACAGTCCCAGCCCCGATTCGCCGTAAGCTGAGGCCTTACGCGATTGGTCGACTTTATAGAAACGTTCCCAAATATTGGCTAATTCGCTCTCGGTCATCCCGATCCCGGTGTCGCGCACGCGAATGGTGGTCCACTGGTCTTCGCCAAGGTCAGCATCAATGGTGATGGTGCCGGATTCAGTAAACTGGATGGCATTGTGGACCAGGTTAAAGATAATTTGCCGGAAGCGGTCCATGTCCGCATACATGGTCAAGTCGTCCGGACAATGCAAGACGATGCGGTCATCTTTCTTGTCGGTCAGTTCCTTGGCCTGAATCACCAGTTCTTCAAGAACCGATTTAACGGGAAAGGTCACCCGGTTGAGGACAATTTCATGGGCCCGGATTTTCTCATAGTCCAAGTTATCGTTAACTAAACGGATCAAGCGCTGGGTTTCCTTATGCAAGAGCTCCAAGCTCCGTTCTTCCTTGTCCTTGGGGAAGATATGGTAGCGCAAGCCTTCCAAGAGACCGTTCATGGTGGTGAGCGGGGTCCGCAATTCGTGGGCGATATCCATAATCAATTGATGGCGCATGCGTTCTTGGCGCTCGATCTCTACTTCCGATTCGGCTAGGGAGGCCGTCATGTCGTTGAAGTCATCAGCCAAGTCATCTAACTCATCGCGGTGGGCGGAAGGGATTTGCAGATAATGGCCTTGGGTCACCGAGCGCGTAGCCTGACGCAGGCGATTGATCCGCGAAGTTTGGTAGCGGGCCATCAGAATGGCTAGGATCACCGCGGCTACCACCGAAATCGCCACACCTTGGAAGATATTGGCCTTTAACTTGTTAATGGTTTGGCGAATCCCACCCGCGGCCTGGCCAATCACCAAGTAACCTGAGTAGTCGCCCGAATCGCCGTCTTCTAAGGGGACGGCAATGGCATAGGCATCGGGACTATCCCCGGTAAAGCCCAGGTCGAAGTCAAACAAGCCTAAGCGGCCCTTCTCTTTCATGGAAACAATGTCATCTTGAGGAAGACCTTGTTCCGCATAGTCGCCATTGTCCTTGTCAGTGAGGGACTGGGGATAGATGCGTTGGTTATCCGCGTTATACCAGAAAATCTTAATCTGAAAGGAATCTTCAAACCAATTCTGAGCCTCTTCTAGCATCTCGCGAGACACTTGCCGGCCTTGGATTTCGGAATAGACGGTCTCTAAATCATCAAAGACCTGTTGATAGATCTGACTCTCCGTGTAACGAAAAAAGGTAAAGGAGAGTCCGCAAACCGTCACCAAGACCAAAATCGCAAAGGATGCTAATTGTTGGTATAAGTAACGCAAGTTTACTTCTCCCCACTTTCATCGTATTTATAACCCACACCCCAGACGGTTCGAATGGCTTGGGGGCCGTTCTTTTCCATCTTTTGGCGGAGTTTTTTGATGTGGGCATCTACGGTCCGCTCATCCCCGTAGAAAGGGTCTTCCCACAAACTGGTCAAGAGGTGGTCGCGGGTGAAGACCTGCTTAGGGTGGGAAGCTAAGAGGGCCAGAATATCAAATTCCTTGGGCGTCAAATTAGCAATGGCTTGGCCGTGAAAGGAAGCCTCCCGGGTATTGGGGTCAATGGTTAAGTACTTGGTCTTAATCAGGCTCTTCTCTTCTTGATCTTGGCTTTCCCGGTTGTCATTAGCATCCCGCCGTCTCAGTAGCGCGTGCATCTTAGCCACCAGGGTCAAGGGGCTAAAGGGTTTGGTGATATAGTCATCTGCCCCTAATCCCAAGCCCAAGACTTGGTCACTCTCACTATCCCGCGCTGTCAGCATAATAATAATCACATCTTGGTTGCTTTTACGGATATCTTGGCAGATGCTAATGCCATCCTTTGACGGCAGGTTGAGGTCTAAAATCACAATATCAATCTCATCTTCATGGGCCTTGAAGTAGTCGTACCCTTCTTGGCCATCATAGGAAAAATGACTCTCCCAACCCGCTTCTTGGTCAAGGAACATGGATAGCATTTCTGCCACACTGGTATTATCTTCAATCATCAAAATTTTCACGCCACGGCCCTCCTTTTTCTCCTGCACCTGTTAATAAGGCGTCGATGGTGGTCACTGCCTCATCAGCAGGACCTATTCCCTACCTATTATAAGCAATTTTAGGAAAAATTTGTCAAAGAATGCAAAAGATAAATAATTCTTAAAGGAGAAAATTGTCCGCCCTTTGCGGCTTAATAGGAAGAGAGGAGGTGAAGAAATGAACCAAGTCCAACTGATTGGCCGCTTAGCCCGAGACATTGAAATGACCCAAACGGAAAGTAAACACCAAGTCCTAAACAATGCCCTGGCTGTCAACCGCTTTGTCGGAGGAGAGAAGCAGACCGATTTTATTCCCATTACCGCTTGGAATGCGACCGCCCAGCTGATTGATAAATACCTGGACAAGGGCGATGAAATTGGCATTGTAGGTAACTTACATATGAACCACTATACCAATAAAGACCAAGTGGAGGTTTACCAATTAGAAGTCATTGTCCGCGAAGTCTTCTTCTTACGCAAGAAACAAGGCGACAAGCCAGTCCAAGATATTAATATTGAAGTGACTAAGGTTTAAAGCCAAAAATAGACGAGAGTGTGACAAAAGTCAAAAGAGCCCTGAACCACTGGAACAAACTATGGAAGATAGGCTTGCGCCTATCTTCCATAGTTTGTGAAGTGGACGTCAGGGCTGACTTTTGGAACACGTTTTGATTAGATAGTTCGTGTTTCACAAAGAGCCTGGGACTTTTTCCCAGGCTCTGTATTGATTTAATCATTCATTTCAAGTAAAAATAGTTTTCTTAACCAAATAGCTTAGTGAGCCGGCGGGCTAGTTTTGAAATATAGAGGAGCAACATGGGCTAAAGCCTTTTTTTACTTTAGCCATCAACTACTCGCCTGGCCCTTTCATTCTTTCCTTCCCTCGGCTTCATTTTGGTAGTGCATATAAAGCAAAGGATAGGGCCTGCCCTCAGTATCCAAGGCCGTCCGGTTATATGGAACAAAACCCATCTCTTGATAAAAACCAACCGCTTTGGGATTCTGTTCATTCACGGTGAGCTGGCTAATCCCATAGGAGGTCATCCCCTCCTCAAGCAAGGCCCGGCCCAGGCCTTGGCCCCAATAACTCGGATGAAGAAAGAGCATCTCCAGGTTTTCGCCCGCCATTCCCATGAAGCCAGCAATTTGTCCCGTATGGGCCTTGACCACCACTAAGTCGTCAACCGCCATTAAAGCGCCCGGCACCTCTGCTTTAATGGCCTTGACCGCAGCTTCCGAGAGAAAGTCATGACTGGCTCTTACCGACGCCTCCCAAATCGCCAGGAGCTCTGGAATATAGTCCTCCCTAGGAGTTACTTCACAGATTTGATATTGACTTGACATGGTTAAACTACCCCCTTCTCACTTAGACATCCGACGATCTTCTCCTATACCAGACCTTACTTGAAAGCCTTTAGCGGCGTTCTCTCCGGTATCAAATCATAATCTGCTCCGGGTGCAGATCGATCTCCACTTCACTAAAGTGCAAGAAATTCTTTTCAAGAATTTTTGCTCTTTAGCTCCAGTGTTCTTGCCTCTTTTTGCGCTAATCGCATCAGAGCATAACCTGCTCGCTGACAAAAGTGAACTCCGCTTCAGAAATATTTGGCAATCCTTTTCAAGGATTACCGCATATTTCTTCCAGCGTTTCACTTTTTGTCGTCAGCTCGCATCAAAGCATAACCTGTTCCAAGCGCAGAGCAAGCGTCCGCTTCAGAAAATGACGACAAATTCTCTGCGAGAATTTTGACGCCATTTTCTTCCAGCGGTCTTGCTCTTTGGCGCGCTTGTCACATCAAATGTTTTCCGCGTATTGGTTGAGTCTTCTGAGGCGGTGGTTGATGCCGGACTTGGAGACGGGGCCGGAGGGGAGGAGTTCGCCGAGTTCCTTAATGGTGGCCGAGGGGTTATCGAGGCGGGCTTGGGCGACTTCCTGGAGTTTATCCGGTAATTTATCCAGTCCAATGGTGTTTTGAATGTGCTGGATGCTGCGGATTTGCTTGGCAGCGGCGTCAATGGTCTTATTCATATTGGCATTCTCGCAGTTAACCATGCGGTTGACCGAATTGCGCATGTCCCGAGTCACCCGGACGTTTTCAAAGCGCAGGATGGCACTAGAGGCTCCTAAAAGCGCCAGGAAGTCAGAGATTTTCTCCGCTTCCTTGAGATAGGTGATAACCCCCTTACGCCGATTGGTGGTTCGGGCATTCATATGGTAGTAATTCATCAATTCTGCCAGCTGTTGGGCATGGCTTTCATGGCTGGAATAGATCTCCAAGTGATAGGAGGAGGTTTCCGGATTATTAACCGACCCCCCAGCCAAAAAGGCTCCCCGTAAATACGCCCGGCGTGTGGGATCGTTAGAAATAATCTCAGCTGGAGCCGTTTCTAAGATACTGGAATCGCCGAGAATGCCCAGTTGGTCTAAGAGCAGGTCAACAGCTTGTTTAACCCGGACGATATAGACATTATTTTTCTTTAATTTCATCTTCTTCCGGACCAGGATTTCCCCATGGACCTGGAAGTAGGTTTTTAAGAGGGTATAAATTCTTTGGGTAATGGCCGCATTTTCCGTTTGAATATTCAGTGAGAGTTCGCCTTCAACGATCTGCAAAGCACCGTTCATACGAATAATGGCGGATAGTTCTGCGCGCGCTTCCTCTTGGTCAAGCTTTAATTGGGTCAATTCTTTCTTGACACTGGCTGCAAAAGAAACCACATGATCGCCTACTTTCTCTTCTTATTAATAACTAGTGTTGATGGTGGTCACGGTATACTTGGATCAGGGCTTGGACCAACTTATCCTTGTCGTGATAAACCCCGGAATCCTTAAGGTTTAAGAAATCCCAGCCAATGATTTCCGCCCCCTGGTCTTTCAAAGCTTGCCGGTCGTGACTGACTTGGACTAAATAATCGAGAACCTCATTGTTTTCAATGTATTCATAGGGTACGGTGGTCCGGTTCAACAGGCAGGCATCGATATAGTGCCCTTGTAAATGATCGTTAATCACCCGTAAGTGGTCCGCATCGGAAAAGCCCTCGGTTTCGCCTAGCTGGGTCATGATATTACAGATATAAACCACCGTGGCCGAGGTTTCCTGGATGGCTTGGCGGATTTCTGGGATAACGATATTGGGTAAGATCGAGGTATAAAGGGAACCGGGTCCTAAGACCACCATATCAGCTCCCATAATGGCATCGACCACACCCCGACCGGCTTTGACGCTTTGATCAGGACTTGCCTGATTAGCCAAACGAACTGAGACCGACTGGATGGGACGTTTTTCTTCAACGATGGTAGTCTCCCCTTCAATCATATCGCCTTCTTGGTAGTGGGCTTGTAAGATGAGAGGTTCTTCACAGGCAGGCAGGACCCGGCCCTTGACCGCCATGGTGACCGATAATAATTTCAAGGCCGAGTAAATACTGCCCCGCATTTCAGTGAGGGCGGCAATAATCAAATTACCAATGGCATGGCCCGAAAACTCCTGGTCTTCAGGAGCAAAGCGGTACTGGAAGACATCCTTATAGAGACTATTGGAGTCTGACAAGGCCACCAGGCAGTTACGCAAGTCGCCTGGGGGGATGGTATTTAAGGCCGACCGCAATTTGCCCGAAGAGCCCCCGTCATCTGCGACGGTCACCACAGCGGTTAAGTCGCAGTTGGCGCTCTTCAAACCGGACAGGAGGATGGGGAGGCCGGTCCCGCCACCAATCACGGTAATTTTAGGGTAATAGTTCCTTGACTCACTCATTGATTTCGCTCCGTTCCTTTGCGTTTGTTCTGGTCACGGTGACTGATATGGGTGGTGTAATTGGTTGTGTCCATGATATGTTGACCGATCCGGCGGGTCAAAGCCACGGACCGGTGTTGACCCCCGGTACAGCCAATGGCGATGGTCAAGCTGGCCTTCCCTTCGGCTTCATAGAGGGGCAGGGTAAAGTCTAAAAGGTCGACAAATTTTTGGTAGAAAATTTCGGTATCGTCCTGGTCCATCACATAGTTATAAACGGGCTCGTCTTCCCCAGTTAAGGGACGCAATTCGTCGATATAGTGGGGGTTAGGCAGGAAACGCACGTCCATGACGATATCAGCATCAATAGGGATCCCATACTTAAAGCCAAAGGACATGACTTCAATAGTGAAACCTGACGCATCAGAGACATGGAATTCCCGGATCAAGGCTGCTCGTAATTCCTTAGGGGTGATGGAAGTGGTATCGATGGTCAAGTGGGCGAGGGCCCGGACTGGACTCAACTCTTCCCGTTCCCGTTGGATCCCCTCTAAAATCGTCCCGCCCTTTTGCAAGGGATGGTTACGGCGGCTTTCCTTATAGCGAGCCACCAAGGCCGCATCACTGGTATCTAGGTAGACCAATTGGGAATGAATCTTAGGGTTATTATCCAAGAGTTGGAGGGCATGGACAAATTCATCAAAGAATTCCCGTGACCGTAAGTCAATCACCAAACAGACTTGATTGATATCCTTAGACTTCTTAATCAATTCGGAAAAAGTCGGTAAGAGAGAAGGCGGTAAGTTATCCACACAAAAGTAACCCATATCTTCAAAACTTTGTAAGGCAACCGTCTTCCCGGCCCCACTCATTCCCGTAATAATTACAATATTTAATTCACTATTTTCTGACATAATGTCTCCTTTTGTCTGAACACAGACCTAATCCTTCTCATTATAGCAAGCATCAATCGGGCCAGCAATTAAATAAATCCTAAAAATAATCAGCAAGTCATCCTAAATCCTGCCAATAAGGCAAAAAGAGGCTGGGCTTGTATTCCCAGCTCCCTTATTAATCATTGACTTTTGTTGGGCTTTTAGCAAATAACCATGATGAGCATGCGTTCTGCTTTTGAATGGTGTCTTTAAAAACTTTATTCTGCCAAAGCTTGCATGACTTGGCCATATTGGTCGACTTTTTGGGCGGCTTGGTCTTCGGAATCCGCCTTGACACCGATGTAGAACTTAATCTTAGGTTCCGTCCCACTTGGGCGGACAGCAATCCAAGAGCCATCTTCTAGTTGGTATTTCAAGACGTTGGACCGGGACATGTCGAAGTGTTCAACCTGACCCTTATCGTCAATCCGTTCCCCAGTTTGGAAGTCCTCGGTTAATAGTACCGCTTGGCCGCCAATTTCTTGGGGTTGTTCTTGGCGCAAGTTAGCCATAATGCTTTCAATCTTCTTGGCGCCGGCTTGGCCTTCAAATTTAAGCGGAATGGTTTTTTCCAAATAGTAACCATATTCCTTGTAAAGGTCTAAGAGTCCGTCATAAACGGTCTTGCCTTGGTCCTTGTAGAAGGCCCCCACTTCCGCAAATAAGAGGGCCGCTTGAACAGCATCCTTGTCGCGGGCAAAAGGCTTAATCAAGTAGCCATAGCTTTCTTCAAAACCAAAGAGGAAGTTATGTTCCCCGGTTTCTTCATATTCTTGGATCTTTTCGGCGATAAATTTAAAGCCGGTCAGGGTATTTTCGGTAGCAATATCGAAGGATTCCGCAATCTTAGCTGGCAAGTCACTAGATACGATCGATTTCACGATCACACCATTTTCAGGTAGGGTTCCCTCTTCCTTACGAGCGGTAAGAATATAGTGGGTTAAGAGCGCTCCAATTTGGTTACCAGAAATAATCTTGTAAGAACCATCTGGCATTAAAGCCGCTGCCCCCATACGGTCAGCATCCGGGTCAGTGGCAATCAAGAGGTCCGCGTGACTTTCCTTGCCGTAACGGATGGCATAGGTGAAGGCTTCTGGGTATTCAGGGTTGGGTTCGTCTAAGGTAGAAAAGTCGCCATTGGGTTCTTTTTGTTCTTCCACGTAGACAATGTTTTCAAAGCCGGCCTTGTCTAAGGCTTGTTCCATCAACATTTGCCCCGTCCCTTGGAGAGGGGTGTAGACAATGGTGACCTTGTCTTTCATCTTGTCGATAATATCAGGGTTCACGGTCACAGTTTCCAGGTTCTTCAAGTAAGCGTCATCGACTTCCTTACCGATCACTTGGTAGAGTCCCTTGTCCTTAATTTCATCCAAATCAGCCAGGGGAATGGTTAACATATTGACGTCTTTGACGTGGTTGACCAAGGCATCAGCGTCTTGAGGCGGCATTTGCCCACCGTCTTCGCCATAAACCTTGTAGCCATTGTAGTATTCGTTATTGTGGCTGGCAGTAATCATAATCCCGGTAAAGGTGCCTAAGTGGCGGACAGTAAAGGAGAGTTCCGGCGTTGGGCGAACCCCTTCAAAGATATAGGATTTAATCCCATGTTGACCCAGCACCCGGGCCGCATTTTGCGCGAATTCCAGGGAATGGTTACGACCGTCATAGGCAATGGCTACCCCACGATCCACGGCTTCTTGGCCATATTCTTCCATCACGCGGGCCAAACCTTCTGTGGCTTGGCGGACGGTATAAATATTCAAACGGTTGGTCCCCGGACCCATTAAATCACGCATGCCCGCCGTCCCAAAGTTCACCTCTTTGTAGAAAGCTTCCTGGAGGGCGTCTTCGTCTTTTTCTAATTCTTCTAATTCAGCACGAACCTGAGCATCTAAATCGGGAAAATTCTTCCATTGCTCATAAGCATCTTTCCAAGTCATGGGATCACTCCTCTTTCATTTTTCGTACCTCTATTGTACCAAATTCTCCCTAGCTTTTCTCCCCTTTCTCCTAAAACAAGCGCTCCCATCGCCTTGACGGGGGGAATATCATTTTTAGGGAATGGCAAGCGAGCTCTGGTCTTCTCTTAGTGTTAAAAACATTGCCTCAAGCTTGAAATAAAAAATACCCCTTAGTCTCCCATCAAGAGACCAAGAGGTAAAGGAATTAACTAATCCTACATATATTTTTCTGCTTGTTTGTGGGCGGCGATCCAGAAGACAGCGATTAAAGCTGATAAAACTGCCAGGAAGACCCAGGCGGTTTGGTAGGTCCCGGAAACATCCGCTAGGGTAGCTGCCAATAGTGACCCGGAAGTCATCCCTAACATCAAGGCACTTTGGACGATACCGTAGGCCTTAGGATAGTCAGCAGCGTTAAAGATTGATGAGGTCATCAATGGCGGTAAGACGGTACCAATGGCATTCCCTAAACCAAAGAAAATGGCCATCAGGAAGACAAAGGTGTAATTGCCACTGAAGAGCATCAAGAAGTAAGCCAAGGCGCAGAGTAAGGAAGCGTAGAGCGTTGCAATCCGAACACCAAACTTATCATTAACCACACCGAGCACCAACTTACCGAGAATACCGACTCCAGAATAGATAGACACCATTTGGGCCATCTTACCCGCGCCGTGGAGTTGTTGGACATAAGGTGGGAATTGACCCAAGCCCCCATTGTTAGAAATACCGATAAAGACGGTACCGATTAATAACATAATAAAGAATGGTTTCTTGAAGGCTTCTTTAGTAGGTAATTTCACCCCTGTATGGTCCTCTTCTTGATGGTCAGCCGTGTCATCCACTTCAGCTGCTCCCAAGGCATGGAGGCCCTTAGCTTCAGGGTGTTCCACGAAGAGCATCATCACTATCGGAATCCCGACCACTAACATAATGATGGCATAGACTAAGTAAGCCATCCGCCAGCCCATGTCACCAATTAACCAGGTTAGTAATTGACTGAAGATAATGCCGCCCAAACCAAGTCCAGCAAAGGAAAGACTCAAGGCAGTTCCTCGACTTTTCACGAACCAATTATTAACCAGCATGGACACGGGAATAATGGTAGTCGCGGTATAACCAAAACCTACCCCAATAGAGAGCAAATAAAACACATAAATATTCGGGGCAAAGGCATATAATCCGTAAGAAATGGCATAGGCAAGCACACCGATCAGGTAAAAGCGCTTGAAGTTCCCCTTCTTAGCGAATTGTTGGGAGACAAAGGGTGATACAAAAATCCCCATCCCCAGAACAATGGAGTTGACAAGGGCAAAGGCTGAATTGGCAATGCCAAATTCTTCAACGACATAGGGTTGGAAGAGGTTAGCTACGGCCACCGAAGCCGGTCCCATGACCGCTAGCATGATAATGGCGCCGAGCACGACCCACCAACCATAGAATAACTTATTTTCTTTCATTGAATTCCTCATTTCTATAAAACTTTACTTATTTACTATACCAGTAATTTGAAATTTTGTTGGGAATTTTGATTATTAATCCCCAATAAAAAAGAGGCCGCGACTTTTGTCTTGGCCTCTTAGTTGCCTTAGGGATCGATGCTTAATGAGTTAAGCTTGACCGCTTTTTAGTTGAGTTCGGACGCCAGCCTTGAAGTTGCTTCAGAGAATTCCAACGCACAGACTAGTTGAGTTCGGAAGGGGTAGGGGATATCCTTTCAGAAAAGTTGAACGATCAAGCAAGTTGATCTTATCATCTTTTCTTCCAAGGAATCTCCCTCCCTGATCCTTCCTCACATCCTTATAGCTGTGCTTATGTATTTTCTTCCAGCAATTCAAGCCTTTGACGGCGTACTCACATCCTTTTTTTAATGTAGAGATTCGTCCTTCTTGCTGAATGTAACCAATCCTGTTCCAGTGAGCAATAAGGCAGCTGCTAAGAGCACTGGAAGGGTAGAGTCAGCTTCTGAACCTGTTTTTGGCAGGCTGGCTGCTTGGCTCTTGGTTTTAGCTACTTCTGGTTTGGCTTCATGACTAGGCACTGCCGTTAAGTCTTGACCATTTACTGGCGCATTACCGCTAGCCTTGAGAGCTTTAGGATGGTTGAGTTTATAGGTCTTCACTGGAGCCCCTTGTTTCTTGTGAACTTTAGTTGTCACAAGCTGGTCAGAGTGTTCAGTAGGAATCTCTTCTTGGTTTTTGTGTTCCTTGGGTTCATCTGTGTCAGTTGAACGAGGAGTTTCTGGTGTTTTTGGACTTGGCTTATCTTGTGGACTTTCTGGGGTTTTTGGAGTTTTTCCTTTGTCCTGAGATTTCGGTTCGTCCCCTTGGTCAGTGGTTTTGTCTGGATGACCTGGTTGGTCTGAATTCCCTGGCTTTTCCGGATTAACTGGTTGGCCTGGGTTTCCTGGTTGGTCTGGTTGACCTGGCTTTTCCGGATTTCCAGGTTGGTCAGGTTGAGCCGGTTTATCTGGAGTTCCTGGCTTATCTGGGTTTACGGGTTTGCCAGGTTTAGCTTGGTCAGGTTTGCTTGGGTTTGGACAGGTCCCACAAACATTACCCGCAATTTCAATGCTGTAATCGGTATAGACCACAATGAAGTCCCCATTGTCAGTGAGCTTGACATTCTTAATGCCGCGGCCATCCTTACCATCTTTGCCGTCTTTTCCATCGCGACCGTCACGACCATCTTTGCCGCGAACAAGACCTGCGTCAATGGTCCGACCATCTTCAAGACTGATGATCAAATGTCCGGCATCATCGACCTTGGCATCTTTAATGCCGCCCTTATTTGGACGAGGAATTACTTGAGTGGTTTGATTGCTGTTGATAATCACAAGATCGCCGTTATTGTTGACGGTGATCTTTTCAACACCCTGAGCATCCTTACCGTCTCTACCATCACGACCGTCACGGCCATCCTTACCATCTTTTCCGTCTTTGCCGTCACGAACGAAGACTTGGCGGATCACTTCTCCAGTTTTCGGATTCTTATAGATAATCTTGGTGCCTGGCTCTTTAGGATTGTCGCTTGGCTCGGTCTCAATGATTGGGGTTTGCCCATCTTCACCATTATAGATAAATTCTCGACTTAAGAGCTTGCCGTTGCGGTCGGTTAAGCTAATTTCAACTCCGATTTGTTTGCCATTCTTATCGAAGACCGGCTTGATATCTGGAGTTAAGCCATCTTGACCGTCCTTGCCATCTTTTCCATCTTTACCGTCTTTGACGAAGACTTTGCTGATGGTTTGCCCCGTCTTTGGATGGGTGAAGCTGATGTAATGACCTTTTTCACCCTTATCATTGGTAGCTGGAGTGGTTTCAACCTTAGGCGACTCGCCATCCTTACCATCAGAGATGAAGGTCTCACTGATCACTGCCCCGGTGTCTGGATTCTTGACAATAATGTAGGCACCTGTTTGCCCTGCCCGGTCTTGGCCTGGCTTAGTCTCAACAATTGGAGCCTTGCCATCCTTGCCGTCTTTTCCATCTTTACCGTCTCTGACAAAGCTTTCAGAGATAACGGCTCCGGTTTCTGGATGTTTGACCAAAATCTTCGTCCCGCTATGCCCTTCATTATCTTTAGCTGGTAAAGTTTCAACGATTGGGGCTTTGCCATCCTTACTGTTAGTGATGGTGACGGATTTTTGCTTACCATTGGTTTTGGTGATCGTCACGACATGGTTGCCATTAGCGTCTGTCGTCACATCAACGTCTGGAGATTTACCGTCTTTCAACTCAGTGACTTCCGGCGTGTCATCAGTAACCGCACGATCTGTACCACGGACTTGTGGCGTTACTGTGATAATAACTCCATCGTTAGTTGCATTCCGGCGAGCTGTGATCTTAGGTGCTAAACCATCTAGACCATCCTTGACAATGGCTCTGGCAACAGGTTCCTTCGTGGTATCCACCTTACCCGTTTCGGGGTTGACTGGATAGAATTTAATCAGATTACCATAGGAGGTTCTTTCCACCACTGGAAGGTAGGTCTTGCCGTCCTTGCCATCTTTACCATCTTTACCGTTAGTTCCTGCAGCACCTTGGTCGCCCTTGTCGCCTTTTTCACCTTTATCGCCTTTTGCGATGGTGAGAACTGTGCCATCGGATAAAGTAACCAGGGTGTTGCCTTGGTCGTCTTTAGCGGTGTGGGTGACGGTAAGGGATTTGCCGTCTTTACCATCTTTACCGTTGCTTCCGGCGTCACCTTTGTCACCCTTATCACCTTTTTCACCCTTTTGCCCGTTCTTCACTTCGAAGGAAGTCGTGCTGCCATCTGGGTTCTTGATGGTAATGGTGTGGCCTTCTGGGGTTTCAGTGGTTGAGACTTCTGGCGATTTGCCGTCTTTTCCTTTTTCGCCTTGTGGGCCCCGAGCTCCGGTTTCACCCTTTTCACCACGTTCACCTTGTGGGCCTTGAGCGCCTGTATCACCTTTATCTCCCTTGGCGCCTTTTTCACCTGGAAGACCTTGGTCTCCTTTGTCGCCTTTTGCGATGTGGAGAACTGTGCCGTCAGATAAAGTAACGACTGTATTGCCGTCTTTGTCTTTTTCTGTCTTGGTAACAGTTAATGGAGCGGCGTCTTTCCCTTTTTCTCCATCTTTACCGTTCTTGATGGTTGTGGTAGTTGTTGAGCCGTCAGGGTTGGTGATAGTGATGGTGTGGGAGCCGTCACCGTTATCTTTGGTTGAGATAAGTGGTGATTTTCCGTCTTTACCATCTTTTCCGTTGGTACCAGCGGCCCCTTGAGCACCACGTTCACCTTGTAGACCTCTTTCACCTTGGTCTCCCTTATCACCTTTTTCGCCCTTGGCGCCTGGTGTACCGTTCTTTACGGTAAATGAAGTGGTGGTGCCGTTTGGATTCTTGATAGTGATGGTATGGCTGCCATCAGCGTTTTCGGTAGTGGAGATTTCTGGGGATTTGCCTTCTGCTCCTTTTTCGCCTTGTGGGCCGCGTGCTCCGGTTTCACCCTTTTCGCCTTTTTCACCACGTTCACCTTGAAGACCTTGGTCACCTTTTGGACCTTGAGGGCCTACTTCTCCACGCTCACCTTTATCACCCTTTTGGCCATCCTTCACTTCAAATGAAGTCGTGCTGCCATCTGGATTCTTGATAGTGACAGTATGAGATCCGTTGCCGTTATCTTTGGTTGAGATAATTGGTGATTTGCCGTCTGCACCATCTTTTCCGTTAGTTCCAGCTGCGCCTTGAGCACCGGTTTCACCTTTATCTCCCTTGGCGCCTTTTTCACCTGGAATGCCTTGGTCTCCCTTATCGCCTTTTGCGATATTGAGGACTGTACCATCAGATAAAGTTACGACTGTATTGCCGTCTTTATCTTTTTCTGTCTTGGTGACAGTCAATGGCGCCGCGTCCTTGCCATCTTTACCGTTGGCTCCGGCAGCACCTTGGTCACCTTTCTCACCTTTGGCACCATCTGGAATAAAGATGTTGTTGGTGGTTTCTAAGGTGTCTGGATTCTTAATACGTAACCAAGTTCCTGGAACTTTCTTGGTATTGTCTGAGAAGCCACGTTGTGCGAAAACAACAGGGGATTTCCCATCTTTTCCTGGGGCTCCGGCTTGACCTTTTTCACCGTTCTTCACGACGAAGGAAGTCGTTGTTCCGTTTGGATTCTTGATAGTGATGGTATGGCTGCCATCAGCGTTTTCGGTAGTGGAGATTTCTGGGGATTTGCCTTCTGCTCCTTTTTCGCCTTGTGGGCCGCGTGCTCCGGTTTCACCCTTTTCGCCTTTTTCACCACGTTCACCTTGAAGACCTTGGTCACCCTTTAGACCTTGTGGCCCTTGATCACCTTTGTCACCCTTGGCGCCATCTTTGATTTCACCTGTGGCAACGGCTTCTTTACTGGTGTCAGCTTTGCCGGTTTCTGGGTTCACTGGGTAGAACTTGATGGTGGTGGTGCCATTATTATCTTTGGTGATCACTGGAGCGTAGGATTTTCCATCGTCACCGTTTTGACCATCGTGAACTTCCACGGTGTGGGGTTTGCCGTCAACGATATTGCCTTTTTCATCACGGATTTGTGGCGTGATGGTTAAAGTAAGGCCATTATTGGCATCGTTTCGTTTAGCAGTTACTTTTGGTGCGAGACCGTCTTTACCAGGAGCTCCTTGTGCACCAGTTTCACCTTTGGCACCATCTTTGATGTCGACACTTTGTGGAGTGCCGTCAACGACTTTACCTTTTGCATCACGGCTTTGAGGCGTGATAGTAAGGGTTACGCCATCATTGGCTTGATTACGAACGGCAGTTACTTTTGGTGCGAGGCCGTCTTGACCGTTAGCGCCCGCTGCACCAGTATCACCTTTTTGACCATTCTTCACTTCAAATGAAGTCGTGCTGCCGTCTGGGTTCTTGATGGTGATGGTATGGCCATCTTTAGTTTCAGCGGTTGAAACTTCTGGGGACTTACCGTCTACACCATCTTTACCTTTTTCACCTTGTGGACCTTGATCACCTTTGTCACCCTTGGCGCCATCTTTGATTTCGCCTGTGGCAACAGCTTCTTTAGTCGTGTCGGCTTTGCCGGTTTCTGGGTTCACTGGATAGAACTTGATGGTAGTTACGCCATCTTTATCTTTTGTAAGAACTGGGGCAAATGATTTACCATTCTCACCTGCAAGGCCGCGTTCACCTTGATCACCCTTGTCACCTTTTGAACCTTGAGCACCGGCTTCACCTTTTTCACCACGCTCACCTTGAAGACCTCTTTCACCTTTCTCACCGTTTTTCACGACAAATGAAGTGGTGGATCCATTTGGATTCTTAATGGTGATTGTATGAGTGCCATCAGGATTTTCGCTAGTGGAGATTTCTGGTGACTTACCGTCTACACCATCTTTTCCGTTAGTCCCTGCAGCACCTTGGTCTCCTTTTTCACCTTTGGCTCCGTCTGGAATAAAGATGTTGTTGGTAGTTTCTAAGGTGTCTGGATTCTTAATACGTAACCAGGTTCCTGGAACTTTCTTGGTATTGTCAGAGAAACCACGCTCTGCTGAAACGATTGGTGATTTGCCATCTTTACCATTTAATCCTGGCGCTCCTGCCTCTCCTTTTTCACCGTTCTTCACAACGAAGGAAGTGGTTGCACCATTTGGATTCTTGATGGTGATGGTGTGAGTGCCATCAGGGTTTTCGGTGCTGGAGATTTCTGGTGACTTGCCTTCTGCTCCTTTTTCGCCTTGTGGGCCGCGAGCTCCAGTTTCACCCTTTTCGCCCTTTTCACCACGTTCACCTTGTGGACCTTGAGCTCCGGTATCCCCTTTCGGACCTTGAGCACCAGTTTCACCCTTGTCACCTTTAGCGCCATCTTTAATTTCGCCTGTAGCAACAGCTTCTTCACTGGTGTCTGGCTTACCTGTTTCTGGGTTCACTGGATAGAACTTGATGGTAGTTACGCCATCTTTATCTTTTGTGATCACTGGGGCAAAGCTCTTACCGTTTAGGCCAGGTGTGCCTTGAAGACCGCGTTCACCTTGGTCACCCTTGTCACCTTTTGTACCTTGGGCTCCTGTGGCACCTGTATCTCCTTTTAGGCCATCATTGACTTCCACGGTTTGTGGCTTACCGTCAACAATATTACCTTTTTCATCACGGATTTGTGGCGTGATGGTTAAAGTAAGGCCATTATTGGCATCGTTTCGTTTAGCAGTTACTTTTGGTGCGAGACCGTCTTTACCAGGAGCTCCTTGTGCACCAGTTTCACCTTTGGCACCATCTTTGATGTCGACACTTTGTGGAGTGCCGTCAACGACTTTACCTTTTGCATCACGGCTTTGAGGCGTGATAGTAAGGGTTACGCCATCATTGGCTTGATTACGAACGGCAGTTACTTTTGGTGCGAGGCCGTCTTGACCGTTAGCGCCCGCTGCACCAGTATCACCTTTTTGACCATTCTTCACTTCAAATGAAGTCGTGCTGCCGTCTGGGTTCTTGATGGTGATGGTATGGCCATCTTTAGTTTCAGCGGTTGAAACTTCTGGGGACTTACCGTCTACACCATCTTTACCTTTTTCGCCTTGTGGCCCGCGTGCTCCGGTTTCACCCTTTTCACCACGGTCACCTTTGAGACCTTGTGGCCCTTGATCACCTTTGTCACCCTTGGCTCCATCTTTGATTTCGCCTGTTGCAACAGCTTCTTTAGTCGTGTCAGCTTTTCCAGTTTCTGGGTTCACTGGGTAGAACTTGATGGTAGTTACACCATCTTTATCTTTTGTAAGAACTGGGGCAAAGGTCTTACCATTCTCACCTGCAGCACCTGTATCACCTTTAAGGCCATCACTGATTTCTACGGTTTGTGGTTTACCGTCAACAATATTACCTTTTTCATCACGGATTTGTGGCGTGATGGTGAGGGTTACACCATTGTTGGATTTGTTACGTTCAGCGGTTACTTTTGGTGCGAGGCCGTCTTGACCAGCAACTCCTTGGGCACCAGCTTTACCTTGAGCGCCAGGTTCACCTTTTTCACCACGTTCACCTTGTGGCCCTTGAGCACCTTTTTCACCATTCTTCACAACGAATGAAGTGGTGGTACCATTTGGATTCTTGATGGTGATTGTGTGACTGCCATCAGTGTTTTCAGCGCTGGAAATTTCTGGGGATTTGCCGTCTGCGCCATCCTTACCATCTTTTCCATTGGCTCCCGCAGCTCCTTGAGCGCCGGTGTCACCTTTTAGCCCTTGTGGCCCTTGAGGACCACGTTCACCTTGTAATCCTCTTTCACCTTGATCACCCTTGTCGCCTTTTGGACCCTGTGGACCTTGAGGGCCGGTTTCTCCTTGTGGGCCACGTTCGCCGGTGTCACCCTTGTCACCTTTTAGACCTTGGGGGCCACGTTCGCCATCTTTGATTTCAACGATTTTTTCTTTACCGTCAACGATTTCGCCTTTTTCATTACGGATTTGCGGAGTGATGGTTAAAATAACTCCATTGTTGGCAGCATTGCGTTTGGCAGTGACTTTTGGTGTCAGGCCGTCTTTACCATCTTTACCGCTTCGGATAGTGGCGGAATGGGTAGTTCCATCAACATCTTTAACTTTTACTGTATAAGTGTCGTCTTTATTATCGACCCAGTCAATTTCAGGAGACTTGCCATCCTTACCGTCTGTTATCGTGGCTGAATGGCTGGTTCCGTCAGGGTTGGTAATTTTAATGGTGTAAGAATTAACCGAGCTAGGATCATCTGGTTTCTTCTCGTTTTTAACGATCTCTACCCGTGGCGTTCCGCCCTCCTTACCGGGTTGGCCTTGTGGACCTTGAAGACCTTGGGCACCCTTCTCACCCTTATCGCCTTTGGCACCGTCTGGGATGAAGGCAGTCTTGGTTTCAGTGGTTTTATTGCCGTTTTGGTCATATTTGGGATAGGTGAAGGTTACATAGGTTCCCTTTTTGCCATCTTGTTCACCGGGTTTGGTTTGGACATCAATGGCTAGGTCTGGGAGGGCTGGGCCGGTTCCTTCAAGAATGACTTCATCTTGACGCTTAATCAATTCCTTGGAACGCTTCTTGGTGTAGTAGTCGTTGAAGTTTTCTTCGGTTAAGTCCTCGTCGCCTAAAACATCGCGGGTTTGTTCATAAATCACGCGGTTGACCCCGTCATGGCCGGTTTGTTTGACCACACGGACGCCCTTAGGAAGAAGAGGGGTCGTCTCAACCGATGAGCTGTGCTTGTCGGTTTCCGTACGCACTTCATAATGCTTAATCTTACGGAAGGCTGTGTCAACCACCTCATCTTTTTCGAGACTGTCAATGAATTTTTCTCTCCCGACAAATTGCTTGCCTGCATTCACCGTGGCGAAACGATTGGGTTCTTCAAATTTCACCACATAGCTATTGTAGCCAGGCAAGTCGGCGAAAGTGTAATTGCCGTTCAAGTCGGTGGTTGTGCTGGCAAGCAATTTCCCGTCATCAGGATTGTAGAGGTTCACCTTGATATTACTTAGGGTTTGGTCGCCTGTGCTTGACCCATCACCATTGCGGTCATCGTAGACCGTCCCAGAAATCTTATAAATATCGACAATTTGTGGAATGTTTTTTACACGTTGTCCCGATAAAACATTGAAATGACGTTCTTCATCTTTGTAAGCTAACTTTCGCGCCTCTTTGGTAAGTCCTTTTATAATAGGCTTTCCATTGCGGTCAACATAGGTGATTTCAATCCCAGAATTTTCATAGTCATTCAATTTCTTGCCATCGACAACTTTTAAAGGCAAGTGCTCAGCAGGAATATTGACCGTGACTTTATCATCAACATTATTTATGGGAATTTCTTGTACTTTATCTGAACCTGGATAAGTAATGAGCGCTTTGGCGCCTACAGCAGCTAGATATTCGCGTTCTCCATTTAAGAATGCTAAATAAAACTTCTTGCTAGCTAAGGTTAAATTACCATTTCCTTTTTCGTTAGTCAGTTGAGGTGAACTCTTAATAATACCTCCAAATTGACTAGCAACAGGAATTTCTTGGCTGTTTGTTCCATCGCTTACGCGGACCTTATCCCCGTCTTGTAACGACTTAACGCTAGCTAATGGGATTTTCCAATAGCCATCGGACTCAGCAACCGTCTCCCCAATTGGAGTTTCTACGCCATCATGGATATAAACCGCCTTGATGGTCTTTCCTGCTTCAGATTGTCCACCAAAATAGTCTTGGTAGCGTTGGCCATTCTTATCGCCTTCAAGATTCTCATTTTCAATTCTTAATGAATTAGCTTGATTATCTGTGACCACAGGAGGTTGGGCATTTTCTGGCGCTTCATAAGTTGTCGCAAGTGTTTCTGCTGGGGCAGGACTTGGTGTGACTGTTGCCGCGCTGGGAGCTGGATCTGCACTTGGCGCGACTAGGCTGGTCGCTTCAGCTTTTGGTGCTTCTGTAGGCACGGTGGCTGCTGGACTAGCTGGAGTAGGTTCAGCTACTGGCAGAGCAGCTGGCTGATTGTCACTAACTTGAGGACTACTTGGCTGGCTTGCTTGAGCCTTATTGTCAAGGGGTGTCGCCTTGGCCTGATCAGCTAAGTCTGCTGGACTACTTTGTCCTGAACTGAGCCCTGGATCTTGGCTACTTGGAAGAGTGACTTTGCTTTCGGAGTCAGCTACTTCATTAGCGGCTGCTCGAACCACCGATGCGTCTCCCATAAAGAGCAAACCAACAGCGACAGCCACTGAAGCAACACCGATATTTAGGCGTTTAATGGAATAGCGATAGAATTTATTCGCCATTTTTTCACGATATAATTTGACATTATTCTTTCCTAACATAAATGTTTTTCCTTTCTTATCTTCTAAAGAAACGTGAGTAAGAAGGTCTGTTGTAATGCGTTCTAGTTGAACGTCTCACACGAGTTGGACGATAAGTTGCTGAGCGATAGGCCCGAGGACTTGAATAAGTAAGTGCCCTTGCCGAACCCACATTGGCACTGCGATAACCATCTGCCATATACCCCCGTCGAATAATTCGATTTATTGGTTTGGCAAGAACGGTCCGTGTTACCTTTGGATTGGGTTGAGGGACTCCATTAATGTAAGTGGTTTCGGTAACGATTTGAACTTTTCCTGGTTGTCCTTCTTGAACAACCACGATTTCTTTAGGCGCTAATTTCCTATCATCTATTTCTACTAAATCATTAGAGATTATTTGAATTCTTACCACTTTTCTCACTTCAACAACCTGAGTTCCCACTTCCACAATTTCGTCACGTTTGTCGCGGAGGACACGGCGGGTGACTTCCGGATTTGGTTGCGCTTGACCATTGACGTAAGTCGTTGTTGTGGTTTCTTCAACACGACCTGTGATACCGCTTTGGATCACCCGGCGTTGGCCTTTTGGAAGGTTAGGATTCTCACGAGTGATGGTTTGATAAGGAATTTCCTTAATCTTTACTTGAGAGTCTTGGCGAACCTCTTGGGTGCCCACTTCCACGATTTCATCGCGTTTGTCGCAGAGGACACGGCGGGTGACTTCCGGATTTGGTTGGGCTTGACCATTGACGTAAGTCGTTGTTGTGGTTTCTTCTACCCGACCGGTAATTCCAGTTTGGATCACCCGACGCTCTCCCTTTGGAAGATTTGGATTTTCGCGGGTGATGGTTTGGTAAGGGATTTCCTTGACCGTCACTTGGGAGTCTTGGCGAACTTCTTGGGTACCCACTTCCACGATTTCATCGCGTTTGTCGCGGAGAACGCGGCTAGTGACTTCCGGGTTAGGCTGTGGACGTCCATTGACATAAGTGGTCGTTGTAGTTTCTTCGACGCGTCCAGTAAGCCCGCTTTGAATCAACCGACGCTCGCCCTTTGGAAGGTTAGGATTCTCACGTGTGATGGTTTGGTAAGGGATTTCCTTGATGGTCACTTGAGACTCTTGGCGAACTTCTTGGGTACCGACTTCCACAATTTCATCGCGTTTGTCGCGGAGAACACGGTGGGTGACTTCCGGGTTAGGCTGTGGACGTCCATTGACGTAAGTCGTTGTTGTGGTTTCTTCGACGCGACCGGTAAGTCCAGTTTGGATCACACGACGTTGGCCTTTTGGAAGGTTAGGATTTTCACGAGTGATGGTTTGATATGGAATTTCCTTAACGGTTACTTGAGGAACTTTTTTAACTTCCCGGGTGCCGATTTCGATGATGCGATTTTGCCCTTGTTGAAGGACTCTTTCGCTCACTAAGCGGCGACTGACTTCTTTCTTATTGATGGTTTTGATATGGATTTGGCTTTCGACAATGGTCTTCTTGCCTTCTTGGATCGTCCGTCTCAAGCCTTTGTCAAGATTAGGATTGTACTTGTAAACAGTATCGAAACCACTTTCTCTTTCTTGGCGGACCAGACGGGTTTCTTCGACCCGGGCTTTTTCTTGTTTAGAGTAAGTGATTCGAGCCGTACCGTCTTGACGAACAGCCACTCCCGCACCCCCACGGTAGTAAGGGGCTACTTCAGAGGTAATGGCGAAGGTATATTGTTTACGGCGGTCAATCCCCAAGGCTTGGGCATTAATGGATTGGACAATACGACCGGCCCCGTCCCCATAGATGGCTTGGAATTGACCACTACGGGCGCTATATTTCAAGAGAAGGGGTTCGAATTCTTCAGGGCGGAATTGGTCAGCATCACGTTCATAACGCCCTTGCATCCGTTTGTTATTGTATTCAAAGCCATGACTAGATCCGACAATCCGACTGTTCCCTGCTTGGTCATTGCGAACGAAGGCCGTGTAGCCACGATGTTGGTTACCGGCAATGCGGTTAGACATCCCTTGTTTATCCATCTGACTGGTTTCGGGGTTGTAACGAATGTCAATCTTATAACCGAAGGCCTTGGCAACGCCGCGATTTTTGAGGATCCCACCTTGATTGAGGTAGGCTTGCCCTTTGTTGGCACCTTCGATAAAGAGGAAGCCAAAACCGTCTGCGGCAGTAGTATTGTTGTGGTGGTCTAGGCGGACTTCTAAATTCAACTCGAAGTCTTTATCGAAGCTTACAGCTTCTTTTTTCACCAAGGCGCCCCGTTGGCTCTGAACATTGTGAATCATCCGTGATCCTAAGGCATTGCTATTGCCAAATTGCACCGCTTGAACATTCTCTGGACCACGGTCGGCCTTGGCTGGGTTATATTCTGTTGGGTCATACTTTGTCACATTGGGGCCAATCCGGTCAAAGTGGTTTCTGCCTAGTCCCGTTTCGGTGACGGTTCGGTTATCAGCTACTTCCTTATGGTCAATGACGCGATCTTCTACGGTGCGGGTTTGGTCTGCTTCTCGGTTGCGTTCAACGTAGGTGGGTTGCTCGTCTCCACCCACAAGTACTTCATCGCTGGCTTCCAGGTCGCTATAGTAAGCCGCCCGATTTTCTGTACTGGAGACTGGTTGGCTGACAGACTCGCCCACCTTCTCAGTCAAGGAATGACTGCTGTCTAGAGAAAGTGCCCGGCTGCCCTGATCTGCCTCTCCTGAAGGATGCTCTTGGCCGTCTGCAAGGCCGGCGACATTTGCGCTTGTTACGCCTTCATTTGAAGCCGCCTGAGCCACAGAAGTCTCTCCCATAAAAAGCAAACCAACCGCAACAGCGACTGATGCCACCCCGATATTTAAACGTTTGATGGCATAACGGTAGGAGCGATGACTACTTTTTTCACTGATCATTTTAAAATTATTTTTACCTAGCATATTTTTTGATTACCCTCTTTATATTTTTCTTAGTTTCTAAGTATAAAAATCAAATAATGTATAAAAAGATATAAAAATTCGCTACTAGTTAAGCAAAAAATAAATTAAAAAACTAGCGAATTTTAAAAAATAAGTTAATTCAGCAAATTATTTTTTAATCTAAAAAGTGTTTATCACTTAAAAAAGGCCAGGAAGCTTGATTTTATGGGATTTCTTTTTGACCTGTGGTATATATTTTTAGCTAGGATAATAACCCAAGTACATTTTATTGTACATAAACTTAATTTAATTTATTAAAATCTAAATTATTTTCCTGTTTTCTCGGTAAAATGTTTTTATTATTGATATTTGTCAACGATTAAATATAATCGAGCAAGACTTTCACCACGCAATCGAGTCAGATCCTCAACGGAAATTTTGTTTATCTGAGCGCACAAAAAAACTAGGTGAGAGGATTCACCTAGTTTGCATAAAATATTAATTTTTTATTCGCTTAGACAGGAAGGCCAACTTTTTCAAAACCTGTTCGCTGACAAAAGTGAACTCCGCTTCAGAAATATGGGGCAATCCTTTTTAAGGATTACCCCATATTTCTTCCAGCGTTTCACTTTTTTGTCGTCAGCTCGCACTCTATCCAAACCTGCTTCAGTCACAGGACGAACGTCCGCTTCAAAAACTGGTAACGCTCAGCTTAGTTGAATTCGTACGCCAGACTTGAAGTTGCTTCAGAAAATTCCAACGCACAGATTTCTGTGCTTATGGTATTTTCCTCCAGCAATTCAAGTCTTTGACGGCGTACTCACATCCTTATAACTGAGCTTATCCCAGTTTTCTCCAGCGATTTCGTCCTTTGGTGTGACTGTCGCACTCTATCCTAAAGCTTCCACATATTGGTAGGCTTCTTGACCAGCGCTGCCGGCGTCACCAACTGCAGTGGAGACTTGACGTAATTTCTTCTTACGGACATCCCCGCAGGCAAAGATGCCTGGCACAGCGGTAGCCATGTTTTCATCGGTTAGGATCCAGCCTTCTTCATCGGTAATGCCTAAGTCACGGAAGGGCTCACTATTAGGCAAGAGCCCTACATAGATGAAGACCCCACCGGCGGGAACTTCCGTCACTTCATGGGTCTTCACATTTTCCACCACAATACTGGTGACTTGCTTGCCATCGCCTTTAATTTCTTTAACCACGCTATCCCAGGTAAAGGAAATCTTATCGTTAGCAAAGGCACGGTCTTGGAGAATTTTTTGGGCCCGTAATTGGTCACGGCGGTGAATAATGTCAACCGTGTTGGCGAATTGGGTCAAATAACTGCCCTCTTCAACGGCCGAGTCGCCTCCACCAACCACCTTGATGTCGCGGCCCTTATAGAAGGCCCCGTCACAAACGGCACAGTAGGAAACGCCGTGGCCATTGTATTCTTCTTCCCCCGGCACATCCAAGGTCCGGTGCACTGACCCGGTGGCGATCACGATGGCCTTGGCTTTAAAGTCGCCATTATCAGTTTCAATTAAGTGGTAAGGCTTACCCGGGGTCACTTTCTTCACATTGCCAAAGACATACTCCGCCCCAAATTGCATGGCACTTTCGTACATCTTATTGGCTAGGTCAGGTCCAGCAATGCTCTTGTAGCCGGGGTAGTTTTCCACCGTGGCGGTATTAATTAGTTCCCCACCAGGGACTCCCCGTTCCAAAACAGCAACCTGTAAATTAGCCCGTGACGCATACAGGGCTGCAGTTAAGCCGGCCGGACCGGCACCGATAACAATCACATCATAAGTTTTACTTGCTTCACTCACGTTGATTCCTCCACTTTTTTCACTTTAGTCACACTTTATCCCCAGCCTCCACCAAACCGGCGCGCTGGGACTTGGAGACTGAGAGATTATTTCAATTCCTTCTCTAAGTCAAGTAGGTAGGCGCGTAAGTCGTCTTTGATTTCTGGATGGCGGAGACCATAGGAAATACAGGTTTTCATATATTCTAACTTATTGCCGACATCATAGCGTTGACCAGTGAATTCTAGGGCGAAGACCCGTTGTGTTTTGTTCAGACGGTCAATGGCATCGGTCAATTGGATTTCGTTACCCGCACCAGGTTCTTGGGTTTCCAAGAGGTCAAAGATTTCTGGAGTGAGGAGATAACGACCGATAATGGCCAAGTCACTTGGCGCTTCACTTGGGTCCGGTTTTTCCACGAATTGGCGAACATTATAGATCCCGTCCTTATATTGGGCTTCCGGATCGATAATCCCGTACTTGCTGGTATCTTCATGGGGGACACGCATGACGGCAATATTTGAGGCATGGGTTTCATGATAAGCGTCGATCAATTGTTTTGTCAAAGGAACTGCATCTTCCATCAAGTCATCGCCCAGCATCACCACAAAAGGTTCGTCGCCGACAAAGGCCTTGGCTTGGAGAACCGCATCTCCTAGTCCCTTAGGATAGGATTGGCGCTTGAAGAAGAGGTTAAGGCCAATGGTTTCTTGGACAATTTCCAGTAAGTCGTCCTTACCCTTGGCGTGGAGGTTTTCTTCCAGTTCAATATTGGAGTCAAAGTGGTCCTCGATAGGACGTTTGTTCTTCCCAGTAATGATTAGAATATCCTCAATCCCACTGGCAAGAGCCTCTTCCACGATGAATTGGATGGTGGGTTTATCAACAATTGGTAACATTTCTTTGGCCATGGCCTTGGTGGCTGGTAAGAAACGGGTTCCTAAACCAGCGGCAGGGATAATGGCTTTTCTTACTTTCGTCATAGCTACTCCTTTATTTGTGAATCAGACTTCACGGTAATTATTGTGACAGTTTGGGTCACTAGTCTCTTCTCTTAATGTAAAAGTTGTTTAGCAATTTAGCAAGCCTTAGGGGGATTCTTATCACTTTTTTATCGATTGATCATCCCCAAGGTGTTCTAAAAAAACTTGCTTAATCGTTCAAGCGGGCTTGTTTAGCCAAGGATTGTTCTAAGGCCAGGCGGTCTAGGCCGACTTCTTGCTTGCCTTGGCGTTTCATCAGGTCTTCGACGAGTTTCCTTAAATCCTTGTGGTCATAGAGGACCTGGTAGGTGGTTTGGGTGATGGGCATTTCGATCCCTACCGATTGGGCCAATTCATAGGCCGACTTGGTGGTATGGACACCTTCAACGATCATCCCCATATGGTCGAGGACTTCGCTGACCGACTTACCCTGGCCTATTTGGTAGCCCGCCTGCCAGTTCCTAGAAAAGGGCGAGGTACAGGTCACAATTAAGTCACCAATCCCGCTCAAACCGGCAAAGGTAAAGGGATCCGCCCCCAATGCCACGCCTAGCCGGGTAATTTCGGCCAGGCCCCGTGTCATCAAAATGGCCTTGGCATTATCGCCAAAACCTAGCCCTGCGATGGCTCCGGAACAGAGGGCAATAATATTTTTTAAGGCGCCGCCCAGTTCCACCCCGACCACATCGTCATTGGTGTAGACCCGAAAATAAGCATTCATAAAGAGGGCTTGCAGGGCTTCAGCCGCTTGCAGGTCCTCACAGGCAGCGGTAATGCCGGTGATATCACGACGGGCCACTTCTTCCGCATGGCTGGGCCCCGATAAGACTACCGGCCCTTGGATGGCCAAGTCCTTAAAACTGTCTTCCAGGATCACCGAGACCCGCTCATGGGTCTCTAATTCCAGACCCTTAGCCGCATGAAAAATCAACGGCCGGTCTGCCTGTGCATCCTCGGCTTGTAAAATAGCGGCCACTTGATCGGCTACCCCGCGGATCGCGTTGGTCGGCACCACAAAGCCGATCACTTGGGCGCCTTTAACCGCTGCTTCCAGATCAGAGGTTGCGACAATGTCTTCGGGCAAAGTGACCTCTTTTAAATAGGCGGCGTTAGTGTGTGCTTGGTTAATTTCATCCGCCTGATTTTGCCGGTGGGTCCAGAGAGTCACCTGGTGGCCATTTTCCGCTAAGACCATGGCCAAGGCCGTCCCCCAGGAACCAGCACCTAGTAAGCTAATTGCTTGTTTTACCATTATCTTCTCCTTTAATTCACTTTTATCCAGTTGACTTCCCCTAGACTGATTTCTCCTGCTTCACTTGATCCCGCCGCTTACTTAGATAATTATAGTCGCTGTAATAAGGCAGGTCTCCTTGTTTGGTGCGCCGGTAGATAAAGAGGGCAATCCCCACAACCACCAGGACTAAGGATAGGGCTTGGGAGACCCGGATTGGTCCCAGGTAGAGGGAATCGGTCCGTAAACCTTCAATGAAGAAGCGGCCGGTCCCGTACCAAATCAGGTATAAGAGCCCGGTCTCGCCGAGTTTTAAGGTCTTATGGCGGTGGCGGAGGAAGAGTAAGACCCCTACCCCCAGTAAGTTCCACAGGGATTCATAGAGAAAGGTGGGATGGTAGTATTGGCCGTTAATAAACATTTGTTCAACAATAAAGTTAGGTAAGTGGAGAGTCTCCCGCAAGAAGCTTTCGCTCACCGGACCTCCGTGGGCCTCTTGGTTGACGAAGTTCCCCCAGCGACCAATTCCTTGGGCTAGGAGTAAGTAAGGCATGATCACATCTGCCAAGAAACTCACCTTCATATTATGGCGCTTGGCATAGATAATCGCGGTCAAAGCGCCCGCGATAACGCCCCCATAAATAGCAATACCACCCTGCCAGATGGCAATAATTTCGCCCAGGTTTTCCCGGTAGTAGTCCCATTCAAAAATCACATAATACAGCCGGGCGCCAATAAAACCGATGGGAACCGCCCACATGATCATGTCCATGACCTGGTCACTATCAAAACCCTTGCGCTCAATCTCTTTCAGGATCAGCTCCACCGCTAAAAACATGCCCAGGGCAATAATAATCCCGTACCAACGGATCTCAATCCCTAAGAAGGAAAAGGCCACTGGATCAATGACTAACAGGTTAAGGCAGGGTAAAAGTTTTCCAAGTAAAGTCGTCATCATGACTCATCGCCCGCTTCCGCCTGGTCGTTTTCGGCGTGAGTCTTGGCATCCGCTTCCTGGTTGGCTTGGATTAAGTGGGTCAGTCTTTCTTCAAATTCCTTACCGGCATTGTAGCCCATATTGTTGGCCCGAAGATTCATAGCCGCCACTTCCACAATATTGGAAGAATTCCGCCCAGTGCGGACAGGCACAGTAATTTGAGGGACATCTACTCCGAGGAGGGAAACCATTTCCGGCTCTGAACCTAAACGTTCATAGTCTTCATCATCATCCCACATGACTAAGCGGACGATCAAGTGGAGTTGTTGGGCCTGTTTAACCGCCCCGGCCCCAAAGAGGGTGAGGACATTAATAATGCCCAGGCCGCGGATTTCGATCATATTTTGTAAGATGGCCGGCGCCTCTCCCACGATGGAATAATCATCGCGTTTATGGAGTTCCACCCGGTCATCGGCCACAAGACGGTGGCCATTTTTAATTAATTCCAGGGCGGTTTCGGACTTACCGATCCCGCTGTCCCCAATAATCATAATCCCCAAACCATAAACATCCACAAAGACCCCATGCTTAGAGACCCGGGGCGCCAAACGCTCTTGGAGATAGGTAGTAATATTGGAATAGAGTCGGGTTGTCACCGCACTCCCCTGTAAAATTGGGATTTTATTTTCTTCGGCCGCTTGAAAGACCTCGTATTCCGGCATCAAGTCGCGGGAGAAAATAAAGACCGGCGTATCTTCCCGACTCATCCGCCGCATAATCAAGAGCCGCTCATCACTAGTCATTTTCTTCAAATAGGAGTGCTCATTCCGGCCAAACAATTGGACCCGTTCCGAGGGATAGTAGTTAAAATAACCCGATAATTCCAAACCCGGACGGGAAATGTCGCTGGTTTGAATCAAACGGTCTAAATACTCCTCTCCCTGGAGCACCTTCAGCCCAAGCTGGTCCCTGAGCTCTTTAACGGTTACTGCTTCCATAATTGTTTCCTTTCTCTTTTTAAATCTCACTTCATTTTACCATAGGCCCAAGCCATTAGTAAGCCTTGAGAGTGCGACAGTCACAACAAAGGACGAAATCGCTGGAGAAAACTGGGATAAGCTCAGCAAAGCTGAGTGTTACCAGTTTTTGAAGTGGACGTTCGTCCTGTGACTGGAGCACGTTTTGAGAGTGCGACGGGTGCACCAAAGGCCAAAAAGAATCCTGAACCAAGACTAACTAAGAAAAAAGACTGCAACAGGCGTCGCAGTCTTTTAACGATTAATAACATTTAAGTAAAAACCTTCTCCCGTCGCACTCTCTAATAGTCGCTTCGGTAAGGATCAAATATCTTCTTCAAGAGTTCTTGAGCCAGGCCATAAATCAGGGCCAGCACCATGCAGTAAAAGAAGGAAGATATCCAGAAATAAGCTGTCCCCATCAGGGAGGAAGCCAGCCAGAAGATAAAACCATTCAAGACCAGGTTAAATAAACCCAGGGTCAGAAAGTTTATCGGCAAGGCTAAAATTCTCAAAATCGGGTAAACCAACTTGTAGAGAATAGCGATGACTAAAACCACAATCACCGCTGAGCCAAAGTCCTGGATATAAACCTCCGGCCAGAAAATCCGGCCCAGTCCTTGGAGGAGGATGGCTTGGATCAAGAGACGAATAATATTTCTAATCATGGTCGACCTTAACCTTCTCCACTTCCTTAATTTGACGTTTGTTTAAGTCCCGATAGACCGGTTCCACATCATCTTCACGCTGTGTGTAGGCCTCTTGACGCGGATTCGTCCGCTGCTGTCTAGTCCCTTGACCTCCGCCAAAGAAAGTCCGCTTAAAGTTGATGATACTTTCATTAGGGATTAAGACCATCAGGGCCAGGTAGATAAAAATAGCCAGGTAGCGTAGCGGGGTAAAAAGAGCCACCGCAAAGGCAATCCGGAGCCACACTGCGGAAATGCCAAAGTAGTCAGCAAAACCACCACAAACCCCAGCAAACACACGGTTGGTTAAGGAACGTTTCAATGCTTTCATAAAATCTCTCCTTATCTTGATTAAAACAAGTACTATCGATCCCGCCTGTTCAAACGATTGAGAAATCGCTGCTAAGATATAAACAAAATTAGGTATTAGATAGCGGGATATAAGAATATTTTACCATAAGCACGCTCAAGACTCGACTCTCCCTGCCTGACAAACAGCGAATTTAAAGGATTCTAAAGAATTCAGAGTGTGACAAGTGCGTAAAAGAGCAAGACCACTGGAAGAAAAGGACGTAAGAATTCTCAGAGAGAATTCGGCGTCATTTTCTGAAGTGGATGCTTGCTCTGCACTTGGAACACGTTTTGAAAAGGATGTGAGGTGACGAAAAAAAGTGAAACGCTGGAAGAAATATGCGGTAATCTTCGAAGAAGATTGCCAAATATTTCTGAAGCGAAGTTCACTTTTGTCACCGAGCAGGTTTTGACAGAGAGCGACAAGCGTAAAAACCTCTGAAATGGAGTTCACCTCGCGCTTGGAGCACGTTTTGAAAAGGATGTGAGGTGACGAGAAAAAAGTGAAACACTGGAAGAAATATACGGAAATCCTCAAAGAGGATTGACAAATATTTCTGAAGTGGAGTTCACTTTTGTCACCGAACTCAACTATAAGGATGTGAGGAAGGATCAGTGAGGGAGATTCCCTACCCCTCCACTCCCGGCAGACCTTGCCAGTGACATTGGCTGCCGCTAGGGGTCATTTCGACCGCTAGCTGGATGGGTAATTCCTGTTTCAATTCTTCCCGGTGAGAGATGACAGCAATCAAGCGGCCTGAACGTTGGTGGAGGTCCACCAAGGTATCGAGGGCCTGTTGCAGGGTTTCCGAGTCCAAGGTTCCGAATCCTTCATCAATAAAGAGCATACCCACGTCAACCGTCCCAGCTTCTTCCTGGATTACATCACTGAGTCCCAGAGCGAGGGCCAGGGAGGCTTGGAAACTTTCGCCTCCTGACAGGGAATGGACGCTGCGTTCGCTAGCGGTATAGGAATCGAAAACATTGAGGTTAAGCCCCTTGGCCTGGTTGCCACCGATCTCGTCCTCCGCCCGTTTAAAGTAATACTTGCCATTGGTCATTTGATAGAAACGCTGGTTAGCCCGCTCGACGATCCAATCCAAGTAAATTCCTAAAATATAGCGTTGGAAGGAAATCCGCTGACTCTTGTTGAGCTTCCCATTAGCGACATCCGACAGCTTCTTCAAGTCACCAAAGCTCTGGTAGCGGTCTTGGTAGTCCTGCCATAAGTCAGTCAGGAGAGCGACTTGGTCCTTGAGCCGGATTAAATCTTCCCGCTCCTGACTTAACTGGCTAGCGGCTTGGTCATAGCTTTGGTCGAGCTCGCTTTTTTCCTTTTGGTAAGTGGCTTGGTCCTGGTCAATGGCCAGGTCTTTTTCTTTTGCCTTTAAGGCCTCCAGCGACTTTTTATAGGCATAGACCTGGTTAGAATAAGCAGATAAAGTTTGGCTGATGGCCTGCCAGTCACGGTCACTTTGGTGGAGGGCCTTGACCTGGTCATCACTGAGATCTGATTCTCTTCGGGCTTGGGCTAAACGCTCAGCAATGGCCTGAGACTGTGCTTGGTTTTTCTTGACCGCCGCTTCCTGGTAGTCCCGCTTGGTGGTTAAAACGGCAGCCTTTTCTTTCAAAGCTTGCTCTCTTTGGGCTATTTTTTTCGCTAAAGCTTCCAAGTCTTTGGCCTCTGTCTTAAGGGCTTGGGCTTTTTCTTCTAAGGCAGCTTGAGAGTCTCCAATCAAGAGAGCTTGAGACTGTTTAAGCCGGTCTGTCACTTGATCCAAATAAGCTTTTTGCCGGCTGACCTGGCCTTCACTCTTAGAGAGTTCCTGCTTAAGGGTTTGCAGCTGAGTTTCTTGGCCTTTGACCCTTTCCTTTTCTTCCGCCAGGGCTTTTTGATTTTCCTGGTCTTTGTCGGATTTCTCTTGGTAAGCCGCACTGGCTTGGTTATAAGAATTTTGGGCTTGGTCCAGCCGGTCTTGCCAGTCAGTGATAGTGGTCTTAGGGTCAAAACCATATTGTCTGCACAAGTTGGCCCGACTCTGCTTATGATAATTGAGGGCTTGGCTAGCTTCTTGGTAGGCTTGGCTAGCCGCTTGGGCCTGGGCTTCTAATTGGTCCACTTGGCCTTGGTCCAAGTCTCCGGCAGAAGCGTCGCCACTGACTTGGGCCGGATCAGGATGGTCTAAGCTCCCGCAAACCGGACAGGGACTGTCCGGACTTAGGTCCTGGGCCATGATCCCAGCCAGGTTGCGTTGGTAGGCCTGCTTGGCTTTTAAGTAGGACTGGTTGGCTTTTTGCCAGGTCTTTTCCGCCTGGAGGAAGTCCGCTTCTCCCTTTTGAATGGCTTGGTCGAAGGATTGGACCTGGTCGAGCCCGGCTTTTAAGTCAGTCAATTGGCGGCCGGACTCTTTGACCGCTTCTTTTTCTTGGTTCAGGCTGTCGGGGTCAAGAATGGCCTGGCTTAATTGGTCCACTTGGGCTTGCCCCTGTCTGATAGCTTCTTCTAGACTAGCCACTTGGTCTTGGCCCTTTTGGTAGCTAGTCTCTAGATCTTTTAATTCAGCCTGACCAGCTTGGACTTCTTTTTGGGTGCTTTCAAAAGTAGCCCAGTCCTTGAGACCGGCTTGGACTTGGTCGATGGCTTCTTTAATTTGCGGCAAGCGCTCCAGGTTTTCTTTTTGCGCCTCCCAGTCCGTGTCATAGTCAGCTCGGGCGGCTTGGTAGTCTTTCTCTTCCTGGTCAAGTCGGGTCTGACTTTGGTCTAGGTCCTTAGCCTCTGCTTGGGCCTGGGCTTGGTCTTTTAAGGCCTGGTAGAAGGCTAAAGATACCTGATAGTTTTGATAGGCCGTTTTTAAATCAGCCATCTGGCTTTGCTTGGCTTGAAGGCGGTCTTTTTCTTGGGCCAGGTCGGCTTGAGCGTCAAAGTAGTCTAGGACTTGGCTGAGCAGGGTCCGCTTAGCTTCCAGTTTTTCCAGCGCTTGGCTGGCTTGCTTGAAGTCTGATTCTTTGGTCGCTAAGAACTCAGCTAAAAGCTGGCCTAGCTTGGCCTCTCCCTGGTCTTTTAAACGAGCTTCTAAAAGCGCTTGGTCTTCTGAACGAAGCAAAGTCTTTAAGCGTTCTTGGGCCGCATCATGGTTTTTCTTAAGGCGGTCCAAGTCGCTCTTGACCTGGCTGTATTGGTCTTGCAAGTAGGTCTGGAAGCGGTTAATGGGCTCGGTATGGAAGATGTGAGTGAAAATTTCCTCCTTGTCCCGGCTTGAAGCCTCCAGTAGGCGCTTGAACTCGCCCTGGGGCAGCATGACAATTTGGGTAAATTGGGACTTATCTAAACCGATAGCCTCTTTGAGATAAGTTTCTAGCTCATTTTTCTTACCTGACACCAACTTGCCGTCAACATTGACTTCCAGAACTTCAGAAGGATAGGCCTTGGACCGCCCTTCCACCGCTCCCGGCCCTGTCTGTTTGGGTTGGCGGTAGACCTGGTAGTGGTGGCCATCACTGTCAAAGGTAAAACGCACATAGGCCAGATCCAAGTCGGTGGCAAAACGGGACTTGAGCTCGCTGGCTTCCCGACTCGACCCCGAAGCGCCTCCGTAGAGGGCATAGGTAATGGCGTCAAAGAGAGTGGTCTTACCCGCCCCAGTATCTCCTGAAATCATAAACAAGCCATAGGGCCTAACCCGGTCAAAGTCAATCACGGTCAGGTCCCGGTAAGAACCAAAGGCATTCATTTCTAAACGTAAGGGAATCATGGTCCACTTCCTTTCTCAGTCAGCTAGTCCGTTTCCGAATCTTTTCGGGCCGCTAACCAGGCCGCTTCCACCGCCTGATTTTGCGTTTCAGTCAGAGTCTGGCCCAGGGTTTCTTGGTAGAAGTCGGCGAAGAGCTCTAAGGGGTCAGCCACTTGATGACTAAGCTTGTCTTTACTGATTTTTCCCTCAAGCTGGGCGCTGACCTGGCCGATATTCACGTATTCCAGGTTCATAATATTGGGATAATTATCCCGCAGCCGGTTCATTCCGTCATGGACCGGGGTCTGGTCAGTCAGTTCAAAGTAAATATAGTCATCCGACTGCCCCGTTAAGGCCTGGTCAAAGCTGGTTTTAATCACGCGGACATCGTGGAGGGGCTGGATCATATGCTTGGTGACCTGGATTGATTCCTTGGTCAAATCCACCTCCAAATACTGCTTATGGTGGTGAGCTTCCGACTTAGAGTACTTGAGCGGACTGCCACTGTAGCGGACATGTTCGCCCTTGACCCGTTGTGCCCCGTGTAAATGACCCAAAGCCACATAGTTAAAGTCTTGAAAGACTCGGCTAGGCACATATTCGGTGGTGCCAATCGATAAGGGGCGCTCCGACTCCGATTCTTCTAAGTCAGCCCCGGCTTCCTCCAGGCTAGACGAGGTCACATAGCCATGGTAGACAATCAAATTCAGACGTTCAGGATCAAAGGCTTCCTGGTCCTTGATGGCTTGGACCTGTTTGGCTGCGGCCTTTTCCAAGCTGTCAATGGTCGGGTCTTGGTAGAGCTCGCGGATGACCTGGTAGTCAACGTAGGGAAGGAGGTAGACCCGGGCGCCGTCTAATTCAACGGTTTGAGGGACTTTTTGTGGTAGACCTGCCAGGTGGATATTTTGGCGCTCATAGGCCCGAGACCCGTAGGCAATCCGCTCGCCCGCATCGTGGTTACCAGCAATAATCGCCACAGGGCAAGGCAATTCCACCATTAATCGATCGATCAGGTCATTGGCCAAGCGGACACTATCGCGGCTGGGAAGCGACCGATCGTAAAAGTCGCCCGCAATAATTACCAAGTCCGGCTCAAGCGCCTTAAACTCGTCAATCAGCTGGTGGAGGACCACTTCCTGGTCAGCCAACATGGACCGGTCATTAACAATCTTCCCAATATGCCAGTCGGAAGTATGGATAATTTTCATAGGGTCAGCTCCTCTTTTCATACTTACTAAAATTTTGTTTTTTTATGATAAGAAAATTTATTAAATAAACTTTATTTTGGTAAATATACTTGAGCAGTAGTGGCGCTTTGAAATTAGTCGTTAGCCATGAATAAGTAAGCATCAGGGTGTGAGGGCTGGCAACTAGCTTTCGTTCACTGGAGCAAGTCACCAGAGCAGTCTGCAAGACTGCAGCGGGGACTTGTGAAGTGACACGAAAGCGGCCAGGACGAACCCGACTGGATGTGAATTATGCTGAAGCCGTTCGATGCATAGCGAGTTACGGATTCAGTATGCGTAGCTCGGATAGTAGGCGCTAGCCGTACTAGCCGAAATCTGCTCCAAAAGTAGCCCTGGCATCCACTTCATAAACGATGTACAAGCCTTTGCCAAGGCTTTCCCCTCGTTTATTCCAGTTGCTATAGCTGTTCGAAGCGTTAGCGAGTTACAGATATAGTATGCGTAGCTCTCCAGTGCTTTAGTACTTTTGTCGCACTCTGACTTTGAAGCTCGCTAGGTGAGAGACCTCAGGCTCGAACCGATGCCATGGCTGTATAACGACTAAATTTCAAAAGCAAAACGAATGCTCATTAGTTTTATTTAGTAAAGAAGCAAATTTTGCTTAAGAAAAACCAAGCTCCCCACTTGGAGAGCTCGTCTATTTGTTAAAATGTGCTTATTTCTTCTTCAGTAATGGTTTGAGATATTGGCCGGTGTAAGAATCTTTATTTTTGGCGACATCTTCCGGAGTCCCGGTGGCGACAATGGTTCCGCCGCCGTTTCCGCCTTCTGGTCCCAAGTCGACAATATAGTCAGCGGTCTTAATGACATCCAAATTGTGCTCGATGACAAGGACTGTATTGCCTTCATCAACCAAACGTTGGAGGACGCCGATCAAGCGCTTGATGTCGTGGCTGTGGAGACCCGTGGTGGGTTCGTCCAAGATATAAATGGTATTCCCACTAGCCACCCTTTGCAGTTCACTGGCCAGCTTCATCCGTTGGGCTTCCCCACCAGACAGGGAGGGCGCTGGTTGACCCAAGGCCACATAACCCAGTCCTACATCAGCAATGGCTTGAAGCTTGCGGTGGATTTTGGGAATCGATTGGAAGAATTCCAGGGCTTCGTCGACCCGCATGTCTAAAACTTCAGCAATATTTTTGCCCTTGTAGTGGACTTCCAAGGTCTCGGCATTGTAGCGGGTTCCCTTGCAGACTTCACAAGGCACATAAATGTCCGGCAAGAAGTTCATCTCCACCTTAACAATCCCGTCACCCTTGCAGGCTTCACAACGGCCACCCTTAACATTAAAGGAGAACCGGCCCTTCTTATAGCCCCGCAATTTGGCCTCATTAGTTTGGGCAAAGAGGTCGCGGATATCGTCAAAGACTGAGGTATAGGTCGCCGGGTTAGAACGTGGCGTCCGCCCAATCGGACTTTGGTCGATATCGATCACCTTGTCTAAAGACTCATAGCCTTCAATGGCTTTCACCTTACCAGGGACCACTTGGGCCCGGTTGAGGTGACGGAGTAAGTACTTCTTAACCACTTCATTGACTAGACTGGACTTTCCTGAACCGGATACCCCAGTAATCAGGTTAAAGCATCCCAATGGAAACTTGACGTCGACGTCTTTCAAGTTATTGGCCGCTGCCCCTTTCACTTCTAGCCAGCCGTTATCGGTTTGGCGGCGTTCTTTAGGTACTTCAATAGCTTGTTTCCCGGACAAGTATTGGCCGGTCAAGGAATCCGGGTCATTGGCGACTTGATCAGGGGTTCCGGCTGAAACCACTTCCCCACCATGGGCACCGGCTCCTGGTCCCATATCAATCAGGTAGTCAGCTTGGCGCATGGTGTCTTCATCGTGTTCCACCACAATCAGGGTATTGCCCAGGTCGCGCATCCGTTTCAAGGACCGGATTAAACGGTCATTATCGCGTTGGTGGAGACCGATGGAAGGCTCATCGAGAACATACATAATTCCGGACAGGTTAGACCCAATTTGGGTGGCCAAACGAATTCGTTGAGCCTCCCCACCGGAAAGCGAGCCGGCATTACGGTCCAGGGTTAAATAATCCAGCCCCACTTCATCCAAGAAGCCTAAACGGGCATGGAGTTCTTCCATAATCGGACGGGCTATCTTTTCATCTTGGTCTTCTAAGTTCAAGTCCTTGAAGAATTCAATCACTTGGCCAATGGCTTTTTCCGTCACTTCGGCAATATCCAAGCCTTCCACCTTGACCGCCAAGGCCCGCTCATTAAGGCGTTTGCCGTGGCATTTAGGACAAGGGAGTTCCGCCATAAATTGGCTCATGCTTTCCCGGATCATATTGGAAGAGGAATTGTGGTAGCGGCGTTCCACGTTATTAGCCACCCCTTCAAAGGCCATATCCTTGTCAGTGACATTCCCAAACTCATTTTGATAGTTAAAGTGGAAAGTTTGGTCTCCTGACCCGTAGAGAAGCAGGTTTTGTTGGTCTTCACTCAGGTCTTCAAAAGGCTTGTTTTGAGGAATATCAAAGGCCCGGCAAGCCTGGTCTAAGAGGGCTGGATAGTAGCCGGAGGCCTTATTGTACCAAGGCACCAAGGCCCCCTCATCCAGGGACTTGGTCCGGTCAGGCACCACGATGTCTTCATCCACCTTCATCTTGGAACCGATCCCGTCACATTCCGGGCAACGACCAAACGGCGCATTAAAGGAGAAGAGCCGGGGTTCCAATTCCCCCACGGTAAAGCCACACAAGGGGCAGGCATAGTGCTCGGAGAAGAGGATCTCTTCATCGCCAATGATATCGACCAAGGCATACCCCTCAGTCAAACGCAGGGCGGTTTCTAGGGAGTCGGCCAAACGGGCCCGGATGCCTTCTTTAATCACCAAGCGGTCAATGACCACATCAATGTCATGTTTCTTATTCTTATTCAGTTCGGGCAGGTCCTCCACGTCATACATCTCACCATCGATACGAACGCGGACATAACCTTGTTGTTGGACCTTTTCCAGGAGCTTCTTGTGTTGGCCCTTCTTCCCGTAAACAATGGGAGCCAAGATTTGGATCCGGGTCCGTTCTTCTAAATTCTTGACCCGGTCAATCATCTGGTCGATGGACTGACTTTGGATCTTAGTGCCGTCATTAGGGCAAATCGGATGCCCCACCCGGGCAAAAAGCAGCCGCAAATAGTCATTGACTTCGGTAATCGTCCCCACGGTTGAACGAGGGTTGCGGTTGGTAGTCTTTTGGTCAATGGAAATGGCAGGACTCAAACCATCAATGGAATCGACATCCGCCTTCTTAATATTACCCAAGAATTGGCGGGCAAAAGCTGACAGGGACTCCACATAGCGGCGTTGTCCCTCGGCGTAGAGGGTGTCAAAGGCCAAGGAGGACTTCCCAGAACCGGACAAGCCGGTAATGACCACCATCTGGTTACGAGGAATAGTCACATTAATATCTTTTAAATTATGAGAGCGTGCACCACGCACGACAATTTCTTCTTTCAAATCGGTCACACTTCCTTAATTGCGTGAAAAGGTATTTGCTTTTCTTTTCATTGGCTATTTTGATACAAACAGGTGTTCTCTTTAATGGTTTATCATAAATCAAGCCCCAAACCTAGTATTGTCGGCTTAACCGTCCCAGACCGGGATGCACCCTTCATTATAACCAGCCAAGCTCGGGAATAAAAGCAATCAACTTTCAGGAGAGTGCGAGCTGACGACAAAAAGTGAAACGCTACGCATACTATATCTGTACGTCGCTTCGCTTCCTACAGCTATAGCAACTGGAAAAAATATGCGGAAATCCTTGAAAAGGATTGACAAATATTTTTGAAGTGGAGTTCACTTTTGTCAGCGAGCAGGTTTGAAACAGAGTGTGACGGTCACGCCAAAGGTCATTCATTCTGTGACTGGAGTATATTTTGATTAAATAATTCATATATTGAAAAAAGACTGGTCCTTGTATTCCAGTCTCCTAAATGGTTTATCTGTTCTATTTTAATTCTTCCAAAAGCCTGCGATCAGCTGAGCTAACACTTGGGGATTGTCGACATTGACTTCATGGCCTGAATTATTTACCAGGCTGAACTCACTATTTTTAATCGCCGTATGAAAGCGTTGGCTACTTGTGAGATTAAATCGATCCTTTTCTCCGCAAATTAATAAGGTCTTGCAAGTTATTTCTTCTAAATGAGTCGCAATGCTAAGGTCTTTGGTTGAAGCTATCAGGCTGATAAATTCATCTTTGCCTAGGCCTAATTGTGTAAAATTTGATTCTGGCATCAACTTAAATACCATCGCTTGTATAGTCATCAATAATTTAGGGATCTTGTAGGGAAGGCCGATTAAAATTAAGGAATTGACCTTCTCCGGGTAATTTTTGGCATAATCTAAAGCCAGTAGTCCCCCTAAAGAAAGGCCACATAAGTTGACCTTGCCAGGATAATTATTGACTTGCCTTTCAAAGTTTTGATAAAGGGTTTGGTAAGTATAAGGATCATTCTCAAATAATTCATAGAGATTGGGACACTGAACCGTCACGCTTTCTTCGTCTAAATATTTTTTAACTTGGTCCCAACTGCTACGATCTTGGCCTAAGCCGTGGATTAAAATATTCTTCATATATCGACCTTCCTAGATTCGTCTATAGATATTATATAAAAAAGAAGTCAGAATCCTAAATTCCAACCTCTATCATAATTTATCTTTTCTACTACTTTTAAGCCATTTCAATAATCTCAGCTGTGCCCTATCAATAAAAAAGCCGCTGACTTTCGCCAGCGACTCTAGTGAATTTGACTGCTGTCACAGTCTATTTAAAACGTGTTCCAGTCACACTCTACTTATCCTTTTTAATCCCGTAAGAATCAACTAATTCAACGGTCCGTTCTTCACCTTCGTGGAGGTTACCACTCATTTCATAGAATTCAATTAAGAATTCATCTTCGGTGACGGTATAAACCGCGAAGTTTTGATTTTGGGATTGACGGTAGTTTTCGTGTTTGTGGTCGAATTTTGGTGAGTCATCGGGTTGCTTAGCCACATCGAAGAGGCCGTTCCAGAGCTCAACATCGTCTTCAGTCATCCAATCTAATTTAGGACGAACCTTGTGGACATGGTCAGCACCCTTCATATAGATGGCGTCATAGGCCTTAGTCCCTGAGGTATTCGGGATGATGTAGGTAACCCCTTCTGGATTGACGTGGTATTCTACCCCATCTTTTTCGACTTTTTCGGTGTCTTCAACTTCCCCGTAAGAGAAGTTATCGGAAGTGTAAACTAGGGACTTAGTCCGGGTTAAGTTGTGGTCGTGACCTTGGAGAACCACATCGACATCGAGTTCATCCGCTAATTTAGCGAATTCTTCCCGGGTCACTTGGACGTCCTCATCTTGTAAGGCGTGGTAGGAAGCTGAGTAGATGGGTTTATGGTAGGCCAGGATGATCCAGTTGGCCCCATTATCACGAGCTTCTTGGATATCTTGTTTAGCCCATTCCATCTGTTCCTTACCAATGGCGCCTTGTTCGGGATTATCTTCGGATTCCTTGTTGTCGTTGGTGTTTAAGACCACAAAGTGAGCGCCGTTGTAGTCGTAGGAATAGTAGGAGTCCCCGGTCATGGCGTCATTAGTAATCGGCACATTGGTATGTTCGTTGAAGGCAGTTAAGTCCTTTTCGTCCCCTAAAACGGTATATTCATCGTGGTTACCTGGGGTGTAGGCATGAGGCAAATGAAGGTTTTGGTCTTGGGACATGTCCAAGTTGTCTACCCATTCGTCTTCCACTTCGGCCACTTCAACGAAGTCCCCAGTATGGAGGGCAAAGTCAGCGTCAGGTGCGACTTCTAGGGCATGGGAAAGGGTGTCTGCCCCGTAAGCTGCCTCGTTATTAACATTAGCATTCCAGTAAGCATTTTGGGTATCGGTATAGTGGATAAATTGGAAAGGCTCGCCTTTTTCACCGGAAGTTCTAAAGGATCCCACCTTGGAAAAGCCGCCCTCGTCAGAACCCACTTGGTAGTAGTATTGGGTGTCGGCCTCCAGGTCATCTGCTTCGGCCTTGTAGGAGTATTCGGTCACATCTTGGAGTTCCAAGTAGCCTAAGGAGCTCCCTTCAGAAGTCCATTGGGTGTTGTCGGTCGTAATTTGTTCGTCGGTGAAGTAACCGTCAACTTCTTCCGGCTTCCCGTTCTCGTCGACAATGAAATTACCGTCTTCATCTTTTTTCGCTGCTGCATAGATATAGTAGCCGTCCTTGTCGCGTTCCGCATATTCAGAAGTCACTTCGGTCGCTTCCGCTGCGAATTCAACTGGATCGGACATATCTTCAGATTTTGACACTTTCACCTTGGCATCTGGCATTTTGTCAGTGGTATACCAGTTGAAGCCCATGGCATCCGTGGTTTCTTCTAACAGGTTGGTAGCAATCCGGTTGGGTTCATTATTGACTGGCACCGGCGCCACTTCAGGCTTGTCATCTTGGAGTTCGATTAAATCTAAGCCATTCTCTTCGCCATAGACCGGGTCAACTTCCTCAGCCTCTTCACCCTCTTTAGAATCCGTAGATTCCGCAGAACTTTCTGACACGCCATTATCCCCTGAAGCCACGCTCTCTTCGACAGCACTATCGGCCGAAGTATTATCGCTGTTCTCATTCGTTTCAGCGCAGGCCCCCAAGACAAAAATTGAGGTCAGCAAAAGCCCCACTTTCTTGATACGATCATCCCAATGCATACGGTCTGTATCTCCTTTCAAAATATCATTTTTACTTTAAGTAAATCCAACTTGCCCTCACTATAGCAAAGCATTGTAAAAAAGCTGTAAATTTATCGTAAGTTTTAAGTAAAAGTGAAATTTTGGTGAGAAAAACGAATACTACTAACGATTTTTAAAATAAAGTTCATTATTTACTAATCATTGAGATAATAAAAAAGCCTATAACCTTTCGTCATAGACTCTTTAAAATAGATACTTCAGCTAAAATTTTTATTTATAAATATCTCCGCGACTTCCGATATTCAAAATTTCAATATCTTCATCCACCTCATTAATTAAATCACGATAAAAATGATCGACAATGACCTGGCCTTTTTCGTCATAGAGGTCTTGATCAGCGGTTTTTAGATAGTCAATCAAAGTAAGAAGATTCTGCAACTGCCCTTCATCTAAATGATTTAATTCATTTTTAACCTTATCTAGAGTAGTCATGGAATCACTCCTTGAGCATCAATAATTTATACTAGATATAATTCGTTAATTTAATTGATGACGGCTGTCTCATGATTAAATATTTTATGCTTAAGAAGTCTGAGCAGTAGTGGGCTTTGAACTTAGTCGTTAGCCATGTACAAGCAAGCGATGTGAATTAGGGATCGTAGGCCTTAGCCGTATGATCCCTTTGATGCTCGCTAGGTGAGAGACCCTGGCTCGAACCGGTGCCATGGCTTTTCAACGACCAAGTTCAAAAGCAGAACGAATGCTCATTAGCATAGTAAAACTTTCCTCCTCATTATAACATAGTGCACCGATTAATCGATAATATGAGATGAGCAAGAATTGACTTCCTAACTATTGTGCAATGCAAGCTAGTGTGCTATACTTTACTTGAAAAGGTACTAGGCATTGCAAGATACTAATTGAATTAAAATAGTGAGGGGAGTTGTCCATGTGAACAGTCAATTGAAAAAAGGCGTTTTGGAAATGCTGGTGCTCCAGCAGTTACGAGAGCGGGATTGCTATGGCTATGAATTGGTCCAAGAAATATCAGAACACATCGCGATTTCTGAAGGCACCATCTACCCACTCCTACGCCGCCTCAACAAAGAAGCCCTGGTAACAACTTATCTGAAGGAATCCGAATCAGGTCCGCCTCGGAAGTACTACAAAATTTCCAGCCAGGGTTTGGCCACGCTCCAAGAACAGATCGCGGAATGGCAAACTTTCGTCCAAAGAGTCAATGCCATCCTTGAAGGAGGTTAGCTCATGAAAAAAGAAGAATTTATTGACTTACTACGTTTCTACTTACATAAACTGCCCAATTCAGTCATTAATGATATCCTGAGTGACTACCAGGAACATTTCCAAATCGCTATGAATCAAGGCAAGTCGGAAGAAGAAATCTGCCAGGAACTGGGCAGTCCCAAGCAAATCGCCAAGGAATACTTAGACAATGAGCGGGTCTTTATCGATGAACGTCCACCAAAAGAGCCCACTAGCCACAAAACCCGGCGCAATCTCTTAATCGCCCTCTTGGTGATCGTCTGCCTGCCCTTGATTTTGGGTGTACTCTTAGGTTTAGGCGGAGGGTTCCTGGGACTACTCACCGGCTTTCTGGCCCTGGTTTTTACCATTTTTGTGGTCGCTATCACCCTGCTAGCCAGCCTAGTTAACCCCCAAGCCTTTATCAGTGGCCCCATCCAACTGGGCTTATTGAATACGCTCCATCCCTTAACTAAGGTTTTTGCGGTAATCTTCTGCTTCTGTATAGCGATCATTATCATCTACCTAGTCTTTAGGCTGATTAAGGGCTGCTGGAATCTGATCAAGAAAACTTGGTATGCCATTCAATGGCGGCGCAAACGAGGTGATTACTAATGAAGAAACAAGGCAATACTGTCGTTCGTAGTATCTGGACCCTCTGTGGGGTCGCTTTCCTAGCCCTGGTTTTAGGATTAATGTCCTTCTTTTACTTTGACTATGACCATATCGTTAGTGAAATTCAAGCCTACCAGGTCGAGCAAAACGCTGACCACCGCCAACTGGTCTATGAGGAAAACTTTGACACGGGCTTTGATCTGATGGAAATCGATATTAGAGACCACAGTGAAATCGAAGTCATTCCTGCCGATAGCTATTCGATCAAGATCTGGGACGTCAAGGGAGAGGATTTGGATAATGAGGAAATTCCTAGTAATACCAAGTTCTTCGAGGTCCAAGCCGACGGAGCCTTCTTAAAAATCAATGAAAAAATTCTCGGCACTGGCCAATTCCGTCGCCACCCCATCCGCATCCAAATTGCCGGCCCAGATTTCTCCCAAAGTCGTCTTAACGCCAGCGGAAACTACGCTGATCTCAGTCTCAACCAAGCGCTCAAGGACCTTTATTGGGAAGTTTACGACGGCCAAGTCAGGATCAAGAGCCCATCCACCTTTCCGATGACCTTTAGTGGCGACGAGGTGGCTGTGGATATGACGGTCGACGAGGTCAATGCGACCTTGTCCTTCAACCACGGTTATTCCCAAGCAACCATTAATGGGCGAAGCTTGGAAATCCCAGCGAGTCAAGACCTTGACGACTTGGCTACTGAAGAAAGCACCAGTCAGCCTGCCCAAGCCTTTGTCCACCAAATCGGTGAGGGACGCGACGCCATCCACTTCAATGGCGAAGATAACATCGTTAGCGTCCGCTACCCAGAAAACTAAATCCCCCTAGAAAAACAAACAAGCCCAGGAGTTAATCAAAAGCTCCCGGGCTTGTTTTCTAAGTTTAAGCTTAATTATTGTTGTAGTAGTCGCCTTTTTTCATGTCGTTGAAGATCACGTGGACATGGTCTTTAGGAGTCTTGGCGTGCTTAGAGATACTTTCGGTGATTTCCTTAGCGATCGCTGCCTTGACTTCCTGGGATCGTCCTTCGATAAGTTGAATGTTTACAACTGGCATAGCTAAAACCTCCTCATAAGAATTTAATTTAAATTATACCTTAAAAGAAGAAAAGCGATCAATTCAAGAAATTAATTATTGACTATATTTTTAGCTAATTAAGATAAATATTACTAATAATAGGATAGGGCTTTAGCTAAAATTTTTTCTTTTCTTTCTTTTAGCATTACTTGGATAAAAGATTTATGAGTTTCCGTCATTAAGGGTGTTTCGTCTATTAAATGGTTAATGAGCGCTTCTTTCTGCTTAATCCGCTCATAAATTATCTCTAATGCACGAATACAGTCCTGATTTTTTGTGTTACTAAGAAAAGTAAGATAGTTTATTTTGACATCATCTATCTTAATAGCTGAATTAGGATATTTATAAATTCTTTTATCTCTTAATGAAGAATCTTTTAGGGCTTCAGCCATACTTTTTTCGTCAGTTTGAGGATATAACGATGACCCGCAATCAAATACTGGAGCAATCTCTGCTTGTCTAGTTCTTTGATTAATCAAAAATCCCCAATTAGCATTATGACGGTCAAAATTACCAATATAAGTATCGATTATAAATAATTGCCAAAAAAACTCTTTAACTTTTCAGGATTTATTAATTCTTGCTCATCAATAGAAGTTAGAATATCAGATAATTCAGTTCCATAGCCTGATTGACTCGAATCAACTACGGAATTTTTCAAGAAGGCAAACTCTTTAAAAACTTTATCATTTTGTTCAAAATCTTTACAAGCAACTACTTCTTGATTCCTATAATAAGCCAATAAGGTTTCCTGGGCCTCAAGACCTAATATATTAAAGATATGGCAACCTAATATTCACTAATATTGCTATTTGAATAATGCATATATGGATTTAATTTAGAAATAACAGGGAATTTAAGCATCCAAGTTTCACCTTGATAAATGATTCCAATTTTATTCCCATTTCTTCCTCCATAGATCCGTGTTGGGTCAACCTCACAATTTGTAAAATCAAGCACAGACACAGGCATTCTCCTTCTATAATCCTAAATATTTAGAGAACAAATAATCGGCTACTTCTTTAGAAATTTCTTTATCCCACATGGCCGAATTAATGGACCCATAAAGCTCACAGCCAATATCAGCTACAAAAGGGCCTCCCACTTCCTGTTCATGAAGAAGGGCAAGAATATCCTTTTCGATATATGTTGGTAAAGTTTTCAAATCTAATTTCACCTGGATTCCCCCTTTAACTCACGACATTAAGTGCTCAAATCTACTTTTAATTATATCAAATATTATTGAGAACCTCTATTCTAAAAGCGATCTACCTAAGGTTTTACCTTTTTGGCAGATCGCTTTCATAAAAGTACTATTCATTTAATTTTAACTAAAAGTCTAGCTAAAATCTACTCCGGGTACGGGGCAAGTGTCCACATTATAAAAGGAGACAGATTTTCTTTGAAAATTCTTTTGATCTTTAACTCCAGTTGCTATAGCTGTTCGAAACGCCAGTGAGTTACAGATATAGTATGCGTAGCGGTCTTGCCTTCTAACACGCTTATCGCACTCTCTATCCAAACCTGCTCGCTGACAAAAGTGAACTCCACTTCGGTAATATTTGTCAATCCTCTGCGAGGATTTCCGCATATTTCCTCCAGTGTTTCACTTTTTTGTCGTCAGCTCGCACTCTCTATTTACATTTCAATATGCTTTCTTTAAACCATTCTTTGAAGCGGTTGCGGTCGATGGTGGTGGGGACAACGCAGTTTACGGGGCGGTCGGTTTTGTGGTCGAGGTCGACGACGGTTTGGCCGTAGGTTAAGGGACTGCCGAGTTCGACTTCGACGTTACATTCCACTTCTTCAAACATTTCCGGCTCTAAGAGATAAGCAATGGCGGTTGGGTCATACATTTCCCATTCTTGGTTGGTTTGGGCTGACCGGTAGTGTTGGAGCATGGAGTGAATCATCTTCCCGGTTTCAGTTTTCTCCGCCAGTTCCGCAGATTCTTCCAGACCAATAGTGGCAATGTAACCAATATCTAACCCCACCATCACGGTCTTGACTGAGGATTGGAGCACCATTTGGGCAGCTTCGGGGTCAGTTCCGATGTTGAATTCATCCATGACATGCTTGTTGCCCCGGGTGAAGGACCCACCCATGATGATAATTTCTTCAATCTTGTCCTTAACTTCAGGATACATGGTCAAGAGTAAGGCCACGTTGGTTTGCGGACCTACCGCAACGATGGTGACTTTTTCATCGCTTTCCATTAAGACCTCGCGCATAGCGAGAACGGCATGTTCTTCTAACAGTTGGCTCTTGTCCGGTTCCGGGAAGTCGTAGCCATCCATCCCAGATTCGCCGTGAACTTCAGAAGCATCGGTAAATTCGGTCAAGAGCGGGCCGCGGTTTCCGGCAGCCACGGGGATATCTTTTTCAAAGAAGTTAACTAATTTTAAGGCGTTGGTGGAGGTCTTTTCTAAGGCCACGTTCCCCCCCACAGCAGTGATCAATTCCACTTGAACCTTGTCCGAATTCAAGAGAATAGCAGTCGCAATCGCGTCATCAATTCCGGGGTCTGTATCAAAAATGACTTTTCTTACCATGAAAAAATTCCTCCTTGTAAATACTTATAATTTCAAAAGATCACTTATTAAAATGTTTAAACCTGTTCCAAGCGCAGAGCAAGCGTCCATTTCAGAAAATGACGACAAATTCTCCTTGAGAATTTTTACGCCTTTTTCTTCCAATGGTCTTGCTCTTTGACGCGCTTGTCGCACTCTATCTTTAGAACAAGAACCCTACTATCGTGGCAGTAACCATGGAAGCCAAGGTAGACACGAGGACGATTTTTAGCGAATATTTGGCGACCACGTTTCCTTGGTGGGCGTCGATGGCTTTGACGCCGCCGATGACCATGCCCAGGGTTCCGAAGTTGGCGAAGCTCATGCAGTAGGTGCCCATAATGGCGGCGGTTTTTTCACTTAAACCTTCTAGAGCCGAGAGAGAAGTCATGGCTACCACTTCATTGGCCAAAACTTTTTGGGCCATGACTGAACCGGCTTGGACCATGTCTTCTTTAGGAACGCCCATCAAGAAAGCGAATGGCGAGAAGACATAGCCGACCAACTCAGTAAAGGAAATATTGATCAGCCCTTCAAAGAGACTGTTCAACATGGAAATCAAAGCCACGAAACCAATCAACATAACCGCCACGATCACGGCCGTATTCCATCCGGTTACCATGTAGTCACTCAGCATGGAGAAGAAGGGTTCTTTTTCCTTTTCTCCTTGAGCTTCTTCAGCTTGGTCGCCTTCAATGCCTTCCCGTTCTTGGTAGGCCTGGGTACCTTTGGCAATCTCTTCCTTGTCATTATAGGGGTTCACGATCACAGAAACCGCTAAGGCTGACAGGAGTTGCATGAGGACACCCACTACCACGTATTGGGGCTTGACTAATTTCATATAGGCCGCCAGCATGGAGACCGTGACCACGGACATGGGGATGACTGCCAGGGTAAATAATTGCTTCTCGCTAGCCCGTCTGACTTGGTCGACAACTGATAAATAGTTAGTCGGGGTCCCAAAGACGGTGGATGCAATCGGGAAGTAGGACTCCAATTCCCCAGCCCCGGTCAGTTTGTTGATGCCAAAGCCAACCCACTTGACCACAAAAGGCAGGACGCCCAGCCAGTTTAAAACCCCGATCAAGGCGGTAATAAAGACCAGGGGAGCGAGGACGTGGAGGAAGAAGACAAAGCCGTCAGCGGTCAGTTGAATCCCGCCAAAGACGAAGTTAACCCCTTCAATCCCTTGGGCCATCAGCCAGTCCATCCCGCTAGCAATCCCATTTAAGATGGTCAAGCCCAGGCTGGTCCGAAACAGGACTAAGGCCAAGACCACTTCAGCAACTAACATAATGGCCACATTCTTATACTTAATATTTTTCCGGTCAAAGGACAGAAAATAACACAAGCCAAAAATGACCAGGAGACCCAGCAGGCCTTGTACAATACTCATTGAATCACTTACCTTTCCAAAGCTTAACAGCTTATCCATTTACCTAGAAAAGAAAGTCGACCGCCCCCTTTTGGCTTCATTGTTCGTTTAAAAACGCTTTCATACATATTTTACCCAAATTTTCGAAATAATGCTATAATCTCTAAATAATTTTTAAATCATTCCCTGTAAAGGCAAATCGATAACGCTTTCAGGTAGAATAGAAAGAGATTAACAGCGCCAGCGAGTTTAAAAGCTCCCTGGGCGCCTAGAGAGGAAGGAAAGTCCCATGGCATTTAGTCCTGCATTCTTACAATTACTGGCCGAAAAATTCCCCAACAAGGCCGCCGCATCCACGGAAATGATTAACTTAGAAGCGATTATGTCGCTTCCCAAAGGCACCGAGCACTTTATGACCGACCTGCACGGTGAATTCGACGCCGTCAACCACGTGCTCCGTAACGGGTCGGGTAACATCAAGGAAAAGATCAATGAAATCTTCGGTGACCGCCTGTCCACTAAGCGCCGGGCCGAACTGGCCACCATTATCTACTACCCGGAAGAAAAACTCCGCGCCCTGACTAAGGAAATGGAAAGCCAGGAAGAAATCGATGAATTCTACACCCTGACCACTAGCCGGCTGGTGGAATTGACCCAATTTGTGGTCTCCAAGTACACTCGGTCCAAGGTTCACAAGGCCATGAATCCGGATATGGCCTATATCATGGATGAGTTGATCTTCAAGGACTCCATCCTCTCCAACAAGGAACACTATTACAAACGCATCATCCAATCCGTCATTGACCTGGATGAAGCGCCCCGGCTGATCACCTGCCTGGCGGAATTGATCCGGGAACTGGTGGTCGACCACCTCCACATCTTAGGCGACATCTATGACCGCGGTCCCGCTCCCGACCGGATCTTAGACCTCTTAATGGAGAAGAATTCGCTAGACATTGAATGGGGCAACCACGACATGATCTGGATGGGTGCCGCTTCGGGGTCCAAGGCATTAATTGCCAATGTGGTCCGGATCCAGGCCCGCTATGACAATCTCTCTGTGATTGAACACGCCTACGGAATCCCGCTCCGCCCTCTCGTCAACCTGGCTGACACGGTCTACCGGGATGCCGACTTGACCGGCTTTATGCCTAAATTAGCTGAGGACCACGACTACCACCATGACGAAGTCGAGCAATTGGCCCGCATGCAGTTAGCGATGGCCATTATCCAGTTCAAGCTCGAGGCCCAGGTCATCCGCCGTCACCCCGAATTTGGTTGTGACAACCGCCTGCTTTTGGATAAGATCGACTACCAGGCCGGGACCATTGACTGGCAGGGCAAGACCTATCCTTTAGTCAATACCTCTTTCCCCACTGTGGATCCCAAAGATCCCTATGCCCTGACTGAGGATGAGGAAGCGGTCATGGAAGCCCTGCAAGCCGCCTTTTTAGACAGTGAACGCCTACAAAAGCACGTGGCCTTCTTGATTAATAAGGGGTCCATGTATAAGATTTATAACAATAACCTCATGTTCCATGGCTGTATTCCTATGAACGAGGACGGTACTTTCATGGCAGCTACTATTGACGGGGAAACCTTGGCTGGCCAAGACCTCCTGGATAAGTTTGACCAGGTGGTCCGGCGCATGTATGCTAAGCGGCAAAGTGATGAAAGTAAGAATCCCGACCTTGACTTTGCTTGGTACCTCTGGCAAGGCGAAGGATCAGCCCTCTTCGGGAAGAAACAAATGGCTACCTTTGAACGCTACTTTATCGCCGATAAGGAGACCCACCAGGAACACCGCAATGTCTACTACTCCTGGCGGGAAGATATTAACTTTGTCCGCCGGGTCTTAGAAGAATTTGGCATCGATCCCGACAAGGGCCATATCATTAACGGCCACACCCCCATCAAGGCTAAAGACGGGGAGGACGCTATTAAGGCGGAAGGCAAGATGATTGTTATCGACGGTGGCTTTGCCCGTGCCTACCAAAAGACCACCGGACTAGGCGGCTTTACCCTGCTCTATAATTCCTATGGTATGCAGCTGGTGGCCACCACCCCTTCCACGGTAAGGAAGACGCCATCAAGTACGAAACCGATATCGAATCCACCCGTCGCGTAGTGGACAAGGAGTTAGAACGGATTTCAGTTAGAGAAACTGACATCGGTAAGCAACTTACCTGCCAGGTCCAAGCTCTCAAAGCCCTGATTGAAGCTTATCAAGCGGGGCTGATTGGGGAGGAAGTGCATTAGGCTAGTGTCATTACTTTCACAACTAGGAGGTCATTCATTTGGAAGTTCAAGTTAGACGAGTGGGAAACTCACTGGTTCTTCCCCTACCTAATAGCAATAAGATTAGTAAGGGGATGAAATTTTCGGTCGAACGTTACACTAACGGATCCATTGTCTACACGCCAGTCAAAGAAAATCTCTTTGAAAACCCAGCTATCTTACAATATACTGACGATTGTAAACAAAATGATCTTTTGCTGGAAGAAGACATGAATTCATCATGCTAATAAACTGATCCATTAAAATTATTATCCATGACGACAAAAGGACTAGGGAAAAATTCCTAGTCCTTTTTGTCGCACTCTATTGCAATGTGTACAGCTTAAGCAGAATGTGTTTCAATCATACCTTACTAAAACGTGTTCCAAGCGCAGAGCAAGCGTCCACTTCAGAAAACGACAACGAATTCTCTGTAAGAATTCTTATGTCGTTTTCTTCCAGTTGCTATAGCTGTTCGAAGCGTCAGCGAGTTACAGATATAGTATGCGTAGCGGTCTTGCTCTTTGACGCGCTTGTCACACTCTACTATAGTGTAGGCATATTTTTCAACGCTTCGCGAGCTTCTTCGACGATGCTGTCGATGATTTCTTTGACTGGGCGAATTTCGGTGATGTTACCGGCTACTTGACCGATGGTAACGATCCCTTTTTCGGTGTCGCCTTTGGTAATCGCGGTTAGTAACATTTGCAGGTTGGATTTTTCGAATTCGTCACGGGTTGAGCCGTTGTCGATTTCTTCTTGGAGTTTAGCGACCATATCATTTTGGATTAAACGCACAGGGGCGCCGATGGAACGACCCACAACCACAGTATCAGTTAAACCACAGTTAACGATGGCTTCCTTGTAACCTTGGGCAATTGGCGCTTCTTCACTAGCACAGAAGACAGTCCCTAATTGAACTCCTTCACCACCAAGAGCAAAGGCTGCTGCTAAACCATGGCCATCAGAAATCCCACCAGCAATGATGACAGGAATATCTACCGCAGCAATCACCGCACGGGCTAAAGGCATGGTGGTCACTTCACCTACGTGGCCGCCAGCTTCGGTCCCTTCACAGACAACAGCATCAGCACCAGCCTCTTCCATTTTCTTGGCTTGACGGGCGTTAGCTACCACAGGAACCACTTTAATCCCAGCTTCGTGTAGAGGCGCGATTAATGGCGCAGCATTTCCGGCACCAGTTGTTACCACTTTAATGCCTTCGTCAATAATCACTTCCATGATTTCTTCGGTGTTGTGAGACATTAACATTAAGTTAACAGCAAAGGTCTTGTCAGTGATTTCGCGGACAGCTTTAATTTGTTCACGTAACCAGTCCCCTTTACGGCCAGCAGTAGCAATAACCCCTAAACCACCAGCTTCAGAAACCGCGCCAGCTAGGGGAGCTTCAGCAACACCTGCCATGGACCCTTGAAAAATCGGATACTCAATATTTAATAATTCACAAACTCGGTTCATGCAATCTCTCCTTTTTAAGCTAATTAGTCAACAATTTTATACTGTAAAAGAAATAGTTCTCACAAATCTATTATGTGCTTATATTCACAACATGTAAAATAGTAAGTTTAAGGGTCTGGGATAACTATATTGTTATGGTAGAAAAGATAGAATTGTTCACAAGTAAAAACTCATAAAGCGACTACTTCGTAGACTTACCGAAAGCACTATCGGATGTGAAAAATATTAAAATTTTCAACATTCTTACGAGTTATCTAAAACAGGAAAATGTCAAACCTAGCTGTTGTTGTTTTCTCCAATGGTTCATATAATAGAGGAAAGCAAGTCTTGTAAATATAGTACAGTCCCATTAACTTTTGTAAAAATTAATAATTATACTGATGTTGGTAAAATTTAATGAAACGCATGAAATCTAAAGAGACTTAAATCGTGAAAGGATGAAATAATATGTCAAAAGTTAAAGAAGATAAACGGGCAATACAAGAACGGCAATTGAAATTACTCAAAAAGCAAATTAAACAGCATAAAGATGTCTTTATACGTTTAAAGGATAAATAGAGATGAACTATATTGATATCGATTTTGCGATTAATGCTCACGATTACGTCATTGAGGAAATTGGTGGATTGAAAGGAATCAAAGATCCTGGTCAATTAGAAAGTATACTTATCCATATCCAAAATGACGACTACTATCCAAGTTTCTTGGATAAATTAACTCACCTCGTCTTTTCTTTAGTTAAGTTTCATATGTTTAACGACGGAAACAAACGAACAGCTATTTCTCTAGGGGCATACTTTATGAACCTTAACCACTACACTTATGCAGTCGACGACTTTATTGTCGAAATGGAGGATATAGTGGTAAAAGTTGCAGAAAATGTTGTAAGTAAGGACGATTTAAAAATAATCATTAAAAGAATTCTTGATATATAAATAATTCCATCCTCAATTTACTACAGAGTAACCCCAATGAGCACGAGGTTCGCAATTCTAATCCAGTCATGCTAGGATAAAAATGTAGTCGTAAAAAGACAAGCTGTCTGTCAGTGGCACACATTTTGTCACTGACGCACAAAGACCAATAAGGAGGAAACAAACTTATGGCAAAAATTGCAAGTATTATGACCGACCTCTTCGAAGATTCTGAATACACCTCACCAAAGGAAGCGCTCGAAGCAGCGGGTCATCAAGTGGTTCCTGTCGGTTTAGAAAAAGGCGCTACCGTAACTGGTAAAAGTGATGGGACCGAAGTCGAAATTGAAGTTGGGATTGACACCGCTAAAGGCGAAGAGTTTGATGCTCTACTGATTCCTGGCGGTTATTCTCCTGATAAGATCCGTAAGTATGAAGACGTTTTAAACTTTGTCCGTCACTTCGCTTACAAACATAAACCCATCTTCTCTATCTGCCACGCCCCACAACTTTTAGTCAACGCGGATGTGCTCCACGGTAAAGACATTACCTCCGTTGCCCAAGTTGCTGTTGACGTGAAGAATGCCGGTGCCAACTACTTTGATGAAGAAGTGGTTATCGACTCCTCTGGTTTAATCTCCAGCCGGACCCCAGATGACCTTCCTGCCTTCAACAAAGCCATTGTTGACGCTTTAAAATAGAATAAAAAACAACCAGCGCCTGCCAAAGCTAAAATGAGCTTGGTGGGCGCTGGTTTTTTGGTTGGTTTGATAGCTAATTCAGATTTGCCAATAAATAAAAGTCCACCCCTACATAGCGAGTGGACTTTTCGTTTTCTTTTAGTGAATCGTTACCTTGGTGCCAATCGTAATTTCTGGAAGCTCTTTGTGTTCCACATAGATGGTTCCGGCTAAGTCAGCGTCGGTTGAATTATCGAAGCGCACGGAAATGTGGCCTAAGTTAGTCAGGTTTTTCTCTACGACGCTACCAACAGCAGTGATTTTATAGTCTTGGTCATCAAATGAGATGGTTTGCCCAGCTTCAATGGTCCCTTGAGTAGGATTAACGTCGATATTGTAGCAATAGTCAGCTAAATCAGCGGGGGCGTCTTCTCCAAAGAGGATGATCATGTTTTCACTTTTAAATAATTCAGCATCGGCACCAATATTTTTTACTTCTGTTTGATAAATAGTCATCGTAGATTTCCTTTCTGTACTTTTGTTTGATGAGCGCAATTCTTCTTCGATTAGCTATAGAGACCAATACTTGCTAACCATGCCACTAGGACACGAGGTACACCGTTTAGGAAACGGGAGTAGAGGATAGCAGGCACGCCGACTTCAACGGTTTCAGAAGAAGCTTCAGCTAAACCTAAACCAACCGGGATAAAGTCACAACCATTTTGGGTATTGATGGCAAAGAGAGCAGGTAGGGCCAATTGTGGCGGAATATTGCCCTTACCAATTTCCACCCCAATTAAGGTCCCAACGATTTGACTGATTACCGCGCCAGGTCCCAGTAATGGTGATAAGAATGGGAGGGAGCAGACAAAACCAATGACCACTAGGCCAATACCATTCCCAGCCAGTGGGGTTAAGGCACGGGCGATCCAGTCACCAACCCCTGACCCTTGGATAAGTCCAATCAGTAAGGAAACAAAGGCCATGAAAGGAATCACGGTATGTAACATGGTTTCAATGGCTTCCCGGGCGGATTGGTTGAAGACGGCAACAATTTTACCAGCGCCCATCCCGATTTTAGCGATAAAGCTAGGATTTTCAGTTTGTTCGGTAATCTTCTTGGAGGTGTCGTAGCCGCTCTTTTCTCCACTGTCTTCCGCTTGGTCAGCTGCTTGGCTAGCCGCTACTTCACTAACTGGTTCTTGGCTCCCATCGGCTAGGCCAATTTGGTTGACGCCAACATTGGACACATAGATCTCTTCAGTAATGTATTGAGCGAGAGGACCGGACTTCCCAGTAGCGATAATATTAACGGTAGGAATCCCCTTCTTGGGATAAATTCCGCAGCGGAGAGTTCCTCCACAGTCAATAATAGCTAGGGCAATTTCTTCATCAGGAATCGAGGTTTTAAATCCATTAACCGCTTCCATCCCAGAAAGTTCTTCAATACGGTCCACAATGGCTGGACGTTCGCCGCCACCAACCACATAAATGAATTTGTGTTTTTCTTCAGTTGGGGTGATGACTAGGGGGCCACCGAAGCCACCTGACCCTTTAACAATTTTTATGCTTTTGTATTCACTCATGATAATTCTCCTTAATTAATGTCCCCGTCAACGGTTTTTGAAAGGGTAATCCCTTGTTGTTTACATACACGCGCGGTGATAAAGTCGGTGACCCAACCACCAACAAAGTTCATAACTAACCCTACTAAGAGGTAACGAATCGCTAGTTCCATTTGGTTCAGGCCTAAAGCTTCAATCCCTTGGGCAATCCCTAGCCAAACGAATAATTCACCAGGGTTAATATGAGGGAAGACCCCGTTGGAGGTATGGCAGAATTGCATTTGTGCAGCAATGTAACCCGGTTTATAGAATTCAGGAAGGAAACGTCCCATAGTCATTGACATAGGGTTCCCTAACATAAAGGCAGACACAAAGGGTAGGATCATGTAACGGGTAAAGACATTCTTAGAGGCCACCCGGGCTAAGCTAGTCACACGTTCTTCCCCTAAAAGATTAATAATAGCGTTCATGGCAACCATTAGCATTAATACTAGGGGAACAATGGACCCCATCCAGGCGATGAAGTTATCAGCACCGGTTTGGAAGAGGTTCATGAACCCTTCCGCAAATTTAACAATATATTCCATTTTTTATCCACGTCCTTTAACTTTATTTGACAGTGTGTATTTCATCTGTGTGGCAAAATTGCCTAATTGTTTGAAGGTGGATTGCGGTTTTTCTTCCTTGTAGTCACCGATTTCCACCCGAATGTAGACTTCACGGGCGTCTTCCATGGCAATTTGAGTTAATTTATTTTCTTTCTGTACCAAGGGATGCTTGCGATCGATCAGATAGAGATCTTGACCAATATATTGGGGGAGACGCTTGAATTTTGCTAATACCGTCACCCCTTGCATCTTATAGGCATCGAGGATTTTAGCTTGATCATTGACTGCAAACATGACGATCGTGCCCTGGCGAATCTTGCCAGACCGTCTCCCGATGGCGACTTTGCCTTGTTTACGCAGGTCTTGGTAAACCTGGTTAAAGTGTTTGATTTGCAGGTAACCAAGAAAGGCTTGGCCCAAGTAGGCAAGTAAGGCCATCCCGCCAAATACGATCATAAAGCTCACAATCCGTCATCTCCTTGTAAAATATCTTGAATGTCTTCCAGCGAATGCGTGGTCTTTAACAGGTCTTTTAAGGCCGGGTTATTGGCCACCGCAAAAACGGCTTCATATATATTAATCAGTAACTCATCCATGACTTGGTTGGTCTGACTGGGAATCCCTAAGAGAAAGACCAGGTCAATGGGCCGACCCTTTTCTTGGATATCAGCTTCCACTTGGCCGATCAATAGGATAATCTGACCAAAATCATCAACCACTGTATGCGGCATGGCGATGCCCTGGTCAAAGACCGTATCACTAACGGCTTCCCGGTCAAAGATAGCTTGTTGAAAATCCGAGGAAATCCCAGTCTCTTCAATCACCTGGTCAGTCATCACTCGGAGCAAGTCTTCATAAGTTTCACCTTGGTCCAAAGTGATACGGTCCAAATAAACCAACTGAGAAAAAAGTGGATTCCGGCGTTGGACACTATACCACTGTGAGCGGATATAGGACTCATCGAATAAGTTATCTAACTGGATGATGGGCCGTTTGATCTTGGCCTTATCCAAGGGAATCGTCGTGAAGATGGCAAAGTATTGACTAGGATCTTCCTGGTTAAACTCCCCTTCTGAGAAAGTGGATAGCTCTAAACTGGTCCCTAAGATGCGTTGAATCTGCATCTTGATCAAACGAGCTGTACCCTTACCGGTGTGACACACAATGGCAATTTTTTGACTTTTCAAACTTACTTGCCGGCTGATGACCAATTCGAAGTAAAGACTCAGGTAAGACAACTCAATCCCTGGTACCTCACGGTCTAAGACTTCTTCCAAGACCCGGCCAGTAATCTCTGCCAGGGTGAAGGACAGCGGGTATTGTTGCTGGACTTCATGGAAGAAGAGATCATCACTATTGACCCGGAATAACAAGCGATGAATAAGAAATATTAAATGATTGCGCATAGCTTGGTATAACTTTTCCTGGTCAAATTCAATGGCTAAGTCACGCTGAATAGCTTGAAGGACTTCTTGGTAAACCTGGTCAACAAAGGCTGAGTTAAAGCTCTCCGGTACAATGTCTTCCTTATTGTAAATATTAAACGGATAGGCCAAGTACTGGTATTCATAATGACTTAAGGTAAGGTTGAAATAATCTTCAATTTCAGCAATAAAGACTTCATAGTCCTCTTGCCCTTGTAAGAAATTCTGGTAATGAGGCATCTCACTCAGCAAACCGTGCCCTTGGCGGACACGGAGTAGAGTGACATAAACAACTTTTAAGAGTAAATCTTTGGTGAAATTGGTCATATTAAAATTAGGGGCCAAATTCAACAAATGGGTCTTATCTTTTATAGTGAATTGATCTTCCTTGAAGTAAGCAAGTACAATATTGACGTAGGCCGTGCGGATATCAAGCTCATCGCCTTCCAGGGTTAAGCCCTTATTGGGCGTCCCCACAATGGTAAGATTGTAATCCACTAAGTCTTGGCGGAGGTGGCTGATATCATTATTCACTGTCCCACGACTGACCATGGTCACTTCAGCAAGATCATCGATAATCACAGCCTCTTGGTCTTCAATCAGCTGTTTAAGAATATAGGCTTGTCGCTTATTCGAAGAATTAAAGTCGGTCTCTTGGCGAAATTTCCCTGCCAGAATTTTCTTGAAAGCAGCAAAATCTTTAATGGTCAAGTGATAGACCTTATCTTCTAAAGTAATGCTAGCAATACTTCCCAGCTCCTGGTTCAGTAGCTGGATATTCTTTTTGAGGGTTTGGCGACTTGTCTTCAGCCCCGCTTCGAATTCCTCTTGGGAAATCTTGGGGTGCATATATAAATTATTTAAAATTTCATACCAACGATCAACAAGTGCCATAACACCACTCCTTAACTAGCCTCTTGTCTTGCCCCCAGCAACGTTGATGGTAACTCCTGTAATATAGGAAGAATGGTTAGATACTAAGTAGGCCACAAGATCTGCCACTTCACTTAATTTACCGCTGCGTCCTAAAGGAATTGTAGTGGTCTTGGAATACCCGGCACGTAAATCATCTACCGTGATGCCACGGGTATAAGATAAGGATTCTTCATAAGCTAGGGTTCTTAATCCTGTTTCTTCTAAGATCCCAGGAGCCACACCAACCACACGCACATTGTGTTTGCCTAATTCCTTGGACCAAGAGCGGGTAAATGAGTAAACCGCTGCTTTTGTTGCTGCGTAAGGGCTTTGACCTTCTGATCCTTCCAGTCCTGATTCAGAACCCATGTTGATGATCACGCCTTGGCCCTTGTCTACTAAGATCCGACCTACTGCTTGGGCAACCAAGAAGACACCTTTTTGATTGATTGCTACCATTTTATCAAAAGTCGCGTCATCCAGTTCATATTTTCCGTTAGGATCTTTAGGATCCACTAATAAGCGAGGAACATTGATCCCAGCATTATTCACCACAGCGTCCACAGTACCGAAGTGGTCCACCACTTTTTGGACACTGGCTTCCACATTTTCTCGGGAAGACACGTCGGTTTGAACGAAGAGTAAGTTCTCATGTTCCACATGGTTATCGGAAATATCAAAGTTGGCTACCTTGCAGCCATCATTTAATAGTTCTTCCACCACGGCAGCCCCAATCCCTGAGGAAGCGCCTGTGACAATAACTACCTTGCCTTCAATACCTAACCAATTTTCCATAATCGATTCACCTCTCTAAATTCTTTTTGTTCTTTTCTTTACACTTAGTATTGTATCGGTAAGCGCTGTCAAAATTAATACAAGGTTTTTTCCCCGGATAAAAAAAGTCTTTGACTAATCGGGTGAATAAAAGCGCTGACATTTTTAGTAAAAAACTGGCAGACTTTTCACGTACTACTGACTCCACAAACAATGCATAAAAAAATGCCATACTCTTTTGAAGTATGACATTGACTAATAAAAGCTTATATTTAAAATCATTCGGCCAAGAACTAAAAGGTGTGCCAATAGAGAGATTAAGGTCTTCATCAATACAAAATATTATAGAAGTATTTCTACCTCTTAGTTTTAAAAAAATCTTTTATTGCTTTTAAGGAAGGGTAAACGCCGATTAAGTAATCTTCATTCACATGATCAAATTCACCATTTCTTAAAGGAATTTCTGGCACGTAAAAAGTAGGGATTTCCGCCCGCGTGCTAGCTAATAAACCGTTCAACGAATCCTCGATAACCACTGCTTCCTGGCTACTTACTTGGAAATGCTCCAGAACTTTAAGAAAAATATCTGGCTGTGGTTTACCATGTTCAATTTGATTACCATATATTACAAAATCGAAATAAGGCATTAACCCACTAATTTCTAATATATCTTCTCCGCGATCGATAGGAGAAGAAGTAGCTACGGCTAGTGATAAGCCATTAGCTTGTAAGTAATCTAGCAGTTCAAAGGCTCCTGCTTTTAAATCAATTTTCCCTTCGCTAATAACTTCTTTAAAATAAGCGTTCCGCTTTTCTCTTGCTTCCTGGGCTAAGCTTTTGTCTCCACCTAAAATATCTTGAATTAAACGATTATTATGTTTTCGGGTTCCTCCACGCATTTTTTCAAGCATTTCTTGACTAATAGTAGCATTATAATCTTTTAATACGGTTCGCCAGCCTGCTTGGTAAATCTTTTCCGTATCCACTAGAGTGCCATCTAAGTCAAAGATCACTAATTTGATTTGGCTAAGGTCTTTCTTCATATTGCTAATCCCTAAACAAAACTATCCCGGTTATGAACAGCGGTCCAATCGGCAGAAAAGTCAGTGACCGCTTTTTGAATATTAGCGTTTTCCACAAACTTATCCACAACGTCATCGCCAACCGTAATGTATTGGGCGCCGGCTTCTAGGGCGCTGGTAACTTGGTTAATATTCTTGAAGGAAGCGGCAATGATTTCGGTGTCGCTGTTGGTCCGCGCTAATTGATAGGAAACCGAAGAAATCACTTCATAGGGATCGGTATCTAAGTTAAGCATGCGGTTCACGTAAGGGGCTAAGAAATCAACGCCTAATTCAGCCGCCAACAAGGCTTGAATTTTAGAATAGATGCCGGTGGCGGTAATACGAACGCCTTCTGCCTTTAAGGTTTTAATCGCTCGCAAACCTTCCTTATTCACTGGAATTTTAACACATACTCGGTCATTGACCGCGTCTAAAATGGCATGGGCGTCACGAACAATTCCTTCATAATCTTTAGCCACCACTTGGACATGGAGGTCCTTGTCGTCACCAATCACTTCTTGAATAGCATTCAAACGTTCGACCACGTCAATGTTCCCCGCTTTTTTCAGGATGCTAGGGTTGGTGGTGACCCCCTCAACTGGTAAATAAGTCACATAGTCTTTGATTTTATCTAAATTCGCGGTATCTAAAACAAGTTTCATTCAACTCTTCCTTTCTTTTAATCCTTTAGGAAAACTTCTCCTCGACTTCTTACTAAGTGAAGTTTTCGATCACTTCTACCTCTAGTTTACTAGAAATATTCAAAATGTCAGCGCTTTTATAAAACTAATGAGTGTTTTTTCTTTAGTAACTACTTTAATTTTAAACATAAAGCTTCACACACAAAAAGCACCAAACCTGTGGGTAATATTACAGTATTTGGCGCTTTATTTCTTTTGAAAAATAAATAATTGTCAATCTATTTTTCGATTACCGAATACATCTCATCCGCTTTTTCTTTATAAGATCTAGGATCATCATTAAACAAGGCAGATGTTCCTAAAACGTAGAGATCGACAGCATAATCTTGCATTTTTGCCATAGTTACTGGATTAATATTACCATCTACTTCGACCAAGGGACGATTCTCATTGATGAAATTCTCCTCAAAGTATTGGGTCAACTGGTCGAGTTTCTCTAGAACATCCTCTCTAAAGGCTTGACCAGCAAAACCAGGCTTCACTGTCATCATTAGAACTAAATCCACTTGATTTAGATAAGGAAGGATCGTTAATAAGGGAGTATCCGGGCTAATAGCGATCCCCGCACCGATCCCTTCATCCTGAATCAATTGAATGACAGCATTTGGATCTTCAGCAGCTTCAACGTGGAAGGTAATATAATCAGGCCGACAAGGGGCAAACATTTTTACGTATTTTTCGGGATTCTTTACCGCCATATGGATATCTACGGTAAGGTCCGGCATCTTGCCGAAATACTCTACTTCATAAGGTCCCATGGCTAAGTTATTGACAAATTGTCCATCCATGACATCACAATGTAGCCAGTTAATTCCCGCTTTCTTTAGCTCGTCAAGTTCTTTGGCTAAATGTAACTGATCTGCAGTCATAATCGAACATACCAGTTGTTTTTTCTTTTTCACAGTGCCACCCCAAACTATTTCATAATAAAAAAAGCAGGCACAATGCCTGCTAGAATTGATTACTCACCGTCAAAGTCGTTTGATTTAATCATCACTTTGATATCATTACCAGCCATAGTAGCATCAAAAGCGTCTTTCCAGTCTTCAAGTTCAACAACCTTGGTAACTAAAATTTCTGTATTTACCTTACCTTCTTCAAGAAGTTTTAAGGCTTTAGGCCAAGAATGTGAATTTTGTGAACGAGAACCAATATATTCAATTTCACGGTTATAAATTGTAAAGGTGTCGATTGGTACTTCATGTTTAGGGAAGAGACCAACTTGAATGAATTTTCCTTTTTTCTTGGTTAATTTAAGAGCTTGGTTAACAGCAACATGTGAACCAGAACAATCAAAGACATGGTCAACACCAAATTGATTATCTTTATCAGTTAACTCATGAACTAAGTCTTCTAAACTTTCAGATTGGGAAGAGATAGCATAGTCAACGCCTAATTCATTTTTAGCAAAGTTAAGACGTTCTTTATCTTTATCAATACCAGAAAGAATAACAGTGATGTTCTTGCCTTGAGCTTTTACCACTTGAGAAGTCAATAGACCCATTGGACCAGGGCCAATAACTAAGACAACTTCACCTTCTTTAACGGTAGTTTTTTCCATAACTGCGTGAACACAGCAAGCTAGTGGCTCCATAAATGCTGCTGCTTTTAGGGAAACATTATCAGGAACTTTATGCATATGTGGCTGGCGAGCTAAGAAATACTTAGCCATTGATCCATTCACTTGGGTACCAATCCCTTTTCTTTGGGAACAAAGGTTGAAGTCGCCTTCTTTACAGAATTCACAGATACCACAAGTTCTAAAAGTGGTTTCACTAACGATACGGTCACCAGGTTTAAATTCGGTAACATCAGGACCGACTTCACTAACCACGCCTGAAAATTCATGGCCTAAAGTTACTGGAGTGACAGGGTTACTGTATTCCCCTTTAAAGGTATGTACGTCAGATCCACAAATTCCTGTGTAGGCGGTTGCCACCTTGACTTCATCTTCTTTTGGTGTAGGTACTTCTACATCCAATAATTCCATATCGCCGTATTCTGGGGTCTTTTTAACAGCTGCTTTCATCATTTCAGTCATTTAGTTTTTCTCCTCCTGTGGTAAAATTATAACTTTATTAAAGGTTTCTTCACGAGACAACATCATCTTAAAGGCTTCATCAACTTTATTTAATGGATAGCGGTGAGTGATCATCCCTTCTAAATTAACGCGTCCTTGATTTATATAAGCAATTAAATTCGTCCATTCCTTTCCAGGGAAAGGAGCGGAGTATGAATTCCAAAATCCTTTTAGTGTTAATTCATGACGGAAGATGCTTTCAAAATGGCGTTCATGTAATAGTACGTCACGATAACCAATACCAGTATAGCCGACTTTACCGCGTTTCTTAGCTAAAACGAGGGCTTGCTCTTGAGTAATTGGCGTACCAGCACATTCCATGACAATATCAGCACCAAGGCCATTGGTATATTCCTTAACCTTAGCTTCGAGATCTTCCTTGATTGAATTAATTCCATAACTCGCGCCGTATTGTTTAGCAACTTCCAATTTATCATCATTAATATCTACAGCAATGACATTCTTACAGCCGGCTAAAAGTAAGGCTTCGATGGTAAAGATACCAATGGCACCAATACCTAGAACAACTGCAGTATCACCTAATTCAACATCCATGTTCATAACACTGTGCATAGAAACAGCGAAAGGCTCAATAAGCACTGCATCTTCATAATCCATGTCACCAATAGGTAAAATATTAGTTTCAGGAGCGACTAATTTTTCAGCAAAACCACCAATATAGTGTGTTCCAATCATTTTATAATTTTCGCATAATCCATATAGACCTTGTTCACAATATTGACAGGAAAAATCTGGAATCAGTGGAGGAACAATTACTCGTTCACCAACCTTTACACGGGTGACTCCTTCTCCAACTTCAACGACTTCCCCGGCAATTTCATGTCCCATGACTGCGGGAAGGTCATATTTCCAGCCAAATTCAATTTTATGAGTATCTGAGCCACAAACCCCGGTAGCATGGACTTTTACTTTAACCCAACCCGGTTGACATTCAGGCTCATCGATTTCAACATATTCGAATTCTTGGTTTTCGTTTAATTGTGTTGCCTTCATTTTTTCCTCTTCCTAATATTTATTCTACTAGTAATCATTTCTAAAAAAATAGTGACTGAATAATTGAAATATCCAGTCACTAATGAATACGCATTATTAACATCAGTAACTAGTAATTGCCTACTTTATCTCTTAGAAAGCACCAGCAAATAATCTTGAAATTTCTACAAAGATCCATTTGAGGAAGTTACCACCAGTATCTAACGATGCCATTTGTTGGGTAATATTTGCAGTTGCATCAAGACCTTGTAAGAGCTCTGTATGAGGTCCAGCCATTGATGTAGCAAAGTACAAACCACAACCAATTACAATAGTACCAGTAATTAACGAGTGTAGGATGTTACCTTTTCTAGATGCGGTAATATAACATACATAAAATGGAATAGTTGCTAAGTCACCGAATGGTAACACTTTATTACCAGGTAAAATGACTGCAATTAATAATGTAATAGGAACTAATAATAAACCAACTGACATATTTTCAGGATTACCGATTGCTAAAGCAGCATCTAATCCGATATTAATTTGACGTCCAGAGAAGTATTTGTCAGCAAAACCTTGGGCTGCTTCTGAAATTGGGGTTAACCCTTCCATTAAGATCTTAACCATACGTGGCATAAGCACCATAACAGCTGCCATGGAAACACCTAATTGGAAAGCTTTACCAATATCATAGCCAGCTAATAGACCAATAATGAATCCGATCACTAAGCCCATGATAATCGGTTGTCCAAAAATACCGAATTTTTCTTGGATTTTGTCAGCGTCCATTTCAATGTTTTTAAGTCCAGGAATCTTGCTTACTAGCCAACCAATAGGAATACCCAGCATACCGTAACCAATGGAAGATCCAGTGGTTAAAGAGATACCTTCTAAACCATAGTACTCTTGAATCATTGGAGCGAAGTAGTCCGCAAATTTCAAGCAGGCAATTTCCATCAAAACACCCATAGCCAGTGAGAAGATGAAGTTACCAGTAATGATTTGTGATAGAGCAGCCACAACAATAAAGTGGTGGAAGTTCCAAATATCGATATTTAGGGTGTCGGTTAAACGCGTACCTAACATAACGAAGTTAACCGCTAAAGCTAAAATAATCATGGCTGGTGCCACAGACGATGCAAACGCACCTGAAGCAGTTGCTGGCCAACCAATATCAATAACTGTTAATGAGAAACCAAAACGCTCAACCATGGCTTGAGTTGCAGGCCCTAATGAGTCTGACAGTAAGCCAGTAACTAGGTTAACACCCGTAAATCCAACACCAATTGTTAACGCTGATACAAAAGCTTTACCCACTTTAACTTTAAATAGTAAAGCAATTAAAAATATAGCAATAGGAATAATAACTGTTGGTCCCAGACCAAGGATATATTGAACCACATCTAAGAACGAATCCATGATGCCCCCCCTTACTTTCTATAATATTTTATTAGTCTTTTAAGACATCCAAAATTTGTTGGTCAATTTTGTCTTTACCGATACCTGAAATGTATCCAGTAGCAACAATTGAAGGAATTTCATATTTAGTTGGTAAAGCAGTTGTTGATACTAATAAGTCTGCTCCTTCTTGTTTTCCTTTTGCTTCAGAAATTTTAATTTGTTCTACATCAGCAGCAATATTATTTTCTTTTAATAAATTTTCAACACGTGTAGTTACCACTGTAGAAGTTGCAATACCTGCGCCACATGCTACTAAAACTTTTTTCTTAGCCATTTAAAATCCTCCTATTTCAATGCATTTAATGCTTCATCAACGTCTTTTGCTTCAAGCAAGTTACTAATTTTATTGTCATCTTGGATAATTTGAACAATCGTCTGTAGAGTTTCTAATTGATCTTCAGACTTGGTTAGTCCTAAAGCGAAAACAATATCTGCAGCAACCGTTTTGCTTGGATCCTCCATTGAATGAAATTCAACTGGTGAATCTAAAGTAACTAAAGCAATAAATTCTTCATTCAAGTGTTCCGCATCTGCGTGTGGAATAGCTACGCCCACCTTTTCTAACTGTAAGCCAGTTGGAAATTGTGCCTCTCTATCTTTTAGGGCTTGAACATAGCTATCTTTAACAAGACCATGCTCTTGCGCTTTTTCACCTATAAACTCGAAAAGTTCATCACTTGAAGCGATATCTTGGTTTAAGAAGACCATATCTTTTCGAATGGTTTCGGTAATTTCCAATTTATAAAACTCCTTTCATCGTTTTTTAGCACTACATGGTGATTCAAAGACAAGTTCCTTGTTCAGTGAAACACTTTCATGTACTTACTTCACTGAGTATGATAAATTATTTTGAAAGCGTTGTCAAACAAATTTAAAGAAATAATAAAATATTCTCACCTATCCCTGTCATTAAAGGAATCAGCTATAGATAAAAAATCACCTCAATAACTAAAAGGTGAAGTTTTTCACAGCTCGATTTTGTGAAAACCTATACTACGACACGATCATTGTATCAAAAATAAAGCACATCACTCATTTTGGCGATGTGCTTTTTGATTGCATAATATACTAATTTATTTTTACTTTCAGCTGTTTGAACTGTTCATTTGTTCAAGAATTTTTTTAGTTCGACTAATACCCACTCGATCGGCTCCTGCTTCAATAGCTGCTAGGCAGTCCTCGTAAGTCGATAGACCTCCTGCCGCTTTGACTTTTACCTTGTCAGAAACACTTTGTCTCATTAGTTTAAGGTCTTCTACTTTTGAACCTGAGGCAGCAAAACCTGTTGACGTTTTAACAAAATCTGCCCCAGCCTCTTCAACTAACTCAGACCCTTTGGCAATTTCTTCATCAGTGAGATAGGCGTTTTCAAGGATGACTTTGACACAGGCCGGGGTTGCTTCAACCACACTTTTTATATCTTCTCTTACTCGATCATAATCGCCGTCCTTTAAGGCACCAACATCAATCACCATGTCAAGTTCTCTAGCTCCATTAGCATAAGCTTCAATCGCTTCAAAGACTTTGCTTCTGGTAGTGTGAGCTCCTGAAGGGAAGCCAATGACTGTTCCGATAACAACATCACTATCAGCTAAAATCTCGCGAGCTAAATCTAAGCGATGAGGGTTAATGCATACAGAGGCTACCCCAAGCTCTTTAGCATAGTTCAAGCCTTCAATATAATCTGTACGAGTTAACTCAGGCTTGAGTAAGGAATGGTCAATGTATTTTACAAATTCTTCCTGTTTCATGTCTTCTTTCCTTTCTATATTATGGAACCTTATGTCCCTTATAAGCAGTCCAAATCATATACCATTGTTCGTTTGTGAGTTGATATTTTAAAGCTGAAACTGCGGGTTCAACATAGTCGGTCCGGTAAGATCCAACAATCGGAATCATTTTACTTGGATGTCTTAGCAACCAGGCATAAGCAATTTCAGCGATTGACTGGGCTCCAATTTCTTCCGCAATCTCTTCCATCACGGAACGAACTTCTTTTATATTCGTTTCTTGACTAGTGAACAAGTCTCCTCCTGATAAAGGCGACCAGATCATGGGATGGATTCTCTTCTCCATACATAGGTCAATCGTTCCATTCTCAAAGTTTTCGTAATTAATCGCGGAACATTGGACTTGATTAGTCACTAAAGACTGATTTAAATAGCTCTCTAAGGCCCGAAATTGAGACGGTAAATAATTAGAGACTCCAAAACTTCTTACTTTCCCTTCATTATATAACTGGTCAAATGCAAGGGCGACTTCTTCTGGATCTTGCAGCCAATCGGGACGATGCAATAGCAAGACATCGAGCTGGTCAACATCCAATTTCTTTAAACTGCCTTCGACTTGCTTAATAATGTAGTCTTTACTATTGTCATAATATTTTACTCGAGCATGTTCCCCTGGATAAACGAGACTAACCTTAGAAACAAATTCCATTCTTTCTTTTAAGTCTTTTCTACCATTTAAAAAGTCGCCAAAGATCGCTTCTTCCGTATAACGTCCATAGCTATCAGCATGGTCCATGGTCGTTATGCCTAAGTCTAGAACTTCTTCGATAAATCTTAAAAAGTAGGACTTCGAAAGTTTCTCATCCGCTAAGCGCCAAAAACCTAAAGCAATCCGTGATAAGGAAACATCCGGTGTTAAACTGACTTTCTCCAAGGTTCTCCCTCCATTGATCATTTGTTCACTTTTCACTTAAGCATTTAAGATCACTTGTTCATAAAATTAACATTTGTTACTTTAATCAAATTATACTTGTCTTTTTTTACTCTGTCAATTAAAATTATAAATTGCAAAGGGAGTTGAACAAATGAACAGTAAGAAAGATTTGATTGCGGTCTCTAAAATGTATTACTACCATAATATGACCCAAAATGAAATCGCCGAAAAATTTGATATCTCTAGAATTAAAGTATCACGTATGCTTCAACAAGCTCGGGATGCGGGAATTGTTACCGTAACAGTCAATGATTCTCCCTCCTATGAACACCTTGAAAAGGTCATCAAAGAACATTTTCATTTAGAAAATGTCATGATTACTGATATTCATGACCACGATGTTAGAGCAAGTTTAGCTAAAATTGCTGGTAATTATCTAAATACTATCCTTGAAGAAAAAGAGATTATTGCCGTCGGTTGGGGTAAAACTTTGAAAGAATTAACCAAATATAGCTATGGTAATTTAAATAAAAGATCTACCTTCACCCCTTTAATTGGCGGTCATGGTGACCAAAACTTTAACATGCACTCCAACTCAATCGCCAACCAATTAGCAGAAAATTACTTAGCAAAATCGACAACAATACTTGCTCCAGCTTTTGCTCAAACAAAAAATGCAGCAAATATGTATCTCAACGATCCGAATGTTATCTCAACAATTCATAAAACCAGTAAGGCAGATATCGCCTTATTTAGTATCGGTAATCCTAATGATGAAGAAACAACCATCCGTTCAACTGGCTACCTGTCTGAGGATGAACTTTCTCTTATCCAAACAAGTGAAGCTGCCTGTGATATTGCTTCGATTATCTTTCTTAATAAAAATGGTCAGGAGGTTTTACCAGAATTAGAAGAAAGGCGTATCAGTATTTCTGCCCAAGACTTTATTCAAATTCCACGAAAAATTTGTGTCGCTGGCGGAAGAAAGAAACACAATAGCATCCTCTCTGCAATCAAAAGTGATTATATTAATGAATTAATTATCGATATTGATACTGCTCGTTTTATAATGAATAATATATAAAAAATGACTTTATGGTGACACGGCCATAAAGTCATTTTTTTATTTTCTCCTAAAAGGTTCTACCACCATCAGCTAATAAGATTTGCCCATGAATATAAGAACTTTCTTCTTGAGTTAAGAAAAAGGTTAAATTGGCAATATCTTCACCTTTTCCAAAACGTCTAATGGGTATTTTTTCTAACAATTTCTGGCGACTAGCTTCATCAGGATAGAGCTGGTCTAAGATATCTGATTCAATAACCCGTGGTGCAACACTATTCACATTAACCCCTTGAGGGCCTAATTCCTTAGCTAGGGTACGAACAAATCCCATTTGCCCGGCTTTAGAAGCGGCATAGTGTCCGCCACCACCAGTCCCAGTAATTCCTGACCCTGATGAAATCACGACAACCTTTCCTTTGTTTTCAACTAAATCATCGTAGCACGCCTTAATAAGATAGAAGCTACTACTGAGATTAACTGAAATAACTCGATCCCATTCGCTAATACTGATCTCTTTTAGGCTATGGCGATAGGTAATCCCAGCATTTATAATTAAGAAATCAAGTCGATGATATAGGTCAATAATTTGATGACGTGCAGCTAAGACCTGTTCATAATTAGAAACATCCGTTTGGATAAAATGACTCGGCGCTTGAGAAGATAACTGTTCTGCTAATTCCCTACCAGCCTCGACATCTAGATCCAGGTTAACCGTAAGGTAGCCTGCTTGATTGAATTTCTCAAGGATAGCTCGGCCAATACCTTTAGACCCTCCTGTAACGACTACTACTTCCTCTGGCATAAGCTTAGTCACCCATCACTTTAATAACACATTTACGCTCTCTTGGTCTAGCACAATCAAAATCTGCAAAGTAGATATGGCCGGTAGAACCTACCCCTAATTGGCCTTCATCTACATCAAAAACTTGACTGGAACCAATCAAAGTGGCTTTTAAATGGGCATCACCATTCCATAAGTCGGAAGGAGAATTATTAGGCAGATAGTCCTTTACATTAGGCCAAGAAGCCACTGCCTTATAGTGTTCTTCCCCTGGATAAATATAGGTATCTGCACTAGTGTGGTAGGGAATAATTTTCTCTAAGACATTATTCAAGTCAGCCTGTAAAGACTCAACCCCATCCTCAGTCATATCATGGGCATATTCTTCATAGAAGACTGAACAGGTGGTGTGTGGGGAGATCACTGCGCATATTCCATTTTGAACGCCACTGTTTTCAATGGCTTGGCGCACTTGGGCACTAATGTTAACATAGGTTGGTTGCTCTCCGGTAGATTGGACTGTGATGGTTTCTTTATAAACAGTCATTTTACTCTTCCTTTCTATTTTGCTTTTGCTGCCGCTTGAATCATATCTTTTAACATCTCTTTGGGATCGTCAGCTTTAGTCACTCCGCTGGTACAGCCAGTTCCGTCAGCTCCCATTTCAATAGTGCGACGAACGTCAGCAGCGGTCGAAATGCCTGCCGCTTGCATGACTAAAATATTCTCATCAATGGCCTTAATGGCTTCATTAGTTGATTCGATATAGGAGGCATCAGAAGTCTGACCAGTTCCAATCAATTCAGTGGGTTCGCAAAGAATAATATCAGGATGTAAGGTCGCTAAGGCTTGCGCTTCTGTCATGGAGTCAACACAAACAATGGTAATAATGTCTAAGTCATTTGCCCGTTGAATAGCTTGAACGATTTCAGCCATAGTCATGGGGTTTTCAGCGTGATTTAAGAAAGTCGCTCTGGCACCTGCCGCTTTCAGTGACTCAGGAAGGACCTTGCCCATTCCTCTCCCCGGCTCAATGCCATCCAGATGTTGAGCTGAGACAATAATGTGTTCGGTAGCTTGAGCAACGGCCGCTAGGTCAGCATAAGGGCAAGTCACGAAAACTGAAACGTCTGAGTGTTTTTGAGCCTCTTGATCAGCGACTTTAGCGAGTGCTAATAATTCTTCTCCGTATAAAAATGATTTGGGGTTAAAAATAAAAAATGGGGACTTAACCTTTACTTTAGACATAGCTTATTTTCCTTCCTTATAACGATTAGTTTCAAAGACATCATAATAATGGTCAAGAACTGCTTTCATGGCTTGATCAGCCGTCTTTTTAACTTCTACATAGCCTGCTGGTTGTTCTTTTTGAATGGCTTCATAGGCCGCTACGATGAAGTCGGTGTAGACATTGATCTTAGCAACGCCTTTTTGGGCACATTTTTTGAGGTTCTCATCTCCTGACGAAGAACCTCCATGTAAGACTAAAGGAATGTCGGTGGCTTGATTGATTTCTTCTAAGCGGTCAAAGTTGATTTCTGGCGTTCCTGAATAGACACCATGAGCAGTACCAATGGAAACTGCTAACGAATCCACTCCGGTTGCCTCCACAAAGCGGACCACATCTTTAGTCTCGGTATAAACCGAATCGGTTAAGGCACGAGCTTCAGATAAATCATTAGCCCCCACATGGCCTAGTTCAGCTTCGACTGGCACATTGTATTTATGGGCATAATCGACCACTTCTTTAGTAATTTTGACATTGTCTTCGAAACTGGCTTCCGAAGCATCGATCATGGCTGCAGAAAACCCTAAATCAATGGCTTTAAAGATAAAGTCCTTATCAAAGCCATGGTCCAAGTGGAGTACCACGGGAACGCTAGCCCGGTCTGCTAAGAAATTACCAATTAAGGCTGCTTCTTCTAAGGAAATAATATCAACGTGTTTTTGGGCATAAGATAAAATAACCGGTAAGCCACGCTTCTCTGCGACTTCAACATAAGCACGTGCTGAATCCAGATCAATAAAGTTAGGAGCCGGAATAGCATAGCCCTTTTGCTTAGCATCCAATAATAATTCTTTGGAATCAACCTTCATATTGTTTAACTTCCTTTCTATAAATGCACTTCTTATCTGTATTGTAAGCGTTTTATAATATGCATGTCAAGGTATATTTTTCTTTTGATAAACATCTTTACAAATGATAAAATTATAATTGAAGAAATTATCATTAGAAAGGGCTAGCATGATGTACGACCGCAATGATTTAATTGTTCAAACAGCTATTTTATATTATAAAGATGATAAAACCCAAACTGAGATTGCTAACCAATTAGGCATCTCACGACCTACCGTAGCTAAGTTCCTAAAAGAAGCCAAAGAAACTGGAATTGTTAGAATTTCAATTCAGCACAATAGTAATTCCTATGCCGAACTTACTAAAACAATTAAAGAAAAGTATAAACTCAGCAACGTCATTATCGTCCCAGCTAGTGGCAATAATAATGAAGATAAGCAAGAAGTGGGCTTTCAGTGTAGTGAATTGATCCAAAGTAATATCAAAAATTACAGGTCAATAGGAATCGGTTGGGGAACAACCATTTATGAATACGTTCAAGCTAGTAACTATATGGATTCGCCAGTTAAGGAAATCGTCCCTTTAATTGGCGGAATTGGTATTAACGATATCAAATACCATTCCAATCACTTAGCCTTTCAACTAGCGGAAAAATATCATAGTGAGGTTTCTTACTTTTATGCACCAGCAATTGCTGAAAATAAGGATGTTTATCATGCCTTCAATTCCTCTGAGTTAGTCAAAAATGTTAAAGGAAAGGCAAAAGCAGTCGATGTGGCAGTCATAGGTATCGGAAACCCTACAGACCCTATTTGTTACCGTAATCTGGGCTATTTGACTGATGAAGAAGCCAAGATGATTAAACAGTCTGGAGCCGTTGGGGATGTGTTAGCTTCTTTCTTTGATAAAGAAGGAAAAGAAGTCGACACTGAATTCTCCAACCGTATGATAGGATTGACCATCGATAATTTAAAGCATATTCCACAAGTTATCATACTAGCCACTGGACAAGTTAAAGCAGCTAGTATTAAGGCCCTACTTTCTCATCCGGGGATTGTGAGCGACATTATTATTGACAGTGAAATTGGAAAATTGTTGGTGGAGTGAGGAAGTTAATAATCAAAAAGACGTCAGTTTTCTGAACAGACGCCTTTTTGATTTATCTACAATTAAACTCTATATTATTCATCAATTTCATTTTCATTTTCAATTTTGAAATATTGTGATAATAAATGACCGATATTCATATGTATGTCCTCAACAATGCCATAATTCTTGGAAGAAATTACTAAGTAATCATCAGAATAATCCTTCATTTTTCCATTATACCCACCAATTAATGAAAAAGTTTTTCCGTAATGACTTTTTGCATATTTTAGCCCTTCAACTATATTTTCAGAATTACCAGAAACAGATAACCCAATGACTATATCCCCTTCATTGAATAAGTTTTTTAATTGCTCAGAAAAAACATATCGATAATCAAAATCATTAGCTATAGCAGAACAAGTGGCGAGATTATCAGATAATGCTATCATTCTAAATCGAAGTGAATTTTTATAACTTGAACCTTTATTGAAATCGCAAACCCAATGACCTGCATTAGAGGCGCTCCCACCATTGCCCATTATAAAAATATTTTTGTTATTGGAACGTGCATATTTTAATAATTTGTACAAATTGTTTACTTTTTCTCTTTCTACCGAATCTAACGCTTCCTTATATTCGTCAAAAAAGCTATTCAAATACTTAAGCATAAGTTTTCTCCTTTAATAATTAATATTATTTGTGGTTATTTACTACTCCTGCTTGGTAATACAGCAGAAACTACGAAGAAAGCTATTAGCGCTACTACAATAGTATAAATTCCAGTTTTACTAAATAATTGAGACGCATGTCCCAGAACAATTCCTACAAATGCAAAGTCAACATCACCAAAAGTTGTATTAGTAAATCCTAAATCACCTAATAGCGGTAGCATAAAAGCGGGTAATAAAATAAGCAGTGCGCCATTAATCAAACCTCCTATAACGGTTCCTCTTATACCCCCTTGTGCATTATTTAATACACCTGCTCCTGCTCCTACAAAGAAAATCGGAATTAATCCTGGAATAATTAACGGCAAATTAGTAAAAGGTAAGCATAGAAAGACAATGAATGCGCCGACTAATGTTGAAAGAAAACCAATAATTACTGCATTTTGCCCATAAGGGAATAAAACAGGTACGTCCAAAGCAGGTACTGCTTCAGGAACAATTTTTTCAGAGATACCTTGGAAGGCTGGTATAATCTCGGCTAACATCATACGAACCCCTTGAAGGACAATGACGAATCCGGCTGTAAACTTCAATCCTTCTACAATAGCAAACATTAAAATATTGTCACCATTGGAAAGTTCTAGAACTAAATTTGAGTCTGCTGAAAGAAAAACTATCAAATAGATTATTACCATAACAATAGCTGTAGTAATAGTACTATCTCTCATAAAACTAAATTTATCTGGAACATCTACATCTTCAGTTGATTTTTCCTTATTTCCAACAACCTTTGCTATTACCGAGGTCAATGAGTAAGATAAAGCATTAAAATGACCCATTGCAATATCATCACTACCTGTTACTTCTCTATAGAATGGTTGAACAATAGCTGGGGAAAGGACCATACAGCTCCCTAATATAAACGAACCAATTGCTATTAGTTCTACTCCATGGAACCCTGCCGTTCCTAATACAGCAGTAATTAATGCTGCCATAAATAAAACATGGTGTCCTGTTAAAAAAATATATTTAAGTTTGGTAAATCGGGCAATTAAAATATTAAATACAAAACCAAATCCCATAACCAATGCTAGTTCTGTACCTAACATATTTTGTGCCACACCGATAACTGCTTCATTATTTGGAATAACTCCCTGTACGTTAAAAGCGTTTTCAAAAGCAGGAGATAATGTTCCCAAAGTTTCTGATATAATCCCCCCACCTAAAGACATAATTAAGAAACCTATTACAGTCTTCGAAGTTCCAACAAGAATTTTATTAAAAGAGGATCTTTGAACCACAAGACCTATTAAGGCAATAAGTCCTATGATCATTGCCGGTTGATTAAAAAAACTATATATGAAATTTAGCATTTATATCAGCTCCTGTTCGAAAAATAATCTTCTAATTGTTCCTTTAATACATCCTTATCCATAACATTGTTAACGTAAACAATATTTTTTTCTAAATTTTCCAAATTGGGCTTAAATTGAGTAGTTGTGACAAATAATTCTGCATCACTAGACGGTACTGACCCCACATCTTTTGCTTCAACCTGAGCATCAATTCCTAGTTCCTTTAAAATTTTATCAACATTAATTTTTAAAATTAAACTTGATCCTAACCCATTTCCACATACTGTGTTTATTAACATATTAATTTCCTCCTAAGCCTCTACTGATTTTCATAATTAAATTGATTAATATACTCCATAACTTCTTTAGACTCGTTAGCATTATCAAGCATATTGCAAAAAGATGGTTCATTTAGTAGCTCAATTAATTCTGTTAAAGCGTTTAAGTGTGAAGCATTATCAATCGCACTTAAACAGAATATAAATTTCACTGGATCATTTTCTTTATTTCCAAAGTTAACCCCTTCTTTCAAAGTCGTGATGCTAATACCTAATTTCTTTGCACCGTTCTCTGGTCGCGCATGTGGTAAAGCAATATTTTTTCCTATAACTATATATGGTCCATTTTCCTTAACGTTTTTTATCATCGCCTCAGTATAGGAATGTGATATAATATCCTTTTTTTCCAGCAAACTTGCGCTCTTGTTAATCGCATCTTCCCAATTTTCAGCATTTATATTTACTTGAATTAACGATTCTGTAACTATTTCCTTTAACATAGGCTGCCTCCGTTTTAAATTGTTTCGATGCTTAGGTAATAATAAGTACAATAAACTATTGATAAATTTTTCCTTATCTTTAACCTCTATATAGTCTTTAGTTGCCTTTAAAAATTCTTCAATCCTTGTATACAAAATAGAATTTTTATTTTCTCCCAAAACTTGATTAACGTTGTTAATTAGGGTCATTCGATCCACATTTGTCATAATTGGATTTACGAGAAATTGAGGTTTATTTACTTCCAATAAAAGAGTTGAAAATATAATATCAGCTTTATCTATAACAGTATCTAAGAATTCTATTGGTACCACTTCACCAAAATATATTTCTGGAAAAAGTTCAGATAATTCTCTATACAACAAATTTGAAGTCCCTACCCCATTAGCACAAACTATTATTGCATATATTTGTGGATTGACTTCAGTCGTTATTTCTTTAAAGGATAGAAATGGAATAATATGGATAACTAAATATGATATTTCATCTTCAATCATTTCTATATTGTCAAAAACTCTTAATTTATCAATTATATCTTTGATTATTGAAAATAATTCACTATAATCATCTCTAATTTGCTCTTTTAAAGGATTAACCATAGGGTAGCAGAATAATATTCTATATAATGCGGGTCTAATATGAGCATATAATTGTCTCCTTAATTGTTTCTCATTAAGCGAAATTGCATACTTACTTTTTAATTCGACAATTATACTTTCTATAACAGATAGAACTTTTTTTCTATCAGGTGTTTTCATTTCAATATTTCCATTTGTATATGCAATAATTAAACTTGATAATAATAAACTCTGGTAATTATCTTCATTCTTTAATAGTTTAGAGGCCAACCCATACTCTTCGGAATTTTCTAAAAACAGCTTATACTTTTTTAATTTGTTATAATTCTTATCTCGAGACCATTTGATGTAACTAAAATAGAATATATAGGAAATAATATATAAATTGTTACTCGGAACAGCTATTTGATGCATGTGAAAGGCATTTTTTATCCTTTCTATAAATCTATCCAGTCCCTTTTTATATTGGAAATTAAGAATATCTCTAAAGAAAAAATGTTCCTCATCATAATAAACAGTACTCACGATAATATTCATCATGTAGAAAGAAATCGATTTATCATTACCGTCTAATTGATATCCATTATCTCGAGTATTTATTAAGCTGATATTATAGTTAATTAGATCTCTTGAAAGGCTATTTAGATCATTATGAATTGTAGCTCGACTGACTTCTAATAAACTTATTAGATGATTTAATGTAACATGTTCATATTCTAAAAAAATATATAGAAATATTAATTTTTTTCTTTCATTTTGATTGAAAATATAATTTAGACTCACATTTTCTAAATCTTTAATAATGCTTTTCTTATTATCTTCAATATAATAAAAATTGTTACTATTTTTGCAAACAGGTCTATATCCATGATTTTTTAGCCAATCATTAATATTATTTATGTCATAATCCACTTGTCTTTGTGTCAGTTCAGTTTTCGATTGTATTCCTTCAATTGATATATTACTATTACCTAATAATATTTTTAGTACGTTTAATGATCTTTGAGATAGCATATTAGCTCACTCCCACACTCCTATTATATTTGTAAGCGGTTTCTTATTAAAGGGTATTTATGTATATTTTGTGTTTCAAATCTGAAACACTTTTTAAATATTTATAATATATACCTCAATAATCTATTTTGATTTAAGAAAAAAGCCAGCAGTTTGTTTCCTGCTGGCTTCTTATATTTCTTCATTCTTGCAATTATATTTTTAAAGGGCTTCAAAAATTTCAATTAATTCTTTAACTAAATCATAATTAGTAATAGCATTCATTAAGTGGTCTTGGCTATGGATTGTTATTAAATCGACATCAACGCTTGTTCCTTGAGCTTCTAATGTTAATAATTCAGTTTGTTTATTGTGGGCTAGAATTAAAGATTCATTAGCTTTATTTAGTTTTTTTCTAGCCTGAACAAATTCTTTTTCTTTAATTAACTTTAAAGCCTCCATAGTTTCACTTTTAGCATTACCTGCATTAACTATAATTCCCATAACTGTTTCCATTTGATCTTGTTTCATTAGTTTCACTACCCTTAATCCATCATTTTAAATGCTTGATTTAGAACCTTTTCTCCATCCATCGAACCATAATCCTTCATATCTATAACAGCTATAGGTATTCTTTTTTCAGTTAGTCTTTTTTCAAATTCATCTTTCATAAAACGTACTTGAGGACCTAATAAAACAACATCAACACTCTTTTCCTTAATATTTGTATCAAATTGTGAAGTTCCTGTTGCAAAAACCTCTACATTAAAATCGTTATTTGCGGCATATTTTTTCATATTAGTTACAAGAATACTGGTACTTAATCCGGCAGCGCAAACTAACATAATTGTTTTTTTATCCATAATTTACTCCTCAATTTCATTTAACTCTTCAAACATTTGTTCTTCATCTTTATCCATACCCTTTACAAATGGCCACCATATTATAATGTTTAACGCACACAAGAATACCTGGAAGGCTGCAACCTTCCATCCTCCAGCAATAAATCCAGTAAATACAACTGGCATTCCTCCCTGTATTTGTATACCATTTAATTTAGGTAAGAAACCTAATAAAGTAGCAAAATAAGCAAGCACAGAATTGATGCTAGCAGAAAATACAACTGGTATGAATAACCTAAAATTCATAACATAGGGCACTCCATAAGCGAGTGGCTCACCTATTCCAAATAGCATTGGTACTGTTGCTAATTTTCCTACAGTATTATATCTCTCAGATTTTAATCGCATTAATCCAAATACTAATCCAAACAAGACACATGCTCCAGAAGCGTAAGTAAAAATAAAAGAGTTCCCTATAATATTGGGTAGAGTTTCACCAGCTTGATAAGCTTCTAAATTTTGTAAATCCATTTGGATATATATCGGAGTCAAAACACTAAGCGCCACTAAATGGCCGTGAATTCCAAAAAACCATAATAAATTAACTATAGCCATTATAATAACAAGTGCAATCCAACTAGACCCTAGAGCTCTTAGTGGCGCACTTATTATTTCAGCAATCAAATTAGGAAATGTTTCATAATCTGTAGATTGTAATACAATTCTTATAACAATTATAGATATGATCACCAATGCAACAGTGGTTAACGACCTAAATGATCTTTCCACCATTTCTGGGACACTATCAGGCATTCTTAGATAAAAACCCTTTGATTCACATAATCTAATAATCTCAACAGTTAAAATAGATAGAATTAATGCAGTTATAATTCCCTCAGCTCCAAATTGTGAGGTAAGAAACGCTCGTCCCTCAACTTCACTCACTATAATTGTAGGTTGTACTAACAAGAAAGCTAAAATACCCTGTAGCCCCGCCATAAACCCATCAAGATCATATATTAGCGCTAAGTGATAAGCGATTGAAAATGCGGCATATAGCGCAAGCATTCCATTAGTCATTAAATTAGGAATTTGTAAATATTCTTTTAAACCTGTATTAATCAAAAAATCTTGATATTGAGGTATTGCTAGTTGATCAATTATTACAGATAAAGCTCCAATAATTATTATAGGCATTAGACTTGCAAACCCACTAGATATAGCTCTAAGATACTTATTTTGCTGCATTTTTCCAGCAAACTGTTCAAATTTAGCAATCATCTATAGTTCTTCCTTCCTCATTTTTAAAACTTCATTTTTACTTATACTTAATTTCTTCTCTTTGAAAGGCTTATTATTTTTAAAAATTTCTATATTTACGATTACATCCTTAATCTGGTTTATAGGTTTAATTTCTAAGAAATCTAAGTTCCCTCGACTCCACTTTATATTTATTACACATCCAAATTTACTATGGTACCCTTTCATTTCCCCTGATTCTAAAAATTTAGGGATTGACGGTAATATAAGCAATTTATTATTTTCTTCTTGTATAATAAAATTAAGTATCGCTTCGGTAGCACCAAAATTTCCATCTATCTGGAAGGGAGGATGTTGAGAAAAATGGTTTGTAGAACTAGTGCTTATTATTTTAAATATAAATTCTGTCGCTTTCTCTGGCTTGCCTAATCGATTGAATAAATTAGCAATCCACGCTGCGCTCCAACTGGTATGCCCACCCCCATTTTTTAAACGTTCTAATAATGATTTGTGAACCGCTTCAACTTCTTTTTTATCATTTATAGATATTAACCGCCCTGGGTGCATACAATAGAGATGTGAAAGATGCCTATGACCCTTATCAAGTTCAATATATTCTTCATTCCATTCTTTGATTCTTCCATCTTCACTAATTTCAACAGGTTTTAAATCACTCATCTTTTCCTTAATTTTTTCCAATAAATCATTTTCTATATTTAAAATTTGACATGCCTTAATATAGGACTTAAATACTTCATATGTGATTTGTAGATCCATTGATGGGCCATTACAAGCAGAATGTACTCTTCCTTCATATATAAATTGATTTTCTGGAGATAAGGAAGGTCCAGTACTCCATCTACCATTATCATCAAATAAATAATAGTTTAAAAATTTTGCACTCTCTTCTAATATAGGAAAATACCTTTTTAGTAGTGAAATATCCCTTGTATATTCATAAACTTTTAGAACACTTAAACTTAGCCATGCGCCTCCCATAGGCCAAAGACTTGCCATTAAATTATTGCCACCAACCATACAATCTCCCCATAAGTTAGTACTATGATGCGCCACAAAACCGGGTAAATCATACATATCCTTAGCTACATTCATTCCATGTGGCAACATACGAAGTATATGTTCCAATAATGGAATATAGCACTCAATTAAGCCCATGTTTAATGCGAAAGAATAATTCATTTCTAAATTTACATTTAAGGTATACCCTGAACCCCACGCAGGCCATATATATGGATTCCAAATACCTTGCAAGTTAGCTGGTAGCGAATCTTTATACGATGAAGAAATTAACAAATATCGTCCGTAATTGAGATATTTGGTCATTTCATTTGCTTCTTTACTACTATCACTAAATTCCAAACTAAACCGACTAGTTTGCTCCACAAAATTCTCAACATGTCTAGTTTTTATGAGTTGATAACTATATTTATTGCTTAACAAAACTTTTTTGCAATATTCTTTAGGATTTGTATTTCTAAATGATGTTCGAATAGTAATTGATATTAATACTTCTTGAGCATTTTTTATAAATATCGATGAGCCATTAGACTCCCTAATTCCTCCTTTGCTATCGACTCGAATTCCTACGCAATAATCTATTCCTTCCTGTGAAGAGCCGTTATGTCCTTCTCCAAAAATATAATTGTTTCCATCGGTGTAGACCTTATCAATATAACTAGCTACTTTTGCTCGGCCATTATCTTTTCGGGTATAACTAATCATAAAAGAAAGATCATCACCTTTTATTTTATAAAATATTATATTTTTATTTTTCGATACAAAGGCTTCTTTAGAAATCCGATGACCACCATATATGTATGAGGAATGCCACACACCTTCTTTTATATTAATTTTTCTTATATAATCTTTAGCCTTTTCCCCTTTTTCAATGCTTCTAGGAATTCCAACTTCATCTTTTTCCATTAATATTTCGTAGGGAGTTCTATACATATCAAAGTCCAACCAAACATCTCCAGCAGTTTGGTAGTGAGTAGAATGTAAAAAATAACTCCACATAGTTTCTTTTATTTTTCTTTCCGCTTCAACAAACTTTTTTTTCTGTAACAATTTTCTAATATCTTTATAAGAATCACTTGATAAAGAATTACCTCGTTCCCTAAATCCCCCCGACCAAAGAGAATCTTCGTTTAATTGAATCCTCTCTTTACCAACATTGCCAAAAATCATAGCTCCTAATGTCCCATTACCAATAGGTAATGCTTCATCCCAACTATTTGGAGGTGTATCATACAATAATTCATCATTCATTATCTAATCCATCTCCTATATTATTGTTAATAATATTTAAAAATTCTTCATATGTTCTTGTTTTAATAATATCCTTTACAATAACCTTATTATTCATACATAAATTAATGACATCATAAACATCTTTGCTAATCGGTAAATTATCTTCCCCCATCAAAAACAAAAAAATAAGTTGAACATTTTGCTCATGCCATTTTATTGGTGAGTCTAAAATACCAATAGCAATTGTAGTTCTTTGCGTTATAGGTTCTAAAGAATGAGGGATTGCTATAAGATTACCAATTTCTGTAGTAATAATATTTTCTCTCAAAATTATCTGTTGGAATGCATCATCATCAATGCTTATTTGATCAGATACTAATGAAATTAATTTGTAGAGTGCATCATTCCTTGATTTTGCACTTATATTATTTAAATACAAATCTTTTGAAAAGGTCATATTACCTTGCTTTTCTTTGAATATCTGATTAAAAACAATTGACAATTCATTTAAATCAATCGAGTTCAATAAACTGTTAATCTTTAAAATAGGAATCTTAGTATCACTATCAATTTTTAATGTGGTTAAAATTAAATCGTAATTTTCTTCATCAATATCCTTTAAACCATATAATCCTATAGAATCAATCCTATTAATCAATTGTCCAAAGACGTCTTTAATCTTATATTCGATTAATTTAGCACTTCCTCTTCTAGAGCCACAAACTATTAAAATATCAAGCAATAAAGCATCTTTATTCAATTCTTTTTCTATAGCAACAGCAAAATGTAATGCTAGAAATGCAATCTCATCTTGAGTCATATCCTTCATAAATTCTTTTTCTAATACTTTTGAACCAACTCTAGCTAAAATATACCCTGCTGGATATTTTTTAATAATTTCATATTTTAAAGGGTTCTCGATTTGTAAATTATACTTAAGCCTGTAAATTAGGGGAGAAATATGGAATAATAAATTTCTTTTTAATTGAGAATCATGTTCAAAATTAAATCTAAACGAAATATTAATGAGGTAAACAATTTTATCAACAATCTTTTTCACTTTATTTATAAAAACAATATCATCTTCATTATCCACACTTTGTGAAGTAGCGAGTTTGATCATTATAATTTTTACTTCATTTCTGTTTATAAATTTTCCTGTTTCTTTTTCTATTAACTTTGCAATATCTTTAGATACATTTTTAACTTTTTCAGGAAATTCTTCATTATTACCTAAATCAGATCTATATGTTTCTATGTCAGAGTGACTGATATGTTTAATTCTTTTTATAGCTATTACTATATGTTTAAATAAATCATTAAAAGCATTATCAGATATATCAAATTCATGGTGATTAATTATATAAAATAGATCCTTTTTAATTCTTATTTCTGAATCAATAGAAAAGAAAGACATAATTTCTGTCTTTTTACTAACAAATTGAGAAAAATATTGCCTAATATTTTTCTCCTCTCCTTTAATCTCATAACCTTTCTTTCTGATATTTGACAAATATAAATTATTCTTTTTTAATAAATCTCTAACATAAACTAAATCATTTTGAAGAGTTGAATAGCTCACAAATAATTCATCTTGAAACTCATCATTGCTTATTGGACATGATGACATAAGCAATTTCATGATTATGTAATCTCTACGCTGATCCGGAGTCATAAAATATACATAATTATCTTCAAAAAAAGTATTTATATTTTCCTCATTATTCAATTCCAATTTAATACCTTTTCTAGGCAACTTTGATATATAAATATCATAAGATTTAAGTAATTCGTTATATTGATCTATCCTATTTAAAACTGTTTTAGGAGACAAATGAAAGAGACGGGATAGTGAATCACTTGTGACATATCCCTCCTGTTTTTCAAGATATTTTATAAAATTAAATATATTTGCTTCCACTACCATCACTACCTTTATTCACGTTAATTTTAAGTGTTGTAACTGATTATTTCATTCCAATGTTTACCTTATTAATCTAGTAAATATTTAAATATATAGTATTGTGTAATTTGTTTTAGTTAAAATTTATTTATAAAATTCATTTGATTTAATATATTTTACAATCGAATTCTCCATTCTATATTTTTTAGTCAACGTCAAATAAGAAACTAAATTCTAAAAAATCTTGATAAGTTAGCGATGAGTATTTTAAAGTATTCTTTAAGCTTAAATGATCAAATTTTTTGTTAGCTAAGGATTTTATATTTTGATTTTTTGACAGATCGCTTAAATAGCAGAATACCAGGGAAGATAGTCTTCACGTACTCCTTCACTTAGACTTTCTTCATTCGGCATAACACTTATAAAAAGATGAGATACTTTTCAATATCAAGACCGTCGACCTTAGCTGTTTCAATTATCGATAGAGTGATTCCAAAATGCTGAGCACCCTTCAAATAGGTAGAAAATATCCATTTTTTCTATCTAATACAAATGCTTTTATGCCACGCTCTGCAGGATTATTGCTCATTTTAACCGTACCGTTTTACAAAAAACTCTGAGAATGCGCTTCATATTTAAAAGCATAGGCAATAGCCGTTCCTAATTTCATCCAACAGTATGAGATTTCTCACTAAGTTATCTGAAAAAACGATCAATTTTCATGTTTAAGTTTGCTGACATTTATCTAGACGTTCGTTCAGCTATCGATAAATCTAGCCCTTTCTTTTCTAATGAAAGATTGACCATATTGTTGAACTGGCAAATTGATCTTGGTAGTTTAAAGTGGTAAAGCTTCATAAAAATCTCCCTTAAATGGGACTAGCAACCAGCAATAATCGCTCCCCCTATTTTGGATAGACTTGCCACACGTCACAATGAATTACGTCTCCATAAGCAGCCATTCATTGGAAAAATAATTAAACCATCGTACAGAGGTATGGTGATAAAGATAGATTTGTTGCTAAGGTTTTCGGGAAGAGTAAGCTAGCAAATAATAGATCTTTTCTTTCTCATGCTCAATTACCTTATAACTCGTTTCATCCATGTGGATGACATGCTGTTTGATAAACTTTTTAGAGAGCAATCAATAAAACATCTTGAAGTAATACTCTGGAGATTTTCCTGCTAGTTAATTAGGATCTAACGAGATAAAGGTAATCCCATCTTTTCCCAATCCTCTTCCTGACGATAGACAGGAAGTTCTAGTTCATATTTCCTGAAATTCGTGAGAGACGATACCTTTGGTCGCATGGCTATCATTAAAGATAGATATTGGTACATCTACACTAATTATTATCTCTTTATCTGCTTTTCTTGAACAAGTAGTACATTTATAGCTATACTAAATAGCATTCTCACAACGAATTTTCGAAAATAATGTAATAATTGGCGAGTCTTATTTTGAACAACCGCAGAGCTTTCTCTTTAAATAGTGAATCAATTCCTTTCCTTAAATCGCTTTTGCCGTAGACAATATAAATTATGATGAAGATCACGCATATTAATATTCAAAGTAACAGCCCTCCAAATTATTAGATGTATAATTTGAAGGGCTTACTTTTCATAACCGTGCTCTATTTGATAGTTACTAAAGATCCAAATTTCTAGAGATAACTAATGTATTGTTTAAAACACCTTTTATCAAATAGCCTTAATGATAATTGGATTGAGTCATGGACTACGCTTTTCGGCGTTAGGATTGTATTCTCAGTATGGAATTTCCATAGCTTTTGTATATCAAAAAAGGTGCTAATTAAGACCCAGTGGTCCTCATTAGCACCAAATATAATATAACCTATAACTATAAGTCGATTTTCTCTACTGTCTATCTTTCAAGATATCATTAAAATAGGCAATACCATCTTTTCCAACAGACATAATCTCGTCGACACTAGGGGAGCCTATGCGACTGTTTGTATATTCTAATACCATTGGTAAATTCATACCGGTAATGATATCTACCTTCTCTTGATAGAGTTCATCTTTTAAGAGTTTACCACTTAAATTATTTGGTGTACCAAATAATAAATCGACAAAAACAGTTACACCGTCGCCTGAATCAACTAATTTCACTTTTTCTTCTAGTAAGTCAATAAATTCTTTCAAATCAGCTTCTGGTTTTAAGGATAAAGTAGCGATTTGCTCGATATCACCTGAAAACATTTTTAATGCATCGTAAAGTCCATCCGCTAATTGCCCATGACTTGCTAAAATAATACCCTTCATATTTTATAACCTACCTCAAACATTCTATACAATACCAAATAGGGATAGTACCAAGGATACTGCGATAGTCCCTAAAACAATTTTAGTAATACTTAACTGCTTTTTATTAATTAGATAATAAAATATGAATAAGACGCCTAAAGTTAGTAACCCTGGCATTAAATTATCTAGATTATCTTGCAGAGCAACCGCCGTCTCTCCAAAGGTAACACTTAACGGGGTAGTTAAATCTACCATGGTAGCTGTTAATGCCCCCATCATTCCCATACCTAAGATATTAGCACCCTCAAGTATATAATTCATGGTCTTTGATGAAAGAACATCTCTAATAGCTTCTCTACCACGTTTATAGGTTAAGTTTGTAGTTATCACTAATTCAGCCATAAGAATAGCGTTACCAATGAAAAGTAATAAAAGACTCAGGAAAGACCCTGCAGCAGCTGCTGCACTTGCTGCTAGTATAAAGAGAGTTTGCAGTGTCCCTGCACTAAAAGAATCCCCAAATGCTGCAACTGGTCCCATCAATCCTGTTTTTATCGCTACGATTGCATCGCCACTTATTGACCCATTATTAGCTTTCTCTTCTTCCATCGCTAAAGTTGTACCTAATATCAACCCACCAGCCGTGGCATTAGTATTAAATAATTCCAAGTGGCGGTTAAGAGCTTCTTGAAGGTCAGCTTTATCAGGATATAACTTCTTTAAAACAGGTAAAAAAGCATAAGTAAAAGCTAACGACTGCATACGTTCGTAGTTTAAGGATATTTCAGTCGCAAAATACCATCTCAACATTGTATTATTAATGTCTTTTTTTGTAATCGTCACATTATTTTCACTCATGATTATGCACCAACCGTTTCATCAATATTTTTCTTATTAAAGACAACAATTAATGCAATACTAATGATCAAAATACCAGTCACGATATTATTTAGCCCAAGTACTTTCACTAAAATAAAGCCAATTAAGGTATATGGTATTAATCTAGGTTTCCCGATAGAATTAATAATTAGTGCGAAACCTACAGCTGGCATTACACCACCAGCAACTTCTAAGCCATGTAAGATCCAGCTTGGAATAAATTCTAGAACTGAAAGCATTACATTTTGTCCTAACAAAACAACAAGGAAAACTGGTAAAAATAGCAATGGGAATGCGGTAAGTGCTGGGTATAATACAGCATCTCTACTAATAGCTTTTGTGTCACAGCTTTCGACCGCTTTATCAGCCATGTGCACAAAATTAACATTAATAATTTTTCTTAAGTTGATTAATTGTGCACCTACTAGTCCTAGAGGAACAGCAAAAGCTACTGCTTGTTCCACAGATAAATTGCTTGCTAATGCAATAGGAATCATTGTAGTAGCAGCCATCGTTTGGTCAGTAGGTAAATTCCCCCCAGGGGCAATAATCCCAGCAAACACGGCTGAGATCCCCCCACCTAGTATCAGACCTTGTAATATATCACCATGAATGAATCCGGCAATAGCTCCTACGACAATTGCGTTACCTACAAAGAATAAGGCAAAATAGCCACCAATCATACTTCTAGATAACCAATATATTAACCCCATTGCGATAGCCATAACTATCAATTGTCCGTCCATAGGTTAGTCCTTTCACAACTTTTTAATCTTATTTAATTTTATTTTCAACACTTTCTAAGCCTACCTTTGAATTTTCTGGAATGGGTTGTAAATAAACATTTACCCCTTCTTCCTGTAGAGCTTTTAATGAAGCAAATTCTTCCTTCGACAAAGATACACCTTGAATAACGGTTGTTCTATCTTTTGAGCTTGGCACCGCTCCAACGTTCAATTCAGCTAACTCTACTCCGCTATCGGCTGCTTCTTCAGCACTCTTTATATCTTTAAATATAATCATGACATTGTCGTCTTTTTTATCTAGAGCAGCTTGTAAGTCGTTAACAGCTACAATATCAACTTCTTGATCAGGAGCTGCCATACGGTAAATATCTCCCATAAAGTCATCATTTACGAGGTCATTATCGACCAAAATTAATCTTTTTACTGGGTTATACTTAATCCATTTAGCAACTACTTGACCATGAACCAAACGATAATCTACTCTAACCATTTTTTGATTAGCCATTGAATTCACCTTTTCTAACTATTACTTAATTTTTACGTGTTCTCCAGTATCTAAACTCTTGTGAATGGCTTCAGTAATTTTAGTAGCTTGTAAACCATCGTAACCATCCGCTACAAATTCTGTATCATTAATCAAACTATCAATGAAACTGTTAATAGGGTCAGCACCAAAACCGAAGACTTTACCATAGAAGTTGTTAAAGAAGAAGACGTTCGGCGTATGTTGTTTTTCACTATCAAATACTTCAATACCTCTATCTTGGTTATCGACACGAATATAGTTATCTGTAGTTAAAATACTTGTTCGGCCATCATTATTTTTGGCAAAACCAGAAGGTAAAACCCAAGAGTTTTCCACAACCCAGTGACAACCATTCTCAAAAGTAATTAAAGAGGTCACGCTATCGTAGGAGTCAATACCTTGATCTGCTAAAAGTTTTTTGGTACCTACAGCATAAACTTCTGTAGCTTCACAGCCCATATACCAGCGAATCAAATCAACACAGTGGATCCCCAAGAAGTTTACAGGGTCAGATTGGTCAGCCCATTTAAACCATTTTGTGGGCACATCAACAATATCATCCATACTCATATAGCCTCTAATTGGATAAGCATCGCCTTCGTTTAGTGTGTTAAAGACATGAATAGCTGTTGGGTCCCAGCGTTTATGAAAGTCAACGGCTACTCTGACATTGTTTGCTTCAGCGGCTTCTAAAATTGCTTGGCAATCTTCCACGGTAGAAGCTAAAGGTTTCTCAATTAATAAATGTTTGCCCGCATTGGCACACTGGACAGCAGGTTCTCTATGTAAATGATCAGGTGTAACAATAGATACAGCATCAATTTCCTCTTCAGATAACATAGTTTCAACATCACTATATGTTTTTACGCCATAATCTTTTTCGATATTTTCTCTAATTTTGCTACTAAAGTCACAAACTGCTACTAAGTTTACATAAGGGCTTTGATTATACACATCAACGTGATGAATACCGTAAATCCCCGCACCAATAACTGCAACATTTAATTTTTTATTCATCTTTTTATCACCTTTCATGTATACGTTTTCTGAATGCGCTTACATATAATTTAATATAAAGTGTTTAATGAGTCAATATAAACTAGGTATTTATTTTATGTTTTTAATATAAATTATAAATAAAGTCAGAGAGTTGTTATACAATATTAATACCAGTATTTTTGTAAGTCATTCACTGGAATTTATCTATTATTTTTATTGGATTCAATCAATAGTTTCTCTCCTTTCTTTGCTAGATATAACACAATCCAAAAAACACTAAATAATTTTTATACACTATTAGTGTCATTTATTACACTTTCAAATTAAAACCGATAAGCACCGTTTCACTCAGTACTTATCGATTTCCTTTTATACTGGTAAACTGCCAGTTAAAATGTAGATAATGCAGAAAATAGCAAAAATTGGCCAGAGATATTTAATATAGCGTTTTTGATATTCAAAGAAAGTTTGTTGGGTTTGGGCAGTTAATATATAGAGAGCAGGAATAATTGGAGAAATCATACCAAAAGCCTGTGGAATCATGGAAGCTACCCCAGTTTGTAAAGGAGTTACTCCAAACTGTTCCATAACATTAACCATGACGCTTGAAATACCGAAATAATAGGCTTCTTGTGGAAGGAAGACTAAGCCCGGAATAGTTATTAAAGTATAGACTAAAGCCATATGTTGTCCTAAGAACCTTGGAATTGCCTTAACCACGCCAAAGGCTAGGGCTTGGGACATCCCAGAGCCATAGAGAATCCCACTAAAGGCCCCAGCACCCAAAGTTGCCATCGGCGGTGCAATAGCACTAGCCACGTATTCACGGGTTCGGTCCATAACAATTGTAGAATCCCCAAAGTTAATCGTGGCTCCTATAATACTGCCTAAGAGGAATAGAACTGAACCATGCCCGTAACCTAAGATAAGCAAACCGATAATAGTAAAGGTTAATAGTAAATTCACCCAATACAAGTGCGGCCGTTTATATTCCACTCGCCGATTACGGATGGAGGCAAGCATTTTTTCTTTTTGCTCTTCATCTAATTCTGCTTCTTTATCAAAATTGAGACGTTGACGCTCCTTATACCCAAAATAGAAAGCTAAGCATATAGTATACAATATACCTCCTGCCATTCCTGGAAATAGGGCAAAGGAAAGATCCATTAATTCAATATTCAAAGCCGATGAGATGACCGCCGCTGGTCCGCCCCATGGCAGCATATTTAAAATAGTATTAGGACCAATAATCAATAATGCCAATATAGGTAAGCGCATTTCCATTTGTTTATATAAGTCAACAAAAGCAGCGAGTAGAATAATTACTGCAGTTGTCGTGTCTCCGGTTGACGAAACTGCAATTGATGAACAAACAGTTAATATAGTTACACGTAGAGGATCGCCACGCATTTCTTTAATAAAGAATTCAATGATAGGATCAAAGAGTCCCACATCCAGCATCATATTAAAGTAGAAGATAGCAAATAATATCAGAAAGACTGCTGGAGCGACACCAGATATAATTTCTCCACTGACTTCATCAATACTGTAAAAGATTCCTTCATAGATCCACTTAAAAACCGCATCTAATCCACTATTAGTGAACAAAGCAATCCCTACTCCGAATACTAATGGAATGATCAATAGTGACCCCACGACAGTTAATTTTTGACTTAGTAAGAAATAAACAAAGGTACAAATCATTAATAAGGCAATAATGGCTAACATAATTCTTCCTCCTTCCCCAAAAAGCCGCTCTCTTAAAGAAAGCGGCTTTTACTCGCATCGATTATTCCGCATTTAAAGTCAATAAATTAAGAACATTATGCAGGTCTTCTACAGGTGCTTGACCTGGTGCGGAAACTTGACCCAGGGCACCAAAACTCGCTTGGGAGCCAAAGAGTTCTCCAGCTAAACGACTTACCATACCTAATTGCCCCATAGACATAGTAATTAAAGGTGTTTCGGAAACCTGAGAACGTTCAAAAGTTGCATTAAGCAAGGTCACTACATCACTTTTATCATTAGGCATAACAGCAATTTTTGCGATATCAGCACCCTTTTCTTCCATCAAGGTTAAGCGCTTAATAATGGTAGCTTTTTCAGGTGTCTTATCAAAATCGTGATTACTTAAAATTACTTTGATATTTTTTTGATGAGCTTGTTCGATCAGTGTAGTAACCATATCATCAGGCATCATCATTTCGATATCTAGTAACTCGAAGTCAGCATCGTCAATAAGGGATTGATAAAGTTTTTTGTAACCCTCATCTCCTAATTGACAAACGCCACCCTCATGATGAGTACGGAAAGTAATTAAAAGTGGTTTTGAACAAACTTCTTTTAATTTATGGCTTAAGGATGCCACAGCACCTTCTTTTAAGACATCATCAAAATGGTCAATCCGCCATTCAATTAAATCACAGGGCTCTTGGTTGATTTTTGAGAAAGTATCGATGATTTCTTGCTCACTTTTACCTACCACTGGAATAATAATCTTAGGACGACCCTTTCCAATAACTACGTCCTTAACAACTACTTCTTTCATAATTGCTCCTTCTTTTATTCTGGTACTTCACTAGTATCAACAACTTGATAGTAACGGATAAAGATAATCACGCCGATAACGAAACCAATAGCAGCGATAATCACTTCAAATAACATCACAGCGCTAATGTCATAGTTCTCAATTAACCAAGGAGTGATATTAGGGATGAGCCATGAAGCAACACTACCAAAGGTGTAGAAGATACTGGTAACGGTACCTTTTCCTTGAGGGAACATTTCTCCCATAACCGTTAAACCTAACTGCATGACACCACCAGCAGCAAAGAAACCAATCAAGGCTGCCCCTACTTTAAGAATAGTAGGTGTTGGATATAGCCACATTAAGACTGCAGCAACTAGAGACATAAAGGTGTATCCCATAACAAGTTTTACCGAACGAATTCTTGTCGCGATAACAGCTGTCACAAAGACACAAAGTAAAGAACCAACGGAATAGTAAGACATTAAAGCATTAGCCTCATTCATTGATAAGCCTGCTGCGAGTTGTCCATAAGTATTTAATGATTGCGAAATTAAATAAAAGGTTGCTTGGGAAATGAACCCGTAAACTACAAAGGCAATCCCTTCGATATACCATTTAGGTTTTGATTTGAACTTAACGGCAGACACAAAGTCATCGCCACCAGTTTCTTCTGCCTGTTCTTTAGCGTCTTCATCAGGGAATGGCATTCTCCACATGGTTAACATGTTAATCCCTAAAACAGCTACGGCAATAATAAATGACCAACCGAACCATAGTGAGTTATTGGTTAAGAAACCGATAATCAATGGTAAGAGGAATTGTCCAATTTGCACAAAGGCTTTAATCAAGACGTTTGCAGTACCAGCATTTTCAGGGAATGACTCCATTAAAGCTGGGTAAGTTCCTGAATCTAAAAATGAGTTCGATAAACCTGCAATCAAGGCGAAAACAGAGGCCATCGCTACGCTATGGCTATAAATAAGTCCTAAGAAATAGGCCATGTAGGTTGCCATTCCTAAATAAACAAAAGGTTTACGACCAAATCTATCTGAGAGTGGACCAGAAATTACAATTGCAATTAAACGACCAATACCTAACCACCCAATAACCGAACCGATACCCGCTAAGTCAGTACCCCACTGCTCCATGAGCATGTTCTGATTCTGGGAAATGATGATTACCCCCATACCGTGGATTATATAGTTAATATATAATCCTAAGGCTGTGGGTAAGTAACGATTATTTCTCATTTTACTTCCTCACTTTCTTCATTAAAGTTGCATTTAATTATCCTTAAATAGTAATTCATGAATGTATTCAACAGGCATATCTTCACCGCAGAAGTGTTTGAAAGCTACTGCTCCTTGATAAAGCATCATACCTAAACCATTAATTGCTTTTTTAACACCATGTTCCTTAGCAAATTTTAATAATTCAGTTTCCGCCGGAGAATAGACTGTATCAAAAACAACTAAATCTTCACGTAAGAAACTAGGATCAGTAATAACGGATTCATTTTCAAGTGGATGCATCCCTACGCCACTGGCATCAATATAGATACTACTTTTATCCATGGCTTCTTTAAGGGCTTCGCGATTTTCTAAGTATTCTACAGTGGCTTTGCAGTCTGTTCTTTGATTGATACGTTCAGCCACACTCACTGCATTAGGATAGAATTCATCATCTTGGTTAAAGATATGTAATTCCTTAATACCATCTAAAGCACCTTGCACCGCAATGGCCGTCCCAGCTCCCCCACAACCTACTAAGGTTACAGTAGCGCCTTTGACTTCAACGTCTTCTTCAGCCAATGCCCTCATGGCTCCGACACCATCTGTGTTATAGCCAACTAAGTGCCCTTTACCATCTTTATTGGTTACTGTATTGACAGCACCGATTAACTCAGCACTTTCATCAAGTTCATCTAATAGAGGAATAACTTTTTGTTTATTAGGCATAGAAATATTTGAACCGCGGATACCTAGGGCCCGGATGCCTTGGATAGCATCAGCTAGCTCATCATTCCCCACTTCAAAAGCAAGATAAGCATAAGGAAGGTTTAACTTAGCAAAGGCTTCGTTATGCATCGTTGGTGATTTACTATGTCTAATAGGTGTGGCCAGTAAGGAAACTAATAAGGTATGTCCGTCTAAACGTTCTGTCATTCGTAAAACCTCTTTCTCTATCAAATTCAAATTTTCTTTCTATACAAATTATAGTTTTCACATTCACAAATAACAAATTGATAATTAGCATCTAATCTATAGATTTTTTGAATGGATAATGGTAAATTATACTTATCCACCAATAAAAGCGAAATTATGTTATCTAAGTATTGTAATCGCTTAATTAAGTGTGTAAACAAATATAACGCTAATAATCATAAATAACTAAAAATAAAGTGAATTTACGCACAATAAGAAGAGGGATAGTTATGAATCTGTATCACTTAAAATACTTTGTCACATTGGCTAAGTATGAACACTACACTCTAGCTGCCAAAGACTTACGTATTACTCAGCCCACACTTAGTAATGCTATTAAGTCTTTAGAGACAGAATTGGGCATCCAATTATTTGAGAAAGACGGGCGTAACGTCAAAATAACCCGAGTTGGTAATAACTTTCTTCGAAATGTGACGGAATCATTAGCTATTCTTGATCTTGGTATCACTAACGCAGAAAAGGAAGGACATGGCGAAGGTCTAATTCGTTTAAATTTACTAAGAGTCCTCAGTAGTTTAGTCCCCAGTCTAGCCAGACAATTTATTGATCAAAACCCAGAAAAAAATATCAGTTTTGAATTTAGTAACGCACACGGCCTAAGTGGGGAAATGATTAAAAGTGTTCAAAATAAAAAAACTGATTTGGCATTTTGTACTAAAATTGACGTTAATGATCCTAGTCTTAGCTTCATTAAAGTTGCTGAGGAAAGCATTGTTCTTATTACTCCTAAAAACCACCCCTTAGCATCAAAGGAAGAAGTCGATATCTTTGAGACCCTAGCCTATCCCCAAGTGTGGTTTTCTAAAAGAGCCGGCATGCGAACGATCATTGATAAGATTACTCATGATTTAAATATTAAGGATAGTATTGGTATTGCTTTGGAAGTTGATGAAGACGAAACAGTCGCCGGACTTGTTTCTGAAGGCTTTGGTATTGCCTATATTGCAAATAATAAAGTCCTCAACAACTATCCCTTAGCCATCCTTCCTATAAAAGATTTCAATTATAAACGTTCCTATTACATGGTCTATCGTAACGATATCTACCATGCCCCTGTTGTTGAGGACTTTATCTCATTTATTAAAGAAGTTTCCTTTAGATAAACCAAAAAGGACTACTAAGAAAATCAGACCCCTTCATTACTGAAGAGGCCTGTATACTTAATAGTTCTTTTTAAATTATTTCACCACAGCTTCAGCGGCTAATTTCCCTGAAGTCAAGGCCCAGGCATTATTAGCGCCTGACGGGGAGTCGGTTCCCATGACTCCACCAACAACTTCACCCGCTGCATAGAGTCCAGGAATGACTTTTCCAGCTCTATTCTTAACTTGAAGCTGATCATTTACCACGAGACCGCCCATCGTTGTCGCAAAGCGTGGTTTTTGTTCAACGAGATAGTAAGGTCCTTCCTCGGAAATCTTTTCTTCTAAGAATTGCTCTTCCCGCCCTAACGGATCTTCTTTCGTTTCAACAGCTTGGTTATAGTTTTTTACTGTTTCAACTAAATTATTTTCGGGGAAACCTAGCTTATCTTCTAATTCAGATAGACTATCTCTTTTTACAAAGAGCGGTGCCATCTCGCCATCTTGATCTATCCATTGATCGATATCACTCTTAGAAATACCGCCTTCAGATACGCCATCTTGGAAAATAGCAAAGCGTTCTTTATCGAGCAATAGATAGAGAACTTTATTTTCTTCTTGCATGAGAGCATTTAAGACTTCATGGTTAGAAGCTCTTTCGTTGATCACCCGTTTTCCTTGATCATTAACCAAAATACCATTGATTTTTAAGACTGGGATATTTCCGCCGATAGTCGACTTGGCCCGTCCTGGTGAAACTTCGATACCATTCGGATAAATTTTTCCATAATGCATCATTCTTGTTCCCGCTTCGACCGGTTCAGTGAGTTTAATCGCATCTCCAGTAGAAGAGGCTGGTCCATAATAGAGAACATCTTTCAATTCATCAGAAAGAAGTTCTTTGTTATTGCCATACCCTCCGCTAGCTAAAATCACATGTTTAGCATGAATCGTATAGGTTGTACCATCTTCAGCAACCGCTTGAACTCCAACAACTTGCGGTATAACATCAGCGGACCCGCCACTTACTGAAGCAGAAGACACACTATCAGCTTGATCGAGAAGGAGTTTCTGTACTCGAGTTTCCTTGAGAACTAATACATCACTATCTTCCAAAGCTTTCCGAGCAGTAGCTGCAAAGCCGTGACCCCCATCTTTATAGGCCAATTCACGGTCATAGGAATACTCAGGTAAATTATGTAAACCTTCTTCTGTATCGTATTGTATCCCGATATCTTGGTTCAACCAGTCAGTCGTTTTCCCAACATTGTTAGCCAAAAGTTCAATCAGCTCATCGACATTTTCATAGTTACCATTGGCTTTAAAATCTTCAACCATGGATTCAGCACTATCATTAGCAACACCTAAGTCTTGCTGTAGTTGTGAGCCGAAGACGACTTGATTACCTCCACTAATTGAGATAGCCCCACCAACGAAACTTTGTTTTTCCACTAAGATAACATCGCGCCCTAATTGTGAGGCTCTAAGTGCAGCACTAATCCCGGCTGCACCGCCGCCAACAACTACTAAGTCAGCGTCTTTTTCAATACTTTTAGTTGATTTCTCAATAACCGGCTTAGGACGATTTTTAAGTGTTTCTACAGCTTGGTCTCCGGCTGCTTCTTTAACCGCTTCAGAAACCCCATCGATAATTCCTAGACTTGAAATCGTAGCTCCTGAAACAGTATCAACATTTAAAGTTTGAAAGTCGACAATTTGTTGAGGAATGATTTCAAACACTTTATCAGATAAGCCTTCTGACTCTGAAGATTGATCAATATCAATGGACTTAATGGCTGAATCTGAAAAAGTCACCACCATATCTAAAGCACTGTTGTGACCCTTAGCCTTTGTTTTATATTCCCCTGGAGTAAATTGGATGTTTTCTCCCATTGTTTTTGCTCCTCTCACAAATTACATATTTCACATTGTCAATTCTATTATACATGGTGAATTGATTAAAAATAAGAATGAATGCGCTTTTATTCATTGATATTTATTATATATTGGTTGGGAGATTTCTATTGATTATCAGAATAGGTAAAATACGAAATATTAAAAGTTATATCAACTATGCTTTTTCAATACAGAAATAATCATAAAAAGAGACCGCGATAACTTATATTGAAGTAATCTTGGTCCCTATATTTTAATAATTATTCTTTATGTCTACTCCACCAAATTAGCAACTTTCCCGGTGGTAAGGTATTCTTCAAAGTTATCCATAGAATATTCCACCATATTTTTCACAGCTTCATCGGTATTAGAGCCAACATGCGGAGTCAACAAGACTCTTGGATACAACTTAATCAGTTCTTGGACAGTTTCATCAGGAACATCTTCTAAACGATCAAAGTTGTGGAAGAAAATTGGCCCTTCATGAGGTAAAACGTCAGCTGCAAAACCATACAATTTATCCGCCTTGAGAGCATCAATAATGGCTTGGTTATCTTGGAGTTCCCCACGGGCAGTATTAACCAAGATAGCGTCATCTTTCATGGTTTCAATGAAATGACTATTAATCATCTGATCATTTTCGCCTTCAATATAGGCGGAGTGAATACTTACGATATCCGCTTCTTTCAACAAGTCATCTTGGCTATCCTTAAATTCAACCACTTCTTTAGCAGCATCGGATTGGTAGATGTCATAACCAATTACCTTAGCCCCCAAACCTTGGAAAAGTTTGGCTTCGGTTAAACCAATCCGCCCACAACCAATAATTCCTACGGTACAATTTCTTACTTCGCGGCTAAACATGCGCGGTTTAACCCGGAAATCAAATTCTTTGGCTGTCGCTTCGGTAGTATAAGGAACGTTGCGCAATAAGCTCATGGCCAAAGTTACTGATAATTCGGCAATAGCATTAGGAGAATAACCAGGCACTCTAGCCACAACTTGACCTAGATCGCGGATAGCCTCCATATCAATATGGTTAATCCCCACAGTCCGAGTGAAGACTAAGTCAATGCCCCAGGATTTAAGCAGTTCTAAATTTCTCCGATTAGCCACACAGTTCCCTCTTAATAGGACAGCGTCATGGCCTTTAGCAGTTTCGATATTGTCTTCTGTCAGTAAGTCTTCAATTAAGGTCAGGTCATAATTATATTTATTATATTGCTTAAAAATATCCACTTCGTTCGACCGTACCCCGTAGCAAGCAACTTTAAAAGTCATTACAATCTCTCCTTTTTCTATTTTCTTATAGTTTTTGCATTTTTAACAACTAACGCTCTAAATCACGCCACTAGTTTTCAAAACTTCAATAACCACTAACCAAATTGGAATCGCCAAGGTAGCGGTCAATGTTGTAACAAAAGAAGCGTTGGAGGCTAGCTTACTTTCACGTCCAAAGCCTATGGCGTAGGAAACTGCAACACTAGCCGGTGGGGTTGCCATCATGACAACTGTGGTCCCAATAGCAGCGTAGTCCATTGGTAAGGTATTTGTAACGGTAAATAAAACCCCACAAACCAAGGTAATTAAAGGCACAATCAACATTTTATTAAAGGCGTAGTACCACACCTTGTTATCCTTAACCGCTTCGGCAAGCTCACTTTCACCTAAGGTAGCCCCGATCGATAACCAGGCTAAAGGTGAAGCTAATTTAGATAAATAGTTCATCAATTGGTATAACCAAGGCAGGGTTAAGTCAAAACGGAGAATTGGGGCTTGACGCTCAACCATTTCCCCAGTTTTAGCCAGAGTTTCCACCGTGACATGAGGCAGATAAGCCTGCATAGCCCAAATCAGTAAACCCGCCAAGGTAAACAGAATGGTAGGATTGAGGAAAATACTTTTGAGGTTGCTCTTCTTAAATTGCAAGCCACTCATCAAGATATAGCAGTAAGAATATAAGAAGATCCGATAACCAATATTAAAGACATTGGCGTAAATGACCCCGTCAGCCCCATAAACCGCAGATACGATCGGAATCCCAAAGAAAGTGGTTGATCCAAAGATGGTTAACATCCGTAGAACCAGTTTCGTGTCCCCCTCATAACGAGCATAAGTGAGACGGGTGATAACAATAAAAACTAAATAAATTAATAGACCCCATACCAAGACACTCATACTTTGGTGGAGTTGTTGGACATTCAAATCTTGCATAAAGGCATTGAAGGCCATACATGGAATCGCTAACTTTAGAACTACCGTTGACAAGACTTTAGAAACATGTTGGTTAAAGACGCCACGGCGCCGGCAAATATAACCAATCAAGATAATTCCAATCGTCGAAGTAATCGCCGAAATAAACTTCATATTTGTCAGGGTAGCTATCAATATTTCACCAAAAGACATAAAAATAGCTCCTCTTTAATAAAAAATTCACAAGAACTTATCGATAAACTCTATATGTGAATTCTAGTTGACAATGAGGAGCTAGAAAATATTATTTAATTAAATGAAAGTTATTTAAGTAATTTAAGAGCTTTTTCACAAACTTCTATCCAAGGGGTGAACTTGCTGGTAATGAATGGTAGGCCGCCCGGTTGTTCCATAGTACTGGAAGGTCTTCAGATAGCCTTTCTTAACCAGATAGTGGATATATTTACGCACGGTCACATGGGATAATTGCGTTTTTTTAGTGATTTGAGGAATGGTAAAGGATTCACAATTCTGGCTTTCAATGGCTGCGGCAATGATTTCCATAGTAGAAAAGGTAAGGCCCTTTTCGATACTGTCACTCATTTCCATATTAGCGGAGTCCGCTAAACGACTGTCAGTGCCTAGGTCATCCGGATAACCATATAATTGGTCCAAGGTATCTTGGTCAATCTCCTCCTCTTGATTTAATAATTCTCTTTCCTTTTTAAAACGGAGTAAACTACTTTCTAAGCGTTCAAAGGTAAAGGGTTTGAGAATATAGTCCTGTACCCCTAAATTTAAACCCTTTTGAATAGCTGACTTAGCATTTTGAGCAGTTAGCATAATCACCCCGGGGTGGTCAGGACAGGTGACTAAATATTCCACTAGTTGCAAGCCAGGACATTGCGACTCGCCCAAATAATCGTCAATTAAGAGCAAATCGAAGTGTTCTTTTTCTAATAAATCAAGGGCCCCTTCATAGGTTTCCGTGATTCCAGTCACTTGAAAATCATCCAGCTTTTCCACATATTGTTGATTAATCGCCTGCACCATGCGGTCGTCTTCAACAAGCATTACCTTATACATCACTTAACCTCCATAGTTCACTTGATAAGTTAAAACATAATACTTTCCATTGTTACTGATCTCTACCTGCTTTAGATCCGCTGTTATTTGTTCTAAGTTTTGCCCCACTTCAAGGTAAGAGCCCTGATCAGGATAAACATAGAAAGCCGTCACAAGCTGGTCATTTTCATAGGCTAATTCAATTTCAATGGTCACTTGGGATTCGAGTGCATTCAATCGGGCTTCTAGCGCATTAGCAATCTTCAGCCACTCATTATTTTGATTGAAATTTTGCGCTTCCGGAATCTCATTCTTCACCGTAATCCGCCGGTACATGGCATAATGATTAGCCCCTAGGAGTAAATAACCTGCAATGGTGGGATTGTTAATCAATAACTGCACATTCTGATTGAAGTGACTCTTATCACTAATTAAATCTTTTAAATAGGTCTTTAATTCCTGATATTCACCGAGATCACTCAAACCATAAATAACATGGACCTTATTAAGAAAATCGTGGTTCTGCTTGACTAATTGCTTGGCAAAATAGTGGGAATTCTCCAATTGGTTAACTAAATCAATCACTTCTAAGGCATTACGCAAAATAAAGAGATAGCCACGCTTTTCCTGGTTGACAATAATTGGCGCCACCGAAGCGACATATTCATCCTGGTTAACCGACTTAATCAAAGACATAAAAGCCTTGTTCTTTACTTTTAAATCGGGAAAAATCGTAGAATAGTCTTGATTGAGATAGTTACCAATATAGCTAATCGCACTATTATTCTCAAAACGGATTTTTCCCTTTGGATCGGTGATTAGGATAGCCATATCGGTATAATTAAACATGGCATTGCGCTCTTCCACTACCTGGGCGATTTCTTCAGGTTCCATTCCCAACATGCGGTTCTTTAAGGAATAGGCTAGCCAGACAGCCATGGCCCCCGCTACCAGGAATGCCACCAGGACGGATAGCCTTAAAGACTGGGTCGCCTGATCAAATAAAAGATTTAACTTGGGCAACATGATCCCTAAAGCCACTGCCCCTACCACTTGGTTATCACTATTGTAAATAGGCACAAAGGCACGCATGGACCGCCCCATTGGCCCTTGCCCCGCTCGAGTATAGGATTTGCCATTGAGAGCATCGTACTGGTCTTGTTCACCCTGGAAAGGGCTCCCAATTAATTGATGGTTAGGATGGGTTAGCCGAGTACTATCCTTAGTCATAATAACTACATAATCCAAACCAAAACGAGCTTCTTCAGCAGAAGCGTAATCGATGATCTGCTGGGAAAAATGCGTGTCTTCAGCAGAGGACTGAACGAAGGAATCGTCCGCAATTTCATGCCCCACTTTTAACAACATGTCCGCTTGAGAGTCGACAAAGGTCTGCTTACTGGACCGGGTTAAAATAAAGAACATGATCAATAAGGTAACAATCACTAAAGTAAAGGTCATGGATAGGAGTCGAAGCAGCAGCTTATGTTTATGAAAAGTTTTTCTTAGAGAGAGCATATGAATCACCTGGCTGGGTTAATCTTTATCAGCAAAACTATATATTATAATAAAATAAAACACCATTGAATGAAATAATTTCTTAACCGCTAAAACACCAAAAAGCTATGTCAATATCTACTCCTCATACCCCTAGAGAAGTAAATATAATATTCATAGCTTTTTATTTATATGTATTATATCTAAAAATTTATTGAATCACTTCTGATGACGTATCTTCACTAGCTCCTCTACTCCATGGCGACTGTTTTCTAAACTAGTAAGAGTTTTTTCATACGTAGTCGATAAGAAATATAAGAATAAGATATCATTTAAGAATAGATGATTCAGTAAGGAGATCGTTGCTCCAGCACGCAGAGGCGCTTCACGACATTGAGCGACTAAGAGCTGGTAATCTGCTTGTTTTTGTAAGTTATTATCTGATTTTGATGTCATCACAATGACTTTGATATTTAATTCATGAGCCAGATTAGCTAATTCAATCACTTCGTGGGTTTGACCAGAATAAGAAATGGCAAGAAAAAGAGAATCTTTAAAGGCCGTTCCCATGGCTGAAGCCAATTGGTGGGAATCCTCATAATTTAATATTGTTTTTCCTACTCGAGCAAATTTCTGCACTAAATCTTCACCGACAAGATGTGAAGCCCCCAAACCATAGCAATAAATAATTGGTGCATTAATCATCAGATGAATAATTTTATCTAAAGCATCTTCATTAATTAATTGACTGGTTTCTCTAAAATTATAATAAGACTCTTGCAATAACATCGTCTTGATATTTTCTAAATTTTCCCCAGGTTTAATATCCGTTAGTCCCTCTTCAACAACTAATTGACTCTCTGAAGACAGTTTTATTTTTAACTGCGAATAGCCCTTCAGTCCAATAGACTGACAAAAGCGTACCACAGTAGAGGTACTAGTACCAGACTCTCTGGCGAGTTCATTGACATTCATTTGAATGACGTCATCAGCATGTTCAATAATATATTTTCCGACCTGAGCTTCAGATCCCGACAACTTAGTTAATTTTTCTTCAATACCTAGTAAAAAATAATTAGACATGACTATCATTCCATGATCTTATCATTTTTACTAAATAAATCAGCATTCTGCGCCTCTTTCGGCACACCAAAAAAGTAAGTCGCCACGAAGCCTCCAGCATAAGCAGCGAGTAAGCCTAAAACATAAGCCATCCATTTTCCATCAGCAATTAATGGAATCAATGCGACACCACTAGGGCCAATCGCTGTCGCACCAACACTGCCTATTCCTCCAACAACAGCACCTCCGATACCACCACCAATACATGCAGTGATAAAAGGACGTCCTAAAGGTAACGTTACGGCATAAATCAAAGGTTCACCAATACCTAAAATACCAACTGGTAAGCTCCCTTTAATAATATTTACTAATTGGCCATTACGACGACATTTAAGCCATAGGGCTAAAGCAGCTCCAACTTGACCCGCACCTGCCATCGCCAATACTGGCAAGAGCTGTGTGGATCCAGTTGCATTGATCATTTCAATATGGATTGGCGTGAGTATTTGGTGTAGTCCAAACATCACTAACGGTAAGAAGAAGGCGCCTAGGATGAAGCCACTGAAGGCACCACCAACATTAAGTACCCAATTCACAACACCTACTAAGCCAGCCGAAACCCAACCGGCTATTGGCATAATTAAAAAGATCGTTATTAAGCCCACCGTTAATAAAGAAAGAGTCGGAGTAACGATGATATCTAACGAGTCCGGTACTAGCTTACGCAATTGTTTTTCAATAATTGAAAGTAGGAATACCGCTAAAAGTACGCCAATAATCCCCCCTTGCCCTGGAGCTAAGGGTTGCCCGGTAAATATATTTTTTAAGGGATTTTCTGGAGTCATTCCAGTAAGATAAATAATACCAGCGACGATTCCCCCTAAACCCTCAGTGGCACCAAATACTCTAGCAGCATTGATACCGACATAAATATTTAAATAGGCAAAGAGACCATTTTTGATAATATTTAGTATAGTTACAGCACTACCCCAGGTTGCCGCATCTAAATTACCAGCAGTAATAAGGTTTTGAAATACAGAAGCAATCCCGCCAATAATACCAGCACCTACGAAAGCAGGAATTAAGGGCACGAAAACGCTCGCTATGGTACTAGTAAAGGATTTAAAATATGAAGGTTTATTATTTTCTTTATAAATCTTCTTATTTTGGTCAGCAATTTCTTCTGCTTGAGAACGATTACTGGTCAAATGGGGATCAAGGTTTTCATCGATACTCTCCGTATGAGAAATCCCACTTAGTTCATTCATTTTATCAGCAACCTTTTGTGAGGTGCCAGGGCCTACAACAATTTGGAGCGTATTACCGTCCTTGACTAGACCTAAGACTCCTTCCACTTCTTCCAAGGCTGACAAGTTCACTGCTTGAAAATCTTTAATATCTATCCGAATCCGTGTCATGCAATTATAGATTTTATTTGTATTTTGCTTCCCACCGATTTGTTCAAAAATATTCTTCGCTAAGTGTTCTTCTTTACTCATTTTTTCCTAGCCTCGCCTTCAATAATTTTGTATATAAAACCATCTGCTTTTTGGAGTAAATTTTGAGATTCTTCAAAAGAAACTTTTTCAGCTAACATCACGACCGCATTCTTCACGTTAAAATGACTGTCTACTAATGCCTCGTGTGCCTGCTCATAAGAAGCTTCAGTAATATTACTTATAATTCTTGTCGCTCGGTCTTCTAACTTTTCATTGGTGACATTAATATCGATCATTAAATTCTGGTAAACTTTACCAATTTGTATCATTGAAACGGTAGATAACATATTCAAAACTAGTTTTTGTGCTGTTCCCGCTTTTAATCGGGTAGAACCCGTCAGTATTTCTGGGCCGACCACAACCTCGATACGTGTCTTGGCAAAGTCAGAAATTACCGATCCCTCATTACAAGAAAGGGCAATTGTCTTAGCACCTATCCGATCGGCATACTTTAAACCACCAATAACGTAAGGTGTTCTCCCACTGGCACTAATTCCAACTACGGTATCTTGCGGTCTTAGATTAATATTCTTTAAGTTATTTTCTCCTAGCTCTTCATCATCTTCAGCGCCTTCAACGGCTTTAGTCATTGCTTGTTCACCTCCAGCAATGAGGCCTACCACCATATCTGGAGAAGTTCCAAAAGTTGGCACACATTCTGCCGCATCCAAAACTCCAAGTCGCCCACTAGTTCCAGCCCCCATGTAGATTAAGCGTCCATCATGATTAAAAGAGTCAACAATCACTTGAACGGCTTCCTCAATGTGGGGCAAAACTTGGGTTATAGCGCGTTGGACTATATTGTTTTCCTCGTTCATGATTTTTAAAACTTCCAAAACAGATAGCTTATCTAGATTGCGAGTAGCCCTATTTCTTGTTTCTGTAGTTAATTTTGCTAAGTCTTTCTTAGACATCAGCTCACCTCCATTGAATTAAATACTTTTGCTTACTGCCGATAAATTGAATTAAGGAAATATCTTCTGAAGCAATCGATCCGATCACATTGACAGAAGGGTCACTAGGTAGTTCTTTCTTTACTATTTCAAATTCACCTTCATACCTACCAGCTAAGTGATTATCGACCGTGATGCTCCCTTTGTTTCGAAAGGTTTGGTTGGAGGGGGCAATTGTCTCTGTGATTTTTCCTCTAGCATATTGGCTCCTGACTACATATTCACTAATATCTGGACGACAAATCTGAACCTCTTGAAAGTAGGGATCCTTAGCGCTTTTATAATTATCATCATAAGAGCCATGTAAGAGAATAATTCCATCTTTTATATAATAGGAAAATTGTTCTAAACTTTGGTTTGATAAATAAGGATCGCTTAGATAAACCTGGTCAACATGATATTGTTTGAGCATAGTTAAACTAGCCATAAAAGGTTTCTTCCCTCTTAACTTTTCAAGGGTAGGTAAACCCTGGTATACCGGTCCACGATAGGGTTGATCTCCAGAAACGAAGGCTTGCACCTTTAAACCATACTGATGAAATAGGTGGTTTTTTTGTATAAAGTAATCTTCACCGAGTCCGGTATAAGTACGAGGATAGTAATTATGCCAAGCAGCGATATTCTCTTTATCTGCTCCGTTGGCAATAATTTCCTTAATATCATTTTCTTCAATAGTTGAAGCATTTATCCCTAATTGAATTTTGTGACTCAATTTGGCAATGACTTCGTTAGAAAAGCCATCATCTAATCGTATGCCAGTAATTCCCCATTGAGTTAAAACTTCAACCTTGTCCAAACTGATGCCAATCTTCTCTAATGAAGCTAATGACATATCTACCATTAAACTAAGCTGTAACGTTTTACAAAGGCTAGCTAAATCTTGCAGCCGTTTGAAATACTTTTCTTGATTCTCCTCTGGAATCTGTATCGAAGTAAAAACTCCTTTAAAACCTCCCTGTTTCATGTTTCTAATATATGCTCTATCTTCATGACTTAAATCACTATTTAAATAAACAGAAAACCCAAACATCTTTTCTCCTATCTTTTAAAAACGCTTACATTTCTAATTATATGCTTATGAAAATAAATTTCAACTAGTAACGGTAAATCCAGAAAATAAATTACATATTAATACAAAACAATATGTATTAATTTGACTTGCATAATACAAACAAAAAAGCTAGCAGAGCCTTTATCAAGCCCTGCTAGCATTCATCCTTACTATTCAACAGACTAAATCGCCGTCCAGCCGCCGTCAACGCCAACAATTTGCCCAGTTACATAGGTGGACTCATCAGCGGCTAAAAAGACCACAGCACTAGCTAATTCGCCCGGTTTACCTGGACGTTTCATCGGTGTTCTCAGTTCGATGAAGTCACTCATGGCTTCCATGGCTTCAGGGTTATTGGCTTCAGACGCGAAGAAACCTGGGGCGATGGCATTGACCGTTACACCAGTAGTGGCCCATTCCGTTGCCGCTGCCCGCGTAAAGTTGACCACCGCACCCTTGGCGGAAGCATAATCAATAATAGGCAGTTCTGGCAGACCACCAAAACCGAGGATTGATGCTACATTGATCACCCGTCCGTAGCCATTTTCGACCATCTTGGCCCCAAATTCACGGGTCATATACATCATCCCGTCCACGTCTAAGTTAAAAGTCTTGTGCCAAGCTTCATCGGTAATTTCAGCTAGCGGCGCATTATTTCCGCCACCAGCGTTATTGACTAAGATATCTACCTTACCGAACTTATCTAAGATAGCTTGGTGGGTTTCCTTGATGGATTCAGGGTCGGTCACATCGGTTGAAATCGGAAAGACTTCGGATCCGGTTTTTTCTTCAATTTCTTTGGCCGCTTCATCAAGGACTTCTTGGCGGCGGGATAAGATCGCTACCTTAGCCCCTTGACCAGCTAGGGCGGTAGCAAATTGCTTACCAATACCGGTCCCGCCTCCAGTCACTACAGCCACACGATTGGATAAATCAAACATTTACATTCCTCCATTCAAATATTCAGTAATATATTCATTATAAAGAAAACTCTTTCAGAAAGCGATTTCTATCGTTTGTCCATTCGCTTGAAACGAACTCGAACAAGAATATTTATAACCTTTATGTAATAAATAAGTGCCTAAAAAGTAGCTTTAACCCTTCTAGGCACCAAAGAAAAATATTTATTCTTGTTGTAAGACATTCTATTTTTTCGCTTCTGTTAAAGCTTCCGTCACTGCTGATATAACGGCATTTGAAGTCACTGTAGCACCAGAAACAGTATCAATCTCTACAGACTGTTCTTGAATGATTACTTTAGGAATTCTTTCTAAAGCAATATCACCGATCCCAGGAGTTTCATCAGCTTTAATAATTTTAATATTTTCAATTTTATTATTATTAACGATTACTTCTAAAGTTATATCATTCATTTGACCTTTTGCAGAAGCCTCATAAGATCCATTTTTTAACATTTAAACACCTCATTATAAAGAATCGATATATTGTTTAGCTCTCTTCACAGCAGTCCGCCCTGAGTTAACATTATGGGCACAGGCTGATCCACCAACATTGATTGTATAAACGTCATGATATTGCATAGCAGTATCCATCCCTGCTACGTATAAGCCAGGAATTGGATCATATTGGTCATCAATGACTTCAAACCACTTATTACTACCAATCCCTCCAATACCGACGATATAGTTAAAGTCTAAACGTGCAATATAATATGGCCCCCCATTGATTGGTATTAACTTATCTGTTTCTTTACCGAAATCAATATCTTTTCCTTCTTCAGCCATCTCGTTATAATGTTCGACCGTTTTTAAGAATTCTTCCTTAGGCAAGCCAACTTTTTCTGCTAACTCTTCAAAGGTATCCGCTTTATATAAAGAATTCCCTTTATTTTCTTCTACAGCTTTTTCTAAAACTTCTTTAGCGTTTTCAATATCTTTAGTAAAGTCATCATATATTTCTTGATTAAAAATCATGTAAGCTACTTTATTACTGTTAATTGCTAGTGACTGTAACATAATATTTGTTTGACGAATATTCTCATTAACAAAACGATCTCCATCTTGGTTTACCCACAAGAAAGGCCCTCCTGCAGGTAGCCCCATCATTCCATTCAATTCATCATAGTGTGGGTAAACACCTTCATATGGTAAAGCTTGGATATAATTCACAATTAACTGACAGGAGTTGGTAATGGTATCCATAGCGCCTGCGCTCATAGCTAATTTATAGCCATCCCCTTTAACGCTAGGCATACCTGTTAATACCGTATTTTCTAACTTCCAGCCCGCACGATGAACTAAGTCTTTATCGCCGCCAATACCACCAGTAGCTAAGATGACAGCCTTAGCATTGATTTGAATGTTTTTATTCTTGGACTTCGAATAGACACCAACAATTTTTCCGTTTTCTTCAATGAGGTCAGTGACTGGAGTTTCTAATAGAAATTTAACCCCTAATTCCTCTGCCTTTTTCTTCATTTGAGGAACATAACCCTTGGAGGCAACTCCGCCTTTAAACCAGTGGAAAGTTGGCGCTACACATGTTCCATGATAGTCATCTACCTTGTCGTATTCCACTCCCTGATCAAGGCACCACTGCACATTTTCTGCTGAGTTATAAATTAAATCTAACCATAAAGAACCGTTTGGTGTATATTGGGCTTGCTGGTGTTCGTAGCCAATCAATTCGACTGGATCTAAATGGATACCTGCTTCTTCTTGCATAACTGAATCCACACCGAGCATCCCCTCAACGCCCATTCCATTTCCACCACAGTAAGCATTAGATTCTACTAAAAGAACTTCTATACCTTCTTGATGGCCAGCTTCTACAGCGGCAGCTAAACCAGATATCCCACCACCTACTACCAAAATATCTGTTTCATAGGTCTCATCGATCGCTTGATGCTTATCATTCATCACTTTAGTGTCCATATATATACCTCCTAAAATAACTATTTGCCATTCTTATTTTCATAAGCACTTTGAGCAGCCCGTCGTCCAATATATCTATGATCTTCTAAATACCTTCATAACATTCTTCTTTATAGATATAATGATAATATAAGCACAAAAAGTGTAAAGCTTCACATGGTTTCAGATGTTACAAATATGAACATTTCGCCTTAAATGTTCAATCACAAATAAATTAAATGGGGTTGATTACGATGAAAACGCGTCTCTATATTTTTAACCGCTTTGAAGATTACTTGGATGACAATTGCAAAGACGCTACAGTAAAATCTTTTTGTGAATTTTCTAACATATCGCGAACAACATTTTACCGCTTTTTTCAGAATATCGATGACTTAGTCATTTCTTTTTATCAATACCATGCTGATAAAATTCTTCTAAATTCAAAAAATAAAACATATTATGAAATTATGTATTTACACGGGGAATTATTATTAAAAGATAAATATCGCTCTATGATTTTAAATTATTACAAACACAATCCTAATGAATTTCTTAGATATGTATCGGATAATTTCTTTTCCTTGAGTAAGAAGTACTATTATAATCATCATGATGAAAAATTAAGTGATACTCAGTTATTTGCTCTTAAAATCTATGTTAAAGGTGCAGCCTATATTATTTTGGAAATACTGTTAGATGACTTAGATTATCAATTAGAGGATTTCAACATTAAATTAGATACAGTAAAACCCTCTTTCTTAAATATATAAGCAAACAAAAAAAGCAGCCCCCACCAGGCTGCTTTCACCATCTCTATTCTCCTATTCACTCACATCCTGGCTCAACAACCAACCAATCGCAATCCCCCGGTTACTCAACAAATAGGCCCAGTCACTTTGCGGGTGGTTGATCTCTTTTCGCTCCATCACGACAAAGACCTGTCCCTTGACCCAGTCCGCTATCCGCTGACCCGTTTGCCAGTGCGTTGCCCAGTCAGCGACCCGCACCGAAGCTCCTACTGCCAGCGGCTCAACATCCATTTCGCCACGATCACGCCCTGCCACAAGTTCATTAACCCGGTCCTGAACCAGCTTTGCGTCATAACCAGCCGCCTTTAAACGCCGCACCCGGTCAGCTCCATTGCCCCACTTGCGGTCCAGGACTTCACGCGCTAGTTGGTCCACGGTCTTCTCCCTTCGCTTGGCCTGACTGCCGTACTTAGGTCGGGCATAGCCCTTGATCCGCCAATCATTCCAGGCAAAGCGGTTGCGGGCAACCCGGCGGCTGGCATTGCCCTCAATGGTGGTAATGGTCGACCCCGTCACCGCCTCAACAAAGCCAATGTGGTCAGCAAAACCGCCCCCGTCCCAGTCAAAGCAGATAATGTCCCCAGCCTGGGGGAAAACCCGGCCCAGCCAGATCCCTAAACCAGCAAAAACATGGATATGGCGTTGGACCCCGCACTCCCGGCCGATCAAGTCCGAAGCGCCCACTTCATCAGCCACAGCGGTCACAAAAATATCACACCAGTCATCACTATACTTAGCCACATAGCCCACAGGCCGGGGCCAGACCCGGTTATAGCGGTCGACCATGGCCCGATGAGCCACCGACCCCATAGTCATGCCCAGGTACTTTTGCGCCGTTTTAAGCACTTGTTGGGCGGTAACCATAGCTCCCACCTCCCTTGTGGTAGTCTTCACTGGAAAACTGCAAGAGCGACCCTAAAAAGACCGCCAGTAAATTCAAGGTCACGACCGCTAAATCGGTCCCCACAAAGCCATAAGCCTCGCCCAAGCCCTTCACTAAGACGCTAAGAGCTGGCATAAAGACCAAGGCCAGCCACTTGAGCCGGTCATAGGTCTGATTACTTAAACGCATTCCTCACTCATCTCCTTTAACCAATCCACTAAATGATTCAACTTCTTATCCACAGCTTGGAAGCGAAAGGCGGTCTCCATTAGTGTGTTTTCCGCCACTTGGATCCGGTCACTGAGACTCTTCTGCTGGTCTTTTTGCTGGTTCAACTCCGAAGCCATCACGTCCAGGCGGGTAATCAGGCGCTGGATGGCAGTAATTAACTGGATAATCTTACTGACCAGGGTGATAATGGCCACAAAAGCGCTAGCCAGTCCGCCCATTTCAATCGCTGTCATGCCCTCCACTCCTTTCTCCTCGTTTTATATCCTTTTTGTCATCTCATTTTCAGTTATTTCTCATAAAAAAAGCCCCGCTAGGCAGGGCTTGGGAGGTCAATCCCTAACTTAAGCTTCGACTTGGTAAATATCGGTCACGGTCCGGCGAACATAGCGGGCGCCAGTGGCTTGGGCATAGGGATCAAAGCCGTCTTCATTGGCGAAGATATCAGCGTCCACAATGGCAGCGAGCGCCGCTTGAGCCACTTCAGCAGAAACATCTTCCTTGGGTTCTTTAATGGTTACTTTCTTGGTTTTGCCCTCTTCAGTCTTGAACAAGAGCTCTAAATTGAAATTTTCTTGGCTTGGCATCATTTTTCCTCCTTACTTTGACGACGATTTATTAAACATAGACATGGCGGCAGACGGTTTCCACTTCCGTCACCGGATCCTTAGTCAAACTCCCCACCGCGTCACGGACGGCGTAGATGGCTTCAATGGCAGGTTTTTCCACTAGGTCATTGAAGGTGGTCTTAATTTCCTTGTCGGTCTCAAAGTTGGTCACCTTGACCACTAACTTGTTATCGATAAATTCTTGCATTCCAATCACTCCTTTTTTCTATTAGTAGCTAGCTACACCCTATAGACGAATTGAGACGGACCAAGTGTTACCTCAAAAGCGAATTTTTTAACTTGCACTAAAAAAGCCCACCCCAGGGTGAGCTCATCAACATTCTTCATTTAAAACTTATTCTTCCAGTAATCCCTTCAAGGGTTGGAGTTTCTCAACCAAGCGCTGCTTCCAAGCATAGATCGTTTTCCTAGCCACGCCAAAACTTTGGGCGATATCAGTAATGGAAAAGTCGGGTTCCGCCAAGGCTAGGGTTAGCTGGTAGTCACGGTCTGACAGGATTTCTTGGGCAGCTTCGAGGAAGTTTGTGGCGCCCAGTTCAAAATCCGCCGCTTCTTCGGAATCAGTTAAGAAATCCTGGTTCTCAGACAGAGTTAGTTGGGGCAGACGGCTGGTCTGGCGCAAGAGGTCCAGTAAGCACCAGCGCAAGTAGCGGCCGGCATAGGCCACAAAGCGGTAGCGGTCTTCACCCAAGGGCTGGCCTTGGAAGCGCTCAGCCACATCTAGAAGCTTGAGCCGTAATTCTTGGGCATAGTCCTGGTAGTCGCCGTGACACTTCCTAATATTTAAGTCGGCCAGGGTTTTATGGATCAGGGCTTCAAATTCACGCAACAAGCGGTCGGCATATAATTTGTCTAGTCTCATGCTGTCTTCCTTTCTTGCTTACTATCACCGGCACCATCACACCATTGAGGGACGCGACTTTCCCTCTTTTAATCCTTAACGCTTTCATAGAGGGCCATCACCAAAACCGCTAAAGTCGCGCAGAGGAGCAAGGGAACGATCATCCCAAAAGAGACCAGAAAGCCCCGTAATTGAAAAAGTAAAATCGCTAAAACCGCCACGATAAAATCCTTAACCCATTGCCGCATAATCCATCTCCTCCGTATTCAATAAGTCAGCCACCCGCCAAATCAAACATTGTCCCAACTCAAGACCCAAGCCTTCCGCTTCCTGCCATAAGTGGGCCACTAAATCACTTAAAGCCGGCGTCAAATCCCGGTCAAAACTCACATCCAAGGCCAAAGCGGTAAAAGCTTGTTCAAGAGCAGGTAGGTCTTCTCGGCCTTTTCCGCTTAAGTCTCCCACCCGGGCATAGGAGTCCGCCATCATCACTAGGGCAATATAGGCATCCGCCAGTGCTGCCTCAACTTGACGGGAATCTTGATTCTTAGCCTGGTCCAAGAGGGCGAACTTGGTCAAGACCAAGACACAGTGGTCGTAAGCATCCAACAAATCGAAACCATAGAGACGGTTGTAGTGTTCAATTAAATGTAAGCTGTTTGTTAATGTCATGGTTACTCCTTCTATTTAATTTTATCCATTGGCATTGAGAAACTAGGTGAACTCTGTCGGTTTGAAACTGTCCGTTCCACTAGGACTTTGATCACTTGACCTGGCTCTTAAACCAAGCTGGAACAATCTCCTGGTAGCCCGTCTTTTTAGGGAACTTGGTCTTTTTGACTTCTTCACTAGCAGGGGGTAAGTCTTCAAATCGGTAAATGTGGTCCTTATCCCAGCGCTCGAGAATTTTGAAGTAATAAGACAAGGGGTGCTTGGCCTCCTTAGCCCGGTAGAGCGCTTCTTCCAAGAGCTTGCCTTCAAAGAGCAGACAATAGGCCTTTAACTTCTCCTGGTCCGCCTCAGGCATTTCTTCGTTAAAGAGAATCTGGTAGCGATTCGTGATCCGGTCTATCACCTGATTTTCATAGTCGTCTTGGTAGGGCGTCCTTGGGAGTTTCGGAGGCAGTGACGACTCGCCAGCCGACTCTTCATTGTGTTTTTCATCCCCATCCTCTTTATCACTCTCAGTCGCTTTGTCTTTCTCATCGTCCCCCGCCACATAGCGGCGTTTTTTGATCTCCTTGACGAAGAGTTGCATAATGGCCTGGTCCACCCGCCGGCTCGACTTCAACCAAAAGTCGCGCATGGCTGCAAAGGTGGATTCAATCAGGTCGGTGTCTTGAACCAGAGACAATTCCTTCTCCAACAAATCCATCACGGGCCGCCCGCCGACAAAGATGGAATAAGATAGGGAATGTAAGAGGGTCACTTCCTGGTGGGTATTGGAATAGGCAATCTTCTTAAAGTCCTGACTAAAACGCTCCAGCAGCCTGTCGATCTGGTCCAGACTCAAGCCCGTCTCAAAGGCAATCAGCCGCTTGGGCAAACTATAAATCCCCACCTGACTACACTTGGGATTGGTCATCAAGTACAAGGCAAAATAACGTTCCTCCTGGCTATAATGGTCCAAGGCTTCCAGCGACCGCCAAAAGCTCGTCGGCACCACACGTCTTACAGTCATCATAACCTCCTTGTGATTGTATCTTTTTAACTTGTTGTTAACTGAGTCAGAAAATTTCCACGCAAAAAGAAGGGCTTAAGGTCTTAGTCTTAGGTCCTAAAATTCTGACTAGGAATGTTCTGCTTAACACTTGTTTCAACGACTATGCATAAAGTGACAGTTTCTGTCGTCTTATTCTTATCCTTGGTGGATTTTTGTGATCAATTCCTCCCTCCTTTTTCTAGGCAGCAAGCCCCGGTCTGCCACCCTTGAAAAGAGTTAAATTTCTCTTTTCGTTTTTAAAGATATTATATACAATTTGAAAAAGCAAGGGATTTTATATAATTTTGCATAAATTCTATTTATATTATATATTCATATTTCGACAATTTATAGAGTGTGACAAAAGTAACCAGAGCCCTGAAACACTGGAATAAACGAAGGAAAGGCTTGTATGAGCCTCTTCCTGCGTTTATGAAGTGGACGTCAGGGCTTACTTTTGGAACACGTTTTTAAATACTACACTGAGTAGAATAATTTCTAAAATTACTACTTAAGGTAGAATAATTTTCTAACCTTTTTCACTTCTTAAACAGAGAGTATTTCGGCTTATGTTTGTGATATTTATCTCATTTTTTGTCAAAAGTATACACCTGGGAAGTATTTCCGTCGCTTTTTCGGTATAATATATGAAAGTTAAAAATACGCTTTCAAGAACTCGACTGTTTCATGACTTTGGCAAAAGTGACTACACTTTTCAAAGTGAGAAAACTCTCATGATCAGTCAGTAAAACAAGGAGGAATTACCATGCCTACCCTCGCCCAACGCCTCAAATCCGCCCGTGAAGCGGCCGGACTGACTATCGAAGCCGTCAGTGAAAAAATCGGCAAGTCGGTCTCAACCGTCTGGCGCTACGAACAAGGCAAGTCTGAAGTCAACCAAGAAACCCTGACCAAGTTAGCCAATCTCTATGGGGTCTCCGAACTCCACTTGCGGGGCTTTTCCGACATGAAGAGCGCCGATGTTATTGAGGTGCCGGTCTATAAGAAATACAAAAAAGGCAAGCTCAAAGCTGCTAAGAAAAAGCATTTTTTCGAACTTGCCTCTATGGGGCTGCCTAATGAGGAAATCTTTGCGGTCAAAATCAATAATCCCGCTATCCAGTCCCTGCTCAGTAAAAAGGACTACGCCCTGGTCGACCCCCTAGCCAAGATCAAGGAAGGCGACATCTTGTGTCTGGCCGATAAGGATTCCGGTCAATTGAAGTTAGCCCGCTACCAAATCTACCAAGACCTGCCCCTCTATCTGCCGCTAGGAGCTAAAAATGAAGTCAAAAATAGCGAAGACTTTGAAGTTCTCGGTAGGGTCTTCGCCCACCTCGGTCGGGTATAAAAAACACCGTTCCCACTGTATGTGATGCAGGAGAACGGTGTTTTTGTGTGGTTTCGTTTTTTATAGGGTGATGGTTTCTGAGAAGTAAGTAATAAAAGACTCATTTTATCTACTATAAGATAAGTGCTTTTCAGGAAATCCGCCTATTTCTCATCCCAATGAAAGAGTTTGGAGATGAATTTAGCCAAAGCCAGAAATCCAGTTGCAAAAAAGAAGCAGACGACAGAAACAACCACTAGGGCCAGTAAGGTACAGATGGTAAAAAAGAAAGCTCTGCCCAACTGGAGGTAGAGGGGCTGGGGATTTCTTAAGGTTTGGGACTCAGCTTGTTTGAGGTCTGCCTGCATGAGATTGCTGTTGATCTTACTTTGGTTAGCGGGATCCTGGGCAGCTTCTTCGTAGGTCTGGGTCAGTGACTCGGGAACTTCCAGCTGGTGGGCTTGGTAGATTTGCCGAGCCAGGGTATTAAAGGAATCAAAGGCTGCCTGGTCATAGTTATTTTGATTATAATAAATATCATCATCATAGTGCTCGACCACTTCTTCAGTCGTTTCGTTAGTCAGCTCGTCTTTTAAGCCCCCACCAATTTCCAAGTGCATATAAGGGTTATCAACACTAGTTTCTCTGGGGTAAGAGACATCCGTTTTAAAAAGGAGGAGAGCCCATTCATTTTCAGGCTTGTCAGTCATCCCCCATTTATCCGCCAGGGTCTGGCTATACTTGGAACGATTGAACCTTTCAGTCCATGGTAAAACAGCCACCGCGAGCTTGGCCTGAGTTAATTGGTCCAACTTGTAGCCCTCACTCATGATGTGCTGGGTGGTGAAATCATTCAAACGCTGGCTATAATCCGACACGTAATACTCTTGGCTGGCAGCAGGAAAATCCGGTTGCCGGTAAGTCCGATTGAGAAAATAATACATGGCAGTAAGTACTAACAAAACCATAAAAAGGGAAAAATTACCAAAGCAACCCGACCGTTTAGAACTCTTCTTCTCATCTTCCATATTTCTGCCCTCGCCTAGTGCTTTTTGTTTTATTATAACCGATTTTAGGGTTAATCGCCTTTTCTTTAACTTTGTATTAGAAAAATTTTAGATGAGGAATTTGACTAGGAAGGATTTATAAATTGATCGCTGCATTATTGGATCATCAAGCATTAACTACAAAATAGACTATAGTCTTGGTGCCACTAAATGGAGACCTAATGTTATGTTTCAATTCTTTAGTAAACCTAGCTTTGATAATATCGTGTCTAAAAAATTTATTTACGAGGATTTAAAAATAGAACCCTAATTTATTCAACACGACTTAAAATTTGTCATTATTTCTGAAAAAGATTCCATTTCTGAAAGAAATAAAAAAGCAGCTAAGGAAGCTGATATAGAAATTATTCCATTTAGCCAGCAAAGTGAAATACTCGCCCTCAAATAAAGTAAACCCCTCTGCTATTGATAGGGAATTAAAGACTGACCAGTATACTAATAAACCTTCGCCATAAAGAAATAAGCTAGATATTGGTAAATTCCAACATACATGCTATACTAAAAATGTGGAGCGAAGGAGTTCGTTCATAACTAAACACAACACCCCTAGAAGTTAGTGGCTTCTAGGGGTGTTTTTTTCGTCCAGAGGTGGGTATGGACGTGTGTGGCTAATGGGCTAATTAATTATTGCTTCTTGTTTAGCCACCAAGAAAATAGCTCAATAGCTATTCCCACAAGTAGTGGCGCAATAATCAGCGCAAGGAGTTCGTTTAACATAACTAACACCTCCCTTCTCGGGAGTTAGCCCTTACAAAAATCCTAACATAAGATTAAAATAAAACCGAGTTCAGTGCTAAAATAAAAATAGTTGACCATTTTTAACTAAAAAATTAAATATTTCTTATCCATTGTTCAACATCGACTTCGATTGTTACCACAGAATCTGAGGATCCCATAGGAACATAGTCCACTTGAATAGTTTCAGGCTTTTCTTCAGGATTATCATAATAGAAATATACTTGTGAATCAGCTGAGCGACCTTGTCCTACTTCATCTTGACCATTTTGCTGACTAATTCTTTCTAAACCATGGCCATCTTCATCATACACTTGTAATTCATGAGTAGAAACTCTGAAATTTTCTGGTAAATCATAGTTTTTATATGATAAATCAATCATAACAATTCGTGAACTATCTACAAAGTCCGATCCATGCATGTAACTAGGTAATTTATTTGGATCTGCAGAGGCAGAATTAATTGTAATGGATACATTATTATTCCCATCTGTAAGCATAACTTCTTCACCTGCAGAATAAATCTGTTTATTTGCTTGAGATGAGTCCTGTGAGGAATTATTCTCTTGTGCTTCCGTATTCGATGAGGATTCGCTCGGAATACTTTCTTCTGAAGCCATATTTTCTTGTGAATTATCTGCCGGATGAGAAACAGGATACATTGGTATAAATAGCAATAGTACCAGAGCAAAAATTACCCACAGATACCATTTTTTATACCAAGGTTTTACCTCAACAGTTTCATATACTTTTCCATCATCACCAACATATTGATTATCTTTTAAATTTTTATTTTCATCGGCCATACTATCTCTCCTTCCATAATATAAACATCCTATCACAGAAGTGACCGAATAATCTATAAATAAACAATTTATTTATATTAATCAATTTTAAAGTTTAGTTTTTAAAGTTGAGTTATTCTTAGTATTATAATAGAAAATCAATGAGGTTTTATGGAGTGTACAAAAACCATCTGTCCCCTTGATAAGTGACCAGCTATGTTTTACTGATAGAAAATTATGGAGAGTACAAAAACTGGCCGTATTAGGCGATGATAAGCAAGTTCGTTTTACTGATAGAAAATTATAGAGAGTACAAAAACGACTATAATAATTATTTTGGGATCAAAGGTGTTTTACTGATAGAAAATTATGGAGAGTACAAAAACTAGACCTATAAACAAAAAAACGCCCCCAGAGTTTTACTGATAGAAAATTATGGAGAGTACAAAAACTGGTAGCCTTCGACAGTTGCTAGAATCTGAGTTTTACTGATAGAAAATTATGGAGAGTACAAAAACTTGGACACTGGATGGATGATATATAGCGCTGTTTTACTGATAGAAAATTATGGAGAGTACAAAAACAGGATGGGTTAATACCCTATGATGAGCTAGGTTTTACTGATAGAAAATTATGGAGAGTACAAAAACAAGGAGGCGCCCCTTCCAGCACCACTCTCGGTTTTACTGATAGAAAATTATGGAGAGTACAAAAACTATAGACAGTATCTCTATTCACATTCAGAAGTTTTACTGATAGAAAATTATGGAGAGTACAAAAACCATACGTCTGATTCGACATTTTAAAGTTCAGTTTTACTGATAGAAAATTATGGAGAGTACAAAAACCTCAAATTGATTTGCGATAAAATTGCATTAATTCGAGCTCTTGTACGTTAGATAAGCCCTTTCAGCTTGAGATAAGTCATCAATCGACGTCTCGATATGGCTAGTATCTCCTAAAAGATCCTTAACTACGTACAATAATATCATATCCTTAGGACTTATACTAATATCCGTAGCAATACTATGTCCAAGATACTTACATATGCGATAGAATCTTTGCTGCAACTCTTCCTCAGTTATAGTCAGTGAATCGGGATAATGTCTAGCAATAGATTCTTTAAACAAATTAAATTCCGGCATCTGCTGCACATCATCCGCCACAACAATCGTTTTTGCTGTGTCAATAACAAAACGTTGATTGAGATCGCCATCATCAAAAATAATCAACTTCAGCAGATGAGTTTCCTCAGCAAGCTGTAATAACTGCTTGATGAATTCTGTTGATTCATAACTGACTGCTCGAAATGGCTCTAAATCTAACAAAATAATTACCAACTGGGCACTTTCTTCAATATGCATGCGTAATAAGTTCACAATATCTTGGTAGGCGATATCTAATGTTAAGGATTCTAGGGGAACTTCTTCTCCAGCATGCTCATAGGTAAAGGTCACAAAATTTTTCAGCAAAGTAGCCATTTCAAGATGTTGTACACCAATATCAATATTTCTTATTAAATTACTACTCAAATCATTCATTATTACTTCTAGTCGTAACAATTCATCATTAATTTTACTTATTTGATGATTAATTTCATAATTTTGATGCAATCTCATTAACTTATCATAAAATAAGCTTCCTTTCTTTAGAGAGTAAAATTTTTCTAAAGAAGAATATTGCGTTATTGGCACATACAAAACGTCTTTGGCCTTCACTTCCTTCCCATCGATACTAAGAATGGCATCATGGCCATAGTAATTAAATTCCATATCTGACAGAGATTTACCTTGAAACATTTTCTCCATGGCAAAAATAAGTTCACGTTTCAAATGATAAGTATTGCCAATAATTACAACGTAATCATCTATTTCAAATTCTAGAAAATGATCAAGTCGGTATCCAATCCTAAAAGTCTGCATCATATAATCACCAATCTTTTGCTTCCAACTACTTCTTCTTGACGACTTTTACTACCGGTTAAGAGAAGCATTTCTTCATACTGTCTCTCCGTCACATAAAGCAAGCGAATATTCCCATTAATTGGTGCATATCGCTTCAGAATCGATTCATACTTTTTCAAGGCACTTCGATTGGGAAGGGCTCGACTATAAACTGAATATTGGATCATTTGAAAGCCATTTTCGATGAGCGCCTTTCTAAATATGCGATAAGCTTTCTTTTCATGGCTTGTTTCAACCGGCAAATCAAACATACAAATTAATTGCATATGCTCATACCTCATTTGCTTCACACTCCATAAACTCTACAACCTTAATTTTTAGAAGTACATCAGGATTTTCTTCTTCCATAGCTTTGATGAATGAATTAACATAATCAGCCATAATATTATAAATACGCTGAGTGCGACCATTGATTTTCATAGATAAATTAAGAAAGTTAATCAATTGTAATCGCTTTTCATAGGTCAAAAAATTATCACCATCATGCACTGATAAATGGATGTACCAATCCATTATTGGACGGAAAGGTTCCATTAAATCATCGACCAAGTTAAAAGCATTGTATTCTCCTTTATGAAATATTCCCAATGCCGGATGCAGACCAGAAGCCGCAATATCCTTGGCAATCTGGGACCGTATAATGGCATAACCATAATCCATGTAGGCATTTTCGATGTAATCATCTTTACGTGAGAAATCTACTCCATAAATGGCATTAAAGTATAATTTTGCTGCATGCCCTTCTCGATTCGTTGAATCTCCAATTTGTACCTCTTGAGATAATTGTGATATTTTATTGAGCCGATGAATATCATCGCTGAGTTGACTTGCTACTTCAAACTGATTTTCTATTTTCATGCGAACAATTTTTTGCCAAACTATATCTTTAATTTCTTGCTTCCAAGCCGCTTGTTTTTGTAATCGTTTAGAAGCACGGTGATACTGTCCAATTTCTAAAAATATACCAGTAGGCATATGTTTATGGTCACAAATAATTACTGGAATATGATATTTGGTCAATCGAGCCAACAAACGTGTCGTTATAACAGTGTCATGTCCTTCAAGAATAATCGATTGGATATCATCCAGTGGTATGACATACTTATCACCTTTTTTCCTAATATAAAGATTATCTAATTGTAAGCTCAGCTTATCTCCATCTTTGACAAAAACCGTACGAAATCCCATCACTATCTCCCCTAAAAAAATATATAAAAAACCACCTGAACAAAGCAGGTGGTGAATTCGGCACAAAGCCTTATTTTTGTAGATTTTCCGATAATTTTCTATCAGTAAAATTATCAGCACACCTCGTCAGATGTGATAGTCCGTCGACTACATTACCATTGTAACAATCATCTCGAAATAGATCAATCATCTATTAAAATATTTTTTGGCCCTTTTTCTTGATTTACTTTAAACACATCTCCCAAATAAGAAGTGGTTAATTTTTCAATTTTCATTCCTTCTTTAAGTGTTACTTGCGCTCGATCTTTAATAAGTCCAAAAACAGGAATAATTTCATTTTTCCATGTCGATTTATCCTTTGGTTTCAATTCAATCTGGTTGCCATTTTCCCTTGCCTTGGAGCTAAAAAGACACTCGAGTTGTTCCATATCATTATAAATCCGTATACAATCACCTTTATATAAGCTAAATAGAAATTGCGAGTCATTTGAAATTCTTTCCCGCTCTTTTATTTTGTTATAGGTAGATAATGGTATTCCGTATTGCCCATTCTTTAATCTAAAATCATTATATTTTATGCGCATCCATTCGTAACTGTTTTTCTTAGGATTAAAATATACATCTGCTCTCCATGGATTCTGGCCTGTCAAAAACGCAATTCGATTATTAGAGGTTTTATCCATTCTATTGCCATTTTCATCTTTTGTAACATTGATATGATTTCCAAGTTTTTTATTCCTATATTTAACCGACCGAATATATGGTCCATTACCCTTCTTAGAATACTTACGAATGGCAGGTACTCCTTGGTCTTCACAATATAATTGGAAAGGAGAAACAGGTACCTTCTTTACTTTGCCATTCGCTTGTTGCACTTCTTTGTAGTCAGGATATTCTGAAGCAATTTGTAAGAGTATTTTATAAGTTTGCTCATCTAATTCCTTCATCAATAATTTGTCACGATTTTTGTCATATACCTTCCAGCCATCATCTGTATAGATATCTTTAATCTTATCAATGACATAATCTTCTGTTTTAAAACTTGTCTTACCATTCTTTTGAATCTTAAATTCGGTTATTTTCCGTGTTGAATAGATAGTGGCATCACTCACTTTTCGATTCCATTTCTTATCAACTTGATGGGAAAATTTGATACGTGAATAAAGATACGTAGGAATTAGTTGTTCAATAAAATCTTCCCAAATCGGCACAAAGCTTCTCTTATCGTAGTAGTTCATCATCTTGAAATCACGATAGCTAATTTTCTCCCCCGTAGTCATATCAATCATATATTTAGAGCCATCTGCATCTTGATGATATTGATAATTAATAATATTAATGAAAGGTGATACTGCACAAAGAGTTGCATCTACAGCGTGATGGTGGTGGGTTCCTCGTGTTTTATCTAAAGCGCTTCCCCATTTTTTCCGCAAAGTATGGGTAAACAAACCATTTACCACCCTTACCTTAGTGAGCTCTTTTTGTCCATAGAAGAAACTTTGAACAGCATTTAAGACCACTCGACTGGCATAGCGTGTATCGTTCAAATTTCTTTGAACAAAACCTTGTTGGATGTCAGGATCAAAAATATTTTTCTCAGTTAATAAGTTGGCTTCTTTCTTTCGATTAAACTTTCTCGATTTCGCCCAAACAACATAGTCATCCCAAGTTCGATTAAAATTAGCACCTTGTTCAAAGGCCATGTAAGGAGTCCGTTGTCCTTTCTCTTGGTTAGCGCTGGCAGTAACCAAGACTTTATTATGAATGGAATCATCCAAACTAATAGACAAGGGAATAATATGATCAATTTCACATGAATTATCTAACAAATCTTCGGGACGAATAGCTTTTCCACTATAGGCACATTTGCCATCCTGTAAATAGTAGTGCAATAACTTGCTAGCGAAGGATGGTTTTCTCAAAGCCGCTTGAAAGCGTGCCTTATCCCAAGCAGACTTTTCAAGAAAATATTTTTCACTATTAGCCTTGCGTTTAGTATTGAGGGACTGTATATCTTTTATATTTTTTTGTTGATCAGCTTCATTCTTATCCCGTGGCATTTCAATCGTTACATGGGAAATATTTTGTTTTCCATATTTCTTTACTAACTCATTAAAAATCTTAATTGTTTGGCGAATGGATTTAGTCACCGTTGGATTATATATTTCAGCTAATATGTCATCCAGCGGCAATTGCTTCTTATCGGCATATTTATTTCGAAGATCAAATTTTAGATTCATCCGCTCTAGAATGGTATTTTGTTCATCACTCGTATGCAACAATTCAGGTATCAGAAGATTCAAAGTTTTTGTAGAGAAACTGTGCCAAGAACTCTTGCTAGATTTTTTCTTCAGTTCATGGAAATAATTAGCAATCACGTGTTTAACGGATTCATCAAGCAAAGGAATTTCTAGGTCTAAAGTTGCCATAGCAGCTGGTAATTCACTATTTAAGGTAATTACTTTAGCAATCGTATCTATTTCTTCAACCGGCAAATCATTGAGTTCAATATCTGATTCCTTAAAGATTTTACGCCAATCCCGATAAACCTTCATAGAATGTATTTCTGGTTTAGACTGATTATTTACTCGCCACCCTTTAATTTGGTCAACCTTCAATCCTAAACGCTTAGCCAAGGTGCTTGGCCCAAAGCTGGCTATTTCCTGGGTCATTAAATCATTCATTAAAGATAATTTCTCTTCTGTGGATAACTTCCGATCTTCCGGAATAAGTGTTAAATTGTTCAAATCATTCAACAAATTATATTTCTGGGCGCTTAGACTCGAAGCACTCGCCCTAACCTCATCCGGATTAACAGAATCCTTCCCAATTAATTGTTCAAATATATTAGGTTTGGGTTGCCCTTCCTCTTTATAATTAGCCCATCGCCCATACTCCGAATTATTTTGAGCGTTCCCTGGTCCATCATAATAGGGACGCTTACGATAAATTAAACCAGCCTCTTCACGATGGCCTTGTTTAGTGAATTGATTAATAAATTCGTCGTCGATTTCTGGATAATATTCCTGTTGCTTATATAGAATACGATTTAGTTCATTCGCATAAGCCTTTACCGTAAACACATTCAACTGATAGCCTTTTTCAAAACTGAGGCCTGTCTTAACACGGCCATTCTCTTTAAGTCGTTGATATTGAATTTCTCCAGGTGTTAGTTCTTTTTGAAGCAGCCTATTTTCATTGACTTGATCTTTGTAAGTTTTTGCATCTGTGCCACTGATCTCAGCTTCCTCATCTAGATAACTAATACCTCTCTTCTTTACAATATGGGTAATGACACGGTAGATTTCACCTTTAGTTAACTTTTCACTTAAACCGCGTACTCGCATTTCATAAGGGCAAGCATTTAGCAAAGCTTTATCCAATTTGAAGCCATGTGCTTCCAGAATTTTTTTGGCGTCTTTTAGACGTGTTTTGCGTCTAGAATATAATCTTCTGGTGCTACGACTGCTTCTTCTCTCGGCGTTATTATCACTATTTCTCGCTGAGAATAATCGAACCCCTAAATCAATGATTCGACCATTTTCCGAATCAATAATAGACCAACCCACGCTCGCAATCCCAATATCCAAACCAATGGAATACATGCCTTTCACTCTTTCTATTTGCATATTTTTATAAAGATTTTAACATAATTGCAGTTTTTTAATTCTTAGATAGTAATTTAAAGTCCATTTTACTATATCGATGGCTAACTTTTAGCTCTTTCCACAAATATTACTGATATATTCCCTCAATTCTGTAATTAAAGTGCTATATTAAACTTTACAACTAATATTCATTGCTTTTACTCTTTTTTTGTTATACTAATTATTAAATAATATTTTTTGGGTGATATCTAATGACTAACGACCGACCGATAATAGAAAAAATTGACTATGATGCGAATGCTCTAAAGGCATTTGAACAGTCGATGCAAAATAATACCGAAACACCGTCAAATTCATTAAGTAAAAGTGATATGTTCCTTACCTATCCTACTGTCTATGTGATCACTGGGGAAAAGAGCAAAAAGTTTATCGCTTATGTTGGTGAAACGACTAATATCATTTCGCGAACCCAACAACACTTGACTAGAGACCCTATTGAAAGACAAGATTGGCGAGAATTTAAACAAGCTAAATTTGCCAACTTATTTATAATCGGTCATGAGAAGTTCAATAAATCGTTAACTTTAGATATCGAAAATCGGCTTATGTTATATATGTCTGGTAATCCAAATATCGGACAGCTGAATAACCGAAGAAATAATCCGCAAATTAACTATTATACCCATGAATATTTAGAAGGTTTTACTTCTCAAATCTGGCAGGATTTACATGAACGCGAACCTGAAATCTTTCCCGATGAGTCTGTTATTAAAGACAATGCCTTATTTAAAGCCTCTCCTTTCCATAAACTGACCATCGAACAAATAAAAGCCAAGGAGAAAATTTTCGATAAGGTCATCGATAATTTTAAACGACGAAAGAACTCTCAAACTGACGAAGAGGCTGAATTAATCCTGGTCAGTGGCGAAGCTGGAGCGGGAAAGACCGTTCTTCTTAGTGCTTTATTTTATGAGTTGAATAATCTTAGGTATCAAGATTCTGATATTGAAACCGATGATGCTAAAGTTGTTGATTCACTTGAAGATCCCCTAGATTGCTATTTATTAGTCAATCACAATGAACAAATGCAGGTCTATAATGATATTGCTTTAAAATTGAATATCCAAAAGAAAAAAGATGAAAAAGTCTTAAAGCCGACTAGTTTCATCAACAAAGCCCAAAAGTCTGATAAAGCAGTAGATATCGTATTGATTGATGAAGGCCACCTATTACTCACCCAAGGTAACCAAGGCTATAGGGGAGAAGATCAATTAACAGATATTTTAGAACATGCTAAACTGGTTATTCTGATCTTTGATGAGGACCAAATCATTGCACGAACACAATACTGGGAAAATCTTAGAATAGACCAGATGATTGATCGCAGTATAAAAAACGATAACTACATTTATTTGGAAAATCAAATGCGGATTCATTCTGAAACAAAAACGGTAGAATGGATCAACACATTCGTTAAAGACAGAAAAATTACTAACATCCCTGAGGATAGATTAGGCTACAATATCAAAGTGTTTGATGACAGCAAGAGCATGTATCAAGCAATCATCGAAAAAGCGCAAAATCGGGATAATGGAATCTCCCGCATGTTAGCTACCTATGATTGGGACTGGAAGGCGCCTACAAAAGAAAAATCTGCCTGGTACGTTGAGGATGGAGATTTTAAACTACCCTGGAACTATACCGATACTAAGCAACCAAGTAGTAGTAAAAACAATCAATCTTGGGCAGAACAGCCCAAGTCCCTACATGAAGTCGGTTCAACTTATACTATCCAAGGTTTCGACTTAAATTATGCTGGTGTCATTATTGGTCCTTCGGTAAAGTATCGAAACGGTAAAGTGATTTACGATGTTAGTGCCGCTAAATCCGATCAAATGACTAAAAAGCGTACCTTGGAATCAGGTGAAAAGGTCGATATTTCTGATAAACTCTTACAAAATCAATTGAATGTCCTTCTCAAACGTGGGATTAACGGCTTATATATCCACGCCGTCGATAAAGAATTACAAGAAATGCTCCAAAAAGCACAGAACCATGAGTTAAAGGAATGAGAAAATGATGGATTTAATCGATAAAATTAATGCCTTTCGCGATGAAAGAGATTGGCGCAAGTTTCATAACGAAAAAGATCTCGCCCTCTCAATTGTCCTAGAAGCGAGTGAGTTACTTGAAATTTACCAATGGAAATCGGCTGAAGAAGGCAATCAAAACCTGCAAGCGATCAAAGAAGAATTAGCTGATGTCTTAATCTACTGCTTGATGTTTGCTGATAATTTAGACCTGGATGTTCATGAAATCATCGAAGAGAAGTTAAAACTCAACGCCCAAAAGTATCCCGTAGAAAAAAGTAAGGGCAGCAATAAAAAATATACCGAACTCTAAAAAGAAAATAAAAGCTCCGAAAAATGTTATTTTTTCTATCATTTTTCGGAGCCTTTTACATTAAAAATATTTTACATATATAAAATCCCCCCTCCATCCGCCTTGACAAGCCACCTCCCACAGGGTTTAATTAAAGAAAAGGCTTTCAAGATTACTTTTTAAGCCTGCAAAAATCATTTAATGGAGGAAACAACGATGAAGAAAGCAAAACACGGGCTCCTTGGCCTAACCGTTCTACTGACCCTACTCCTAGTCGGCTGCCAAAACAACAGTGAGAGCTCCACCGCGACTTCCCAAAGCCAAGAGTCGGTAAGTTCGGAATCCAGTTCAGAAAAAGAAGAACCCAAAGACAAGAAATCCAGCAAGGAAGAGTCAGAAAGCAAGAAAGAAGAAGCATCTAGCGAAGAGGAAACCAAGATCGAAAGTAAAGACGAAAATACTGAAACAGAAAGCTCAGCCAATCAGTCGTCAGTCCCCACCATTGCCGGTGACCTTGGTCGCACTACTTCCCAGCAAGGCCTAGACATCGATCAAATCCAGCAAGGTGACTTATCCACCCTAGTAGGCACTTGGCGTAATGGTTGAGGGCAAGAGTTTGTCTTTTATGAAGACGGGCGCGTCGACCCTCATCACTATCTTTACCTTGGAAATGCCAAAAAAGAAAACCAAATTTTGTTTGCAGGTCTCAATGCTACTGATGGTTATATTGGTGGAGCGCTCTTGATCATTGCTCCCGCAGGGATTCAGATTGAGGTCCCGATTCCTTCCAGCTCCGATGCTTCAGACATCAGCCGTGATCGTTTGATTGGTGGGCACAACTATGACGTAATCGAAGACCCAGATGAATTCTTTTACCGAGTAGACTAAACTTCAACCTACAAAAAAGACACAGAAATCCGTAGAAAGTCTATCGGTCTTCTGTGTCTTTCATTTTTATAATAACCTTTTATCTTCAAGCACCAATAAACTATTAAGCCTCAGTCCTTAAATTAAAGATACGGTCGGTTTCCGCTTTAACTTCTTTAATATAATAGATCAGCTCGGGGTCAAAGAAACTATTGGTCCCACAAGAAGGGCTAAATAATAAGCGTTGCCCTTTGGTGGCTTTATAAATTTGGTAGATTTGGTTGCGGATCAGGTTCCGATTGAAATCATTGAAACTAAAGCGGTCCACCCCACAGTTAAGGACGAAATCGCTATACTTGAAGACTTCTTCTACGCTAGGCAAGGATTCAAAGGCATGCCAGTTAAAGACCTGGATCGGGTAATCCTTGATCAGGTCGAACATAATATCCGTCCCGTGGGCATGGAAGCTGTTAAACCAGCCTGCCTTTGCCGCTTCTAATATTTTTAAGTCATAGGGCTTACCAAATTCTAAATATTCTTCCTTCGTTACCCGGTCATAGCGAATAAACTGAGAGGCCAGGTAGACACCCGCGGCGCCTAAATCTAAGGCAGCCTGAACATATTGGACTTGGACATTGGTCAAATTTTCTAGGGTTTGGTGAAGGAGTTCATTTTCCCCACTGCGGATAAACTCGACTGCCCGACCCTTTGTCAACTTGTCCAGGATGGTTAGGGGACTGAAGGAAATCACGGTCACAGGGACTTGGTCACCTAAGCGATCTAATAGGTAAGTCAGCGATTTCAACTCGCGCTGGTAAGAAGGAGTAGAGATATCGAGGTCATGGGGTAGCTTTTTCAAGTCCGCTGGCTGGTTATAAGGGGTTTTGACTACGATGGACACGCCGCCCTTATAAACCGGGGAATGATCGACTTCATCCACATAGTCTTCCACCGTGAAGAGCCCGTTACTGCTGTGACCAGCATAATCCAAGTCATACTGGTGAACTTTTTCCGCTAGGGCCTGGGCATATTTGACCGGGTCATGGTCGACTTCAGGCAGGTGGGATTTAAAGGAAAAAGGGACATAGTCGGTGACTTCTTTATTAATAACTTTTTTGATTAATTCAATTTTACTCATTTTTGTTTTCTCCATTATCACATGATTTTACAAGGGCTATTATCTTAAGGACTGCTTATAGAGGTAATTGCCGACAAATTGGGCACAGTGGACAATCAGGATAATCACCAGGACGGTCCCGTACATAATCACTGAATCAAAGCTGTTGTAGCCGTAGTTAATCGCCACAGACCCTAATCCGCCAGCGCCAACGGTTCCGGCAGCCGAAGTGGTTCCGATAATCCCGATAATGGCCACGGTTAAATTCACAATCACCAGGGGAGCCGCTTCCACTAGGACGACTTCCTTCATGATTTGGTAGTCACTGGCTCCAAATGAGCGGATCGCCTCAATCAAGGGCCGCCCCACCTCCCGGAAGGAATTCTCTAATAAGCGCGCCACGGTGGCGGTGCCGCTGATGGTTAAGGGCACCAATGCCGCGGTCCGCCCAATCACCCCACCCACAATTCCTCGCGTTAAGGGGATGACGGCCACGACCAGGATAATAAAGGGGAAAGACCGCACAATATTAATGAAAACATCTAAAATGCTATAAATAAGTGCATTGGGTCTTAGCCCTTCCTTATCGGTATAATACAAGGCCACAGCGATGACAAAACCCAAGGCTGTTGATAAGATCATGGTAAAAAACACCATATAAGCCGTGTCAAAAACCGATGGCCCTAAAATAGCTGATAATTTTACTAAACTGGCTTCCATCTTATTCCCTCCATTCAATCTGATGGTCTTTCAAATAATTTTCCAATAAAGCTTGGTGGCGTGAATCGATTTGAATTTTAAAATAAGCGGTCGTCCGGTCATTAATTTCCTCATAATGGGCGTCCTCAATCGAGTAAGGAATCTGTAAGTCAGAGAATATCTTGGATAAGAGGTCCTTTTGCTGGTCAACATCACGGAGAACCAACTTAAATTCAAAGCGCCCCGCTTCAACTTGAGGCTCGGTCTCAGTTTCCAGTCCCATTAAACGTCTTAAAGCCGGGGGTTGGTCAAGGAAAAGATCCACCGTATTCCCGGCTGCCACAATCTTACCGTTCTCAAGAATGGCTAACTTATTGCAGATTTTTTTCACCACTTCGATTTCATGGGTAACCACAATAATAGTTAGCTTCAATTTTTGGTTAATTTTCTGCAAGAGGTCAATGATTGAGCGGGTAATTGAAGGATCGAGGGCAGACGTGGCTTCGTCAGAGAGCAGGAGTTTGGGGTTCAAAGACAGGGCTCTAGCAATGCCCACCCGCTGTTTTTGACCCCCGGATAGTTTGCTGGGATAGGCGTCCGCCTTATTAGACATATCCACTAAATCCAATAAACTCTGGATACGCTCCTCAGTCTCTTCAATATTCCATAGTTTTAGGGGCAGGGCGACATTCTCTCGGACTGTTTTGCGGTTAATTAACTCAAATTGCTGAAAAATCATGCCAATTTCCTTTTGCAAGTGTCTGAGCGAATCGCCCGATAAAGTTTGAATATCCTCATCGAGGACGTGAATAGACCCTCCATCGAAACTCTCCAAACCATTAATGCAGCGCAGCAAGGTGGACTTCCCCGCCCCACTCTTACCTACCAGGCCGTAGATATCGCCTTCATTGATGGTGAGATTGATATCTGAAAGCACCTGAAAATTACCGTAGTTTTTTTGTAAGTGTCTGATTTCTACTAAGGGCTTGGTCATCTTAATCACCTGTGTAAGGGAACCAGGTCCCACCACTGACCTCTTTCACCAGTTCAGCGGATTCTTTGGTTTCAAAGGCGTCATGGATAATCTTGACCGCCTCTTTATCTTGGTTGCCGTCCTTGGTGGCTAGGATGAGCGCGTTGGCCTTTAAATCTTTGGGTTCAAATTTGTACAGGGCATCTTCGGTCTTAAAGCCGGCCTTATGTGCTGCTAAACCACTAAAGATAGCAATATCCACCTCATCAAGGGATTCAATCAAGGTTCCCCCACCTAATTCCACAAATTCAAGATTTTTCGGATTAGAGGTCACATCGAGCGGAGTTAGTGTTTCCCCTTTAGGAATATCTTGTTTGACTTCAATTAATTTGGCCTGTTCTAAAACGCGAAGGGCGCGTTGAATATTTGAGGCATCATTTTGAATGGCTACTTTGGCCCCATCAGGCAGCTCATCCAGTGATTTATGCTTTCTACTGTAAACACCGATAAATTGCTCAAAGAGAGGTTTGCCGGCTTTGACTAAGCTGGCACCACGGTCTTTATTAAATTGGTTCATATAGGCTTCATGTTGCATGATATTCACGTCAACTGACCCATCCATCAGGCCTTCATTACTTGCAATGGTACTTTCTGCCACAGACAGTTCTAGCTTGTAGCCTTTTTCCTTCAAGGCTTGTTCAACATATTTAGTCATTCCGGCACTCTGCCCACTGACACCGAGAACCACCTTCTTTTCTTCTTGCTGTCGAGAAAAGAAGATAAAGCCCGCGGCAACGATGGCTATTGCAACAAGAGACAAAACAATTTTTTTCATGTATATACCTCCAAAGGTCATTTCGTTTGATTCCTAGTCAAGAAAAAATACGGGCACTCGGCTCGTAAGTTTCTGATCAAGGATTGGATTAATAACTATTCAGTTATTAGTTTGGAAGTTTAGCATAGTCACTCTTTGTCTAGCAATATGAGCAGGATACCCATTCACTATCAGCTATAATCGGTCCTTTAGGTCTTTTACCATTAAGCTGGTAAAAGTACATTCACTGCATTGGATTTATTTTCAAAAAAGCTGTCATTTCAGGCTTTTTCACTCCAACTGTTGACTGATCGAGATCTCCAACTTTAAAAACGATTTCCTCGACCGATCAAAAGCAATCATTTACTTGTCGCTCTGGATTCATTTTTCAGTTAGATAAAAACAGCCGGCTCGAGACCTCTAAGCTGGCTGTTTTTAGGGAATATTAAAGTAAAAAAGACACAGAAACCGTTCACTAAATAACGGACTTCTGTGTCTTACATCTGTAAACTATTTTTATCCATTCTCAACAACTAGCAGCAAGCTACTGATGACTCTCCTCTGGGCTCGCTAGAAACTTCTCAATTTCTTCAAGCGGTTCACCTAATGCTTCCGCGATTTGAGCAGTAGTCATCCCACTAGCTATCATTTTTTGAATCGTTGATTGTCGTTCCGATTCACGTCCTACTTCTATTCCTTCCTCACGTCCTGTCGCTATACCTTCTTCAATCCCTGCTTCACGTCCTACCCGTTCCGCTGTGGCTAATAGCGCTTCACTATTGGCCTTACGATATTCTAATTGATTAATCATCGTGATCTCCTCTCTCTGAAGAAAATTTTCGGACAACTTAATCACTGAAGCTAGATATTACTAAAACCATCTTAACAAAGCTCCCCCTCAAAGGCACTCAAAGCCCCTTGACAAAGGCCTTCCTAAGGGCTTTAATTAAAGAAAGGGTTTTCACTGCATAAAATGATCGATCCATATGGTATAGAAACTGATCAAATTCTAACCCTAGGGAGGAAATATGAAGAAAATAGACCTATCCAAACGCGCACTACTTTCAAAAATTCACCAGAAAAAACGAACACTACTCAGTTTATCTGTCCTAGTATCCCTATTCTTAGTCGGCTGCCAAAAAGAAGCTGACCAGTCCACCGCTTCTCAAAGCCAAGAGTCGGTCAGTTCTGAAGCCAGCTCTTCAAAAGAAAAAGCTAAAGAAGAAGAGACCAAGCAAGAAAGCAAGGCTGAAAAGACTGACAGTAAAACCGCTGAGCAAGTTCACCAACTCTACCAACCTACTCTAGATTGGTACCAGGAAATTGTCGACCTGGCCAAGAACAATGACATTCAAAAAGCAAACCCCGGTGATCCTGAAACTGCTTATGTCGTTTCCATTATCAATGATTCTGATGGCGAAAACATCCAATATGCCTTTTACGACATCAATAAGGACGGTCAAGATGAGTTAATTCTCAGAGACCAGTACACTCTTATTGCCATCTATACCCTGCAAGACGATAAACCTGTCCTCGCAAAAGCGGGCGGCGTTGCGGGTTCCGGTGGTGAACGTCGGATTCTCACCATCTATGACAACGGCACTTTTGTTTACAACAACTTCCACTCGCCCCGCCCTGAAGCCCATGCTACTAATTACCGCATCACGAATGACGGCAAAATCGAAGAGATCAAACAAGTGGACTACGACTTACAAGAGACCAAGGACCCCGCGCCTTTACTCGGCTTAGACAATGAAAAAGAGCTAGATATCGAATCTTTCGATTGGAAAAACTTAGCCCCTACAAGTGCTGCAGCAAGCAGTCAATCTGTCCCCACAATTGCGGGTGATCTAGCGCCCTCTACTAATAGTCAGCAAGTTCTGGATATTAACCAAATCCAACAAGGTGATTTCTCTACCCTTGCAGGGACCTGGCGTAATGGCAAGGGGAATGAGTTAGTAATTGATGAAAATGGTCAAGTCGGTCCTGACATGTCTGTTGGTGTTGACTATGCAGAGATGAAAAACAATACTTTATGGGCAGGCCTTGTGGTTAATGGCCCCGGAAGTGCCATTTTAATCATCGCTCCTGCAGGCACTCAAATTGAAGCCTCAGACTCTTCTAATACCTATACCGATGCCTCTGATTATACTCGAGACCGCTTGCTAGTAACCCAATACGCAGGGGGAATTGAAGTTCCAGAAGAATTTTATTACCGCGTCGATTAAGATCCTGACTTTTCAATACAACTGAAAAAAAGACACAGAAAGTTCTTCAACAAACAAGTGCTTCCTGTGTCTTTTTCTCTTTTATAGTACTAGTTAGACTCAAGGACTAGTCTGACAAATCCTTCAAGAAAAAGCGGTCCATGGTGGTGTGGATCAAGTTTTCCGGTTGAGGGATTTCTTTAAAGCCATATTTCTGGTAGAGGCCAATGGCAGCCTTCAAGGAAGAATGGGTCTCTAAATAGAGTTGACGATAGCCGGCGGACTTGACTTCTTGGATTAATGTTTCCATCAAGGCCCGACCTAAGCCCTGACCTTGGGCTTGAGGGGCGAGGTAAATCTTCTGCAATTCTGCGCACTGGTCGAAGAGCTCACATTCAGCAAAGCCCACTCCACCGAGGACCTGGTCGCTGTCATCCACGGCAACGAAATAATCGCGACTTTTCGGCTTGGCTTGGTAAAACTGACTTAAGTGGTCAAGTTCCGGGTCATAATAGGCCGTTCCCGCTTGGTCTAAGCCCACTGATTCTAAGGAATTTCTGATAATTTTTGCGATTTGAGCATCGTCTTTGGCTTGGATCGGTCTGACTGTGGTCATTTTATCATCTCTTTTTCATGTGAATTTTACTTAGTATAGCATAAGCTACTTTTCCTCTTCATAAGCGAAGCTTCCAAAGACCGATAAGCCTTAACTAGACTCAGAGTAAGCGCTTCATTATATATAATATATGTTATAATTATTTAAAGAGGTGATGAGTCATGAAATGGAAAAAATGCCTTTCACTCGTTCTGCTTGCTGCGACTTTAGCTGCTTGTTCCTGTGCACCTTCCAAAGAGACAGAAAACCAACCATCAGCACCGAAACAAGAATCCAGCCAATCAGCAAGTCGTTCCCAAGCTTCAGAAAGCACGTCTGAAGACCAATTCCCGTCTGAAAGCGAAAAAGAAGTCTCTTCCGCTCCCAATGAGGCAGAATCCCAGGTCAAGCAAAACACCCGGCCTGCCAGTGATCCCCTCGCTGGCTATGATCCCCTGGATATTGAATACGCCCGCATCTGGCTGCAATTGGGTCCTAACCAAGCGGCCGAGGCCATCAATGTTCACATCATCCCCCAAGGCACTCTGATCAATCCCTACCTAGCCAATGGCGCTAGATACCCGGAAACCGTAACCCAATTGGCTGGCAACCGCCTAGTCGATGGGGTGGTGACCTATTCCAGCAACCACGACGGCACCATTAACCTTTACAATATCCCCTTGCGCTTCGATCTCCCTGACTTTTCCGCCATTCCGGAGTCAACTTACATCAATGAAACCTATAAAATGGCCCAATCAACCCAAAAGATTGCTGTGGATCCTAATCAGCCTGACCAAGTCATTCAGACTATTCAAAAACTGAAGCGCTGAGGCCATTCTCCAACTTTTTACAGAACGACAAAAAAGCCTTGATCCAGTTCTTCTTTTCCAGAGAAGTCACTGATTCAAGGCTTTCTTTATCAAGTCCCTTTTTCTAATGGGTAACATTCGACTGATCATTTTTCGCTTAACCACCCCTTCCACGGCCCAACCTCAAGGTTCCAAGCAGCCTGAATGGAGGCTTGTTAAGAACGCTTTGCGGCTGTCAGCCACATACACAATGCTTGAAGGTCGCGGGGGATTGACTGAGGTCTTTCAGTCAGATGAGACGAAGTGCCCTGTCAAGCCGTGTTCCCGCTCGTTCATTTAGTTATAAGTTATTGTGGGTCAATCATAGTGCCTTTAACTAAGCCTGTCAATCCCTGATTTGATAGGCTTTTTCCTTCTTTTTCGATACCCTATACCGAAGCCCAGTAAGATTAACGTTTTTCCCTTTCTTAATCGTTTTACTTGATAAATAGCGATATAAATTGAATAAGTTTTACGCTTTGGTTATGAAGTAGACATGGCCCCCACAGCTAAAATCACCATTGATCACTATTCCATATTCCTGCTAAAAAGCCGATTAGACCAAGCTTCCACTGACCGACAGTCTTGGGCTCGACTCCTCTACTCTTGCATTTCCCTGTTTGCTTCTCTAAGATAAGGGCAATTCAGTCGAACTAATGAAACAATAAGTTACTAACGAAAAATTAGAAGGAGTTATGCCCTATGTCACAAGATCTTTCCCACTTACTTAACGCCAAACGCGTCGACCTTTCCCATGAATTGCACGAAAATATTCCTTTGTTCAATGCTTTTGATCCCATCCAGGAAAAAACCTTGAACACAATCGACCAGGATGGCTTCTACGCCAAAGAATACACCCTAGCCACCTCCTACGGGACCCATATCGATTCACCCGGCCACTTTGCAGCGGGCAAACGGCTCTTAGATGGGGTGGGATTGGATGAACTGATCCTGCCGCTCTATGTCCTCCACCTAGAAGCAGAAGTTGCCGCTGACCCGGACTTTTCTGTCACCAAGGAGGTCATCTTAGACTACGAAGCTGACCACGGCAAGATTCCCGCGGGAACTTTTGTTGCCTTTGCCAGTGACTGGTCCAAGCGCTGGGACGATCCCCAAGCCTTCTATAATGAAGACGAAAATGGCCAAGCTCATACCCCTGGTTGGACAGTGGAGGCCTTAGAATTTCTCGCCCACGAACGCGACGTCAAAGCCATTGGCCATGAGAACCTGGATACCGATTCTGGGCACATCTACTATGACCAAGAAGCCCTCCCCGGTGAATTCTACTGGCTGGACCAAGACCGCTACCAAGTCGAAGTCTTAAATAACCTCTCCGCCCTACCAACCCAAGGCGCAGTCATTGTCGTTGCTCCCCTCAAAGTCAAAGGCGCCCCCAGCTTCCCTGCCCGGGTCTATGCCTTGGTAGCTGAAGAGGAGTAAAAATTGACTTTACTTCCTTAAGATTTTTCTACACCAAAACAGCTCCCCCGCCAGTGACTTTTCACTGATAGGGGAGCTGTTTTCTTATTAAATAGCTGTTAACTCATTCTAGTCTCTTCTCAATGACTCAGCTTGAGAAATCCTTAGACAACAATGTCTTCATAAGAGATTGGATGAGTTGATTCCCAAGCTTTGGCAATTTGTAGTAATTTTTCTTCTGACAATGGGCGACCAAAGAATTGCATCCCTGTTGGCAAGCCATCTTTATCTAGGCCCATTGGAACAGAAAGTGCTGGAACCCCAGTCATGTTCGCTGGAACAGTGAATGGTAGCACGCTTTGGACAACGTCAATCGCTTGTTCTGGCATTTCTGATTCTTCTTTGAATGCTGGAACTTGGACTGGAATCGTTGGGCCAAGGATCGCATCAACCTCTTGGAAAACTTCATTAAATGCTAGAGCCATTTTACGACGAACTTTTTGAGCGCGAACGTATTGTTGACCGGTTACCACGCTACCTGCCATTAAGAAGGCGCGAACGTCTTTAGCAATGTTTTCTGGTTGATTTTTCAGTTCTTCAAAGTAGTTAGCTCCCGCTTCTGCGACAGGGGTCACTTGGCCAGCATATTGAGTCATCTCAAGTTCTGGAATCTCGATATCCACAACTTCAGCGCCTAATTCTTCTAATTTTTCAATTGACTCATTAAATAGACGTTCAACTTCAGCATCTAGTCCTTGGCGGTAATAAGATGGTACACCAAATTTTAGGCCCTTGATGCCTTTATCTAGATTGCGCGTATAATCTGGACGTTCGACATCTTTTAGACTGTTATGGTCTTTGGGATCATAACTGGACATAACACTAGTTAGCATGGCTAGATCGTCAACCTGGCGCGCCATAGGACCCGTCGAGTCGTGGGTTTCTGACGTTGGAATATTATTAGCAGAGCTTAGTAGGCCATATGTTGGCTTAAAGCCATACACCCCATTAATAGATGCTGGGACACGTAAGGACCCCCACATATCTGTACCGGTAACGATTGGTGCCATACCTGCTGCTAAAGCGGCACCGGAACCACCACTAGAACCACCAACAATATGATCTAAGTTAAATGGATTGCGGGTATGACCAAACCACGGGTTAAAACCAGCAGAGCCAGGGCCTAATGAGTGCATGTTTAATTTACCAAGTATCACGCCACCAGCATCTAAGATGTTTTGAACGGGAGTTGATGTTTCTTCAGGCACATAGTCTCTTAGCATACCTGAACCACTGGTTGATAAGACACCTGCTGTTTTGTAGGTATCTTTAATGGCGATTGGCATCCCGTGCATAGGGCCTTTGTAATTTCCTGCTTGAATTTCTTGATCCGCCTGTTTGGCTTGGTCTAAAGCAAGGTCATCTGTTACCGTGATGAAGGCTTTCACGTCATCTTCAACCGCATGAATACGATCTAAGAAAGTCTGGGTTAATTCTACTGATGTGATCTCTTGATTTTTTAACATGTCAGCTAGTTCATGTGCAGATTTGAATAATAATTCTTTGTTACTCATGATCGATAACCTCCATATTATTTCTCAAGAATATCTTCGTGCTTTGCAGGTCTTCATACTCGTTTAAACGTTCTTCACCTTCACTGATGAAATCTAGAATTTTTTGAACGAGATGAATATCCTCATCAGTATATTGAATACCTTGAGTATCAAAATGAGCTTGTAAATATTCTTTACTATATCTCAAGTTTGAGCTCCCTTCCTAGGTCAAAATACAAAAGTGACAGTTAGCAAACTGAAACTAACAAAGTTGCTTCTTTATTAACTTCTATTCCAAAGTAACATCTCATATTTCACTTATCAATTCATACGGGCTATACAGTTTTAAAGATTTCATTAATAACTAAGGCGTTCAAACCAGATAGTGCAGTCCTGTTTGAACAGTGCTTTAAATTAGGCGAATACTAAATGATTTTGAGGTCTGGCAGGGGGGTGAAAGGTGACGCTGGAGCCATTTTATCATCGTTGAGGACTTCCTCGTTGTCGTTCATTCCAGGCTCACCAAAACAGCTCCTCCACCAGTAACACTAGGGAAGGAGCTGTTTTATTATTAAATACTAGCTTTATTGTACAAGTATTTGTACAATAGTACTGAGGTGAGAATGATGGAAATTACTAATTATAGCGATTTTCGGCAAAATATGAAAAAATACATGGACGTGATCAACGAAGATTCTGTGGAGTACACCGTCACTTCTCAAAATGGCAATGATGTCGTGGTGATGGCAAAATCGGATTTTGATAGCTTAATGGAAACCTACCATCTGCTTTCTAGTCGAGCTAACCGGGAAAACCTCTACCAAGCCATGGAGGAACTCGACCAGGGCGATTATGAAGTTGAGGAGATTTAATGGAAGTCCATTGGAGTAAGCGAGCAGTCCTCGAAAGAGATTACTGGAAGTCCCACGACCCGAAAATTTACGACAAGCTCTATAAGCTACTAAGGGCGATTAAAGAAAATCCCTACCAGGGGCTAGGCAAGCCCGAGCCTTTTAAATATGACCTGTCTGGTTACTGGTTCCGCCGATTAACCCAGCAAGATCGCCTAGTCTACCGGATAAAATCATCCGCCATTGAAGTCCTATCGTGTAAGTATCATTATTAGCTTTTTGTCATAAACGAAAACAGCTCCCCCAGTATTTTGATACTGATGAGGGAGCTGTTTTTGGATTTTTTCTTTTTTTATATTGTGAATAGTAATTAAAAATGTGCGTTATCGGTTAACTATGAGCAGTAGTGACGCTTTGAAATAGGTCGTTAGCCATGAATAAGCGAGTGATGTGAAATACGGATCGTAGAATTTATTCGTACGAGCCGTTTGAAGCTCGCTAGGTGAGGGACCTTGGCCCGAACCGGTGCCATGGCTTTTTAACGACCAAATTTCAAAAGCATAACGAATGCTCGTCGACATTAACTGATAGAGCCATTTTTAATCACTAAATAAGCCCTTTTTCTTTAAGTTCGGCAATTTTCTCTTCGGAGTAACCTAGGAGGTCGCCATAGACTAATTCATTGTCTTGACCCATGGCTGGCGCGCCCCGCCAGACTTTCCCTGGGGTCTCACTCATGTGTGGCACCACCCCGAAGGCAGTAACTTCTTCGCCACTGGTTTGGTCGGTATAGGTAACAAAATTGTTACGGGCCTTGAAGTGTTCGGAATTCAAGGCATCAGAGGCCTTATTCACCTTGGAAGCGGGCACTCGGTGAGCGTTTAGGGTTTCTTCAATTTCCTTAGCGGTCCGTTGGCTACACCATTCCTTAATCTTTTGGTCGAGCTCTTGGCCACGTTCAGACATCACGGCTTCGACCCCGTTACCAGCGACTTCATAGGCGAAGTATTCCTTGTCAAAGCCGACTGCTTCAAGGAAACGGTTATAAACGTTGCGTCCAAAGGCACCAACCACCACGTATTCGCCATTCTTGTCAAAGAAGAGGCCGTAAGGTTGGAAGGCAGTGGTCTTATTTCCAGTCCGTTCCTTGTCTTCCCCATTTTCGGTATAGGTGACAAAGGTATCACACAGGATCCGGGCCATAGCTTCGTATTGGGCCACGTCCACCACTTGGCCTTTGCCGGTCTTTTGGGCGTGGATATAAGCTGCTAGAACCCCGTAAGTCGCGTTTAAGGCGGACACATAGTCGTTGAGGTAAGGTTTAACGATCATTGGCGCCTCATCAGGTTCCCCGTTCAAGTTCAAGAATCCCCCGTAAGCTTGGCCAATCATGTCAAAAGATGCCCGTCCGGAAACCCCTTCTGCTCCTCCAAAGGCTTCTTGGCCGAAACCGGACACGTGGCAGATGACAAGTTTAGGGTTAGCTTCTAACATTTCATCGTCATCAATGCCTAATTTCTTCAACCAGACCATGTTGTCCATGAAAATATCGACTTCTTTGATCAGGTCGAGGAAAACCGCCTTGGCTTCTTCATTGTTGAGGTTGGATTCTAAGGTAATACTTAAACGGTTACGCGCGTCTTGCATCCAACCGTTGGACACCTTGGTTTTCTTAGAGAATGGTGCCAACATGCGGAGCGAGTCCCCCACACCAGGACGTTCGATTTGGATAAATTCCGCCCCTAAGTCAGCTAAGAGGTTACCGGCATGTGGCATGGCCACAATAGATCCTAAACCGAGGATTCTCACCCCGTGTAAGGGACCATATTCAGGAATTAAGTCTTTACGTGTTTCTGTCATGCTTTGTCTTCCTCCTTGAATGATTTTTTAATCCGTTTTTTCTATTTATTTGACTCAAATTTTCTTATCCGCTAGAGCATCAATGACTTCATTGGCTTCTTGGAAAATGGATTCGATAATTTCTTTGACGGGGCGGACTTCATGGACTAAGCCAGCGATTTGCCCGTAAGTCACGATTTCTTCCTTAACGTCACCGTCTGCAGCAGCCTTGGTCAGGGAAGGAATGGTGTAGGCTTCAATGGCTTTTACGTCCACATCTGGATCCATGTCCATGTCGTGGTGTTTCTTAGCGGCAGCATTCTTTTCAATCCGGATAGGGGCTCCGGTCATAGAACCTGACACAAAGGTGGCGGTGTCGTTGGCATCCACGATGGCTTGCTTGTAGTTGTCATGGATTGGCGCTTCAGTGGAGGCAACGAGAACGGTTCCGACTTGGACCCCGTCTGCACCTAAGGCATAGGCAGCGGCTAAACCGTGGCCGTCCGCAATCCCACCTGCTGCAATAACAGGAACATGGTCAACCGCTTCAACGGCTTGGCGGGTCAGGGTCATGGTGGTGGCTTGACCCACGTGGCCCCCAGCTTCCATGCCTTCTACTACCACACCGTCAGCGCCAGCGTCTTCCACCTTGCGGGCTACCCGAGCACTTGGTACCACTGGGAAAATCTTAGCACCCGCTTCATGGATCATATCAATGAAAGGCACAGGGTCCCCAGCACCGGTGGTAAAGAATTTCACGCCTTCATCAATCAGAACTTCGAGCACTTCTTTAGCGTTACCAGAAATAATGGCCACGTTAGCCCCGAAAGGTTTGTCGGTTAATTCCCGGGTCTTTTGAACCGCTACACGGATTTTAGCTTCATCTTTCATCCCAGCAGTCATCAAGATTCCCATCCCGCCGGCATTAGATACCGCAGCAACCAATTCTGGACGAGAGATTCCTCCCATAGCACCACAGAAGATAGGGTATTTAATATTTAACATCTTACATACATCGGTCATTGACATTTCCTCCTTAGGTTTTTCTAATATAATTTTTAATTTAATTAACTATTTTTAAGCCTACTTGCCTTGAAAGTGAACTTCTTCCTTATTAACAAAGCCCTTGATGGCTTGCTTGAAGTCCTCTGTCCCGGAAAGATAAGGGATATTAACGGCTTCACTGAGGCCAAATTTAGCCAAGTCTTGGTAGAAAAATTCATTCATCGCCTGTTTCTGTCTGGCTAGAGCTAGGGTTGGTCGCTCCATTAATAAGTCAATAAAGTCAGCGACTCTTTGTTCAAAGTCATCCGGACTAGCTAAGCGGGTGACTAGCCCCCAGTCATTAGCTTCTTGGGCGGTAATGACTTGGCCTAGCGCCATGATTTCATAAGTTCGACTAAAGCCCAGTGACAGCATCAAGGAATAGATCAAGCCCGTGTCCCCACTTAAACCAATATTAGAGAAAGCTGGCACAATCTTGGCCTTGTCGCTCATAATACGGAAATCACAGGCCATGATAATCCCCGCCGCTCCACCAGCCACTGTGCCGTGAACGGCGGCGACCACTGGTTTTGAGACACTACGGATGGCTTGGGCAATCTCATTGGCCCGGTAGATATCCGTGGAGTCAAAGGTCTGACCCTGGTCAACCATGTCATTCATCCACTCCATGTCACCACCGCCGGAAAACAGCTTGCCCTTGGCCCGGAGTACTACCACCCGGACATCTGGCTCAGTCTCCACACGGCGAAAAGCGGCCACTAAGTCCTTGATCATCCCTTGGTCCATGCCGTTCGCACTGTCGGGACGATTCATGGTAATGGTCGCCACTTGGTGATCAATTTCATAAAGTAAATTATCAAACATCGTCCAGCTCCTCTCTTTTAAAATCCCTTTTCAGTGAAAAATATTCATAATTCATCCGATCCAATACAATGAGAGGAAAAACGCGCTCTTGACTTCAACAATAAGTCATGCCATGATGGAAGCGGTTACTGTTCCTCTTGTGATTAATCATACATTATTTTTTAGAAAAGATAAATTGAAATAATTTCTGCTATTGATGAATATTTTTCAACGATGAAAGGATATCGACAATGAAAGAACTCAACTGGCAACACCTGACTTACTTTATCAAGGTGGTTGAATGTGAAAGTTTGACTAAGGCAGCTGCCCAACTCTACCTGTCCCCCTCTACCCTGTCCAAGGCCATTACCAAACTAGAAAAGAAACTCCGCATCCCCCTCATTGTCAAAGCGGGCCGCGATATCCAAGTCACCTATGCCGGTCGCAAGCTGGCCCAACGTCTGGTTCAAGGGATGACTTACATCACCGACAGTATCCGCGAAGTCCAAGAAGAGCTAGCCCGGACTACGGATAGCCTGTCCTTGTCTTCCTCTAACCTTTTTTCTACGACCTACTTTGTGGTCCCCGAACTACTCAAAAGCTTTAAAGAAAAATGTCCTCAGACCGCCATCAACTACACCGAGGTCCTCAGCCAGGAAGTGGTCATGGGCGTCATGGACGGCAGCTACGACCTGGCCTGCCTCAGTGGCGAGGAATTCGACCCTAGCTATCCGGGATTAAAAAGTATCCGCCTGCTTAAAGAACGGTTAGGTATTTTGGTGCCGAAAGACCATCCCCTGGCTAAATATGAGTCCATCACTTTCAAGCAAATTCAAGGAGAGACCTTCTTTCGCACCTATGACTCCGAACACCTCCGCCGCCTGGCCATGGAGAAGTATGGGCACTCAACGGGCGATATCCACTACAATGACATTTATATCCGCCACAAGGTCATGAACGATGCCTCCATCATCTCCCTAGTCCAATCCGGTTTCGGTATTAGCCTGACCACCAAAAGCGCCAGCCAGACCTATCCCCAAGTCAAGTACTTGGAGGTCCGCGACATGGAGCTCTACCGCGAAACTTACCTGATCTACAAGGCCAAGGCCCAACTCAGTCCCGCCGCCAAAGACTTTATCCAGCTCTTCAGCCAGGAAAAAGACCCGCTCGCTCAGTCAATTGACCAATAAAAAAAGCGCTAAGTGACAAGAAAAATTCCCGGCTCAGCGCTTGTGTATTTTAGGTGCGGTTTTTTAAATAGTTAAGTACTTGTTGGTGGATATTAGGATAAGCCATCAGGACATACTGACGGTCCAGTAAGTTGAGCGGTTGACCTTTAAAGTCAGTCACCTTAAAGCCGCAAAGGTCTGCCAGGATCAAGGCCACCGCATTGTCCCAGGGATAGAGCTGGTTGAGGTAAAGTCCAGTCCGACCCAGAGCCAAGTGGACCACATCGAGTCCCGCACAACCAAAAATTCTTAGGCCTAGGCTCTCTTTAGATAGCTGATAGAGACCGAGGTCCCCATCTAGGGGCAAGGCTTCGGTTGACATGAGGACTTGGTCCAAAGTCATTTCAGCCAGATTGGCTTGGTGGCTGAGGTCTAGGGCTTGGCCGTTAAGGTAGGCAGCTTGGCCAGCCAAGGCCAAAAGCGACTGGCCCGAATCCAAGCCATAAATCAGTCCCACTTGACCAATCCCATCCACATAGCGGGCCAGCATAGTCACATAATGGGCCCGCTGCTTCACAAAATTCAGGGTACCGTCGATAGGATCTATAATCCACACCGCCCCGTCCAGGGATTGGGCCTGGTCCCCTTGCCCCTCTTCTCCTAGGATACGGTCCTTGGGAAAGTGCTTTTTAATTTCTTGGCGGTAAAAACGTTCCAGTTCTCCGTCTAAAATGGTGACTAGGTCCCGGGCCCCGGTCTTCTCTTGAACGCCTAGGTCCTTTTCTAAACCAGCATCCACCCGAGCTTTGGCTTCTTCAGCCCAAGTGACCATGAGCTTGGCAATTTCTTTGTTTTCCATAGCTATTCCACTTTCTAATCAACTTCTGACAAAAAGTCTTAAGGCAAAATTTTAACCAAATAAAAGCAAAAAAGCGCCAGTTACTTTAAAACTGACGCTCTTTTTTCAATCTACCTAAACCTGCTCCAAAAGCCCGCCCTGACCTCCACTTCACAAACTAGGGAAGATAGGTGAATGCCTATCTCCCCTAGTTTGCTCCAGTGCTTCAGGGCTCTGTTGGCTTTTGTCGCACTCTGTTACTCAGCAGCTTCAATCATCTTTAAAATCACTGGTTTTTGTTGGAGGCCGGCTTTGCGGGAGACTTCTTCTCCGTCTTTAAAGGCGATTAAGGTTGGGTAACCTTCGACGCCATATTCTTCGACTAAGTCAGGGTTTTCTTCAAAGGAAATTTTGATGATGGAGAGGTCATCGCCCTTGGTTTTATCCACGTCATCTAGGTTAAAGGATAGCATCTTGCAGGGGCCACAGGTTTTGGAATAGAAGTCCACCAAAACGGTCCCATTTTGTAAATCTTCTTTGAAGGTATCTTTTTCTAATTCTTTGATCACTCAGGGTCACTCCTTACTGATTGATTTACTTATACTCTAGCATAAAAGCAGCGGCTTCTTATTCGTACTTGCCTTCTGCCCGTAATTTCTTGATATAGCCACTGGCTTCTTGGGCTGCGGTTGCGCCGTCTGAAGTAGCGGTAACAATTTGCCGTAAGAATTTGCTATTGGAGTCTCCCGCGCCATAGATGCCTGGTACAGCGGTCGCCATATGAGCATCGGTTTCCACGTAACCGTGGGATTCGGTAATGCCTAGGTCTTGGATGAATTCCGTACTTGGAACCGCACCAATGTATTCAAAGACCCCATCACATTCCACCACTTGTTCGTTGTCGCCGGTTTCTTTATCAGCGAACTTAACCCCTTTGAGGCTGCCATCTTCATTGGCTTCAAAACTTTGCACGGCTTTATAAGGATAAACGGTCACATTATCTAAGGAACGTAGGTAATCACAAGAAGCGGGGTCAGCAGTCAGGTCAAAGTCGGTGACGATGGTGAGGTGGTTAACAATGCCAGCTAGGTAAGTCCCCTCATCAACAGCCGAGTTGCCTCCCCCAATAATCACAACATCCTTGTCGCGGTATTTGGCCCCGTCACAGATGGCGCACCAGGAGATGGCTGACCCTTTGAATTGTTCTTCCCCAGGGATGTTTAAGGTCCGCGACCGGGTACCGGTTGCTACAATCACGGTTGGGGCTTGGACGGTTTCCTCATCTTCCGCAAAGTAAATGGTCTTCATGACACCGTCATCCGCTACTTGAACCCGGGTAACGGTCTTGTAGTCGAAGTCAGCCCCTAAAGATTGGGTATGTTGGAACATGTCCATACATAATTCCGCCCCGTTAATCTTAGGTTTGCCGGGATAGTTATCGACTTCATTGGTGTTGATCACTTGGCCACCGGGCGCTAATTTATCTAACATTAAAACCTTTAAATCGGCCCGTACCCCATAAATCGCTGCGGTCATTCCGGCAGGTCCGGCCCCCACAATCACTAAATCATATTGTGACATTGTCTTTCCTCCTCATAGTATTTATTAATCAATCAACCGACTATCAGTAGTCAATCGAAACTTAGTACTTGCTCGAAATATCACATGAGAGCGCTTTATTTCTACATCCATATTATAGCAGAAGCCCAAGTCTAGTCCTGTTGTCGCGCCAACACTTTTAATTGAAAAAGGGAAAAGTGTGACTAAAGTCAAAAAAGCCCTGATACGGAATTCAGAGCTAATTTAGGCATAAGTATAAAAAGTCACTCACTCAATAAGTCAGTGACTTTTTACTGGATGATGGTTATTTCAGTAATAATAAACTTGGCGCTTATTCATCAACAAAATGAAGGACTTGATCGACATCATAGCGTTGTTGGTAGACAGCTGTTTGATTCTCATTCTCAGCTGGTTTACCAATAGCTACTGCTACAACAGGAATATAGCGCTTAGGATCTAAGCCAAAGGTCTCTGCAGCCACTTGGCTATTATAACCAGCAATGGCATTCCCCTCATAACCATGTCCACGAGTGACTAATAGAAACTGCATAGCAGCCATACTCGAGTCGATCATCGCATCTGCCATCAAAAATTCTCTTGAGCCATTCTCATAAAGCGGTAAGAAGGTGGCAAAGACTTCGTCTAATTTTTCCTTACTTATCCGCCCTGCTTCATAAGCTTCTTCCCAGACACGGCGATAATTTTTGTGGGACTGAGTATCCCCAAAGATTAACACCATAGCAGAACAAGACTCAATTTGCGGATAGTTAAAGGGCATAAAGTAGGATTTTAATTTTTCCTTGCCCGCCTCAGTATCGACAATCTCAAAATGCCAGGATTGCAGATTACATGCAGAAGGCGCAGTGATGGTTTCTTCGACCATCTCTTGCAATTCTTCTCGACTAATTTTTACCTCTGGGTCAAATAGACGTACAGACCGCCGCTGTAAAAGAACATCACTAAAGTCATTATTTTTAAATGTACTCATCTTCTTCGCCTACTTTCTTTTTAATAAACAGTGACACTTTCTATAATAGTGTATTGTTATATTTTTCACATAAAGAATAGCATTTTCCCTATCCCTTGTCAAAAGATTGTCCCCCAACAAGCGAATACTCCTTATCATTATATGCCCACAAAAAAGCCCGCTCTTCAAACTGAGAAGACCGGGCTTTAGAAGGAGTGATTATTAGGATTTTTAAATAAACAAGTATGCTTAATAATAATTTTTTAGTTGCCGAGAATCTTTTATTCATCCACGAAGTGAAGAATTGTATCTAAGCCATATCGGTCAGAATGATCTTCTTCGGCTGGACCGTTTTTAGCGGGCACGCCTAGGGCAACGGCCATCACGGGAATGTAGCGGTAAGGATCGAGGCCAAAAGTTTCCGCGGCCTTTTTGGTATCGTAACCGGCGATGGCGTTACCTTCATAACCATGGGCCCGGACCACTAAGAGCAGTTGCATGGCAGCCATCGCGGCGTCCACGGTAGCGTCATTAACCAGGAAGTCACGCGCGCCTTTTTCATAGCGGTAGAGGATTCTGGAAAAGTTATCTTCCATCTCTTCCTTCGTAATCTTCCCAGCATGGTAGTCGTCTTCCCAGGCCTTGCGATAATTCTTATGGGATTGGGTATCGCCAAAAACGAGGATCATGGCAGAACATGAATCAATTTGTGGGGTGTTGAAAGGAATAAAGTAAGATTTTAATTTTTCCTTGCCCGCTTCATTATCAACAATCTCAAAATGCCAAGATTGTAGGTTACATGCGGAAGGCGCCGTCACGGTTTCTTTCACGATTTGCTTTAATTCGTCCCGGCTAATTTTGACGTTTGGATCGAAGTGACGGACGGACCGCCGCTTAAAGACCACATCAGAAAAATCATTATTTTTTATTCCAGTCATTGTTAAACCAGCTTTCCCTTTCCTAAAATTTAGTCATGTAATTATTTTCACATAAAGAATACTCCCTCATGGTCTTCTTGTCAAAGAGCGATAAACGATCACAAGTCGGGAAAGCTAGTAAAATTTCGATCAAAAAAAGAGGCTGCAACCGAAGTCACAACCTCTCTTCTTTACCATGCACTGATAACTAGTTCTCCCATAAAGGAGTGAACTGATACAATTTTAACACAATTATTTTATTAAGCAAGAAAAGTGACAAAATACTGGCTTAAAAGACCGATTAAAAAGCGATTACAGCTGATTGAACAAGAGTATCGGCTGTCGCACTCTATCTCAAACCTGTTCGCTGACAAAAGTGAACTCCACTTCACTAAAGTGCAAGAAATTCTTTTCAAGAATTTTTGCTCTTTAGCTCCAGTTGCTATAGCTGTTCGAAGCGTTAGCGAGTTACAGATATAGTATGCGTAGCTCTATCGATCTTTAGCACACCCGTCGCACTCTATCTTTTCGTGAATGCGTCCCAGTCCTTCTTGAATCCCTCAATCCCTTTGTCGGTGAGTGGGTGGCTCCAGAGTTTAGGGAAGGTGGTGCCTGGGATGGTGGCGACGTGGGCGCCGGCTAGGGCTGCGCCTTCGAAGTGGCCGATGTGACGGATGGATGCAGCGATGATTTGTGAGTCTAGGCCATAGATGTCTAAGACTTCACGCAATTCTGCGATTAAGCGGAGGCCGTCTTCACCCATGTCGTCAATCCGACCGATGAATGGGGAGATGTAAGTGGCTCCGGCTTTGGCCGCTAAGAGACCTTGGGACACCGAGAAGATCAGGGTCACGTTGGTTTTGATGCCTTCTTGAGCTAAAGTATGGGTAGCTTTTAAGCCGTCTTCAGTCATAGGAATCTTAACGACCACATTGTCGGCCCAAGCGGCTAATTGACGGGCTTCTTCCACCATGCCTTGGTAGTCATAGCTGGTGACTTCGGCAGAAACGGGTCCATCAACGGTTGAAGCAATGTCTTTAATAACTTCTTCAAAGTCGCGGCCTTCTTTATTAATTAGGGATGGGTTAGTGGTTACCCCGTCACAGAGTCCCAGATCATTGATTCGCTTAATTTCATCAATATTTGCAGTATCTAAGAAAAATTTCATGATAGCCTCCTTGAAAACTAATCGCAGTGATTTTTATCTATCAAATCCTAAGTAACAACGCTAATCCATTCATTTTCTTTTTTCCAATATTGACTATTTTTTAAAAGGCGTTTTTGTAGGTTTTTACGACATTGTCTAAGCTAAAGCCTAATGCTTCCATGACTTCGCCACCCTTACCAGATTGGCCGAAGCGGTCTAAGCCAAGCACGACGCTTTGGTCGCCGACATAGCGTTCCCAACCAAATGTTGCGGCCATTTCAATAGCCATCCGGTTTTTAACTTCACTCGGAAGGACGCTTTCTTTATAAGCTTGGTCTTCTTGGTCGAAGAGCTCTTGACAAGGCATAGATACCACGCGGACATCGATACCGTCTTTAGCTAGCTCTTCTTGGGCTTGCATAGCCAGATTAACTTCTGAACCGGTCGCAATCAAGATGCCGTCTGGCGTTTCACCCTTGGCATCGGATAAGACATAAGCCCCGCGAGCCACGCCTTCCATAGCTTTGTCAGCGGTGCCTTTAAGAACAGGCAGGTTTTGACGAGAAAGGGCCAGCACAGTTGGAGTGTCTTTGGCTTCGATAGCAACTTTCCAAGCGGCAGAGACTTCGTTTCCGTCAGCAGGACGGATGGTGTTGATATTTGGCATGGCTCTGAAGGCCGCTAATTGCTCGATGGGTTCGTGGGTAGGTCCGTCTTCCCCAACCGCAATAGAGTCATGGGTAAAGACAAAGGTTGAAGGTAAGTGGGACAATGCCGCTACCCGCATAGCTGCCCGGAGATAGTCCGAGAAGACGAAGAAGGTTCCGGCATAAGGAATTGACCCGCCGTGTAAACGAATCCCGTTCATGGCAGCACCCATGGCAAATTCACGGACTCCATACCAAATGTTGCGGCCAGCGTAATTACCGGCTTCAAAGTCACTATCGCTATCAATATAGGTATTGTTAGAAGACTTCAAGTCAGCTGACCCACCCCAGAATTCTGGTAAGGTTTGGGCAATGGCTTGAATGGCTTTTTGGCTGGTCTTCCGAGAAGCCATCGCCTCATCATTGACGTCGTAGCTTGGCAGGCAGTCAGTCCAGTCCGCAGGCAGTTCGCCGGCATAAGCCCGTTTGTATTGAGCGGCTAAGTCAGCATAGTCGGCTTCATAGGCCTTGAATTGTTCTTGCCATTCTGCTTGAGATTTGGCCCCGCGGTCAGCCACCCGTTCTTGGAAACGGTTGTAGACTTCTTGAGGGATATCAAAGGCTTCATGTTCCCAACCGTAAACCTTAGCGGCATGTTCCCGGTCTTCTTCCCCAATTGGGTTGCCGTGGGTAGCAGAAGTGCCTTCATTTTCGGATCCGTAACCGATCACGGTTTTGACTTGGATGAGGGTTGGTTTATTGGTTTCAGCTTTGGCTTCTTCCACGGCTTTGGAAAGGGCGTCTAAATCACGGCCATCTTCCACTAAGATATGTTGCCAGCCGTAAGCTTCAAAACGGCCTTTATTGTCTTCGGTGAAGGCCTTATCCGTTGGCCCATCCAGGGAAATATCGTTGGAGTCGTAGAAGACAATCAGTTTACCTAATTGAAGGTGGCCAGCTAAAGAAGCAGCTTCATGAGAAATACCTTCCATCAAGTCCCCGTCCCCACAGAGGGCATAGGTGTAGTGGTCAACGATCTTGTAGTCGCCTTGGTTATAAATGGCAGCATCATGGGCTTCAGCCATCGCCATTCCCACCGCATTCGCAAAACCTTGGCCCAGTGGACCGGTCGTTGCTTCCACCCCTTCGGTAAAGTGGACTTCAGGGTGGCCTGGGGTTTTCGAATTCAATTGCCGGAATTGTTTAATGTCATCCATGGTCACATTGTAACCGGATAAGTGTAACAAGCTATAGAGTAAGGCAGAACCGTGCCCCGCTGATAAAACAAAGCGGTCGCGGTTGGTCCAATGCGGATCACTTGGGTTTTGCACCATGTGTTCAGCCCACAAAGCATAGGCCATAGGCGCCGAACCCATCGGTAGGCCGGGGTGGCCGGAATTAGCCTTGTTAATCATATCAATACTTAATATACGCACTGCATTAACAGCGAGTTCATCTGTTTGATTAAACATCATTTTCTCCTTTACTTCACAAATATTAAACTGCCAAAATTTTTGTAAGCGGTAACTTTCTTTGATTTTATGTTAGCTTGAAAGATGTGAAGTGTCAATCGATAAAAAGTCCCTTGTAAGGCTCAATCTTTATATTTTAGTATCCATTTCCCGACAAAAAATGATCATTTGATCAAAAACACAGAAAAAGATATGATTTTCCATATAAAATTACAATAGTTAATTTCTTTTAAGTTAAAAATACATAGTGCTATATTTTTAATCGCTAAGTTAATAAAAACCGAAATAAGTTCAGTTTTTATTAACTTATAAATTATAAAAATTCCTTCTTACTACGATTGCCAATTTGGCTGTTTGTGCATGCTTAGTTGTTATTGCAAATTGAGATAAAATGTTCAACGTATAAGATTATTTATTATTTCTATAAAATTCAAGACAATGACTTTTTTCAATTTAATATTTTCTTAAAAATTCGAAGTTCAGGTTATCATCTTATTTTACGTTAGTGTCTCGGATCCCTTCGACACCTAATTTCTCAAAAATGGTTTTCACGATAGCAACGTAAGCATTATATTCCAAGCGATCCACATTATCGTAAGTATTAACTAAGGTGTCTCCTACCATTAATATGCCATGGCCAGCTAATATATAGGCTTTTGGATAACATTGATCTTCTCTAACATGCTTTCTAATTTCTGAAGCGAGTTCTTTAGAATAAGCTTTATGTGGAGGAAGACATTTTATTTCGCCTAATTTTTGGGTGCCTTCTGTGACATTTGGCATATCTAGTCCTAGAGTGGCATAAACCAAGGCTTGTTGACTATGTGCATGAATCACACAGCCAATTTCAGGATTTTCTTCATAACACGCATAATGCATATAAATCTCCCGGGTCTTTTTCCCTCGACCTTCAATAACATTTTCGTCCATATCCATCACTAAAATTTGCTCTGGATCAATATCCCACAAATATTCTTTAGAAGCTAAGGTAGGTGTTGCCAAGATATGTTCATCACTCACTTTAACAGTGATATTTCCGCCGCCAGTATTGGTATTTTTTCTCTCAAACATATTTTTAACAAATTTTGTTAGCTGTTTTCTTTCTTCATAATACATCATCTTATTAATCCAACTTTCTATATGTCACTTGCTCTAGCAATTCATCAACTTTGTCGACATTAAAGCCCGTACTTAAGTGTTCCAAAGCTTTGCTTGCCCCCACTGCTGTCGCTAAACGACCAATTCCCGACAAACTTTTCCCATTGACTATAGCTGCTACAACTCCTGCAACATAAGCATCTCCACTTCCTGTGTCATTAATTGTTTTAACTTTTGGAGGATAAAATATATAAGCGCTTTCATTTTTAAGAAAAATTGATCCTTCAGCCCCCATCGATACAGCTAAGTACTCTATGTTTTTTAATAAAGGCTGATGTTCTAAATATACTTGGTAACATTCTTCTAGACTATTAATCTTACTAGCAAGCGTTTCTCCCAACTCATGAGAATTTGGTTTAGCAAATAATAAGGGATACCTTAGCATCGTTTTTAAGAATTCTCCTGAAACATCCGCCACTAACCGCACCTTGCGCTCCACTAATACATCTAATAAATATTCAAATACTTCCATCGGCGTATCTTTACTTGGATTACCAGAAATGATAGCAATGTCATCTGCTTTAATTTCTTTTAAGTGACTATTAATAAAAGCCTGCATGATTTCCTGGCTGACAGGAAATCCATATTCAGCAGCCATTAAACTCCCTTTATTAGACTCATCAACAAGAACATAGTTATGCCGCATGGTTTGCCCTTCTACTTTGAGAAAGGATGTCTCCACTTGATATTGATTCAACAATTCTTCAAATATCTCTGAGTCTTTTTTACCTAAGATTGCTGAACATAAATTGTCATGACCTAAGAGTTTCAACCCTACAGAAACATGAGTTCCTTTCCCACCAACATCCAGACAGGAACTTTCCTGTATACGATTAGTTTTCCCACGAATCAATTCACCTTTTATATTTAAGATATGATCAATGGCTGGATTTAATGTAATCGTGTATATCATCTGCTCTCGCCTCCTAAATTTCGATCATTTTAAAGGGTAAGTCTGTTAGATTTGAAGAATTTTTCCTATCTTTTTTACCAGTAATTAAAATATCCACATCTTTTTTATCAAAAGCCTTTTGAATACCCATCTTTTCTTCTTTTTTTGAGTCAGCCAGTATAATCACTTGACCAGCTTGTTCAATAACTTTCTGTTTTACAGCCAGTGTCAATGTATTATCCTCAAAAAAGCCACGCGCTAATTGAAAGGAACTGACTCCTATAAAGGCCTTGTTTATATTCATTTTTTCAATATCTGCAATAGTTCGGGGGCCATAAAATTGTTGAGTTCGCTGGTCAAAATCGCCTCCTAATAAAAACAGGTGAACATTTTTTAGTCGAGAGCACTTCAAGGCAATGGGTAAGCTGGCTGTTATAACAGTAATGTATTTGTCAAATGGGAGATAATCAACCAAGTATAGGTGACTCGTTCCACCATCTAAAAACAAAATATCGTTATTATTAATTAGTTTTGCTGCATACTTTCCGATTTCTTTCTTCTCTTCACGATTACTAGTCATCCGGTCTGCAAAAGAATCAGGAACTGCTAATGACTTAGCTCCGCCATGTACACGAATGATCTTCCCTTGATTTTCCAAAATGTTTAAATCAGAACGTACCGTCTGCTCAGTAATATCATATTTTTTAGCAATATCATGAGTGCTAACTCTTTCTAATTGGTTAATATATTCAGTAATTTTATCTAGACGCTCTAGCTTATCCATTTTCAATTCTCTTTCGTTATATTTTCTATTTATTTTCGTTTATAATAACACAAGTCTACTTTTTAGACAAGAAAAAACCAGAGTCCAAACACTCAGACTCTGGTCTTACTTCTAGTATTTAAATTTTAAACCGATTTACGGCTGTATTCTGCCCCACTGACAAAATAAACCTGATCATTGTCAGCAATCAACACATCGTCTGCAATATCAATAAACAAACCATGCTCAACAACCCCAACCATTTTAATTAATTCTTCACTTAACGCTTGAGGATTATCAATTTTTTCCATATGTAAGTCAATAACATAATTCCCATTATCAGTAATAAATGGTTTGCCGCTATCTACTTTTCTTAAGCTTGGTTTATATCCACGATCTTCAAAAATTTTGAAAAGTTGGGCATGGCCGTTTTTAATCACTTCAACCGCTAAAGAAAATGCGCCAAGATAATCAACATGTTTTCTTTCTTCAGCCATCCAAACGACACGATCGCTATAGGTAGCAACAATTTTCTCTTCGAGATGGGCTCCACCGCCACCTTTTATCCCTTGACAGTCATCAGTAAACTCGTCAACCCCGTCAATACATAAATCGATATGATCAACGTCATCGACTGCTAATACGTCAATGCCAAAACTTTTGGCTAAGTCAGCTGAGCGTACAGAAGTCGAAACTGCCTGGATTTGGAGTCCTTCCTCCTTAACTCGTTTTCCTAACTCTTTAATAAAAATTTCCGCAGTTGAACCTGTCCCGATACCTAATATGCTATTGTTATCAACCAAGTATGCGGCACTCTTCCCAACTAATTCTTTATTATCCATTCAATATGCCTCCTTTTTTATTTATTATAACTAACTATACCTATAATTTATAGCGCTTTCACAATGGAAAAGCTACTTTTTCCCTCCTAATTTGCTATTAAGCGACTTATAAATATCATCCATATCTTTACAGATCGTTATTTTATCACTAATCTCTGCTGCATCTTTGTGGTGAACATTTAAAAACAGTCCCTGCCAGCCGGCATTGGAAGCCCCTAACATATCGGCTTCATAGTTATCACCAATATAAAGTGTAGTGGCTGGACTTAAAGCTAAACGCTTTTCCACTTTTTGAAAAATTTCTATAGCTGGTTTTGCCGTTCCCATCTGACTGGAGATGAAGGTATTTTCTTCACCAAAATAGTCTTCTAACCCCAATAAGTCAATCTTATGGGCTTGTTGGGCCGGGCCATTGGTCAAAAGAAACTGTTGCACGCCTGACTTTTGGAGAAGATCTAGGCACGCTTTAGCCCCTGGACGTAAGACGATACCTTCCTTGGCTTCTTCGTATTTTTGATTGAAGAGGATGGCGTCCTTCTTCTTAATGGTGTAACCAAATTGAGCATAAGTCATCAAGACCCGGTTATTACGATATTGGTCCACCGAAGCCCGGCCGTCTGTATAACGACGGAATTCAATATCACTATTCATTTGATAGAAATAGTTAAAAGTGTCAAAATCAATCCCAGTCTCCACCACGTTTTCTTCCATATACTGGTAAACGGCTAAATAAGGTAAATTACGGTCATATAAAGTGTCATCCAAATCCCAGCCAACTGCTTGAATCAAGGAGCTCATCCTTCCCTTTTCATAGTTTTGGAACCCTAATCACTAGCTAAGTCTACCTATATGGCAATAAAAAACAGCCGCATAGCGACTGTTACTTGGCTATTCTTTTACGTTCCTATGCTTTTTTCCACATTAGATTTTAACATAAAAGGATAAGCTAAAATTAAAAATATCATCAAATCAATCTACTAAGATTGGTAACCTTTTTAAGTCTATACTTATTTTAAAAATGAATCAAAGTTATCCAGATCAGCTAAAGTTGGTGCACTTGGAGATGCCCCTAATCGGGTGACAGAAATTGCAGCAACCTTACTTGCTAGGTCCATACTTTCCGGAATAGTTTGTTCTTCCAATAGTCCTTTACATAGGCCTGCCATGTAAATATCTCCTGCTGCTGTAGTATCTTTCACATCGACATCATATTTCTTTTGGTCATAAATATCATCTTGCCCAATATAAATAGAACCTTTTTCTCCTAATTTAACAATGACGTGCTCGATCCCCAAGTCCAGCAGTTTTTTACCGGCTTCGATGACTTCATCACGCGTTTTGATTTCATAGTGCATTAAGTCTGATAGTTCCTGTTCGTTAGGACTAATCATATAGATATCTTTAAAGTCTTCCGCGGACCATCCTTTAGCAGGTCCAGCATCAACAACGATCTTCTTATCTTTTTCCTTGCAGACCTCTAAAACGGCTTTAGCTGCCTCTTGGCTAATTTCTAAATTCATAAAGACAAGATCTGCTTCTTCAATTAGAGGTGCACAATTTTCTCTAATTTCTTTTTCTGTAATGGCTTGGTTGCCGCCAGGTGCTGCAATGATCCGGTTATTTCCGTCTTTTTCTAAGATAATATAAGCCGTTCCAGTTGCAACTTCATCAAAGATTGTCATACTGCTGATATCAATGCCTTCATTTTCTAAGTTCTTTCTTAATTCATCACCATTTTCATCATTTCCAACACAGCCATAAAAATGAGTATCTAAGCCTAAACGCTTAGTGGCAATGGCTGCATTTGATCCTTTACCTCCCAACGCTTTATGGGTACTGTTGGCAACAGTCGTTTCCCCTTGTAAGGGTGAGGCTTCAACTTCTAAAATAATATCCATATTTACAGCGCCGATTACACATAATTTCTTCATAACTAATCTACCTCCGTTTTGTTAAGAACGATCATTCTATTGCGATACCAGATAAACAAACCAATATGAATGACTAATAATAAAGCAACCACTAAAACACCTTGAATAGTAGGATTCTTAAAGGTTTCCCCAAATAAAACTGTGATTATCTTCTCTAGTGGAATAGCTTCTATTGACGTAAATAAGGATCCTTCTGCTAAGCCGTCAGGGAAGACATTTAAATTAATAGAAGTTTGCGTCATGAAGTCAGCAATTAAGGTCGAAGCCCAAAGATATAAAGGTATACAGATCGTCCCAATAATAGTCATGCGCATTACCTTCCCCTTAGTAACAAATAGTAATGAAGGAACTAAGGCGGTTAGAATGATACCACCCAAAGGTAAAGTTTTATTACCTGGTAAAAACATAGCAATAACCATTAAAATTGGGGCTAGGATATTAGCTACCGCCCAAATTTCGGGACGAACTGCAGTAATTGCCCAGTCAACCCCAATAATAAATTTACGATCACTATTTGAATTTTTCATTCTTTGAACAATACCTTCAGAGATCGGTTCCATTGCTGGACCAAACCAGCCTCCGATGACCCCGAACAACTCTAAACAAACGGCAGCTGTAAAGCTCATTGTGATAATTTTAGCGATAGGTTCTTGACCTAAAATACCTATAAATATTCCTAGATAAATACCTACAGCAAAATTAGACCCCCAAAAGCCAATTTTTTCATTTAATTGTTCTGCATTAAAATCGTATTTATCAATGGACGGAAAAACTTTTGTAATTAAGTTGTCAATAAACATAACCATAGGGTTAAAAAGAAAAGCTGGATGAGCTGTAGCGGTTACGTTCGTCTCACTATAGCCCAACAATTGATTTAATTGAGGTTTCATTAAGTCACTATTGATAAGCATCATTGCATAAATACCAATAACGAAAACTAAAGCAATAAATATATTATTGGTATAGTAAATAGTCAGCATACCAATAATAGATAGATGCCAAACGTTAAATAAATCGACATTCATTGTGTTCGTTTTTTTAAAATAAAGCATCAATAAATTTAATAATAAACAAATCAGAGCAAATACCATTGTATAAGCCGATCCCCAAGTAATAACTGCCATTTGTGCCCAGCCTAAATCAACAATATCTAGACTAGTGCCTGTTCTCTCCACAAATGCTGACAGGGAATCACCAAATTCATTAGTCAATAAAGAAATAATCGCTCCCATACCAGTTAAGGCAATTCCCATCCTAAGGCCACCTTCAACTGCCTTAGAAAATTTAACTCCCATAAATAAGGAAATAATTGTTATAAATATAAATGTAAGAGCTGCACCTCCTAATCCAATCAAGAAGTTAAAACCTTGATTCAAGATATCGACCATATCCTGTCCCTCCTTAAAATCTTTTTATATATTATAGGTAAAAATATAAATTATATTAATTTTCACCTAAGATTTTCATTCTTAATATGCATTATCATTCATATTTTAGTGATAATATTCACAATAAAAAGACGCGTAATCAATAAGCTAGAAGATCTAGCTATTTAAAACTTTTATATTTTTGAATGAGTTCTTTATAACTAGCATCTTTGCCAAACAATGCGGAAGTTCCTAAAATAAATGCATCGACACCCACTTTGCTTAAAGTTTTAATCCGTTCTTCAGAGATTGCACCATCAATAGATAATTTAAATTGATAATCCGCTTTTAAATCTACTAATTCCTGGATTTTATTATCAACAAAAGGTAGGTACTTTTGCCCTGCAAAACCAGGATTAACACTCATTACCATGACAACATCAGCTAAATACAGTAATTCTTTAACAGATTCAACCGATGTTCCTGGATTAATAGCAATCCCTGCCAATATTCCGCGATCTTTTATTTTAGCTAGCGTACGCGTAGGATGCAGGTCGGCTTCCGGGTGAATATATATGATATTAGCTCCTAGGTCAGCAAATAAATCGATATAATTCCCTGGATTCATAATCATGAGATGGGCATCCATCTTCTTATCGGTAACCGAGCGAATATATTCATAATCTTGAATTCCCATGGAAAAATTGGGTACAAATTGACCATCCATGATATCCATATGGAAAACATCGGCACCTGCCTCATCGAGTTCTTTAACCTCATCATGCAAATTACCGAATCTTGCACACATCATTGATGGGCAAATTAAAATTTCAGACATCATAAGCCTCCTAATAAACAAAAATAAGTAAATGATTAATTCTAAATAGATGGGTAAGCGAAGCTTTAGAGATAATCATTTACTCTCACAAGGAGTATAACGCTTTCATTATATTATGTCCAATTAAAATAAATTTATTATTAATTAAAAAAACTCCAAAAGCTGATTAAGAAAACAACTTTTGGAGTTTTCTATCTTGTAATTTTAATGGATATTACATCTAACTTAGGCTTTATCTTTCACCGCTTCCGCCGCCTTCTGTCCAGCTAAGCGGCCAAAGACAATAATTTCAGCGATGGAGTTTCCTCCAATCCGGTTAGACCCGTGCAAGCCACCCACGACTTCGCCACAAGCATAAAGACCAGGAATAAAGCCACTACCGTCTGCCTTGAGAACACGACCTGCCTGGTCAATGCTTAAGCCACCCATGGTGTAGTGAACTCCTGGCGCAATTTCAATGGCATAATAAGGGGCCTGGTCGAGTTCATGTAAACCAGTTGTGCGTCCGAAATCATCGTTTCCGTCAGCGATACCATGGTTATAATCCGCCACAGTTTGAGCCAGTTGGTCTGCTGGTAAGCCGATCTTTTCAGCTAATTGGTCGAAATCCTCTCCTTCAGCCACGTAACCCTTAGCGGCGTAAAACTCAATCGCCTTAGCCCGGTCACGCACCCCTTGGTCAAAAATCAAGCGAGCTTTGTGGTCAGGAAGGTCAGTGATAGCCTGGGAAACCACATCTCGAGTCCCCAGTTCATTGGTAAAACGTTGGCCTTGACCGTCAACCAAGATAGCTCCTTCACCGCGGACCGCTTCCCCGATTAATATGCCTTCCTCTTGGTGGACAGTAGGATGGACTTGGATTTGATCCATATCAACCGTGCCAGCGCCGAGCTCTTGGGCCATGAGGACCCCGTCTCCGGTAATTCCTGGGCCAGAAGTCGTCACATAACCAGCCAACTCTGGACGAGCGGCTTCAACCAATTGGGCATTGGCCCCAAAGCCACCTGCCGCAATAATGACGGCTTGGCCTTGGACTTGGTAATTTTCTCCATCAACAGTCACTTTAACGCCCTTCACTTGGCCCTGGTCAACCAAGATCTCTTGGACATCTGACTGGGTAACCACAGGAATCTGGCGTTTTTCCAGATTGGCTTTCAACCCTTTAACCAAGTAACCGCCTACCGCCGAACCATCATGGGGACGGTGGGTGCGGGCCTTGGACATGCCACCAGTAATGGTTAAGTTATCCAGGACAATGCCTAGATCAGCTAACCAATCGATGGCTTGAGCCGAATGATCAACAAAGTAATGGAGCAGGTCTTGGTGATTGGTTCCATGCCCCCCTTTGAGCGTTTCTTCAAAGAAGTCTTCCTTCTTGTCATCCACGCCAGCCGCCTTTTGGTAGCTGGTCTCACTGGCATTCATCCCGCTGGAAGCTTTGTTGGTATTACCACCGATTTTGTCAGTTTTTTCAAAAATGATGGTCTCTAGTCCCAGGTCATGGGCGGTAATAGCAGCAGTCATCCCTGCGCCCCCGGAACCGATAATAATCACATCGTATGCATCTTTTAGACTTGTCATAACTTCTTACCTTTCATTCTTTGAAAAAGTGGTTTTCACTTTACCCTATCTTTGAAAACAAAAAGCAACCCATCCCCCCATTGGACAGGCTGCTGCATAAAACCCTGGTATGTCTTAAAAGCGCGGTTTCTCTCCCGGAACATTATCAAAGCCCCCGGCGGCGAGAAACTCATTATAAAGAATACGACGGACATCATCCTCAGTTAATTGCTTACTTTCATGGGTCACGTCCTTAGGTTCATTATAAATTTTATAAATCATCTGGATACTATAGCCATCATCGAGATAATCCTTAATATCCAGTAAACGGTCCACATCATTCAAGGAATACATCCGCCGATTGGTATCGGTGCGGTGCGGGGCAATTAACTTTTGCTCCTCATAATAACGAATTTGACGCGCGGTGAGATCGGTTAACTTCATCACTGTCCCGATCGGAAAGACCGCCCGTGACCGCCGTAATTGTTTCTCTGCCATATCTAAAACCCCACTTTCTTTTTTTAACTCTTAGTAGTTTCTGTCATGAATATGTTACTTTATCTCACATAAAAAGGCAAGTCCCTTGCCCTTTTATCTTTTTATTCACTTGTCTATAAAATGCTGCTTAATTGGCACTTTGATAGTCTTTAATGGCTTGAACGAGGTTCTTGCCGGCTGCTTCAATTAAGGCAGGGTCAGTCCCGAGGTTGATGCGGATATGAGTATCATTAGTTTTGGTTGGCCAATAAGTATGGCCATAGTTTACCGCTAATTTGGCCTTATCTTGGACCACATGCTTCAAGTCCTTACTTGGCAGGTAAGCACCCAGGTCAATCCACATCAGATATGTCGCTTCCAAGTCAGCCACCTTGATTTCCGGGAGAGCCTCTGTAAGAGTGTCGCGCAAGTTTTGGTAGTTTGAGTAAATAATTTCTTTAATGGTCTCAAGCCAGTCTTCCCCGTGGCGGTAAGCCGCTTCCAGAGCCAAGTAACCTGCTGGCGAACCAGGATTATTCAAGTGCAACTTGTCATAGAAGGCTTGAATTTTAGCCCGTAAGTCAGGATCACGCACAATCATCAAGGAGTGACTGAATTGGGCCAAGTTAAAGGTCTTAGATCCCGCGGTCAGGGTAATCACTTGATCAAAGTTTTGGTCTTGAGCCACTTTATCGATGGCGATATGGTGGTGACCTTCCCAGACAAAGTCGCGGTGGATTTCATCAGAAATCAGTAAGACATCATATTGTTTACAGAGGGCGACCACTTGCTTGAGTTCTTCTTCAGTCCATACCCGGCCAGTCGGATTTTGCGGGGAACAGAAGAGCAGGGCTTTGATATCGTCTTCCTTGAAAGCTTTTTCCAAGGCCTCAAAGTCAATGGTGTAGCCGGTGTCATCGTCACCTAAGAGGTCTTGCATGACCAGGGTACGGTTGGCTTCTTCCACCACGGTGCGGAAGGGATTGTAGACCGGATTTTGGATCAAGACCTTGTCCCCTTCATTCAAGAGCGCCAAGAGGACATAGGCAATCCCGGTGCAGACTCCTGGCGTATAGAAATACCAGTCTTTTTCGGTGTCATAATCGAAATGTGTCTTAGTCCAGTCAATAATAGCCTGGTAGTATTCGGGACGGACAGGCGCATAGCCATATTGGTTTTGTTCCACATAGTAGTGGAGGACTTCTTTAATTTCCGGTGCAGTGGCAAAGTCCATGTCCGCAATCCACAAAGGAATCAGGTCACTGTCCCCAAAGCTGTTCTCTAACTGCCCCCACTTGGTGGTTTGGGTCCCTCTTCTATCTACGATTAAATCTGCTTTATTCATCAAATTCCTCCCTTTCCCAGTCTTTTCTATAAGTGTAGCATAGATTAGCGGCTGAACTGCTCGCTGACCTCTCGCCCGCCATATTAAAAGCTGATCACTAGCTATCCCTAAAAGCGATAACTGATGTAAAAAGACTTCCACTCGCTAAGCGTGGAAGCCGTCTGAATGAACTGATGACGATTTTCTAAGGACCAAAGATTAAGGTCCCCACAAACCAGAGAATGCCAAAGGAAAAGATCAGGCAGAGATTACCGAGAAAGTACCAGAAACGCTTGTGGTAGAGGGCCAAGACACCGCCGACTAGTCCTAAGGCAGGACAAATAAAGATGGTGGCATAGGCTAAGGGGCGCATGGTAGAGCCGAATAAGTCAGGCAGTAAAATAGACAGCACTAGAACCAAGATTCCCAGCCAAAAACAATACTTGTGGCCAGAATGAAGCACTTGTTTAAACATCTTATCACCTCTAGTCAAGGATTTGGATAAGTTATTATAGCCAATTATCAGGAGAAAGGGAATAATTTTTAACTTGATCTCTCACTTCACTGAGGCTATAAGCCCTCCCCTCTTCTAAACCAGCAAAGCTCTGACTAATTTCAGATTGCAATTCTTCCAGAAGAGCTTCTCGCTCCTTATCAGCACTAGTTTCAAAAGCTAGCGTATCCTTTCCTATTCTATCCATAAACTTCCCCTCCTTTTTTCTTATTATAAGACAAACAAGTATGAAATCATTTATAAAAGCAAAGAAAAAGCCAAGTCCTCCTTAGGAGGACTTGGCTTTTCTCAATTAGTCATATTTTTCAAAGTTCAAACTTTGGGCGTTGACGGCACAAATCACTGTCGAAAGCGACATGAGGATACCTGATAAGGCAGGGCCTAAGGTCAGGCCAATGGGTGCCAGTAAGCCCGCAGCCAGAGGGATGGCAAAGATGTTATAGCCAGCTCCCCAGGCCAGGTTTTGTTTGATCTTAGTGTTGGTAGCTTGGGAGAGACTCAGGCTGTTCAAGACATCCTTTAATTGACTTTCTACCAGGATAATGTCGGCGGAATCCATGGCCACATCGGTCCCGGCACCGATCGCCACTCCCACCTCAGCTTGAGCCAGGGCGGGAGCATCATTGACCCCGTCCCCCACCATCATGACCGCCTTGCCTTGGCTTTGCAGGCTTTGGATGGCCGCTGATTTTTGGTCAGGAAGCACTTGGCTAAAGACTTGGTCTAGGCCGATTTCTTGGGCCACGGCTTGGGCGACTTGGTCATTATCGCCAGTTAACATGACGGCTTCTACTCCTTGCTTATGGAGCTCTTGGATGACGGCCTTGGCTTCGGGCCGAACTTGGTCAGAAACCGCCAGAGCACCAATGACTTGGTCAGATTCGATGACAAAGACTACGGTCTTAGCTTGGCTAGTAATTTTTTCCAATTGGACTTGATCATAGTCATAACCTGCTTCACGGGTAGCTTTAGGACTGAGGATTTTGACTAGATCACCATCCACTTCTCCTTCTAAGCCAGCCCCGCTATGGTTTTGATAGTTGTTGACCGCTTGTAAGTCCAAGCCTTTTTCCTTGGCGGCTTTGACAATACCCTTAGCAATGGGGTGTTCGGATTGGGCTTCCAAAGAAGCAGCCAAGGCGAGGACTTGGTCTTCACTGGCATCGGATAGTGGGTAAACCCCGTCAACCGCAAATTCACCCTTGGTTAAGGTTCCAGTTTTATCGAAAACCACCGTGTCGACTTGGTAGGCTTGCTCGAAAGGAATCCGGTTTTGGACCAGGAGGCCTGAACGCGCTGCGAGGGAGGTCGACTTAGCGTTGACCAGAGGAATGGCTAGGCCTAAAGCATGGGGACAGGCAATCACGAAGGTGGAAACCATAAATTGAATAGCGGTCGAGGCCGTGGTCAAGTTCCACCAAATCACTAAGGCAATAATCCCGACCCCAAAGGCAATGTAGAAGAGCCAAGCCGCTACCCGGTCAGCCAAACTTTGGGCCTTGGATTTTTGGGCTTGGGCGCCTTTGACCAGGTCAAGGACTTGGTTGACGTAAGAATCATTACCAGCTTTAGCCACCCGGACTTGGAGGGCGCCGTCGCCATTAATGGTGCCGGCAATGACCTCATCGCCATCGTCTTTCGCCACAGGAACGGATTCCCCAGTAATGACTGCTTCATCCAGAGTGGAATGACCGCTAGCAATGGTGCCGTCCACAGCCACCTTTTCCCCCGGACGGACGAGGACCAGGTCATCGACTTGTAACTGGTCGATTTGCACCACTTCGATGTCCCCGTCAGCTGTGATCCGACTGGCCTCATTAGGGAGAAGATTGGCCAGGGATTCCAAATCATCATTGGCCCGCATTTGTGACTTCATTTCAATCACATGGCCCAAGAGCATGACCAGAATCAGAGTAGCCAGTTCGAAGTAATAATTCATGCTGGCCTCGAGGAAAAAGGTGGTCATGACACTATATAGATAGGAAGACATAATCCCTAAAGTGATCAAAAGCATCATGCCGGGTTGTTTGTTTTGAATTTCCATCCAGCCGTGCTCTAAGAAAGGTTTACCCCCATAGAAGAAGACGATGGTCCCTAAGATAAATTCGATCCAGCCTTGGCCGGGAAAAGTAATGGAATAATTAAAAATCATCATCAACATGGGCGATAAGACCGCAATCGGGATAGTGAGTACCAGAACTACCCAGAACCGTTCTTTCATATCGTCCATCATACCCATGTGGTGGCCACCATGGCCGGCGTCATCGTGGCAGGAAGCCGCTCCATGGCTCTCGTGATCAGTCGCTTGGCTATGGCAGCTGGTACTCTCATGTTGTGTATGTTCTACTTTTTCATGACTACCACAAAAGGCTTGTTGGCAGGTGCATGCGCCCCCTTGCCGGCAAGCATGCGAGCAAGTATCTAAACAAGCTGTTGCCATTTCGTTCATCCTTTCTTTCTTAGTTGATTCAATCGTTTTATACTTCATTTATTTGTTGACTACATTTGTAATCATCTTGCATTGCTAGTATAAAAGCCCCCGCTTAAAATTGCAAGTCTTTCTGCTTAGAATGGCGATTAAAGTAGGAAATTTGCTGACAAAAAAAACAGGCAACCTATCAAGTTACCTGTAAACCTCATCCTATTTCTTTATTTTTCCCTTTGAGCCCATCTGCCTACTCTTTTTAATCATCGGCATTCATTGCTTCCCACCAGTCATCCACACTGTCATAACTTTCAACTTTCCCAGCTTCGACTTCAGCCAAAGCCTCCTCGATTGCGTTGAGGCGTAGATCAAAAGGGATTCCTTGTTTACGGTTGATGGCCTTCAAATAAACTGTAATAGCCGAGGACATATCCATACCTATATCATCTAAAATGGACTGGACACTGTCTTTTAAGTCTTGGTCTACCCTAACATGGATACTTGCCTTTTTCGCCAAGGTCGTCACTCCTTTTTCATCATTCACCTAAAATTTCATCATTATAGTCCTAACATGCCTTTGACTTCATTATGACTGTAATAGGAAACATCGTTCGCTTCTTTATTGGCTTCATAATTTTTGACGACTTCAAGGTCAAAGTCTTCTTCAATTTTTTCTTCCAAGGATTGCTTTAAAAGCGTTGAAAGTGGCTTATTGCGGAATTTGGCATATTGGTTAAATAATTCTTCCTCATCTTTATTTAAAAGAATGCTTACTTTTGACATCAGCCTCACCTCTTTGTAAGACATCATAATACATCAAGGTGGAAAAAGCAGTCAAAAAGCAAGCAATTCAGCTAATAGCTATATCACTTAAAAAGGAATTTCTCACCATATATTGACTACTTTTTATGTTCAAGATACTATATATAGGGTTCAACTTTTGTAATCGATTACTTAAGCTTCTTTTTTCATCTTTTAAAGAAATGGAGGTATGGTTCATTAAAATTCGTTTTATTCAATAATTATTTACTTTATCATCTATTACCCCTATCAATTAACGATTAGAAAGAGAGATTTTTATGTCATCCTATAAGAAAGTATTTGGACTTTTATTAACCGCTAGCTTGGCCTTAGGAGCTTGTGGACAAGCCAATCAAAAAGACGCTAACTCTGAGGCTGCTTCAAGCGCTCAAACCACCCAAACAAGTACTCAAAACCCTGAAAGTGGGTATCCCTTTACTGTCCAAAATGAATTAAAAGGACAAACTTATGAGCAAACTTTCGAACAATCACCAGAACGGGCGGTTTCGCTTAGTGGCTTCACGACTGAAATGTTACTGGCTCTTGGTTTAGAAGACAAGATGGTCGGCTACGCTTACCAAGATAATGAAGTACTCCCTGAATACAAAGAGGCCCTAAGCAAGGTCAAGGAGCTATCCGACAAAAACCCCTCCAAAGAAGTGCTCATCGCTAGCCAACCAGACTTTGTGACTGGCTGGACTTCATCATTTTCCGATAAGAATTTTCCACCCCAATTCCTAAATGATAATCAAATGAAGTTCTATGTCCCACTATCTGAAGCTCCTAATGCCACCATGGATACCGTCTACCAAGACTTCCAAAACTTTGGTCGGATCTTTGCCGTTGAAGACCGGGCTAATGAAGTTATTGAGAAGATGAAGTCTGGCATCCAACCCGTTGTTGATAAAGTAAAAGATAAAAAACCGGTAACTACCTTTGTCTATGACAGTGGTGAAGATGCTCCTCTAACTGCGAGCGCTACCTTAGGAACTGAACTGATTCGCTTAGCTGGTGGAGAAAATGTCTTTGCGGGTGGCGACAAGGGCTATGCGACTGTTTCATGGGAAGACGCGGTTAACAAGAATCCCGATACCATTATCGTGATCGATTACGAACAAAGCACCCCAATTGAAGAAAAACTCGATTACCTCAAAAATAAATCACCCCTTAAAGATTCTGAAGCGGTAAAGAATAACCGGATTACTGTCATCGGCTTATCTGATTTAATGCCTGGGGTGCGGAATGTCAAAGCCGTCGAAGACCTCGCACAATTCTTCCACCCAGAGGCCTTCGCTAATGAGTAAACAGCCTAATCGCCCTTGGATACTTGTCCTAGCAGTCAGCTTAGTTCTTATTTTAGGCGTGACGATGACTATTTCCATTTATGTCGGCAGTGTCGACCTTGCAGCAAGCGACGTTGGCAAGATTATTATTAACCGTCTAAGCCAGCAAGAAATCTTCCCGGTCACTTGGCAAGCTTCAGCCGAAACCATTGTCTGGGACTTGCGTTTACCAAAGACCCTTGTTGCCGCGCTAACGGGGATGGGGTTAAGTTTAGCGGGAGCACTCATGCAGACCTTAACCCATAATCCGATGGCGGATCCTTATCTTTTAGGGATTTCCTCGGGGGCTTCAACAGGAGCCGTCCTATCGATTCTAGTGGGCACTGTGCCGGTGATCGGTTATCTTCCCTTAGAAGTTGGGGCCTTCCTAGGAGCTTTACTTGCTACTGGTCTGGTCTTTTTGATTTCCGGTAAGCAAGGCAAGCTTTCCACCATTCACCTGATTTTAACTGGGGTGGCCTTATCCGCCCTGTTTTCGGCACTAACCAGCATTATCATCTTTTTAACGCCTGATGTTCGTGCTATTTCGAGTGCCCTCTTCTGGATGAGTGGGAGTTTTTCAGGAATCAGTTGGAAGGACGTTGCTCCAGTGGCGATCGCCGTATTGCTTTCCAGCCTTATCCTATTTTTAATCCATCAGCCCCTCGACCTTCTCTTGTTGGGTGATGATCGGGCTCGGATGAACGGGATCAATGTTTTCGCTCTTAAATCGCTGATTTTTGTGATGACTTCCCTATTAACAGCGATTTTAGTGGCCAAAAGTGGGGTGATTGGCTTTGTGGGCCTGGTGATCCCTCACATTACCCGCTTGCTCGTAGGACCTACACACCGCCGTTTATTATTGATTGCACCTCTAGCGGGAGCAATCTTAATGGTGGTCGCCGATACTGTTTCTCGGGTGGTCTTCTCCCCAGAAGAATTACCGGTTGGTATCGTGATGGCTTTAGTGGGCGCTCCTTTCTTCATCTTCTTAATGCAGCGCAGTAAAGATAAATTGGCTTAGGAGGGTAAGATGTTATGAGTAAAATTTCAGTAGACCAGCTTAACATTAGCCTATCCGGTCGGCCGATCCTTCAAGAACTGAGTTTTCAAGTGGAAAAAGGTGAGTTCGTGGGGTTAATTGGTCCCAATGGGTCAGGTAAGTCTACTTTGCTAAAGGCCTTAGATAAGAGCTTAAACCGCCAATCTGGAGAGATTCATTTTAACGGCCAAAACACTGACCACTTATCGACTAAGGAATTTGCTAAGGCTTGTGCTGTCGTCGCCCAAGAACATAATCTAGCCTTTGATTTTAAGGTGATCGACCTGGTACAGCTCTCCCGCTTCATCCACCACCCGTGGTACCAAGGAAATAATCAAGAGGACGCTGCTATCGTCCAAGAGGCTCTGGAGAAAGTGGGCCTTGTCGACTTGCAGAATAAAAATTATTTCAACCTTTCCGGTGGTGAACAACAACGGGTCATGATTGCTATGGCACTGGCCAAACAAGTCGATATTCTTTTGATGGATGAGCCTTCCAATCATTTAGATATTAATTACCAACTGTCGATCCTCAAAACGATTAAACAGGAAGGACTGACCGTATTTACCTCCCTTCATGATTTAAATCTAGCGGCCCGTTTCTGTGACCGTCTCATCCTGCTCGATCAAGGAGCTATTGTTCTGAATGGCCCCACCGAAGAAGTCCTGATCAGTCCACAATTAAGTCAAGTCTTTAAAGTGAATATCGTTACTAACCGCCTCTCCAATGGTTACTTAGGGATCAATTATTTGTAAAAATTGCACAAACAAAAACCGCCTACTTTTTCAGTAGACGGTTCTTTTTTTATCATCAATTGCTTATTGGGTGACAATTGATTGACAGGTTTTAAAAGGATGATTTGAAAAAACGGACTTAGTTTTTTCTATGAGAAATTTCTTATAAATCGGCTCCAGTCACAGGACGAACATCCGCTTTTGTGACTGTCACACTCTATTAGTTGAGTTCGAACGCCAGACTTGAAGTCGCTTCAAAAAATCCCAACGCACAGACTAGCTGTGCTTATGGTATTTTCCTCCACCGATTCAAGCCTTTGACGGCGTTCTCACATCCTGTTAGTTGAGTTCGGAAGGGTGAGGGGATGTCCTTTCAGAAAAGTTGAACGGCCAGTTTACTGACCTTTTCATCTTTTCTTCCAAGGAATCTCCCTCACTGATCCTTCCTCACATCCTATTATTTTTCAGGGACTTCGACGATCCAGCCTTCTGGGGCTTCGATGTCTCCGTATTGGATACCCACTAACTCGTCATAAAGTTTTTGGGTGATTGGTCCAACTTCTGTGTCGGAGTAGAATTTGAAGGAACGGTCGCCGTGGTCAATCCGTGACACTGGAGAAATTACGGCAGCGGTTCCCATGGCACCTGCTTCAGCAAAGCGGTCTAATTCATCCACGTAAACGTCGCCTTCTTCAACCTCTAAGCCTAAACGTTCTTTAGCTAAGTGGATGATGGAGTATTTGGTGATGGATGGGAGGATTGAAGGTGATTTTGGTGTCACAAACTTGTTGGTATCTTTTTCGATCCCGTAGAAGTTTGCGGAACCAACTTCTTCAATCTTGGTGTGAGTAGCTGGGTCTAGGTAAACCACGTCACCATAGCCGGCTTTCTTCGCTTTTTCACCTGGTAAGAGCGAACCCCCGTAGTTCCCACCAACTTTAGAAGCACCAGTCCCGTAAGGAGCGGCACGGTCGTACTTGCTGGTGACAAATGGCATTGGTGCTAAACCATCACGGTAGTAAGGACCTACTGGCATGGTGAAGATAGTAAAGATATATTCCTTAGCAGGGGAAACGCCAATGTTGTCGCCTACCCCAATTAATAATGGACGGATATACATCGAAGCGCCTGACCCATAAGGTGGGACGTAGTCAGCGTTCGCTTGAACTGTTTTGACAACCGCTTCAACAAATTTTTCTTCAGGATAAGCTGGCATCAACATTCGTTCGGCGGAGTTAGCCATCCGTTTAGCGTTTTGGTCTGGACGGAAGAGTTGGATTTGACCATCTTTACGACGGTAAGCTTTTAAGCCTTCAAATGCTTCTTGGCCATAGTGTAAGGCCGGAGCACCTTCAGCAATTGGAAAAGTCTTTCCCTCTTCTAAGCCTTCTTTATACCATTCGCCATCTTTCCAATAAGCACGCCAACGATAAGGAAGGTCCATATAAGCAAAACCTAAATTATTCCAATCGATATTTACAGACATTGTCATTCCCCTTTCAAAATTACAATTTTGGGCACTCGCCCGAACTGTGTTCTAAGAGCGGCGCCCATTAGTTAAGTAGACTTATAATACCTTTTTCGAAAACATTTGTAAATACTTTAGGGGGAATTTGTTTGAATTGCTCGACAATTTAAATAAAAGACAATTTTTATTTAGCATATTTTAAGACCTTTTCCGTGGCTAGGCAAGGAAAAATTTAACCTATAAAATATTTTTACAAAGGAAGTCAGGCACGTGCTTTCCACTTTGAAGTTCACTTAATAAAGAAGTCATAAAAATAAGCCGGGACTTAGCCCAGCTTACTTTTCAATATTTACTTGTCATCCATGAGTAAGCCGAATTCCTTCAAAAAAGAAGTTAATGTCTTGCCTTTTGAGGCGTTTGTCGCACTCTATTCAAACGTGCTCCAGTCACAGGACGAACGTCCACTTCAAAAACTGGTAACACTCAGCGTAGTTGAGTTCGGACGCCAGCCTTGAAGTCACTTCAGAAAATGCCAACGCACAGACTTCCTGTGCTTATGGTATTTTCTTCCAGTGATTCAAGTCTCTGACGGCGTCCTCACATCCTAATAGCTGAGCTTATCCCAGTTTTCTCCAGTTGCTATAGCTGTTCGAAGCGTCAGCGAGTTACAGATATAATATGCGTAGCGGTTTCGTCCTTTGTTGTGACTGTCGCACTCTCCACCTATTTTTGCCAATGTTTATCAATGAAGGCTTGCCGACCTGAGCCTTGGCGGTAGGCCTGGTAGTGGTCAGGGTTCTTGGCATGGAAGTCTTGGTGGTATTCTTCGGCAGGATAGAAGGTTTGGGCCGGTTCTATTTGGGTCACGATGGGTTTGTCAAAACGACCGCTGGCTTCCAAGGCTTCTTTGGAGGCTTGGGCGATGGCCTTTTGTTGGTCATCGTGGTAGAAAATTACGGGACGGTAAGAGTCCCCCCGGTCAGCAAATTGGCCCATAGCGTCAGTAGGATCGGTTTGTTGCCAATAGATCTCCACCAGGTCTTGGTAGGAAATCAGTTCGGGATTATAGGTGATTTGCACCGCTTCCGTGTGGCCCGTTCCCCCCAGGCAAACTTCGCGATAAGTGGGGTTTTCGGTGTGCCCACCTGTGTATCCGGACACGACTTTTAAAATCCCCGGCATGGTCTCAAAGGGTTGCACCATACACCAAAAACAGCCCCCGGCAAAAGTTGCTAATGCTTGACTCATCCTTAATCCTTCTTTCTATATGGTAGTCTTTCAATCATGATTCATTGTAAAGACTGGCCCAGCCGAAAACAAGACTTTTGCTTGGCAGGGCGCCTGACTTGACTAAAAAACAGCTCTCCCAACCATTATGCTTGAGAAAGCTGTTTCGTATTATTTAGACAATTTCATTTTATGAGCATTCGCTCTGAATCTTCTTAGTTTAATCCACGAGCGTTTTCCTTGGTAATTTTATCTACCCCACCCATGTAAGGCACGAGGACTTCTGGAATGGTGATTGAACCATCGGCATTTTGGCCGTTTTCTAAGACTGCAGCCACCGTCCGACCCACGGCTAAACCAGAGCCGTTTAAGGTGTGAGCCAGTTGGGTCTTGCCATCGACATCCCGGTAACGGACTTGGGCCCGGCGTGCTTGGAAGTCGACACAGTTAGAACAGGAAGAAATTTCCCGGTAGGTATTTTGGGCGGGCATCCAAACTTCGATGTCATAGGTCTTGGCTGCTGAGAAGCCCATATCCCCAGTACAGAGGATAATGCGACGGTAAGGTAAACCGAGTAAATCGAGAATATTTTCTGCATTTTGGGTCATAGCTTCTAGTTCATCGAAGGATTGGTCTGGAGTCGCTACTTTAACCATTTCTACCTTTTGGAATTGGTGCATCCGGATCAAGCCCCGGGTGTCCCGTCCCGCTGAACCAGCTTCAGAACGGAAACAAGGTGAGAGAGCAGTTACTCGGATAGGCAGGTCTTCTTCCTTCAAGATTTCCTTAGCAAAGTAGTTGGTTAATGGCACTTCTGCGGTAGGAATCAAGGTCAGGTCTTGGCCTTCATTGGTGATTTGGTAAACGTCTTCGGTAAATTTAGGGAATTGTCCGGTTCCGTACATGGCTTGGTCGTTGACTAAGAAAGGCGTAATCATTTCCATGTAGCCTTCTTTTTGGTGTTGGTCCAACATGAAGTTATACAAAGCCCGTTCTAAACGCGCACCCAGACCCTTATAGTAGACAAAACGAGAACCTGACACCTTGGCCCCAGCATCCCAATCAAGGATATCTAAATCTTCGGCTAAGTCCCAGTGAGCTTTGACTTCAAAGTCGAATTCTGGGGTTTCGCCATGGCGGTGAATTTCCACGTTCTCATCTTCATCCGCCCCCACTGGTACGCCTTCAGCTGGTAAATTAGGAATCCGCGCCAGGATGTCATGTTCTTCTTGGTCAAGTTTAGCCAAATCACTATCCAAGGCCTTAATCTTGGTCCCTAGGGCTTTCATTTCTTGGATCTTGTCATCCGCATTTTCCTTATTGCGCTTGAGTTGACCAATAGCTTCAGAAGCGATATTGCGTTCCTTCTTCAAGTTTTCCGCTTCGACAATCACTTGGCGGCGTTTTTGGTCCAGGTCGCGTAAGTGTTCTAGAGTTTCCTTCTCCACACCGCGGCCCTTCAAAGCCTCAGCCACTTGGTCAAAATTATCCCGTAATAAACGTACATCAATCATTACAAATCCTCATTTCTTTATTAATATTGTTGTCTAATTATTTAATAATATTTATTTTGCTAAATTGTTGTGAGCAGTAGTGGCGCTTTGAAATAAGTCGTTAGCCATGAACAAGCAAGCGAAGCGAATTATGTATCGTAGGCTTCCGCCGTACGAGACATTTGAGTCTCGCTAGGTGAGGGACCTTGGCCCGAACCGATGCCATGGCTTTTGAACGACTAGATTTCAAAAGCAGAACGAATGCTCAGTAACAACATTTGGGCAAAAGAAAAACCATCCCGCCCTCTCAATCAAAGGGACGAAATGGTCATCATTCTGCGCGGTACCACCCTGCTTCAAGGCATTTCTTGCCTTACACTTACAAATAACGGTTTGTGCCGGCACTACTTCCTTAATACTAAGTCGTAGGCAGTCCTTGTGTGGATTCACCCAGGTCCCCTATCCATTCTCACCCACCATGGACTCGCTAAAAAGTTTCCTAGGCTACTAGTCACAAGCATCACTTGGTCTATAAATAAAGTCTTCAATGACTTTACTGGAGTTAAACTCCAAAGCTAACCCTATTTTAAGAAGAAAAGCTGGCCTTGTCAAATGGGATTTGCCTAGCTAAGCCAGGTCAGAGCTTTCCGTCTCATTTTGCTTAATGTAATTATGGTAAATCTTATCGATAAAGACCGCAATGGCGTTATCTCCAGAAATATTGGCCGCAGTCCCAAAGGAGTCTTGGGTCAAGTGGAGAGAGATCATGATTTGTTGCATGCCAGTGTCGACAATGCCTACCATTGGTAAGAAAGGCAAGGCCGACATAATCGCGCCCCCAGGGGTTCCCGGTGCCGCCACCATGCAGACGCCCAAGGTGAGTATGAAGCCTAAAACCATGGTGAGGTTGTGGGGCATACCGTAAATTAACAAGAGCGCTGTGGCATTAGCTGTAATGGTAATCATGGACCCGGTCAAATGAATAGTGGCACAGAGAGGCACGACAAAGTTGGCAATGTCTTTTGAAACCTCATTTTTAGCCGCTGACTTCAGGTTAACCGGAATGGTCGCAGCTGAAGACTGGGTCCCAATCGCGGTCATATAGGCCGGGATTTGGTTTTTCATCAGTTCCCAAGGATTCTTGCCGGCGTAGATTCCAAATAAAATAAAGAGGAAAGCCACATAGATGATCTGTAGGAGAATCACGCAGATAAAGACCTTCCAAAAGACCGAAATAATGGCAAAAACCGAGCCACTATAGGACAGGTTACTAATATTACAAAAAATATGAATCGGTAATAAGGGCACCACAATCTTGGCCAGGACTTGACTGATGATCCCGCCAAAATCGCTAAAACCTTCATAAAGCACCTGGCCACGGCCGTGTTGGCGGAGCCAGTAGATCCCCAGTCCCATCATAAAGGCAAAGATAATCGCCCCAGTTACGTCGAAGAAGGGTTCGATCGGAATCACAAAGAGCGGTTCCAGACTGGGCGCAGTTTGACTTAAGCGCTCAACCAAACTTTCACTGATAAAGAAAGGAAAGATCTGGCTGGCCATCAAATAAGCCAGAAAGCCCCCAACAATGGTCGATAAATACGAGGTCAAGACCGTAATCCCAAGTAACTTACCCGCTCCTTGACCCAGGTCAGCAATCCCTTGGACCACAAAACCAATAATCATAAAGGGAATCACAAAGCTTAAGAAGCTAGAAAAAATCCCGGTAAAAGTCACACAGAGCCGGAAAAACCACTCCGGTACCAAACTTAACTGTCCGACAATAATACCTAAAATAATTGCTAATATAATTCGGGGAACGAGGTCAATTTTCCTTTTTTCAAGTACTCTTGCCATCCTTTCCCACCTCCATTTCATTTTCTTATCATGGCATTCTAATAATATTAGCAAAAAGTGATCACTTTGTAAAATCAACTGAATCGCACGATTCGATAAAAAATAACCCATAAAAGGCCAAACCTGGCTGAAGGCTGGAATTGAGTGATTTTTTACAGGTGTTTTAGGAAAAGTCTCTTAATACAAGTATTTTCCGGACAATTTTAAGTTTCTGTTGATTTTTATCCGCTTTTTGTTAGAATAAAACTGTTAGTTGACAATTAAATCACTAAAAATCAATCATTTCATGAATAATAATCACTCTGAACACTATCAATATTCGCTTATTGCCACAAATGATAAGCGACAGAATAGAAAGGATATTCAATCGATGACCCAGTATTTCCAAGGTGACCTCTTCCATACCCCTGTTTACGGCCAGTTAGACTATGTCCCCCAAGCCCTGATCGCGGTGGATGATAACGGTAAGATCGACCAAGTCTACCGCCAAGAGGATCCTAGCTACGCTGAAGCCGTCAAGAAAGCCCAAGCATCCGCCGACTTTGTCCGTTTAGAGGCTGGCCAATACTTCCTACCTGGTCTAGTGGACCTCCATATCCATGCCCCTCAATGGCCTCAAGCCGGGATTGCCTTAGATGAGCCCCTCAATGTCTGGTTGGATGAGTGTACCTTCCCCTTAGAAGCCAAGTACGCCGATCTAGACTTCGCCCGCGCGGTTTACACCGACCTCGTCCAACAGCTACTCGCCCGAGGTACCACAACTGGGCTCTATTTTGCCTCTGCTCATTTAGAATCCTCCTATGAATTGGCCAAAATTTGTGCCCAAGCGGGGCAACGCGGCTTAGTCGGTAAGGTGGTCATGGATGATCCCCAAGCCAACCCTGACTTTTACCGGGACGCTTCTACTGACCAAGCCCTCAAAGATACCGAGACCTTCATCCAAGAAGTCCGCCAACTCAGCAAAGATTACAAGCAAGGCGTCTATCCGGTCGTTACCCCGCGCTTTGTCCCTAGCTGTACCGATGAAGCCTTAGCTGGTTTAGGGGAATTAGCACAAAAATACAGTGCTCATGTTCAATCCCACTGCAGCGAAGGCCAATGGGAGCACGACTTTGTCATGGAACGCTTCCAGGGTAAACGCGATACCGAGGTCTTACGCAACTTCGGCCTCTTAGGCCCCAAGTCGGTCATGGCTCACTGCAACTTCCTTAATGAAGCTGACGGCAAAATTTTCCAAGAAACCGGAACTGGTATCGGCCACTGCCCTTATTCCAATGCCTACTTCGCCAATGCGGTTCTCCCAGTTAAGCGCTTGAAGGCCCAAGGGGTCAACATCGGCTTAGGGACGGACATTTCTGGCGGCTTCTCCCCAAGCCTCTATGAAAATATCCGCCAAGCCGTGGTCTCTTCTCGGATCCTCGAAGACGGGGTCGATACCCAAGTGGGGCCTGAAGAACGCGGGGTCAGTGACAGCCGGATTTCCTTGGTGGAAGCCTTCTACCTGGCTACTAAGGGTGGTGGCGAGTCTCTCGATCTCCCATTAGGCAGTATCGAAAGCGGCCAAGCCTGTGACCTCCAACTAGTCGACACCAAAGTTGCTAATAACATTCTCCCTGACTTCGGCGTCTTCAATGATCCTAGAGAAATCTTTGAACGCATCATTTACCTAGTCACCCCCGAAAACATCCGCAAGGTCTGGGTCCAAGGCAACTTAGTGGTGGATAAGGAAAATATTTAGTAAATAATCAAAATCATCCCCAGATATTTTGATTAGAAAACAAGAAAAGGTTCCGAAAACAATCGGAGCCTTTTTTATAGCCATTCAATTCTTATTCTTAACTATTCAATTAGCCTATAAATAAGATAATTTAAAAATTACCTATTCTTAAGTAAATAAAATGGTAAAGTAATTTTAGCTTTAAATTTTTGAAACAATAGTTATACTTACTAGCGTTTAGCTAAAACAAAATCTTATTTAAAGGAGTGTACTTCCTAATGAACGACAAAGATAGAAAAGAGTTTGAAGCTCCTGTTCGATTAATAATAACTATTATAGAAAGTACTGTCTTAATGTTTATACTTTTACCGTATGCGATTATTGCCAGCAAATATGAATCAGATATTGACTTTTCTACTACTTTTCTTGTTACATTTATCTTTATTTCAATGACTTATACCATTTATTTTTATCTAATTAGATTGAAGAGTGATCGCTTTATATCTCTTAACATAAACTTTAAAGTTATCGGCAATAGATCATTTTTATATAAAACTGTAATATTATTTTCATTATTTGCCTCTCTTTTATACGTACTTAACTCTTCTCTTCCAAAAGATATAATTATTTTATTAGGTTTCACTTTAACATGTATTATCTCTAGTTTTTTAATTATTATCATTAAACAATTATTTTTTAAAGACTCTACCTTGATTAAAAAAATTGACCATACTTCTTATAGATTTAGTAAGCTAGAATTAAGCTTATTTTCATTATTAGTCATTCCTTATCTGCTTAACGCCTTAGAAAAGGGAAGTTTTGATCTTGAAAATAGCAACCCTGTTGTTCAAGGATTTTACTCTTATTTTTTCTTATACATACTTTGTGTCCTTCCGCTAAAAGCAGGAAGATTTATTGCTTTGCTAAATTATTGGACTCACCATTTAAATAATGACTCTACACAACTATCCAATAAAAATAGTCATATATCGGAAAGTAAGATTTTTCATAACGAATTTTTCTTAATAGACTTAGAAAAATAAAGGTTTAGATTCTTTATGATCAATTACCTATGAGCAGTAGTAACACTTTGAATTTGACCGTTAGCCATGAAGAAGCAAGCGATGTGAATTACCGGATAGTAGGCATCAGCCGTACTATCCGTTTGAAGCTCGCTAGGCGAGAGACCTTGGCTCGAGCCGGTGCCATGGCTTTTCAACGGCCAAAATTCAAAAGCAGAACGAATGCTCATCAATATTATACGGTTAAAAACTAAAAAGCCGGTCGCTAACTTAGCGCACCGGCCTATTTCATATACAAAACGAAAATTTATAGATCAAGATGAGCCACTATCCAAAGACTAAGGCTTTATGCTCAAATGATAGTAAATTTGATCCTTAACCCTTAGATAGCGCTCATCGACATAGTCCTTGGCCGTCTGCCCGGCTAAGATGCGCTGAGTATAATCAAGGGAAAACTCTACGAACTGTCCAGGCTTGCCTTTTGGAATGACAATCAAACGTGTCGCCAAGGTCAAGGCTTCATCGATATCGTGAGTAATCAAGAATATAGACGTCTCTTCCTGCTGCCAAGTTTGTCTGACAAAGTGCTGCATATCCAGTCGGGTCAAGGCATCCAGGGCCGAAAAAGGTTCATCCATTAAAATCAATTCCGGCTGGGGAGCCAAGCTCCGGGCCAGCTGGACCCGTTGCTGCATGCCGCCCGATAGTTTAAAGATATAAGCATCCTGGTAATCCGCTAAACCGATATTTTCCAAGAGATAGGCTACCCGGTTTTTGATTTTCTGGGGATTATCCTTGCGCGCTTCCAAACCAAAAGCAATATTCTCCCCCACCGTCAACCAAGGATAGAGAGTGTGACGCTGGAAGATTACGCCCCGCTCCCAAGAAGGACCGGTAATCTCCTCGCCCTTGAAAGCGAGTTTACCCGAGCTGATCCGCTCATAACCGGCTAGCAAGTTAAGCCAAGTGCTCTTGCCCACACCTGAAGGCCCTAAGACACAGACGAACTCTCCCCTATTCATAGAAAAGTTAAGTCCCTGGATCACTTCAGGTGATTGGAAATCATAGCGATAGGAAACATCTTCCATCCTTAATAAGGACTCTGTCATAGCTATCTCTCCTTATCTAAATACCTTTCAATGTCACTTGGACGAAGGAAGTCTTCGATGGCTTTCTGACTAGGCTCATCCGATAACTGACCGTTACTTGATAAGAAATCAGCAATCGATTGGATTACTTGAACCAATTGACCTTTTTTCTCAGAGGATCCCAGGTAGTCAGACTGAACTTGGTCTCTGGCCCTTAACCATTTGGATCCCCTCATTTGTTTGAGCACCTCATCTGCTGGCATTCCAAGTTCCTTGCCTAAGCTATTCGCCGCTTGGTCAGGCTGACTGGCATAGAGCTGATGAGCTTCCTCTAAGGATTGGATAATCGCCTGGGTCACTTTGGGATGGTCTTCTAAATAGGCTTTCCGTCCCAACATCACATTAGCTGTCATAATGCCTTGGTCTTGGAGAGCTTTAGAATCCAACAAAACATGACCGGACTGGCTCACGAGTTGGGAAAGATTGGGCTCCCAAGTATAGGCGCCAACAATATCGCCACTGGCCCAGGAAGCTGCAATATCGGTTGACTTCATATCAATAAGCTTCACTTGACCGCTAAGATTGGCGGCTTCAAGCACCTTCTCCAAACTATAGTGTGAGGTGGAAGCAAAAGTCGTCGCCACCCTTTGTCCGGCCAAGTCTGACAAGCTATTAATGGAATCTTTGACCACTAAGCCTTCCGTTTCACCTAGGAGTTCATGGATCCAGATTAGTTCAGTAGGGATTTGCTTGGCCAAGGCAACGACGGCATTGGTAATCCCCATGCTGGCATAGTCAATACTTCCCGAAGCTAAAGCCTTATTGGCTTCAACCCCTGAATCGAACTCGACGAACTTAGCCTTTACCCCAATTACTGCTAATTTGTCTTCAAGAGTATCCTGACTCTTAGCCAGTAGTTCATCATTAGGAACCCGGAGATAAGCAATCCGCACCTCATGAGCCCCAGAGTCTGCATCTCTATCAAATAAACCATAGTGCCAGCCGCTGATCAACAAACCGACGACGATGAAAACACCAATTGCAATCTTTATCCATTGTCTCCTTCTTGCCACCCTTAACCCTGTCCTTTCCAAAATATGATTTGCTTTTCGATGTAATCCAGTATGCGGTCAAAGATTAATCCGGTTAAGCCCATCAAAACAATTCCGACAAAAACGACATCAATCTTCAAATAACGTGAGGCATCAATGACCAGCCATCCCAATCCTGACTCGGCGGCCGTCATCTCCGCTGAAACCAGGGTGGTATAGGCAAAGCCAAAGGCCGTCCGTAAGCCCACAATAAAATTAGCTAAGACACTGGGCCAGATCACTTTACGCATGATCATCAGTTGAGAAGCCCCTAGCGATTCAGCAGTCAGAATATAGTCCGAACGCACCTGTTCGATCCCGGAAAGCACTGCTAAGTAGAGGGGCGCAAAAGCAGCAATAAACAAGAGAATGATCTTGGAAGTATCACTGATCCCCACTAACATAATCAGCAAAGGATAATAGGCTAAGGGAGGAATGGGCCGGACAAAATTCACCAGGGATTGGACGATGTAGTGAACTACAGAGCTAAAGCTACTCAAAATACCTAATGGCAGAGCTAACATTGTCGCGGATAATAAGGCAAGAAACAAGCGTACAAAGCTAGCCCTTAAATGGATCAACAAAGGAATCCCGGCATAGCCCTCCTGGCAGAGAACCCGAAAGGCTCGCCAAATTTCCGTGATAGAAGGTATATTCAGGCCTTGGCCATCGCTACCTGCAAAGGCAAGCTGCCAGCTGACTAAGATAAGTAGCCAAAAGACCAGACCTAGGCCCTTTGATTGACTATACTTCTTCATTCCCATCTCCTCACTCGCTAAACGATCATTTATTCAAAATTATAGGCGGTAAGGAGCGATTTCCGGCCGGTCACTTGGTCATGGTAATATTCATATTCGGAAAGGCCCAGGTAAGACCCATCAATGTTATAAACATTGCTATAGCCTCGCTGTTCTAAGGCCCGAACCATGTTATAAGACCGTTGGCTGGACCGGCAGTGGATATAAACCGGTTGATCCTTAGGAATTTCATCCAAACGTTGTCTAAATTGACTCAGTGGGATATTCTTAGCGCCCTTGAGATGACTTTGTTCATATTCATCCTCCTCGCGCGCATCAATGATGAAGGCACCTTCTTCGACTAAGCCACGCACAGCCGTCACCGGCACCTTTTTGAATTCTCCATTCAATATGTTCAAGCCGACTAAAGCCGCATGGTTAACCGGATCTTTTGCGGTTCCAAAGTGGGGAGAATAGGTTAACTCTAAGTTTTTCAAGTCTTCCAGGTCAAACCCTGCCCGGATGGCTGTGGCTACCACATCGACACGTTTAACCGCATCCCCTTCACTGATGGCCTGAGCCCCTAAGATCCGTCCAGATGGCTTAGCGAATAAGAGTTTAAAGAAGAGATTTTTAGACCCTGGAATGAGGCCTACCCGGTCCTTAGGGATAATATAGGCAAAGTCATAAGGGATCCCCTCAGCTTGCAAGAATTTTTCGTTGTAACCAGTGCTGGCCACGTTATAATTCAAGAGCTTAATCGAAAGCGACCCTTGCACACCCTTATTCTGAACAGTCCGACCATAAATATGGTCTGCTGCTGCCCGGGCTTGCCACTGGGCAGGACCCGCTAAGGCGAGGCTTCTTGGCTTACCGGTGAGATAGTCATTGATTTCAATAACATCTCCCACCGCATAAATATTAGGATCAGTGGTTTGATAGTGGTGGTTGGTCACAATGTGTCCCGTTTCAGAGGTTTCTAGACCAGCTTGACTAGCTAAATCGCTGTTAGGGGCCACCCCAAGTGCCAAGACCACAGCCTGGGCCTTGACTTTTTCTCCTGACTTGAGAATCACCGCATCCTTTTGAATGGCTTTAAGGCTCTGACCCAGGTAAAGTTTCACCCCATGGTCATAAAGAGACCGGTGAAGAATTTGGGCCAGGTCCTCATCGATAGGAGTTAGGACCTGGTCAGTCGCTTCAATTAAGGAAAGGTTCAAGACCAGTTGATGGAGGTTATCTAAGACTTCTAGTCCAATAAAGCCAGCACCAACTACCGCCACATCCTCTACCTCATGCTCACTCAGATAGTCAGCCAGCTTGCGGACATCAGGAACCGTCTTAATCGTAAAGACATGGTCGCTATCCACTCCCTGAATACTTTCTGGTCTAAGAGCACGGGCTCCGGGAGCCAGAATTAAGTAGTCATAAGCTTCTTTGAAGCTTTCTCCAGTCTCATGATTTAAGACCGTGACTGTTTTCTCTTGGCGGTCAATTTCGACCACCTCATGGTTGACCTTGGCTTGGATATTATATTGTTGGTCAAAATTTTCCGGCGTCATCAAGAGTAAATTCTCACTGGATGCCACTTGTCCACTCAGGTAGAAAGGGATACCACAGTTGGAATAAGACACATAGGGGCCTTTTTCAAAGATAGTGATCTCCGCAAATTCATCCAGGCGGCGGATACGGGCAGCGGTTGACGCCCCACCGGCACAACCTCCAACAACAACAACTCTATTATGTTTTGACATATTTAGTCACACCTTTCATCGTTCACGTTCACATTGGATAGGAATCGGTATAATATTAATCTTACCTTGGAAGAGCTTGAGGCCAACCACACCACCAGCAATGGTAGCAAAAAGGAAGAACCAGCCCGAAATAGAGAAGCTTGAAATTGCTGAATACAAGGCACCAATGTTACAGCCCAGAGCCAATCGTGAGCCAAAGCCTAGTAAGGTTCCGCCAATGGCATAATAAATCCCGTCTCTAATAGAGAAACCTGACCGAATCCGGAAACGGTTAGCTAGTAAGAAGGCCAGCAAGCTCCCTGCAAATAGACCGATATTGCGAATCGTTGGGCCGTCAACTAAGAGACCACGGTTGACCTTTTCCAAATAGCCAGCAAAATTCGCTTTTGAAAATTCAAGACCAAAGTTTTGTAAGAGAGCCACGTCCCAAGTGACAAAAGGTGAGGTAACCCCCCAAGGCGATCCAGCTGTCACTAGGACAAAGACTGCTGTGAGCGCAATAATGACAGTCCCGGTGAAGAAGGTCCAGCGTTCAATAAATAACTTATGATAGGTCGCATATGAGAATAGTGGCGCTGGTGTCGACAGCTCGAGCGGTTTCTCAACCTCTTCCCAATCCCCATAAGGATCGAGGTAAGTCTTATCTTCCTTGCGTTTTTTCTCATAATTCACTACCCACCACCAGAGTCCAGCGAGTAGGGCTAGGGTTATCACCAGGGCCCCAAAATAACCAAAGACTTGGGGAAGATGGAGTCGGAAACCGACCTGTCCGAGAGCAGTCCGGTCAAAGACTGCGCGGGCAGCTTGTCCAGGTGCCGCTGATAAAACAAAGAAAATCAGGGAAATCAAAGCACGAACTCGTCCTTCTCCTAAATCTGACAGGGTACCTGAAGCACAACAACCAACCATGATCATACCAACACCAAAAAGAAAGCCCCCGACTAGGGTTGCCAGGTTAACAAACTCAACATTCTGGGTACCTGGAATAATAAAGTCGCCTGCTCCTTCAACGAAGGCTGGCAAGGCCCCTTGACTGGCCGCCTTCCATTGAACACCTGCAAAGACAAATGACGTAAAAGCAAATAATAGCAACAAGGCCTTGGATAAACTCGCTTCACCACGCATATAGAGGCGTTTCACCCCACCCGCAAAACCGTAGCGGGACCGAGTCAAGGCATAGCCAAAGGACACCCCGGCTAATAAATGTAAGGGGAGAATAGCCTTTAAGCCATTTAAATAATATCCAAACCCCAATAATATAATAACTAGCGCTAAACCCAGATAGGTCTGAGTTCGCTTGACACTCTTTTGCATCTGATCACTCCAATCGTGTAATCTACTTATTTTTGTATAGTGATTAAGAAGATATAACCTTTAAATAAAAAAGTCAATCGGCTTAAAATTAGCCTAAATGCCTCTTCAAGAAGCCATGTCTCTAGAAATCCCCTTAACACCAGCATTCTTTTTTATAAACGATTCCCCCTAGCGATCATTTGGGATGTACTTTTTATATAATAAAGAGTCGTTAAATTTAGCTGAATATTTTTTCAAAAAAATAAAAAAGAGACTAGAGCAAACAATCCAGTCTCTTCTTAAAATCAATTGAATTCAACCCATCTTCTTCACCGCTTGGACCACATTTTCCACCGCTTAGCTAGAAATCTCCCTGCTATCCAAGCGATTTGCTATACTAAAACTGAAAAAAAAGGCCGGCTAAGTTCTTCATCATCTCCCTAGAAAGGTAGTGAATTTATGGATGACCGTAAGATCAAGATCCAGCAAGTCATTGATCCAAGCTTAGAAGAAAACTACATCACTATCCACGCCCAAACCGAGTCCCAAGCCCAGACCTTGGCCCAGCAGATTAGCCCCTGTTTAAACCAAAACCAAGAAGATATTGCCCTGAAAGTCGACGACCAGTATTTTATCCTTCACACCCAGGAGATTCTTTACTTGGAAGTTAGCCAGGGCATCTTGACCATCACGACTAGAAAAGGCAAGTACCAGACCCGGCAAAGTCTCTCCAGCCTAGCTGATAAGTTAAACAGCCAGGACTTCATTCGTATTTCTAAGTACGCCATGGTCCGCATCCAAGCTATTGAACGTTTGGAGATGGCATTTTCCGGGAATATGTATGCCTACCTTTCTACCGGTCAACGGGTCAATGTTTCCCGGCGTTTCGTCAACAGCCTCAAAGTCCGCTTAGGTATCTGAAAGGAGTCTCACCATGAAAAATATTCTCAACGCGATCACACAAAGTATCTCCCTAGCCATCATTATCTGGGTGGTTATGGGCGCTCTCTACACTGAAGATTGGTCCTATGTCACCATGTTAGGCTCAGTCATCTTCTTCGGCGCGGTGATCGGCGGGACCTCAGCGATCTATCAATACAGCGCTTGGCCCCTCTTAACCAAGGTTTCCATCCATTTCACTGTTTCTCTTTTTGCCTTTCTTGTGATGAATATTGCCAACCACTGGATCCCTTTAGATGCACCGATTCTAGTGGGAGCCTGTCTTCAATTCGCCCTAATCTTCTTTGCCATTTGGACCTGCTACTACTTTTACAATCGTCACAAGATCAATCAAATTAACCAGCAACTGAAAAAGAAAAAAGATTAACACGAGCCTATTAAAGCAGTCAAAAAAGCCCCTCAGTGGATAAGACACTTCCACTGAGGGGCTTTCTTCATTTCTTTTAATGACTATACTCCGCAATTTTGGCATTTAACCAGTCACTGATGAACTGCATGCTTTCATGGACCTTGCGGGTGATTTGAACGAAGGGGCTGACCCGTTTGACATTTTCCGTTGGCATCAAGTCCGTCGCCAAGGCTAATTGACCGTCCACGCTGTCCACAAAGGGAATATGGAGGATTTCCGTATTGACTGCCTCCCCTTCCTCAAGAGGGGCGTTGACCTCCAAATTACCGTTCATGGAATAAGAAGCCGGTTCAGTAAAGTCAGCTTCGGGACTGTCACTAATGGTGTAATCTTGCGGAACAAAGCAGGCCACGGTATTGCCGTATTGGAGCTGGGTCGTGGCCTTATTTCCGCCATAGATCTCGACTTCCTCACCATTGTTATAGAGGGCGCCTTGGGGAATCAAGACAATCCAATCTAAACGGTTTTGGAGGTCGGTGAGCAGGCGGGAAGTTTCCACAAAACGGTCTTCATTACTTCCCGCTCCCAAAGTCACTAGGATAACCGGTCGTTGGTTGATGAAACTGGTGGCTACCAAACAATAGCCAGCCCCCAGTTCCGTCCCGGTCTTCAGTCCAGTAATATCCCGCCGTCCGTAGGTCATCCCGGGCAGGAGTTGGTTACTATTGGTCATGGTCACCTGCCAGTCAGGAGCCACTTGAAAGACTTTTTCTTCCACTTGGGAGCGACTTTGGATATCGGGGTAATCCTTGAGCAATCTTTGGACCACGAGGGCCAGGCTTTTCGCTGAGATTTGGTTTTCTTCCGTCTCGCTGTATTGGCCAGGGCGAGCGTCAGCTCGGAGTTCGCCGCGGAGGCCAGAAGCGGAGACCAAGTTATAATCTTTGATGCCGAGTTGGTCTAACTTTTGGGCCATGAGTTCGATAAAGTGGTCTTCGCTGCCAGCCACCTTTTCTGCTAGGGCCACCGTGGCGGAGTTGGCGGAAGCGATAATGACCGCATCGATCAATTGGTCGACGCTGTAGTTGGCCGGTCCCGCCACTAAAGGCACGTTGGATAGGCCTTCTGCTTGGGACTGCTTAGCCAAGGCAGGTGAGACGGGGACGGCTTCATCGAGGGAAAGTTTGCCCTGGGCTAGTTGGTCATAGATCACATAGAGGCTCAGCAACTTAGTCAAGGAAGCAATCCCATGCAAGTCATCAGCGGCCTTCTGGTAGAGAATTTGTCCCGACTCTTGGTCAATAGCGATGGCATGCTTGAAGCCGTATTGCTGGCTCTGGGTGAGTTGGTCAGAAAAATCAGCCACCGTCTCGCCACTGGCTAAGACTGGACTGGCAAACAAGAGCAGGGCCAGGATTGCCCCAGCCACACTGCTGGCGATCTTCTTAGTCACTGTCTTCATGCTTATCAGCCTCCTTGTCGCGGGGTTGTTGATTGGGTAGGACGAAAATAAAGCGGGTTTGGCCATGGTCGGATTCAGCCCAAATCTTGCCGTGGTGCAAGTTGACAATGGTTTGAGCAATGGCAAGTCCGAGCCCGCTCCCCTTGGTCGTCCGAGAGGGGTCCACCCGGTAAAAACGTTGGAAGAGGTTTTCCAAAGCCTCCTTCGATATTTCGTTCCCGTCATCAATCACTTCAAAGCGGGTGCTTTGTTTTTTGGGAATCACTCTAAGGAGAATATAGTCACCCTCCCCACCATATTTAATGGCGTTAGTAATCAAGTTGGAGAAAAGGCGGACGATGGTTTCAGGGTCCATTTCGACCCAAATGTCCTCTTGACCCGAACTATCCACCTCAATCCGCCGGCCGACCTCATCGGCCTGGAGCTCAAACTCAGCACTTAATTGCTCTAAGAGACGGACCACATTGGTCTTTTGCGTGTTGATCTTAGTGTTGATATTTTGAATCTTGGTGTATTCGAACAAGTCTTCCACCATCTTCTGCATCTGCAGGGCCTTGTCATAGGCAATGTGGACATATTCTTGGATCTTCTCGGGGTCATCGATTTGCTTATTTTCAATCAGGCCCAAGTAGCCAATCACCGAGGTCAGGGGCGTGCGGATATCGTGACTCATATTAGCGATAAGTTCGTCTTTAGATTCCTCAATCCGGCGCTCTTCTTCCATGGCTTTGACAGTCGAATCGACCAAACGGTTAATGGACGAAACCACGGGTTCCATACTGTTCATATGCTTGGTGGAAATTTTATGGTTGTAATTGCCCTTGGAGATGTAGTGGAGCTCATCGAGGATAAAGCCTAATTGAATGGTCCGGTTGCGCCGGTAGACCCGCCAAATCAAAATCATCAAGCCCGCCATCAAGTAAAAAGCGGTAAAACCAAGGACAAAATAGCGTTGGAAACGGGGAAAGAAGAGCAACCAATAGGGATTTTCCGAAGCCACCAGCGGCATGAAATAGTCGGTCAGGGTAATAAAAACAAAGACCATCCCAAAATAACCGATCACCAGTAAGGCTGTCACGGCGATGGTTTCAAATAGTAATTCCGTAAAAATACGTAGGCGTCTTTTAGCGGGCATGCGCTCTTTTCCTTCTTTCCTAGGCGATGGGCAGGGCAAAAAGTAGCGTCAAAACGCTACTCTATACTTGTCTTAAACCCTTTTATGTGACTGTCGCACTCTTCAGTCGCGTTCAGACGCCCACCTTGAAGTTGCTTCAAGTCTCTGAAGGCGTCCTCACATCCTTATAACTGAGCTTATCCCAGTTTTCTCCAGTTGCTATAGCTGTTCGAAGCGTTAGCGAGTTACAGATATAGTATGCGTAGCGTTTTCGTCCTTTGTTGTGACTGTCGCACTCTCTTCTAAACCTGTTCCAAGCGCAGAGCAAGCGTCCACTTCACTAAAGACCTGCGAATTCTCTTTGAGAATTCTTCTCCCTTTAGCTCCAGTGGTCTTGCCTTCTAACGCGCTTGTCGCACTCTCTAGTTGAGTTCGAACGCTAGCCTTGAAGTTGCTTCAGAAAATTCCAACGCACAGACTTGCTGTGCTTATGGTATTTTCTTCCAGCAATTCAAGTCTTTAGTCGCGTTCTCACATCCTTCTTTTATTCACTGATCTTATAGCCGACGCCCCAGACGGTGGAGATGACTTTGTCGCCGCCGGTTGCGGTTTCGATTTTATCGCGGAGGTGGCTGACGTGGACCATGACCGTTTTGGCGGAGACCACGGATTCTTGTTGCCAGACCCGTTCAAAGATTTCATCGGCTGAAAAGACTTCATTTGGGTGGGAAGCCAAGAGATAGAGAATACCAAACTCGAGGGCGGTTAACTGGATGTCTTCCCCGTCAATGGTTTTTACTTCGTGGGAGTTTTTATGGATGATCAAGGGACCAATTTCAATGGTATCGCCACTGCCTTGGTCACTCGCTCCCGACCGGCGTAAGAGTGACTTGACCCGGGCCATCACTTCTAAGGGGTTAAAGGGCTTGGTCACATAGTCATCGGCACCCGTAGTTAAGCCGGAAATCTTATCCATATCAGCGGATTTGGCGCTCAATAAAAGAATCGGTACGTCAACATCCCGGCTCCTTAATTCCTTAACCACGGTCAAGCCGTCCTTACCGGGCATCATAATGTCTAAAATAATTAAAGCAATATCGGGGTTTTCACTAATCCGCTTTAAAGCTTCATCCCCGTCATAAGCTTGGATCACATCATAACCTTCATTGCTGGAATAAATAGTTAGTAATTCAACAATTTCCTTGTCGTCATCAACGATCAATAATTTCACAAGGATCCCTCCTCTGTTTATTTTTAATAAGACTGAGGCAAAAAATCCTAGCCTCTTTTTGCGCTTGTCGCACTTTCTGTGAAACTTTTTTGGTTTTGAATCTATTCTACCAAAGATCCGCCCAGCAATAATTTCATTCGCCTTAAAATCTGCTTAAGAAAAGCTTAAATTCAAAGCCATCTGGGCCACTTTGCACCTATTTCTTAAAAAAATCCTTAGTTTTTTTATATATTATTTCAATTCTCCTTAACGTATAATGGATTTAACGGAGCTGTTGTGACAGCTTTCAAGACCTGATTTTTTCTCTAGACACGTTGAAAGCGAGGCGACCGCTATGCCCACACCCAAGGATTTTCACCCGAATTCAGTCTCCCCCGAGCCCTCCTGTCCTAAAGACAAGCCGGACCAGCGGAATGGGGCTGGAAAGCAAGAGAAGGCCTTGAAATCTGATTCCAATAAAGGCCAACACTTGGCCCGGGAAACGCGGTCGCTTAAGCGGGCCCGTTTAGCCAACCGGGTCTTCAATCTGGTCGGAATTCTAGGGGTAATCTTAACCATCTGGCTGATCTACGCGGCCTACCAAAGGGGGCTCTTTTCCTCCCAAGATAACTTGGAGGCCTTTTTGCGTGGCTTTGGTGGCTGGGCGCCCTGGCTTTTCATCCTGATTCAAATTGTCCAAACCGTTATTCCCGTTATTCCCGGAGGCTTGACCTGTCCGGCCGGGGCCGCCATTTTTGGGGTCTGGTACGGTTTTCTCTTAAACTTTATCGGGATTATGATCGGTAGTGTGATTGACTTCTGGCTGGCCCGTCGCTACGGTCGCCACCTGGTCATGGCCTTAATTGGGCCCAAGTCCTACAACAAGTACATCCACTATCTCAACACCAAGGCCTTTGACCGGATCTTTATCTTTGGCATGTTCTTTCCGGTCTCTCCGGCGGACGCCCTCTGTCTCTTAGCTGGCCTCTCCAACATGTCCTTTAAACGGTTCTTCCTCTTCTTATCTCTAGGAAAACCCTTTACCTTATTTATCTATACTTACGGCCTCCTCTACTTGTCCAGCTGGATCGGCCAGCTACTGGGTCTCTAAATCCCTAGCCCCGCCAGCCTTAGAAAGGATTTTCTATGCAGTCTTTATCGATTAACATGTTCTCAAAAGCCGAAAGTAAAGCCGGTCAAGGAGTGGGCAGTGCCTACCGGGAACTGGTTAATACCCTGGTTAAGCACTACCCCAAAGACCTCAAAGTCACTTATAATGCCCTTAAAACCAGCGATATTTCCCACTACCATACCATTAATTTTCCCTTCTTTTTATCAACTTTCTTAAAACGCCGTCGCGGGGTCCGCTTGGGCTATGTCCATTTTCTCCCTGAGACCTTGCGGGGGTCTATCCACCTGCCCGGCTGGATCCAGACCCTCTTCGATAAGTATCTGATTGCCTTCTACCGGCGAATGGACCATTTGGTGGTGGTGAACCCCGTTTTTATTGATAAGTTGGTCCAAGACTACCACTTTGATCCCAAGAAACTCTCCTATATCCCCAACTTTGTCTCAACCGATACTTTCTACCCGCAAAGCCAAGAAGAAAAAGCTAGCTTCCGCCAATCCCTAGGCCTCAGTCCCAATGACTTTGTGGTTTTAGGCGTGGGGCAAATCCAGGGTCGTAAGGGGATCGATGACTTTATCCAGTTAGGCGTCGACCATCCAGAGATTTGTTTTTACTGGGTGGGTGGTTTTACTTTTGGGAAGTTGAGTGATGACCATGACCGCTACCAAGAGGCCCTCAAACACCTGCCAGCCAATGTTCACTTTGCCGGGGTGGTGGACCGGGCCGACATGGTCAAGTATTACAACCTGGCCGACCTCTTCCTCCTGCCCAGTTACAGCGAGCTCTTTCCCATGAGTATTCTCGAGGCCTTTGCCTGCCAAACTCCGGTTATGCTGCGTGATTTGGATCTCTACCAAGATATTTTAGGCGGTTACTATATTCCTTGTGCTGACCGAGCTGCCATGGGCGAAAAGATTGTTCAACTGGCTCAAGACCCCCAAAGTCTCAAAAGCTACCAGGACAAGGCTCAAGCGGCCTCCCACTACTACAGTGAGGACCGGGTGGCGCAAATCTGGCTCAACTTCTACCGCGACCTGGCTAAAAGTCAGACGAACAACAGCCACCATCTGGCCCAGCCGGAAAAATAAGACGATTTGGCCTAAAACTTTCCTTAAAATTTGGGCCAGCTTTTCAAAAAAATTAAAGCCGTGGTAAGATTAAGGGAGTAGTAAAACATGCGAGAGGATTTGAAAATAAATGACTCAATACCATAGCGTCCAATTAAGTGACGCGGACCACAACCACTTCGTTGAAAACCATCCCAATGGTGACTTATTGCAACTTACCGACTGGGCTAAAGCCAAGGAATTTACCGGTTGGTACTCCAAAAATGTTGCCGTGGCTGATGACGCCGGCCAGGTTGAGGCGGTCGCTAACATTCAATTCAAGAAAATCAAAGGCACGCCATTGACCTTTGCCTATGCTTCACGGGGCTTTGTGGTCGACTATAAGAACCACGATGCCGTTGCTGCTATCACCCAAGCCGCAGTCAAGGCCGCTAAAGAAGAACACGCCGTCTATCTAAAAATCGACCCCGACTTGGAGCGAGAAGGTCATGAAGAGACATTAAAACTTTTAGAGACTCTGGGCTTTCGCCATACCGGTTTTAAGGATGGGATGAGCGAACAGTATATCCAACCCCGCCAAACCATGTACACCCCCATCGACCAATCGGACGAAGACCTGTTAAATTCCTATGAAGCCAAGACCAGAAACCTGGTTCGTAAGGCCATGAAGTCGGGTCTAGAAGTCTTTGAAGGGAGCCGGGACGAACTGGATGTCTTCCACCGCTTAATGGAAGAAACTGGGGAGCGGGACGGTTTTGCTACCCGGGATATTTCCTACTTTGAAGCCCTCTACGACAACCTCCATCCCCAAGGCCACTTATATTACTTTATGATTAAGTTAATGCCTGACAAGATGGAAGCAGAAGCCCGCCAGGAACTAGCCCTGATTGCAAAAGACCGGGAAAAGGTGGAAGCCCGCCGCGATAGTAAGAAGAAAGACAACCAATTGAAGGAACTGGCTACCCGGCAAGCTAAGCAAGAAAAATTAATTGCGGACGCGGACGACTTGCGCAAAGACCACCCCAACGGCCTACCCCTATCAGCAGCTATTCTCTGCTTCTGCGGTAAGAAGGCCTACTATCTCTATGCGGCCTCTTCTAACCACTACCGCAAGCTCAGCCCCAACTACCAACTCCAATACGATCTCATGCGCTTCGCTCGTGATAAAGGCGCTACTACCTATGACTTTGGTGGGGTCAGCGTCGATCCGGATGAAGACTCGCCTTACCGGGGACTTTGGGTCTTCAAGCGCATGTGGGGGACCAAGGTTTCCGATAAAATCGGTGAATTTGACTATGTCCTCATCCCTGGCCTCTACCAAATGATGACCTACGCCATCCCGAGAGTCCGCCACTTCATGAAAGGCTTCCGTAACAAGGGAGACGATGAATAAGGCTGAAAATTTATTTCGACCATAGTAAAAGCCCTCAAGTATTGACTTGAAGGCTTTTTTTACGTCTATTTTATCTTAATTCCCAGTCTAAGGTATAGCTATTAGGTCCGGCGTAATTGACATAGAACTTCTTGTACTTGCGCCAATTGAAGACGCCATTTCCGTAGTTCAAGGCTTCTTGGATGGAGCTAAAACGACGAGGTTCACGGACGAAGCCATGATTGGTATTGACCTTAACCGCTTGGGCTGGTTTCTCTGTGGAAGCTTCTGCTTTGGCTGGCGCTTTGACCACTAATTTGTCACCGGGGTGAAGCATGTAGTTAGCACCTAACTTGTTCCAAGTCATTAAGTCTTGGATGCTTACCCCATACTTGTTACTAATTCTCCAGAGGGAATCGCCGGATTGAACCGTGTAGGAAGCGCTTGAGGTTGTGTTTTCGGCTGGTTTTGAAGTTTCAGCGGGTTTCTCTGTGGAAGCTTCTGCTTTGGCAGGCGCTTTGACCACTAACTTATCTCCTGGATGCAACATGTAGTTAGCACCTAACTTGTTCCAAGTCATCAGATCTTGGATACTTACCCCGTACTTGTTACTAATTCTCCAGAGTGAGTCTCCGGATTGGACGGTGTAGGAAGCGCTAGGAGTTGTGCTTTCAGCGGGTTTTGCGGTACTTGGTTTTGTTGTTGGAACTTCTGCTTTAGCAGGGGCTTGAACCACTAATTTGTCACCCGGGTGAAGCATGTAGTTAGCGCCTAACTTGTTCCAAGTCATGAGGTCTTGGATGCTTACCCCGTACTTGTTACTAATTCTCCAGAGCGAATCACCGGATTGGACCGTGTAGGATGCACTTGAGGTTGTGTTTTCAGCTGGTTTTGCTGGCTTTTCTTCATTAGCTTCAGGACTTGCATCTGGCTTTCTTAATTCCCATTTGAGAACATAGCGACCATTTCCAGCATAGTCGACCCGATATTGTTTATATTTAGACCAGTCAGCATGTTGACGACCAAAGGCCATGGCTTCTTCAACAGTCTTAAAGCTTTGGTCTTCTTTTTGCCAACCATCTTTTACTTTAGTCGTGTCCGCTTTAGCTGGTTTTTCACTTTCTTGACTAGCTTCGCTACTTGGTTTTGTTGTTGAAGTTTCTGCCTTAGTAGGCGCTTTGACCACTAACTTATCTCCTGGGTGGAGCATGTAGTTAGCTCCTAGCTTGTTCCAAGTCATTAAGTCTTGGATACTTACCCCATACTTATTACTAATTCTCCAGAGGGAATCGCCGGATTGAACCGTGTAGGATGCGCTAGGAGTTGTACTTTCATCAGGCTTTGCGGCTTCACTTGGTTTTTCCACACTTGGTTTTTCAGCTGGAACTTCTGCCTTGTCAGGCGCTTGAACCACTAACTTGTCACCTGGATGTAACATGTAGTTAGCGCCTAACTTGTTCCAAGTCATGAGGTCTTGGATACTTACGCCATGCTTGCGACTGATTCTCCAGAGCGAATCGCCGGATTGTACGGTATAGGGACCACTGACAGCTGGTTTTTCAACCGCTTTGTTGGTCGCTACAGGTTTTTCACTGCTTGTTTTGACTGGGCTTGTCGTTTCAGTGTTTTGACCACTCGCTTGAGGATTCTTCAATTCCCATTTAAGGACAAAGCGATTAGGACCGGCGTAATTGACCCGGTATTGTTTATACTTGGACCAATCTGCGTGTTGGTTCCCATAGGTCATCGCTTCATCAAGAGTTTTGAAACTGTGCCCTTCTTGAACCCAGCCACTGGATGCACTACCTGGATTAGCTTCTGCTAAGACTTCTGGTGCGTCTGCCACTTGTAAAGCTGCCGCCGACAATAAGGACAGTGACGCCAGGCTGATCCATTTATTATATTGATTCATTTTTTGATTTCTTGCTTTCATTTTAATAACCTCCCTTAGGGAAAGACGGCATACCATGCTCTCTTTTCACTTATATTATAACAAGCCCTGAAAAGAAGTTAAAGTCATATTGTAACATTTCTGTAATATTAACCATTCCTTAAACTTTCTAATGCTATTTTCCAAAAAAGTAGTGAAAAACCTTATTTATAGGCATTTTTATGAGTTTTCGTTAACTTTAAAAGTAAAGAAAATCTGATTAAAGCTGGCTTTATGACAAACTCCTGTAATATTTACGTAATATTATTTCAGTGATCAGTTAAGAAAATAAAAAAAGTAAGCGTTTCCTAAGGGGCGATCCCCATGTTTCATTAGCTGGAAAAGTGGTATCATAGGGACAAATAAGGAACGTGCGGTTCCATAAAGGAGTGAACAGTGTGCCAGTCAAAAAGTTGGAAGCCAATATCACCCAATCCATGGTCAAAGAAGAAGTTCATGTCTTAAAGGAAATCCTTGATGACACCACCCATAAGATGGTGGGGGACCAAGTCTTTGAAATGATCCAAGGTTTGGTTGATCTCTCCATGAAGGAAGACTACAAGCAACTGGAAAGTGTCGTCGCCCAGCTCAGTAACGATGAAATGGTGGTCGTTTCCCGCTATTTTTCGATTTTGCCGCTACTGATTAATATTTCTGAAGATGTCGATTTCGCCTATGAAATCAACTATCAAAACAATACCGACCAAGACTACCTGGGTAAACTCGCCTTAACCATTGACCGGGTCAGCCAAAGTGACCAGGCCAAGGAAATTCTCGAACACGTCAATGTGGTTCCCGTCCTAACGGCCCATCCGACCCAAGTTCAACGTAAGACCATCCTGGAATTGACCAATCAAATCCACCAACTCTTGCGCAAGTACCATGACGTCAAGGCTGGCGTGGTCAACCGCGACAAATGGTACACCGACCTGCGCCGCTATGTTGAAATTATTATGCAGACGGACATTATCCGGGAAAAGAAACTCACCGTTCGTAATGAAATCACCAATGTGACCGCCTACTATAACAATTCCTTAATCCGGGCCATCACCAAGTTAAGTCGGCAATACCGCCACTTAGCGGCTCAAAAGGGGATCGAGCTCGACCAAGCCAAGCCCATCACCATGGGTATGTGGATTGGGGGCGACCGCGACGGCAACCCTTACGTGACCGCCGAAACCTTGCTTCTGTCTGCCACCACCCAAAGCGAAGTCATCCTCAATTACTACATTGACAAGGTCTATAAACTCTACCGCAACTTCTCCCTATCCACTACCCTAGTAGACATTAGTCCTGCCATGGAAGCTTTGGCAGCTAAGTCCAATGACCAGTCCATTTACCGGGAGAATGAACCTTACCGCCGGGCCTTCCACTATATCAAGGCCAAACTCGAACAAAACTTAGCCGAAGTCAAAAACGGCCTAAAAAGAGATGACCAGGCCCCAACCCCAAGCTACCAAAATGCGGAAGCCTTTAAGGCTGACCTCTTAGTAATTAAGGAGTCCCTCCTAGCCAATGGCGAAGACGCTCTTTTAACCGGGGACTTCAATGAGTTAGTAGAAGCCATCGATATTTTCGGTTTTTACCTGGCTACTATCGATATGCGTCAAGATTCCAGTGTCAATGAAGCCTGCGTGGCCGAATTATTGAAATCAGCTAAGATTGTCGATGACTATTCTGCCCTTTCAGAAAAAGACAAAGTCAAGGTCCTCCTCAAGGAATTACTAGAAGACCCTAGACCTCTATCTTCGGCCCATAGTGAAAAATCCGAGCTCTTAGAAAAAGAACTGAAGATCTTTAAAACTGCGCGTTTCCTAAAAGACCAACTGGGCGACCAAGTGATCAAGCAACATATCATCTCCCACACCGAAAGTGTCTCCGATATGTTCGAACTGGCCATCATGCTCAAGGAAGTCGGCCTAGTGGATCCTGAACAAGCCCGGGTCCAAATCGTTCCCCTCTTTGAAACCATCGAAGACTTGGAAAACGCCCAAGGGATTATGGAAGAATTTCTCAGCTATGACCTGGTCCAAAACTGGATCAAGGCCAACCATGACTACCAAGAAGTCATGCTGGGTTACTCTGACAGTAACAAGGACGGTGGCTACCTCTCCTCCGTTTGGACCCTTTACAAGGTTCAACAAGAACTGACCCAACTCGGTGAAGCCCACGGAATTAAGATCACCTTTATCCATGGCCGGGGCGGGACTGTAGGTCGTGGGGGCGGCCCTTCCTATGAAGCGGTCACTTCCCAACCTTTCGGCTCCATCAAGGACCGCATCCGTCTAACCGAACAAGGGGAAATTATTGAGAATAAATACGGCAACCAAGATGTAGCCTACTACAACCTGGAAATGCTGGTGTCCGCTGCCATTAGTCGGATCGTGCCGGGCTCCGTTGATAAGAAGGCTGAGGTGGAAGACTTCTACCAAGACATGGATGACATTGTCCACTACTCCAATGGGATTTACCGCCACTTAGTCTTTGATACGCCGGAATTCTATGATTATTTCTTTGAAGCCACACCAATTAAGGAAGTGTCCAGCTTAAATATCGGGTCTCGTCCCGCTGCCCGTAAGACCATCACGGAAATCTCCGGACTTCGTGCCATTCCTTGGGTCTTCTCCTGGTCGCAAACTCGGATCATGTTCCCAGGTTGGTATGGGGTTGGTTCCGCCTTCAAACACTTTATCGACCAAGATGAAGGCAACCTGGAAAAACTCCAAGCCATGTACCAAAGCTGGCCCTTCTTCCATTCCTTATTGTCCAATGTAGACATGGTCTTATCCAAGTCCAACATGAACATCGCCGAGCAATATGCCCAATTGGCAGAAAGCGAAGCAGTGCGGTCCGTCTTTACCACCATTCGCGATGAATGGCAATTAACCAAAGATATTCTCTTAGCCATTGAAAACCATGACGAATTCCTGGCTACCAACCCCTCCTTACGTGCCAGCCTGGACTATCGTCTGCCTTACTTCAATGTCTTAAACTACATTCAAATCGAACTGATCAAACGCCTCCGTCACAATGAACTGGATGAAGACTACGAAAAACTCATCCACACCACCATTAACGGAATCGCCACCGGTTTACGTAACTCCGGTTGATCTCTAGCTATGAGCATACGTTCTGCTCATAGCTATTTTTATTTATCAAAAAATTATTGTTTTAAAAATCCGCACAATAAAAAGTGTTTCTAGAAAAGCAATTTCAGCTTTCCAGAAACACTTTTTTATTCACTATTATTTTAGTTTTTGCGAACTAATTATTGATATTAATAAAATTTCCTTTTGTTAAATCACTTTGAACAAGAGTGGCGCTTTGAAATAGGTCGTTAGCCATGAATGAGCAAGCGATGTGAATTAGGGAGCGTAGGCTTTAGCCGTACGCCCCCTTTGAAGCTCGCTAGGTGAGAGACCTCGTGCTCGAGCCGGTGCCATGGCTGTATAACGACCAAATTTCAAAAGCAGAACGCATGCTCAAAAGTGTTATCTATTAAAGAAAAGATATTTTAGTTTTTCCCCATAAATTGTCCTTGGAACCACCAGCGGGCAAGGAAGGCTAGGGCTCCGATGACAAGATATGCGAATGGCGGTAAGGCGCCGTTCCAGGATGGAGGTAAGATAGCTAGGGCGCCGACCAAGATCAGCATCCACAAGCCGACCACTAGAACCGAGAGCAGGATATAGCGACCAATGCCGCGCTTGCCCTTTTCTTGGCTCATATCGGGACTGTATTGGTTTAAGACTGCCATGGCTAAGCCCCCCATGACAAAGTTAACCACCAAAGCAGCCGGCCCAAAGGCGGTGGCTGAGTTGGCTTGGTTATTGGATAAGAGGGCTGACAAGCCAGCGATAATAGAGAAGAGTCCGCCCACAAAGAGGGCCCCTTCTACCCAATGCATCCAAAAAGGTGCAGGGGCTAATTCCTTAGCGGTGGGTTGTTTTTCCAATTCTTCGGCGTATTGGTAGGGTTGGCCGTAGAGCTGTTGGGCGGTTTGACCACTCGCTTGGGTCTCCACCAAGGTGGTTAAGATCTCATGGAGGACTTCGGTCTTATTCCGACCGCGTAAGTCCTTATCTTTTATCGCCTTTTCAAATTGGAAGACAAATTCCTTATTGCGCTTGGTTAATTGGGGATAGAGGGCCTTATTTTCGGCCTCGTATTGGTCGAGTTGGGCCTGGCGTTCGGCTGCTTGGTCGTTTTTTTTATCTTGATTGAACACGACGTCCACCTCCTAAACATTGAAGCGGAAGAGCATGACGTCGCCGTCTTGGACCTCATAGTCCTTGCCTTCCGAACGGTAGCGTCCAGCTTCCTTGCAGGCTTGGATGCTGCCATATTCGACCAAATCATCGTAGTGGACGGTTTCTGCACGAATAAAACCACGTTCAAAGTCGGAGTGAATAATCCCCGCTGCTTGAGGGGCATGCATGCCCTTCTTAAAGGTCCAGGCCCGGACTTCTTGTTCCCCGGCCGTAAAGTAGGTGGCTAGGCCTAGTAACTTGTAGGCTTGTTGGATCAATACATCTAAGCCGGATTGGTCCATGCCCAAGTCTTCTAGGAACATGTCGCGGTCTTCCTCATCCATGGTGGCTAGGTCTTCTTCTAACTTAGCTGAAACCACCACCACTTCGGACCCTTCTGCTTGGGCTAACTGGCGAACTTGCTTGATATAGTCATTGTCCCCATCACTAGCATCATCTTCGCTGACGTTAGCCACATAGAGGACTGGTTTCATGGTTAAGAGGAATAATTGCTTAGCTACCGCCTCTTCTTCTTCGTTGAAGTCAACGGTCCGGGCTGGTTTGCCGGCTTCTAAGGCTTCTTTTAATTTCTTCAGGGTGTTGGCCTCGGTCACGGCATCGTGGTCTTTAGACTTAGCCATTTTTACCGCTTTTTCATAGCGCTTATTGACACTTTCCAAGTCAGCCAGAACTAATTCCAAGTTAATGGTCTCGATGTCATCTTGGGGGTTGATACCGCCAGACACGTGGGTAATGTTCCCATCATCAAAGCAACGAACCACGTGACAAATGGCGTCCACTTCCCGGATGTTGGCTAAGAACTTGTTACCTAAGCCTTCACCCTTGGAGGCTCCCTTGACAATCCCAGCAATATCGGTAAATTCAAAGGTGGTTGGGATGGTCTTTTTAGGTTGGTAGATTTCACTCAACTTCCACAAACGTTGGTCGGGCACTTCCACAACCCCCACATTAGGGTCAATGGTCGCAAATGGGTAGTTAGCGGCTTCCACTTGGGACTTGGTAATGGCATTAAATAAGGTAGATTTCCCCACATTAGGTAAACCCACGATTCCTGCTGTTAAAGGCATGGTTTTTCGGTCACTCTTTCTCTTTAAAATTCATAATCTTCACTTAGCCAGTTCTTAGTTGCGGGCCAGCTTTTCGTCTACAGCAGCTGGCGCCTATACTACTGGCGGTTACTTGCCTTGGTCATCATGGCCAATGACTTTTTTCATTTTCTTTTCAAATTCACGGCGCGGCATCATGACAGATTGCCCGCAGCCTTGGCATTTCATGCGGATATCAGCCCCCATGCGGATCAACTTCCAGGCATTGGTCTTACACGGATGGGGCTTCTTCATTTCCACGATATCATTTAAATCATAATTCTTTTCAGCCATCTTCTTCACCTCAATCATCAAAACGAATGTCTAAAATATCCAAGATCCGGGTGAGGTCTTCTTGGGATAGGTATTCAATTTCAATCTTGCCGGCTTGGCCCTTGGGTTTAATCTGCACATTGGTACCGAACTTATCCATGAGGTGCTCTTCCCCCTCGAGTAAATAAGTTGGCTTTTCGGCCTTATTATTAGCCACTTTGGGAGCTGGTTGGACCGGTTCATTAAGGTTTTGGACCATTTTTTCCAAGTGACGAACGGTTATGCCTTCATCCACCACTTTTTTAGCTAAGCGGCTTTGGTCTTTCTTGTTTTTCAACCCTAACAAGGTTCGGGCTTGGCCCATGGAAAGTTTTTTGTTTTGGAGGAGCTCTTTGACATCTTCATTTAAGTCTAAGAGTCTCAAGGTATTGGCCAGGTGGGATCGGCTCTTACCCAGACGTTTAGCGGCTTCAGCCTGGGTCAGGTCGAGTTCATCCATTAAGTTGCGGTAGGCCTGAGCCTCTTCCAGAGGAGTCAGGTCTTCACGTTGCAGGTTTTCAATGATGGCGGTCTCGATCATTTGAGCGTCGGTCATGTCCCGGACGAGGGCTGGAATAGTATCATAGCCCGCTAGTTTCATGGCCCGGAAGCGGCGTTCCCCGGCAATAATTTCATAGCCCTTAATGGCTGACTTTCTCAGGGTAATGGGTTGTAAGAGCCCTTGTTCTTCAATGGAATCAGCTAATTCTTGCAGGGCGGTGGGGTCAAATTCGGTCCGTGGTTGGTAGGGGTTGGGACGAATCTCATCAAGGGGAATCTCTTGGACCTGGTCTTTGCGACTTTCTCCTGGGCCGCTCTCACTCGCCTCTGCTTCCTCAGCTTCTTGGTCGATGGCTTGGGCCTGTTGGGTCAGGTCGGTGGCTTCATTATCGAAGGAGTCTCCGGGAAAGAGGGCCCCGATCCCCTTACCCAGACCCCGGTTTTTCTTACTGGTCATTTGCGAGCACTTCCTTTGCCAGTTGTAGGTAGACTTGCGCCCCTTTGGAACTCATATCGTAATCAATAATCGATTGGCCATAGGAGGGCGCTTCCGACAAACGCACATTACGCGGGATCAAGGTGTTATAGACCTTGTCGCCAAAGTATTTGCGAACTTCTTCCACCACTTCATTGGCTAGGTTGGTCCGCGAGTCGAACATGGTCATCAAGACCCCTTCAATCTTCAAGTGGGGGTTAAAGTGTTTTTGAACCAATTGAATGGTATTAAGCAATTGACTCAAGCCTTCCAGAGCATAGTATTCACTCTGTACCGGGATCAAGATCGCATCCGCTGCAGTAAAGGCATTAATGGTCAAGTGGCCTAGGGATGGGGGGCAGTCAATAATGACATAGTCGTAATTTTCCTTGACCCCATCAATGGCCTGCTTCATCCGGGCTTCCCGGTGGGGGAGGTTGGTGAGTTCCACTTCCGCTCCCGCTAATTGGATGGTGGCTGGGACCAGGACCAGGTTTTCCCGCGATGATTGCTGGATGGTGGTCGCCATGTCCACATCATTGACTAAAACATCATAAATATCCCGTTCGACTTCTGCCTTAGAGATGCCTAAACCACTGGTGGCATTTCCCTGGGCATCACTATCGACTAAGAGCACTTGTTTGTCTGAATAAGCCAGTGCAGCAGCTAAATTGACTGCTGTTGTCGTTTTACCGACGCCGCCTTTTTGATTGGCAATGGCAATGACCTTCCCCATGATAATCCTCCTAAAACTTAGCAATGAAAAAAGGAACGAATGCGTTCCTTAATCCCCGCATTTCTTCCAAGTTAATCATTAACTCTTCGCTATCTTTTCTACTGTATCCGTTAAGCGCTCTTCCCTCAATCAGGAAAAGCGGTCCTTAGCGTATCAAATAAGTTTGCCTGAGCGATTGCTGAGCTTTGAAATTGGCCTAAAATCAACCGCTCCAGACCCCAGTCACGAGCGTATAAACTTATTTGCATCGGTCTCTTTTATTGTATCAAAAAAAGCTTGACTTTGCTCAAGAAATATTAGCTGATTGCCTCTAACCTCCCCTCAGAGGTAAAGGTCCCGTCTGGAAAAATACATGACCGAGCCATAATCGATCAAGAGACTGACTAAAACCATGGCTAGGGAAGAGACGAGAAAGTAATGGGTATCGTTACAGATCTTATCTGGATCGTAAAAAGTGAACAAGGTACAATAGTCCAGCCAATCGAGCTGATCCGATAATTTCCGAAAGACATCGGCCAGATAAAAGCACATCACTAGAGAAGTCGAAGCGGCCAAGGCCTGGCTACTATTGTCACAGATCACACTTAGCAGAATACACAGCGACCCCATCAAGATAAAAAGGGCCAGTAATTCGCAATTATCTTCATCAGGTCAAAGAAATGAAAGTCCTGGTCTGGTAGAAAGACCTGACCCACAGCTGCTCCCAAGAAGGCCACCAAGGCGAGAAAGGCGAGGGCCAATTTAAAGACCAGGATTTGACTAAGTAAGAACTGCTTCCTGGAAACAGAGGCATTGAGAAAATAAACCAGGGAGGTATCGCCCAGTAATTTAGCGGTCAAGCGGACGGCCAGGACAATCACTACCAAGATCAAAATATAAATGGCAAGGGAATTATAGAAATTGATATAGAGATAATCATTGACATTGGTCACATCTCCCTGCATCCCAAAGGCAGCCAGCATATTATCAGGCAGCCCCTGGAGCATCTCGGCATAGCCGGCATTACTATTCACCCAAGGAAAGACTGCTAACAAGGACACTTCCGCAATTAGGACTGATAGCGTCACTAGGGTCAAGAAGGCCCGATTCATTTTTAAGGCGGTTTGACAGATAACTTTTACAGGCATGTTAATCCCCCTCCCGGTAATATTTTTGGAAAAGCTCGCGTAAGGTCACCGCTTGGCCACGTAAATCAGCAATATCGTGTTGGGCCAGTTCCCTAAGGAGGGCATTATAATCACCCTCGAGGGGAATTCGGTAGGTCTGCTGACCTAAATCTTCAATCCCCGGTAAAGTCAAGCTGAGAGGTTTCTCATCTTTTAAGGTCACCTGCAGGAATTCTTTCATTTCGGCATGGAGCTGGGCAATATCCAACTTTTTCACGATCCGACCTTCTTTGATAATACAGATTTCATCGGCGATCCGTTCAATTTCTTCCAAGACATGGGAAGAGAGGAAGATAGTTTTGCCCTTGGCCTTTTCTTCCCTTAAAAGCTGGATCAATTCTTCTTGCATGAGCGGATCAAGTCCAGTGCTGGGTTCATCCAGGATAATAATGTCCGGATCACACATAAAACAAGCCACCAGGGCCAGTTTCTGCTTCATCCCCTTGGACATCTTATGAATAGGAATAGCCATATTCAATTGAAAGCGATCAATTAAATCTTCGGCTAGGCGGGTATCCTGATGGCGGTGGATTTCCCTTTGCATGGCTAGAAAATCATGTGCGGATAGTCCACTAGGAAAGACGATTTCCCCAGGTAAATAACCCAAGCCCTTCTTAACCTGGTCAGCTTCTCGCCAGCAATCCAAGCCATTGATGGTCAAAGTTCCCTTATCGGCCTTTAAAAAGCCCATCAAATGGCGAATGGTCGTCGACTTCCCTGCCCCATTGGGACCAATAAAGCCCATAACCTGACCGTCCGCCACCTCCAGGCTAATATCAAAAATTCCCTTATGGTGGTCAAAAGACTTGGTCACATGATCGATTTTAATCAATTACTTCACCTCCGCGTAAACTGCGTTTTTAAGAGGACTTGGCTAGTTCTTCTCATAAGCTTTCCTCAGGCAAGCCTCCTTAATTGGATAGAATTATACTCTAAAATATATAAATTGAAAGACTTTTTTTACTCCCACAAAAAAGAGAGCCACCCACAAGGAGTCGCTCTCTGATTAAAGTATTTCATTTTTGTTCTTTAGTAAAAGATCTTAATGAGCTTTCGTTCTGCTTTTGAATTTGATCGTTGAAGAGCCATTCTTATTTATTTTCACCCAATATGAAAGAAGTTTCTTAAGCGTTCGGCTTGTCTTTGGCCGATGATGACATCCAGTTGCCGGCTCTTACTAATCGACAAGACATAGACAAAGGCACCCACGCTACCTAAGACCAGTAATTCTACCAAGGCGCCTAAGCGATTTGGCGCGCCGATAACGACCTTAAAGAAGACTAAGAGTAACCCGTCAATCAGAAGCATGAGCCCACTAGCCTTCAAGGCTCCGGATAAGCGGTTGAGGACTGCCTTCACTCCCAGTTGGACCTGGGACTGAATAATCACCAAGTAGTAAGCACACATGTAAACAAAGGCCAGGATGGAGGCATACATAGCACCTTCACTACCAAAGACAGCCAAGAGTGGGTATTGGACGATCAACTTCATAACCACTCCGAGGGCAATTCCCACCATGGCCCGTTTTTGTTCGTCCATGGCTTGGAGAACCATCACTAAAACCGAGAAGAGTCCCATGGGAATCGCCATCACTGAAGAGATCTGTAAGTACCATTCACCTAGGGGGTCATAAATCCCATAGAGGAGTTGGTAAACCGGACCCGCAACCAGGGCCATCCCCAAGGAAGCCGGTAACATGATTAGACTGAAAAGATTCAAGGTATGTAAGATCACTTCCCGAGTCTTGGTGAAGCTGGCCTTGACCTTTTGTGTCAACTTGGCCCGGCGGTAGTGGGTCAATTCCCGGATATAGGTATCAGTCACCACTGGAACCGAAGTCGAAGCAATGGCGGTCGCAAAGGAGAGGATGATTTGAATCACCCGCCGCGCATTAGCGTTAAAGACCCCATATTGGTAGACCAATTGATCATGGGGCAAGTCACTCACCTGCTGCATCATCGGCATGTAGGTATTCATATCGATCAAGTTGATGACTTCAACAATTGATCCGGTGATGACAAAGGGAATGGCCACCCGGACAATCTCGAATAAGAGGCTTTTGGTAGACACCGTATTGGTATCCACATAACCTTCTGGCAGCTGGTACTGGTCCTTATCACGGATATAATAGAAAACCAAGGTAATAATGGCCACCACCGCACCGATAAAGGCCGCAAAGGTGGAGTGCCCTACCGCCGCTGCCACCGAGCCGTCCAAGAGTTGACGGATCACAAAAACCGCCACTAGCATATAGGCTACCCGGGCGATCTGCTCGGTCACCTGGGAGATGGCACTCTGCTTCATCTCCAGATAGGCTTGAAAGCCCCCTCTAAGAATAGATAAGAGGGGAATCACGGCCAAGGCCGGCACCAAAGAGCGGATGACTAAGACCACATCTTCCTCCCGAGCCGCTGGTAAGTTTTGCGACAGGGCCGGCGCTGCCAGGTAGAGGAGGAGGGCACAGACTAGACCGGTGATGGTCATTAGAATGGCCCCACTCTTAAAGAGCCGGCGACTGGTCCCGTATTCTCCCCGGGCCATGTAATTGGTCATCTGCTTAGAAATGGCGGCCGGCACGCCAGCAATCGCCACCGATAAGAAAATCAAATAATAATTGTAACCAATACTATACAAGGCATTGGCCTGGGTTCCCGTATGGGGGTCTCCAATCCAACGCATCCAAGGAATAATATAGAGGACCCCGATGATCCGTGAGACCATACTGGATATGGACATCCAGGCCGATCCTTCATTCAATTTGGCTTTTGCGCGTGCTTCCTGGTCGATGGTTTCCAGGTCTTTTTCATTTTTTGGCATCTTTACTCTCCCAGAATTGTTTGACATGTTTTTTATACATCATAATCCTACTTATTGTACTCAAATTTAGCCATCAATTCAATACAACTTCCCTAGGCTCTTTCAGTCAGCCCCTTAAGCGCCATCGCTCTAGGGCAAAAATTGCCTGAGCTTTAGGCGGTTTTTTTGCTATAATGGGAGCTGTTAGACGAGATTTTGCTTATTATTAGTAAAATAAATATAAAAGCAATTACACAATTAGCAAAGGACTATTATGATTTTTAAAGAAATTTCAGCCGAAGAACTCGAAGACTTTCAACAAAAGCAGCCCGACCGTCACTTCTTTACCCAGGGAGCTGACTACCAACGCCTGGCCGAAAGCAACCAGACCACTTCCAAAATCCTGGCGGTCGTCGAAGGGGAGTCCCTACTGGCCTATGCCATCTTCATCTACTACCCCTACAAGAAGTTTTTCTACAAGGTGACCACCCAATTTGGACCGATTATGGATTATGCTAACCAAGACCTGGTCGATTTCTACTTCCACCACTTAAAAAATTACTTTAAGAAGAATTGGCGGGTCCTCTGTGTCCGGGTCAACCCCTTCCTCAACGAACGCTACTTCTCCGATGTCGACTTTATCGAGGATAATCCCCAAGCCTACAGCGTGGATAGGATCCTGCAGGCGGAAGGCTATATTAAAACTGACCACGACCTCTTCGATGATCCCACCCTGGCCACTCGTTGCGTCTTTTCCAAGGATTTGACCGGACTCACTAAGGATAATCTCCTGAAGCATGTCTCGCAAATTGCCCGCTACACCATCAACCGCACCATCAAGGAAGGCGTGCAAGTACGGTCACTGGATATTTACGATGAAGCGGACTGTAAAATTCTCGATGAGATCAACCAAGAGACCTCAGAGCGGATTGGTTTTGAACTCAGAGACGCTAAATACTTCCGAAATCTCAAAAACATCCTCAAAGACGACCTCATCCTGGCCCTGGCCTATATTGATTGTGACTACTTCCTGAGCCAAACCAAAGAGACCATCGCCAAGCTCAAAAAAGAACGGCAAGAATTGGAAGAAAAACTCGCCCTGGGTAAGGTCAACCCTAAAAAGACCAAGAATAAAATCCGCGAGCTTAATGAAAATATCGGCATTTGGGAAAAGAAAATTGAAAAGATCCAAAAGTTGAAGGCAGAAGAAGGCAATATCGTCAACCTGGCCTGCGCCAGTTTCATCCAATCGGCTGAGGACTTTATTTACTTCTCCAGTGGCGCTTTCAGCAAGTTTACCCGCTTTGAAGGGCCCTACGCCATCCTCTATCGTATGCTCCTAGAGGCCATCGACAAAGACTTTAACTACTTTAATTTCTATGGGACCAGTAGCGACTTTTCTGAAGAGGGACCTGATTACGGCGTCCTCCAATTCAAACGCAACTTCAAGGGGAATATCGAATGGTTCATGGCCAACTACGAACTGCGAAATGCCCTAGGGAAAATTGTTTCCTGGTAGGACTGACCGCTAGCTATAGTAAAAATAAGGCGCTGGTGAAGCTACACATGCTCCACCAGCGCCTTTTTCTTGTGGCCATTATTGACTAAAGCTTCTTTTTACTCGTTACTCGCTCAAAACCTTCCCTTAGAGCGGTCTAATACTTGTTGAGCTTTCATCTTATACCTATCTAAAGCCCATCAAAGGACCTACCCTTATTTTGTTTTAGCTAATTCTTGACAAGATAATTGATAGAATAGGCCCGTAACCCCCACATTGACCAAGAGGAATAAAACCAGTTCAGCCAAGCTAAAGTCTTCAAGCGCTCGGCTGCGTAAGGCCACCATGACTTGGGAGTATGGATAGAATGGCACCAAGTTTTCATTGATGAAGAGCAGGACAAAGCCACCCATAGCACCTAGGGCAGAAAGGCCCACTGACTGGCTAAAATTCCTGCTTTTAGAAAAGAGATAACTTTGAATAGAAAGAATGCTTGCCGAGGCCAAGACTGACAGGACAATCCATTTTAAATTGACCAGGGTATCCAGCGATAAAGCCAGGTCTGCAGCCAATACTCCCCCCAGATAGACTAAGAAAAGCATGACCTGGACCAGAGCTACGATTCCAAGAACTGCTATCATTTTACTAAAAAGCAGCTTCCTAATCGACACGGCATTGGCTCGAAGCATTTCGATATTCTTTCTTTCAAATTCTTGATTTAAGCTCATGGAGATAAAAATGGCCAGCATGGGCGCCGATAACACCTGGCTATAATAAAAGGTCAGCTGGCCCCACATGACTTGGTATTGGGTCCCTTCAGTAAAAACGGACTGGTTGGCAAAATAGATCCCCAAGCCAATAAAGCTGGCTATGGCCAGAAAGACCAGGCCGATACAGAATAATTGGACTTTTCTCAATTTATACCATTCTTGTGCTAGATAGTCTCTCATGCTAAGGTCCCCTTTCTGGCAATCATGGCCCGGACGGCAACCGCTATGATAGCTAGGTAAAGCAAATAAAGCAGTAAGCGTAATCCCAGACAAGCATCCAAAATATAGTTGTAAGAACTACCATCAATCAGGTTAAATTTATAGGGGGCTAAGTAGCCTGCCCCTAAAAAAGGCAGGATAAAACTCCCAAGCGCCGAGGTTTTTGAGGCTAAAACCAGGCCAAAAAAGCCACCCATAAAGCCTAAGGATAACAAAAGCCCTTGTTTTTCGATCACCAACGCCAGGAATAAATAGCAGTAGATTAAGCTGAGACTGGCCAGAAATTGTCCAATCACTTGCAGGAGACTGATTGACAGCGGAACATGGACCCCATGGCTAGAGGCATATAGGGTCACAAGCCCGGTTTGGACGATTGCAATGAGCAGGAAAAATAAGGCCGTGAGGAGCAATTTACTATCAAAAATCTTCAGTGTGCTTCTGCCATTGGCATTTTGCAGTTTAAAGGTCTGCCCCATTCTTTCATTATTAACGATTCGACTGGTAAAAATACTAATGGCTATGGGGAGTAAGAGGCTATTAACGGTTTGATTGTTAAACAAGACCCCTACCGCATCCAGTTGGCGGCTGGAAAACTCACTACCTAAACTAACTAGATTCCATAGCAAGGCCACCAGCATCAGGATGGCTGCAAGTGAAAACGATCGGGTTCGGCGACTCTTTAAAAGTTCGATTTGTAAAGCTTTCACCATCCTATACCTCCTTGGTTAACTGTAGAAAAATATCTTCCAGACTTTCCTTTTTGGACTCGATCCTAAAAAGCGGAAAATCCATCTCAACCAAAGCTTTAGCGAGCATGGCGACTTTGTCGTCAGTCGTGGTCTTGATTTTCAAGAGATGGTCCGCCACTTCAAAGTCATCGGGCCCATAGTAGCGACTTAACAGCCCTTCCAAGGACTGGCTTTCAAATTCTCCACGAAATTCAATCCAATGATTAGCCTTGATTTGGTCAATTTCGCCTTCATAGACCAGGCGCCCCTGGTTAATGATGCCCACCCGATCAGCCATCTGTTCAATTTCCGATAAAATATGACTGGAAATAAAGACGGTCAAACCCTGACTCTTGGCTAGATTAATAATCAATTCTCTGACCTCGTGGATACCGCTAGGATCTAAGCCGTTGGTCGGTTCGTCAAGAAGTAAGATTTTGGGTTGCTTAACTAAGGCAAAGGCAAGGGCTAAGCGCTGCTTCATCCCTAAAGAATAGTCTTTGACCAGTTTTTTCTGATTCTTCTCTTCAGCTAAGCCAACTAATTCAAGGGTTTCCCAAATATTTTCCTTATCAAAACCCAGCATTTGTTGAAAGACTAGGAGGTTTTCATATCCAGTTAAATTGGGATAGTAGGAGGGCTCTTCAATCATTGAGCCGATGTCATTTAAATAAGCCCTATTTGCTAGAATGGATTGTCCTCCGACTTCAATCTGACCCGATGAGGGGGGGATTAAGGAGAGAATCATCTTCATGGTGGTGGTTTTCCCGGCCCCATTAGGCCCTAAGAAACCATAGATTTCCCCCTGCTTCACGGTAAGATGATCCAAGTCAACCGAATGCTGGCCATTAAAGTTCTTCTTCAAATTTTTCAGTTCAATGATATTGGTCATGTCATGCCTCTTCCTATCAGTAAAAATCATTTGCAATATACTTTTTAGATCATATCTAATTATAGGCTGAAGCAAGTGGACCAGCCTTTACCTAAACTTACAAATCAAAGGGGTAAGCTTACAATTTTGTAAGGTTAATTATGTTTATTAACTCAAGGCCTGATTGCGCTTATCGGTATATAGATCCACCGCCATGGCCCCAGAGAAGATCCTTTCTTTAACTTCAAGGCAAAGAAAAAATGCCATACCTTGACTGGTATGACATTGTTTATCGACATAATTTTGATCTCAGTCATTGTCTTAGCCCCTAATAATGGCGACAATGACCTCTTGCAGGGCTTGGAGGCCTTCTGTGCTAACGAATTCGTATTGGCCGTGGAGGTTTTCCCCGCCAGTAAAGATGTTAGCGGTAGGGAGGCCCTTAAAGTTGAAGACACAGCCATCCATGCCGCCACGGAAGGGTTGGACATCGGGTTCAATGCCACAGTCCCGGTAAGCCTTCAGCGCCCGTTCCATAACGTAAGGATGGTGGTCGAGGACTTCTTTAATGTTCTTGTACTGGTCAGAAATTTCATAGCGGATCCGCGGACGTTTGTATTGGCTATTGATCTTATCCACCACTTGGGCAAAGATTTCCTTACGTTCCTGGAACTTGTCCGCGTCGTGGTCACGGATAATAAAGACTTGGTGGACTTGGCCTAAGTCCCCACTTTGTTCGGTTAACATGAAGTAACCCTCATAGCCATCGGTCTCCTCAGGCACTTGGCCTTTAGGTAGATCGTTGACGATCTGAGCCCCTAAGTGCAAGGGGTTAATGGCATTGCCCTTGGAAGAACCGGGATGGACACTCTTGCCCTCGATCCAGACTTCTACCTGGGCCGCGTTAAAGGTCTCTCCTTCAATCTTACCCACCCGACCGGAGTCTGGCGTATAGGCAAAGTCAGCGCCAAAAGCTTCCACGTCAAAGCGGTAGGCCCCCAAAAGACCAATTTCTTCATCGACCACAAAAGCAATTCTGACCTTGCCGTGTTCAATCTCGGGGTGGTCCAGGAGGTATTCCATAGCCCCAATAATCCCCACCATACCGGCCTTGTCATCAGCACCAAGCAGGGTGGTCCCGTCACTGGTAATCAGGGTCTGACCCTCATAGTCTTTGAGGAAGGGAAATTCGGCCACTTCCATGACAATTCCCTCAGCCTCATTTAAAACAATATCCTCGCCGTCATAATTTTCATGGACCTGGGGTTGGATATTATCTGCATTGAAATCAGCCGTATCCACATGGGCGATAAAGCCAATCACGGGGTAGTCTTTGTTAGTATTGGCTTCTAAGGTCGCCGTCACACAGGCCCGTTGGCGGTCAAAGTCCACCTCACTTAGCCCCAGCTCCTCCAGTTCCCCAGCAATGGTTGCTAAGAAGTCCAGCTGGCTTTTACTACTGGGAAAACTGTCACTATGCATATCTGAACGAGTATTAATCTTGGCATAGCGGATAAAACGCTCGCTTAAACTTTCAGGCATGGTCTAGCTCCTTTCTCATAAGCTTTTACAGCTATCTTTCACTGTTTATATCAAATTGTCAAACCTTTTGTGCAACAAAAATCCGCACTCAGACAATAGATATATTTGATTGTAGAAAAATGAGGCCTCATGATATCGGTCTGCTTTGACCTCAAAAGAAAAAAAGTGCCTTGACCCATGTTAAATACACAGGTCTAAGCACTTTTGGAGTGATTCTTCGACATATCCTTTGTTATTACAATGATTCTTTTCTTACAATATGTCCTTTGTTTATCTTATACCAGGATAAAATCTCAGCGCTTGGATTTGTTATTCTTCCCCAACCAAGCGAAGAGACAACCCACAAAGACTGCTCCCAATCCTAAAACCAGCCAATCCTGAGTCTCACTATCCATTCCAGTCTTGGGTAAGCTCGCCTCTTTATGGACTTGTTTTTGACCTGGAAGGGATTTTTCAGTAGCTTGGGATGAACTGGTGGCAGGGTGGGCCACTTTGGTTGAGGTCATCGGTGGGGTCTCTGGCTTCTTTGGTTTATCTGGTGGCGTCACAGGTGGCGTTTCCGGTTTCTTTGATTTATCCGGTGGTGTCACGGGTGGCGTTTCCGGTTTCTTCGGTTTGTCCGGTGGTGTCACGGGGGGCGTTTCTGGTTTCTTTGGTTTATCCGGTGGTGTCACAGGTGGCGTTTCCGGTTTCTTTGGTTTGTCCGGCGGCGTCACAGGTGGAGTCTCCGGTTTCTTCGGTTTGTCTGGTGGTGTCACAGGAGGTGTCTCCGGTTTCTTCGGTTTATCCGGTGGAGTTTGTGGTTTTTCTGGAGGATAGGCTTGGTTAACTACTTTAAAGCCGTCCTTCATCGTTCCTAAGTAGGTCACTTTGAAACACTGTCCAGCGATTTGTATCGAGCCCTTGTATTCGCCTACTTCTCTTACGCTATATTCGTATGCTTTAGGGTTTTCAATCGATTCGTAAACTGGCAGGTTCTTGAAGGAGCCGCTCCATTGATTGTCAGCCGACATCGCTAGCTTCTTACCGGTCGCTTTGCCATCACGGTAAAGTTCCACTTCTATCTTATCAACTGGTGCACTTAGTGACTCGCCTTGGGCATTCAGCCAAGTCTTCGTCACTTTGATTTCACGACTTGGTGGCGTCATCGGTGTCCAGGTTGGCGTCTCTTGGTTAACTACTTTGAAACCATCTTTCATCGTTCCTTGGTAGGTTACCTTGAACCACTTGCCAGCGACTTGAATTGAACCCTTATCTTCACCTACTTCTTTTACGCTGTAGTCATAAGCTGTTGGATTTTCAATCGATTCATAAACTGGCAGGTCCTTGAAAGTTCCAGTCCAGTGATTTTCCGCTGACAAAGTCAGTTTCTTACTGGTTGCTTGACCGTCGCGGTAGAGTTCTACTTCAATTTTATCGATTGGAGCTTTCAGTGCCTCAGCTTGGGCATTCAGCCAAGTCTTCGTCACTTTAATTTCGCGACTTGGTGGCTTCATTGGCGTCCAGGATGGGCTTTCTTGATTGACTACTGTAAAGCCATCCTTCATCGTCCCTTGATAGCTCACCTTGAACCATTTTCCAGCGACTTGAATTGAACCCTTGGCCTCGCCTACTTCTTTAATACTGTATTCGGAGGCTTTGGGTTTTTCAATCGATTCATAGACTGGTAGGTTCTTGAAGGAGCCGCTCCATTGATTGTCAGCCGACAGCGCTAGCTTCTTACCAGTCGCTTGCCCGTCGCGGTAAAGTTCCACTTCTATCTTATCAACTGGTGCGCTTAATGACTCGCCTTGGGCAGTTAGCCAAGTCTTCGTCACTTTAATCTCCCGAGTCGGTGGCGTCATCGGTGTCCAGGTTGGCGTCTCTTGGTTGAGGATGGTAAAGCCATCCTTCATCGTCCCTTGATAGCTCACCTTGAACCATTTTCCAGCGACTTGAATTGAACCCTTGTCTTCACCCACTTCTTTTACGCTGTAGTCATAAACTGTTGGATTTTCAATCGATTCATAAACTGGCAGGTTCCTGAAGGAGCCGCTCCATTGATTTTCCGCTGACAAGGTCAGTTTTTTACCAGTCGCTTGCCCGTCGCGGTAAAGTTCTACTTGAATGTTATCAACTGGTGCACTTAGTGACTCGCCTTGGGGATTCAGCCAAGTTTTCGTCACTTTGATTTCTCGACTTGGTGGCGTCATCGGTGTCCAGGTTGGGGTTTCGGTGTTGGTAATTACGAAACCTCGACTGACATCACCAGCTACTTTTTGTCTAATATCCGTCCGATAGCCTGCCACAGGGGCTTCTTCAACGGTATACTCAATGGAACTTCCGTCTGGCTTGAATTTGGCTAGATTTTCAAAAGTATGCATCCAGAAGGTATCAACTGAAATTTTGCCTTCTTGAATCTTTTCACCGTCTGCTTTTAAGAAAACGGTGACCTCCTTTAACATCTTCCCTATCCAAAGCTTAGTGACTGGAATTGATAGTTTTTCTTCTACCCTTTTATTAGTAATGGATTTAATGGCTAACTTCTCTGGATTATCAAAGTCTTTTGCCCCAACAGCTATGGGACTAGGGTCCAATTGATAGCCGACTGGTGCTTGGCTTTCCTTCAAGGTGTAGTCATCCCTCAGCAGGTTTTTAATCACGATTTCTCCCGCTCGATTCGTTTCATACTCACCAATAAGGGCACCAGTGCGGTTGCGAATCAGCTTAAATTTAGCGCCTGCTAAGGTCTTATTGGGATCGGCCTGGTCCAACTTCACCAACTTCAGTTGATAAACATAACCTTGGGCCTTACCCCCAGCCGAAAGATAGCGATAACGACTAATCCCTTCTTCATTGTTAATTCCATCGCCAGTCAGTCGTACGTAATTTTTAATGACTTCGCCGTCAAGGGCTTGGTAGTCAATTTGGGCCCGATATGTAATCATCAAGCCTTGGTCAGGTCTTAAGCGGCCAAAGTGAATCTTGAAAGCTTTATTATTCTCTCCCCATATAATCTTCACATGAGAAGTGACATTTACCCCATGGTTAAAATCAAAATCACTTTTCTTATCGTTCCACTGCCACTTGCCCATATAGACGCGCAAGCTATTCTTGATGTACTCCACTTTTTCGCTGACAAGGTTGTCGGAAATGGCTCCGTTATAAATGTCTTGTCCCTTGCGGTTAATGGAGATCCGATACTGGATGATATTATCCCCTAGTCGGCTTTTCCAGGCATCTTTTTGGAGGGGATAAGCTTTGGCCCGTTTTACCCCTTGCCAGCGTATATTCCCAGCAAAGATCAACTGGTTACCGATGCGAAAGTTCAAAGGAATATTCTTGGCTTTCTTCTCCTTGCTATGGTCAACTCGGGTGGAGAAAAATAGGGTCCCCTTGATCCCGGAATGCTTTTCGACATAGTCGGTGTAAGAGAGGGTAAGGGTCTTGTTTTGTGGATTAACATAACCTCTAGCAACCACTGCTCCGGTAGAATCCCTGACGCCAAAGCGATTAGGGGTTTCTTTAAAGACCAATTCCTTAGGCAGGTGGATCGTGGTAGTATCCCCCGCTTTAATGGTATTATCCGGGAGTTGAAAGTCCATATTAACCTTAATTGTCATCCATTGGTAGGCGCTATTGACTTTCTGACCATTTGACTTGGTCACTCTTACCCCTTTAATCACATCGTCATGGTGGGTGGGGGCACTTCTTAGCCCCACATCGACAGCATGGTCGGGCAGCTTGTCTGCTCTAGCCCTTTCTGTTGCAAGTGTGACTTCCGCAGGCTTTTCGATAGGCTTGGGGCTTTCCTCTTCTTTAACCAGCTGAGCTTGGAGCGTTTTAGTGGAAGGTCTTTCTTCCTCAGTTGCTCGACTATTGATGGCATGTGCGTCATCACTAGCTCCTGAACTGGTTTGGACTGGTTGGGTATTTTCCTTTAATGTCGCTGGCTCTTGGTCGCCTCCTTCTTTCTTTTGACCAGCAACTTGACTCCTTGTGTCCTTCTTCTCGATTGAATTTACTTCTTTGTGAGCTTCAGAACTTGGAGTGACCTTGTCCTGACTATTTACCTCATTTATTGCCATAACTTCCTGATTAGCAATGGGAGGTCCCAGCTCCTTAGCCTCTACTCGGGTCGGCATGAAACTGAAAATTATCATTGCTATTGCCAATAATAAAGCAGTAAATCCCTTCTTCATTTTTCAACCCTCCTTAATCAATTTTTTAAGCAATCAAAAGGTCTTAAGCAAAAAGATAAGGGTTAATAAAACCAGGATATTACTAACCATTCTTGCCCAAGCTTTCCCGCTTTTGACTTAGGAAAAGGCATCATGATTCCAATCATTTCTGTTTTTTCACATTTATTTTAGCACGTTACCCACATAAAAACTATTTAAAATTGAAAACGTTTTAAATAAGTTTATTTATTATTAATTCTTGTTCATAAACGCAAAAAGCCTGCTAAGACTTATTGAATGACTTCAGTCTTAGCAGGTAGATAAGAAAGCTTCTATTATTATCTGTTAGGGTGACTGTCGCACTCTATCCAAACCTGTTCGGTGACAAAAGTGAACTCCGCTTCAGAAATATGAGGAAATCCTCTTTGAGGATTTCCTCATATTTCTTCCAGCGTTTCACTTTTTTCCGTCACCTCGCACTCTTTTTTCTATTGGATGGGTTTCTTATTAGGCAAACCGGCCTTGCGGGGGTATTTATTAGGAGTTTCTTTACGTTTTTCAATGACTAGGAGGTGGCGTTCGCCGGCTTGGCCAGGGAGTTCTAAGGCCATATCTTGGCTAAACTTGCCCCCTAGTGTCGCAATGGCTTTCTTAGCGTCAGCAATTTCTTCATCCGCCTTGGCTGCCTTCATGGCCACAAAGAGGCCGCCTTTTTTCACTAGGGGCAGGCAATACTCACTTAAAACGCTCAAGCGCGCCACGGCCCGGGCGGTGGCCAGGTCAAATTGCCCGCGGAAGGCCTTATTTTGACCAAAATCTTCCGCCCGGTCATGGTAGGCCGAAACGCCTGCTAGTCCCAGTTCTTCGGTCACAGTTTCAATAAATTTAATCCGCTTGTTCAAGCTGTCAACAATGCTGACCTGTAATTGAGGAAAGGCAATTTTGAGCGGAATGCTAGGAAAACCCGCTCCCGATCCCACGTCAACCAGCTTTTTGTCCGTCAAATCGGTCTCCAAGCTAAAGGCCAGGGTCAGGGAATCATAAAAGTGTTTCAAATACACTTCATCGCGGTCAGTAATGGCGGTGAGGTTAATCTTTTCATTCCAGGACACCAAGAGTTGATAGTAGCTTTCAAATTGTTGCATTTGTAAATCAGTCAGATCAATCCCCTGCAAGGCCAGGGCTGCATTAAATTCTTCTGGGTTCATGTCAAATCCTCCTTTGACTTAATCCCATTCATTATAGCATAGCCAAGCTCGGTCTAGAAATCATCGCCAAGGAGTCATTTTTTTCTTCAAACTAAGATAACTTGCCCTCCTAAAAGAAAAAACTTGCGCTCAGCCTCTCCTCATCTGCTAAGCTATAATAGTAAAGTAAAATTGCACGTGGAAAGGAGCCCGTAAAATGGGACTGACTTATCTCGGTGAACTTTTTATCCTAATGATGGAAAGGGTCGGTTTGATTGTTCTCTTAGCCGTCCTCTTAGTTCACTTCTCATATTTTAAAAAATTACTGGTACAAAGAAATTCGCCCAAGCGGATGTTGTCTTTGATTATTTTATTTGGCTTTTTTGCCATTCTCTCCAACCTAGTCGGAATTCAGATTACTTCAGAAGGCCTCAAGTATTCGGGCTTACTGACCCAGATTTCACCCAGTACCTCCATTGCCAACACCCGGTCCCTAGCCATTGGCGTGTCCGGTTTTGTCGGTGGCCCCTGGGTGGGAAGTGCGGTCGGTTTGATCGCTGGGGTTCACCGTTTCTTCCAAGGGAATGGGTCCAACGCCTTTTATATGCTGTCTTCGCCCCTGATTGGTTTTCTGGCCGGTTACGCGGGCAAGAAATCTTCCTCCAGTAATGCCTACGCCCCCTTTATCAAGCCCATCAAGGGGTCACTGGTGGCAGTGGGCTTAGAATGTATTCAACTCGTCTTTATCGGGATCTTCTCCCGAGAAGGTTTGCCCCTAGTCCAATTAATCGCCCTACCCATGATTCTCTTAAACAGTGTGGGAACCTTTATCTTCCTCTCAACGATTGTTAATACCCTGATCCAGGAAGAACAAGCCCGAGCCGTCCAAACCCACGACGTCCTCGCCCTGACCATGCAGACCCTCCCCTACTTGCGGTCGGGCCTGGAAGGACTCAAAGGCGAAAAAGCCCAAGAACTGGCGACCATGATCAAGGCCTCCACCAAGGTTTCAGCCGTCTCTTTGACCAACCAAAGTAAAATCTTAGCCCATGTCGGGGCCGGGATCGACCACCATTTTCCCAGCCACGATGTGATTACTGAACTCTCCCGGGAGGTCATTGAGTCGGGACAGATGCGGATTGCCCACAGTAAGAGCGAAATTGGCTGTACCCACCCTGATTGTCCCCTAGAAGCCGCCATTGTGGTGCCCTTGAAGTCCAACCAGCAAGTTCTCGGTTCCATGAAGCTCTACTTTACTAACCCCAGCCAGCTCTCCTATGTGGAAGAACAACTCGCCCGGGGCCTAGGGGCAATTTTTTCCATGCAGCTGGAGCTTGGGGAAGCCCAACTACAAAGTAAGTTGCTCCAAGATGCTGAGATTAAGTCCTTACAAGCCCAAGTCAACCCCCACTTTTTCTTTAATACTATTAATACAATCCTAGCGGTTATGCGCTTTGACCATGCCCGGGCTCGTCAGCTCCTGCTCCAATTAACCACCTACTTCCGCCATAATCTCCAAGCCAGCCGGCAAACCAAGATCCCAGTGGAAAAGGAATTGGAGCACCTCTATGCCTACCTGTCCTTGAATGACGCGCGTTTCCCTGACCGTTACCATATTGAACTCGACATGCCCGAGGCCCTTAACCAATACCTCCTGCCGCCCCTCTGTATCCAAGTCCTGGTGGAAAATGCTATCCGCCACGCCTTTCCCGATAAGAAGGACAATAATACTGTGGTGATTGAGATCAAGAAGCTGGACGACCAGCTGGAAATTGTGGTTGCAGATAATGGTGTAGGAATTGAGCAAGACCAACTTCAACGCCTAGGTAAAGAAAGTGTCGAATCCAAGGAAGGAACTGGGACAGCTTTAGAAAACCTAGCAAGACGGATTGAGAACCTTTATGGCGACAAGGGCAGCTTCCAAGCCGCCAACCGCCCAACTGGTGGCGCTCGCTTTACCCTGACATTTCCCTTAGAATTAGCTAACAAGGAGGACTAAAGATGAAAGTTTTGATTGTTGATGACGAACAAATGGCGCGCCAAGAGCTGGCTTACTTGGTCAAACAACACGACCAGGTTAGCCAGGTGAAAACCGCCGACAGCATTGACCAAGCCATCACCATGATGCTGGATGAGAAACCTGATATTCTCTTTCTAGACATCCACCTCGAGGGCGAAACCGGCTTTGACCTGGCAAAGAAACTCAAGTCCGTCCACAACCCACCCTATCTCATCTTTGCCACAGCCTATGACCAATACGCCCTAGAGGCCTTTGAAGCCAATGCCAATGACTATATCTTAAAACCCTTTGAAGAGTCTAAGATCCATGCGGCAATCGACAAATACTACCAAAGCCTGGAGCGGGCTAGTGGCCAAGTCGACCAAGACCAAGAAAGTAAGCGCCACGAGGCTATCCCTATCCAAAGTAATGACCGGGTCTACCTCCTTCGTCCTGAAGAAATTTTCCTGGTTTCGGTCCAAGGTCACACCCTCAGTATCGAAAGCTATGACAAGACCTATGAAATGGCGGGGAGTTTGAGTGCCATTGAGAAGAAATTACCTAAGGACCTCTTTTTAAGAACCCACCGCTCCTACCTAATTAATATCGACCAGATCCAAGAAATCCAACCCTGGTTCAACCAGACCTACCAAGTCACCTTGAGAAACGGGAGCAAGGTGCCGGTTTCTAGGTCTTATCTCAAAGATTTCAAAGACCGCCTGCCCATTGAATAAATGAGACCCTGTATTTAATGTCCAGGGCCATGTAAGTTATGTTCCAATCCTCGCATCTTATGAATAAAACCGCTTCCATCCTTGTTATTAGGCTAAACTATGATTGTCAGATAAATGGAGAGTCAAAAATAACAAACAAAGGGAGCGATTCATAATGGAAAAGAAACAAACAGAAAAACAAGAAGTTAAACAAGCGAACTTTCTAACTCAAGCGGGGATCTTCGCAGTGATTATGCTGATTTCAGGCTATCTCTCTAAACTATCCCCCATCCCCATGCCAGCTTCAGTGATTGGTTTAATCTTACTTTTCGCCAGTCTCTGCCTAGGCATTGTCAAACTGGAACAAGTGGAAAGCTTATCACAAAAATTGATTTCGATTCTTTCCTTCCTCTTCGTCCCCTCCGGAATTTCCTTAATTAATTCTCTCGGGATTATGGCCACATCCGGGGTACAAATTGTTTTCTTGGTCATCTTCTGGACCATCATGGCCATGGTATTCATCGGTTACATCGGTGAAGGCATTGAATGGGTACGTAAGAAAGTATCCAGCTCACAAGAAAGCAGCGAAAGTTCTTACTCATACAGTAACAATGTCAGCCACTAGGGCGCAGTTGTTCGATCAGTAAGCAGTCAAGAGAAGAAGGAGCGTTCATCACATGTCAGCTTATTTAGGAATTGTTATTTCATTTGTTACCTTTGGGATTGGGACTTGGTTATACAACCGCTTTAACCATTTCTTCCTCTTTACCCCACTCTTTGTCGCTATGATTTTAGGGATCGGTTTCTTGGTCGTCACCGGGATTCCTTATGAAGCCTATCAACCCGGTGGAAAGGTGATCATGTTCTTCCTTGAACCAGCCACCATCGCCTTTGCTATCCCACTCTATAAGCAAAGAAAACTACTCGTTAAATATTGGAAACAAATCGCTATTATGTTAGTCGGCGGGATGGCCCTTTCCTTGGTATCACTAGGGATTATGGCTAAGTTAATCCATATGGATAACTCTATTATTGCCGCCCTCTTACCTCAACCAGCCACCACCGCTATCGCCCTACCGATCGCAGAATCCTTAGGCGGGATCTCCTCCATCACTGCAGCAGCCGTGATCTTTAACGCCGTGATCGTTTCCGCAGTCGGTAAAGGCCTACTCGAATGGCTCCATATCGAAGATCCCGTTGCCCGTGGCCTTGCCTTAGGGACAGCCGGACACACCATTGGAGCAGCCGTTGGTTTAGAAATGGGTGAAACCGAAGGCGCGATGGCTTCCGTTGCCATGGTCGTAGTCAGCGTCTTGACCGTCTTCGTTGTCCCCATGATCGCACCACTCTTTGGTATCTAATCCCTACTTTAAAATACGCACCCTTCAAAAAAATCACTCTAGAATGTGCTCTAGAGTGATTTTTTCATGCTTACAATTAGTAACTATTCATAATATTGTCTAAAGACCGTCACCACCAGGGCTGCTCCCAGGAAGAGGATCATAGCCACAAGCAGGTTAGCGCCTAGACCTAAACCTTGGTAGAAGGAAGCCCCCATAACACTGGCCCCCATAATAGAGAGGTCAAAGACCGTGGTTTGAATCGACATAGCCACGTCATGGCCCTTGTCCACTTGGCGAATCACCGAATTCTGTAAAAGTGAGGAAATCGGGCCAAAACTCATCCCCCAAAGCACCATGGCGCCTAAACCTAAAAGCGGATGGCCAGAAAGGGCCAGGAAGACAAACATGGCAAGCGCTCCTGCTAAGAGAGCCCCTTGCATTAAATGCTTCAAGTGACTGTCAATAAAGCGAGCCACAATCCAAACCGCTAGGAGGGCACCGACCCCAAAGAAGATTTGAGAACTTTGCAGGGCTAGCCCCAAGCGCTCACTAATCAATTGAATATAGACATAGACACTATATTCAGCCATCACCATCAAGAAGACTACTAAGATAGCTATCCGGAAACCCGGTTTCTTCAAGACATCAGTCGGTTTGACCCGGCTGTCACTTGCTTGTCCCGGAATCGAGGGAAGAAGTCGCCAAGCCAATAAGCCTAAGACAAGAAAGGCTAGTGCAGTGGCTAAAAAGGCGATCCGCCAGCCAGCGACTTGACCTAAACGCGTCCACAGGGGCAAACCGAGAGAAATCCCAATCGGTGACCCCGCCAGAGCAATGGTCCCGGCCTTACCGCGGTTTTCACTGGACACCATGTCCATAGCATAAGGGCCCAACATGGACCAAAATGTCCCGGCACTGGCGCCACCGATCAAACGTCCCATAAAGGCCAAGGGAAAGTTAGGGGCCAAGAAAACCAGGAAGTTCGACAAGGCAAAGCCGCAGGTTAAGACGAGCAAGAGGGGCCGGCGGTTAAACTTGGTCACCACCTGGGTCATCGGAATCGCTAAGAGCCCAGCGGGTAAGGCATAGCCTCCCACCAAGTAAGACACCGTCCCATAATCAACTCCCAGGTCATCCCCCATTTGCACTAAGAGGCCGGAAGGTAATAATTCCGAAATAATAGCTAATAAAACTAGGCCCAGCATCACCATCAAGGGCAGCCACGGCAAGCCTTGCTGTTCTGTATCTGTTTTCATCAATTCACAACCTTTCTCAATCTTTTCCAATAAAAAATCCTGCCGCCCGCATGCAGGATCTTAACAAAAAAGTAGGGCAAGAGCGTGCAAGAAAAGCCCTCTCTCGCCCCTAATAAGCGCCTAACGTATCTTATCGTCAGCAAAGTGGGTGTCAGACAAGTCCACTAAGAAGTAATCGTAACGTTTAAACTCAGCTTGGGGATTATTGAGGTCCACGGGATCATCCCAAGTCGTATCGACCCCCAGCCACTGACCATTGACTTGGACCAAGTTCCAGGCGTGGTCGATGGGCTGGTTCTTGTCAGCGTGTTGATAGGCAATGCCGGTCCGGGCCAGTGACTTGACCCCACTCTCATCACACATAATCTGGAAGAGACCAGCATAAGCCTGGCAAACCCCAGTGCCTTGGGAGAGGATGCAGGCCGGCGAATAAATCGAGACACCTTGGACATCATTTCCCTTACCTAGGTGGTAGTGGGCCTTGTCAATAATGGCATCATGGATGAGACGAACCTTTTCGTGGTCGCTCTTGCCCTGGATCTGACTGGCAAAGTGACGGGCATAGTCACGGATGGCCTGGTCAGCAGCGGCGTCATGGTGGAGGCGGAAGGTCAATAAGACCTTCAACTTACCGGGACTGGCCTGGTAGGAATAGGCATTAGCATAGTCCAGGACAATCCCGTAATAAGTCCCATACAAGTCTTGGCGCAAACGCTCAAAGAGGGCTGAGCCACTAGCTTGGGGAGCGGTCACGTCAACCACAAATTGATAGCTCCCCTGCTCTAATTGTCTTTGGACAATTGGCAGGAGGTCTGCATAATCGGCTTCCTTAACCTGGCCAGCCAGGGGGGCCTCTTTAAATTGCTGGATGACTTCCTGCTTAGACGGCGCTTGAGGCCGGCCCTTCTGCTGAGAAGTCTTCCCTGGCTGGTCCTTACTAGGAGCTGACTGACTCTCTTCTTGAGAAGCCGATTCGACCGGCTTAGTTTCACTTTCTTCTATGACTTGGTTAGTCACTTCTTCTTGATCAACCAGCTGGTCTTCTACCCAGTTGAGGGCTTGGTTATGGTCACAGCCCCACAAAAAAAGCAGCATGCTGAAAAACAGGCCGAAAACTTGTCTCTTTTTCATACATACCACCCCATTATAACTTAGTAAAACTGTAAGGCTTATTCTTGTGAGTCAGGTTCTTCAGGAATGATCAAGGCCATCAATAAGTACAGCCAAAAACCGACTGACCCTCCTAAGAAAAGGGCAACAAAGATGATGCGGAAGATAACGGGATCCACATTGAAATACTCTCCCAAACCACCACATACCCCTAAAAAGGTTCGGTCATACTTTTTACGATATAAACGTTTTCCATTAAAATCCATCCTTCTAGCTCCTTTCACTGGCTATTCCTGCCTTTTAGATACCTTTATTATACCCTAAAAGCCAGCAATTCTCATGTCTAAGCGTCAGTTGAGCATTGCTTTTATACTTTTTAATGAGTAAGCACTCAATTAAGGAGCTTTCCCTATTCTACCGTAAAAAGGCTTCAAATTTACGGTGCTTTTCTTTCCAGTTGCTATAGCTGTTCGAAGCGGAGCGAGTTACAGATATAGTATGCGTAGCGGTTTCGTCCTTTGTTGTGACTGTCATACTCTAGTTGAGTTCGGATGCCAGCCTTGAAGTTGCTTCAGAAAATCCCAACGCACAGTCGAGCTGTGCTTATGGTATTTTCTTCCAGCAATTCAAGTCTCTGACGGCGTCCTCACATCCTTTTCAAAACGTGCTCCAAGTGCAGAGCAAGCGTCCACTTCAGAAAATGACGACAAATTCTCTCTGAGAATTTTTACGTCCTTTTCTTCCAGTTGCTATAGCTGTTCGAAGCGAAGAGCGAGTTACAGATATAGTATGCGTAGCGATTTCGTCCTTTGTTGTGACTGTCACACTCTTTTCAAACGTGCTCCAGTCACAGGACGAACGTCCACTTCAAAAACTGGTAACGCTCAGCTTTGCTGAGCTTATCCCAGTTTTCTCCAGTGGTTTCGTCCTCTAGTGTGACTGTCGCACTCTAGTGTTTATCAAAGAATCGTTTTAATATTCTTGCTAGGATCCACCAGCCGAGGGCGGAGATGATTAGGGCGAAGACCCAGGAAAAGCGGCTTTGGACAAAGGGGAGGTCCATATTCATCCCATAAAAACCGGTCACAATGGTGGGCACGGTAAGCAGGATGGAGAGGACGGTCAAGATCCGCATGGTCTCGTTCAAGTTATTGTTCAAGACGTTGTTATAGGTGTCGGAGAGGCGGTCGAGGATTTGCCAGGACAGTTCCGTCATTTCCACGAGCTGCTTGGCTTCAATGACGGCGTCGTCCAACTCTTCAATATCAATCCCATCCAAGCGTTTAAAGAGCGAGGGTGAGCGGAATTGTTCCAAAAGAATTTCATTTTGCCGGGCCCCGGTACGGAAATAGGCAATCCCCGTTTCTAAATCTGACAGGTTGAAGAGGTTCTTGCGAGTGGTTCGGGTCCGTAATTCCTTGGTTAAGAGGTTGCGCTCCCGGTCCATCTCCTCCACCAAAGGGAAGTATTCCTTAACAATTAAAAAGAGACTAGAGAAGAGAAACTTATACAGCCCTTCATCCGAGTGGCGGTGGATATAATGCTTCATCAGCTGGATAACATAATCATTATCCTCATGGGCAAAGGTTAAGAGGACATTGTTCCGAATGATAAGGGTCATTGGCAGGGTTTCATAGTGGTAGTTCACCTTCTTCTTATTGGCAATATTAAAAATAATCAGCAAGGTATCGGTATCATCATCGTACTCCAAGCGGGCCCGTTCATTCTTGTCGCTGGCATAGGCCAACATTTCTTCACTGATCCCGTAAGTATTCCCAATCTCGAGGAGGTCGTCTAAATCATCCACCGGTAAATTAATCCAGGTAAAACGTTCATCCACTGGTCCATATTCCTTCACTTTTGCCATGGTCTCACTTCTTTCCTCACTTTTTTAGCTATCATTGCCCCACTATTGTAGCACTGAGCCGAGCCTAAAGCTCCTATTAACACTAAAATAGGCTTTTTATTTGTTCTTAAAGCGCTTCCAAATTTAGCTTGTTTTCTCTGCCTACATATTGTAAAATCGGTAAGGGAATTCCCTATATGTTGTTTGCTTACGTCTTTATTTATAGGGAAAATAAACAGGGAAACCCTCCCTTAATAATATATAGAAAGGTATAGCTATGAATAAAAAATTTTTAAAATTCATCATCCTTTGTACCAGTAGCCTGACCCTCTTCCTAGCTGGTTGCCAAGCTGGCGGCGACAGCAAGAATCAGGACCAAGCCAATAAAGATCGCTACCAAGTCGGCCAAAGCCTGGTCGCCTCCGACCTGGATCCCTTAAGTTCCAGTTGGTCCTTGGCTAGTCACGGGGTAGCGGAATACGTTTACCAACAAGATCCAGACGGCAACCTCTACTCCCGCTATATCGATGAACTCAACCATGTCGATGCCAACACCTGGCAAGCGACCACCAAAAACGAAGCCAAGTTTGCGGATGGGTCGACGGTTGACGCTCCAGCTCTAGCGACTTGCTTAAACGAGATCCAAGAAAAGAACCCGCTAGCCAACGCCACGGCTGGTAAGATCACCTTTACCGCTGATAGTGATAATCAACTCACCATCACTACCGAGCGTCCTACCCAAGTCATGGACTCCGTTCTCGGCGAGTGGACCAATGTGGTCTACAAACGCGACGGCGACCAAGTCATCTACTCTGGTCCTTACCAAGCCAAGAACTTACAATCCGAAGAAAAATTAGACTTGGAACCTAACCCCAACTACCCCGACGCTGACCAAAGAAAAAATGTCACCATCACGGCCTTTAACGATGAAGCAGCCATGAAGTCTGCCTTCCAATCGGGAGAATTGGATCTCATTGCACCGATTTCACCCAACTTAAAGGAACAACTGGACAAAGAAGGGCAAAAGACCCAATCCTATGACGCGGGTTATCAATATTTTGCCCTAGTCAACATCCAAAGACCTCTGTTTAAGGAGGATAAGATGCGTGAAGCCCTCGACTTGGCCTTGAACCGAGAGGACTACCTCAAAGCCCTCAAAGGTGGACGGCTACCAAGTGGTCTCTTTGCAGATATTTACTCCTTTAACGCCGATGTGCCACTAGAACACGACACTGAAAAGGCCGAAGCCCTCTTAGATGAAATGGGCTGGAAGAAAAATGACCAAGGTCAACGGGAAAAGGACGGCCAAGCCTTAGAGCTTAATGTAGCAACCTTGTCCTTCCGTCAAGACCTGGTAACTATTGGTCAAATCCTATCTTCCCAACTTAATCCTTTAGGCATCAAGGTCAATGTCCAAGCCTTAGACAGTGCTGAAAATGTGAGAACCGGATCAGATTACGACCTCTTACTCTACAGCCAACACACTGCCCCAACCGGCGAACCAAGTTACTTCCTCAACCAATTCTTTAGAACAAACGGTTCTGACAACCGCTTTGATTATAGTAACCCAGAAGTGGACCGGGAACTTGACCAATTAGGCCAAGAAGCTGACAGTGAAAAAAGAGATGAAATCGCTAAGTCTATCCAAGAAAAAATCATTAACGACCGTCCGATTATCCGTCTGGTCGACCCCGAATGGCATGCCGGAATTGGCGCTGACTTAGGTGACTACCAACTCTACTGCGGCGACTACTACATTGTTAACCCTTCCTTAGGCGTTAATAAATAAGAAAAATGACACGCCAAAAAGACGTAAGCAAAATCTGAAGGAGGTAAGTATGAAATTAAAAACGCTGGCCAAGGCTCTGGGCTTGCTCTTTTTAATGAGTCTCTTTGCCTTTTTCATCACGCGCTTAATCCCGGGCGATCCGGCGACGCTCTACTTAGAATCTAAGCAGCTCGCCCCTAGCCCCGAGAATATCCGCCTGGTGAATGAAGAGTTTGGTTTAGATCGTTCTTTACTGGTCCAATATTTCCATTGGATCAGCCATTTCATTACTGGCGATTGGGGAACTTCCTTCTATTCTAGTCAACCCATTCGTCAAGAAATACTCAACCGCCTGCCGGCTTCTTTAACAGTCGGTTTGGGCGGGCTCTTATTAGCGATGCTGGGAAGCTTTTATCTAGGCTTCCTAGCATCGCTTCGTTCTAATGGGGTCTGGGACAAGTTGAGCCGGGGCTTATCCCTGCTCTCCCAAGCCATCCCCAGTTTTATTTTAATTATTGTCTTTATCCAAATTACCAGTGTCCGACTCCAATGGTTCAAGTTCTACACCGAGGAAAGTCCCTGGGCCATTGTCTTTGCCTTAGTCGTGGTGGCCCTCTACCAAATCGGCCCCCTATCACGGATCGTTTGCCGCCACTTTGAAACGACTCAGAAGGAAACCTATATCAAGGCCTTAGTCTTACGGGGTTACCCCTTAAGGACTGCCCTGGCTAAGTACGGCTGGCAGGAGTCCTTGTATGGCTTACTGGCTGCTTCCCTGGCCCAAATGAGTTGGGTCATCGGAGGAACGGCCGTGGTGGAATATTCCTTTGGAGTGGCTGGGATCTCCAATTACCTGGTCCACAGCATGCAACGGCGCGACTACCTGATTATCCAGTCCTATATTATGATTGTGGGCTTATGGATGCTGGTGGTCCAAGTGATCTTCCACTTCCTCATGAAGTATCTAAGAAAGGAGACGACCTATGTCAGCTAAGCAAAAAATCTTAACCGGGTCCCTCCTGATCTTCTTGCTGGTCTTTTTACTGATTCCTTCGCCGGACTATTTTCAAACCGATATGGCTAATATCTTAGCCCCAGTCTCCTCAAGTCACTGGCTCGGGACCGACCACTTGGGACGGGATGTCTTGGCCTTGATGCAGGCAGGGGCTTTGCGTACCTTGACGGTAGTAGCGGTTGGTGGGAGTCTTTCCTTAATCTTAGGGACGACTTTGGGCATTATTGCCGGCTACTACGGCGGCTACTGGAAGAAGACCATCCTGCTCGCCGCCCAAGCCCTTTTGATTTTACCTAGTTTCATTATGGCCTTAATTATTACCGCCCTCATCGGTCTTACCCCCATCAGCGCTGGGATTGTCCTAGGGATCGGGGCCATGGGCAATTATATCTTCCAGGTTTCTGCTTTAACGGAAGAACTCAAGGAAGAGGAATTTATTATTACCCTCAAGAAACTTGGCCTGTCTAACTATGCCCTGATCAAGAACCACCTGGCCAAAAATTTACAGCCCTATATCTTAACCAATTTGGCCAACCGCTTGAGTGGGATGGTCTTATCCTACGCCAGCCTGGCCTTTATCGGACTGGGGACTGACATCGTCCAACCCGACTGGGGGACCTTGCTCTATGACTACCGACTCTATGTCTTTGAGCGCCCTCTCCTGGTTCTCGCTCCCACCCTGGCTATTTTTATCCTGGCCCTACTCTTCCAAGCCCTGTTTGACCGCCAGGCCGTCTTAGAAAGGTGATGACTAATGGATACAAAACCCCTATTAAGCATTAAAAACCTTCAAGTAGCCATCCAAGGGCAGACCTATGTCAAGGACCTCTCCCTTGACGTCTACCCCGGTGAACGGTTGGGCTTGGTAGGCCCTTCTGGTGCTGGTAAGAGTCTTACCGTTAAGGCCATCATGAACTTCCAAGACCAGGTTCAAGTCAAGGGCCAAATCCTCTACCAAGGCTTGGGCGACCTAGTCGATCTTTCCCTTAAAGGCCGGCAAAAAGCTCTGCCCAAGGAGATTGCCGTGATCCAGCAAGAGGCCCTCGACAGCCTTAACCCCCACTACGACATCACCTTTCAATTGGAACTGGTGATGAAACAATTCCAACCCCAAGTCCAAAAAGCCGACTATCCAGCCGTCTTTGACCGGGTCTTAAAGCAAGTCAACCTCAAGCATGCTGACCAGGTCTTAGCCAGTAAACCCGCCCAACTGTCAGGGGGGATGAAGCAGCGGATCGTCATTGCTATGGCCCTCTTACAAAAGCCTCGGTTGATTCTAGCGGATGAACCGACTACTGCCTTGGACCAGGTCAACCAAGAAAGCTTTATCGACTTGATCAAATCGGTGAGTCAAGCCGAAAACATTGCGGTGCTCTTTATCAGTCATAACTTAGAATTAGTGAGCCAACTCTGCAGCCGTTTGGTCATTATTGACCAGGGTCAAGATATTGAAAGCAACAGCACCCAGGCCATTTTTAATCAGCCTCAAGCCCCAACTACCCAGCGTTTAGTAGAGAGCGTGGACTACCGGAAAGCGGCCAGCCAGGACTTTGTGAGTCAAGAGCCAAAAGGCCAAGCACCGATCTTGACCACTAAGGACCTCAGCCTCCGCTATCCCGGAAGCCAGGAGCCGGTCCTTCAAGAAGCCAACTTGGACCTCTATCCTGGGGAATTTGTGGGCTTAGTGGGAGAATCAGGATCAGGCAAGTCCAGCCTGGCCAAATTACTCACCGGCCTCTATCCTCAAAGTCAAGGTCAGATTATTTTTAAGGGTCGAACCTTAGAGACCCAGTCCCTAAGCGACTTCCAAGCCATCCAGATGATCTTTCAAAACCCCTACCAGGCCTTTGACTCCCATTACCGGATGGGGGAGAATTTAAAGGAAATCTATCAGATCCCTTCGATCCAAGCCAAGTACCCCTCGCAAGCAGCCTTTGAGACCAAACTCGAAGAACTGGCCCAAAGGCTTAAACTTGACCAGAACCTCATGGCAAAGTCGCCCAAACAGCTGTCAGGCGGACAAGGACAACGTTTTGCGATTTTACGGATTCTTTTGGCCCAACCCGATGTCATCATCGCTGATGAAATTCTCTCTGCCTTAGACTGGGAGATTGCCCTCGAGCTGATTGACCTGCTCAAGGACCTGCAAAAAGACCAAGACTTCGCCATGCTCTTTATCTCCCATGACCTAGCCATGGTGAAAATCCTCTGCACCCGCATCTATCAAATTGAAGCCGGCCAACTCAGTCAACTATAAGAGTTTCTTGATGAAATCGTTTTGAGCAGTATAAATAAAAAAATATCCCTCTTTCTTAAGCCGATCAGCCTAAGGAAGAGGGATATTTTACTGTGGTCAGTTAATTATTATTTAAAATTTATTTGGTAGATAAATTTGAGCAGTAGTGGCGCTTTGAATTTGGTCGTTAGCCATGAACAAGCAAGCGATGTGAATTATGGATAGTAGGCTTTAGCCGTACTAGCCATTTGAAGCTCGCTAGGTGAGAGACTAAGGCTCGAACCGATGCCATGGCTTTTCAACGTCCAAAATTCAAAAGCAGAGCGTATGCTCATCAACTGTAATTAGCTAGGATGACTTTCCAAGTAAACAGCTAGAATTGACACATCCGCAGGGTTAACGCCAGATACCCGGCTAGCTTGGGCTAGGGTCCGGGGTTCAATGGTGGACAAGCGGTCCTTGGCTTCAGTAGCCAGGCCTTCAATTTGACTGTAGTCAATATCTTCTGGAATCAACTTGCCTTCCATTTTCCGCAGGCGTTTGACTTGTTTTTGAGCCTTTTCAATGTAGCCGGCATACTTAATGGCAATGGCCACTTCTTCGTAAACCTTATGGCCCAAGTCTTTATCCCCCGGCGCAAATTTTAGAATATCTTCAATAGAAAGTTCCGGACGGCGCAAGAGTTCAGAAGCCAGGATACCGTCTTTCAAGCGGGCTGACCCCTTAGATTCTAGATAAGCTTGGAGCTCATCAGTCGGTTTCAGGCGGGTATGTTCCAAGCGGTCCAATTCTTCATTGACTGCTGCTTGGTGGGCTTTAAAGGCTTGGTAGCGGTCTTCAGTCACCAAGCCCATTTCATAGCCCTTCTCCGTCAGGCGCCAGTCAGCATTATCATGGCGGAGCAGGAGCCGGTATTCAGCCCGAGAAGTCAAGAGGCGGTAAGGTTCGGTCGTTCCCTTGGTGACCAGGTCATCCACTAAGACACCAATGTAAGCTTCATCCCGACCCAGGATAAAGGCTTCCTTGCCTTGGATTTTTAAAACGGCGTTAATCCCGGCATAGAGGCCTTGACCGGCCGCTTCTTCATAACCTGAAGTCCCATTGGTTTGCCCAGCGGTGTAGAGGTTTTCAATTTTCTTGGTTTCAAAGGTAGCCTTTAACTGGCTAGGACGGACCACATCATACTCAATGGCATAACCATCGCGGATGATTTGGGCCTTTTCCATGCCAGTAATGGAATGGACCATTTCGATTTGGACATCTTCAGGCAGGGAGGTGGAAAGCCCTTGCAGGTAGATTTCCTCATTATCGCGGCCTTCCGGTTCCAAGAAAAGTTGGTGTTTGGGCTTATCAGCAAAGCGAACAATCTTGTCTTCAATGGAAGGACAATAACGAGCTCCGACTCCTTCAACAATCCCGGTAAACATCGGGGCCCGGTCCAAGTTAGCTCGGATCAAGTCATGGGTCTTACTGTTAGTGAAGGTTAAATGGCAAGGCACTTGTTCATCTACGGGTAAATAATCTTCATCCGGAGTCATAAAGCTAAAGTGGTTGGCTTCTTCACTGCCGGGTTGGACTTCCATCTTAGAGAAGTCGATGGTCTTCTTATCCACCCGAGGCGGGGTCCCGGTCTTAAAGCGGGTAATGTCGAAGCCGTATTTTTCGGCCAGGTTTTTGGTTAAATGGAGGGCCGGTTGAGAGTTATTCGGGCCGGCAGAATATTTGAGTTCGCCGATAATAATTTCTCCCCGGGCACTGGTTCCCATGGTCAGAATCGTCGCCTTGGACCGGTAGAGAGCGCCAGTTTGGGTAATGATACCCCGGCAGACCCCATCTTCCACTACCAGGTCATCGACAATGCCTTGGCGGAGGGTCAAACCTTCCTGTCTTTCCACGGTCCGGCGCATTTCCCGGGCATAGGCTTCCTTATCCGCTTGCGCCCGCAAGGCCCGGACAGCAGGTCCCTTTCCAGTATTAAGCATCCGCATTTGGATATAGGTCTTATCAATATTCTTGCCCATTTCACCACCCAGGGCATCGATTTCTCTGACCACAACCCCCTTGGCTGGCCCTCCGATCGAAGGATTACATGGCATAAAGGCCACCATATTCACATCAATGGTCATCAATAGGGTTTCCATCCCCATCCGGGCACTGGCTAAGGCCGCTTCACAGCCTGCGTGGCCCGCGCCGACCACAATGACATCATAACTTCCCGCTTCAAAAGTTTGCATTCATCCTCTTCCTTCCTAACTCAAGTCGTTCTTCTTATCTTCTGCTAGTGGTATCCATTTTCCTTAACTAGACAGTAGTCATTTTATAAGCACTAAAAAAGTGTCCACTCCGCCCCTAAAACAGGACGGATAGACACTTTGACTGTCTAATTATTTAATTTCCTGACAGATTATAGCAGGAAAAGCGGGATTTGTAAAATAGGCAAAGGGGGAAATTAAAGCTTATTTAATCTTTCAAGACGATTTCCAATAGGTTTTCTAGAACTACACTGAGCATTCCAGCTACTGGGAAGATGATCCAGGACCGGCCCCAGTCCTCAGTCCAGAAACTATAGCCTAGGTAGAGGGCCAGGACCAAGGGCCAATAAATTTCCATATAGCGGTCAATTTTAGCGTCCACTTCCCGGTCTCCAGTACTTTCGATCAATGCTTCATCTTGCAAGAGGTAGCGGAAGGTGTTTCTGCGACTAATCACCTTGACCAGCTGATAGACACCCAAAGCCACGATGAGGATAGTCAGACCAAAACCCAGGGCGAGGGCAGTATTTTCTTCCCTAATCGATCCCCATAAGAGCGGGATGGCCGCCAAGATACAGAACATAATGCCTAATATTAAGCCCCGCTGGTAGGCGGCTTGGTAACGTTTAAGTCCTTCGCTGGCCAGGCCACTGACCCCATAAGCCGGGGTGAATTGACCTTCACAAATGAATTGGTAGGCCTTTAAGACTTGGCTATTCTTTACAAACAGGGCTACGGCAATGGCGACAATGGCCAAAGTCAAAGAAACCCCGAGAATGGAAATTTGCCCTTGAGCATGAAACCAACCCTGGCCCTCACTCAAGATACCCAGAACGGTGATAGGAATCCCGGCTAGGATACAGAGAAGGACCCCGAGTGCCAACTTATGGACCCCTTTAAAACGGGCCGTAATAAAAGCATTGGCTTCCTCAACCGATAATTTGGGAAGGGCGACTGCGTCCGCCGGGGAATCGTCGCCATCACTATAGTCCACCTGGTCTAATTCGTCTTTAATCAGGTAATCAGTAGTTACCCCAAAAATCCGAGCCAAGTCTAATATCTTCTCTAAATCGGGAATGGCTTCGGCCCGCTCCCATTTAGAAATCGATTGCCGGGAAACATTTAATTGTTGGGCCAATTCTTCTTGGGACCAGCCCGCCTGTTTTCTCAAATATAAAATCTTGTCAGCTAAAATCATGCCAACCACTTCCTTTCAATGAAAGATCCATTATTTATTATTGAAAGCGGTCGACGCCTACCCCTTTCTTTGTCTTAATTATAGGTGATTTGCCTGGGAGCAGCTAGCACCAGTCCAGATCATTAACGCAACCAGGAATTGCAAGGCTGTTAAATCAAGCTTTTGGACCTGGGTTTAATTAAATTATCAAATAAAAATTTCTTTATCAGATTGGCTTAATCAAAGTAACTTCTCCTAGAAATTGAGTCGTCAAGGACCAAATCAGGCCTCTTTAGTCTTTTGTCACACTCTCTTAAAACGTGTTCCAGTCACAGGACGAACGTCCACTTCACAAACTATGTACAATAGGCTCTCGCCTATTTCCCATAGTTTGCTCCAGTGGTTTCGTCCTTTGGTGTGACTGTCGCACTCTCCTAACTATTTCCCGAGGCAGAATTGGCTGAAGAGTTTGGTGATTAATTCATCAGGCGCATTCTCCCCGGTAATTTCGCCGAGGAATTCAAAGGCCCGGTTAAAGTCGATTTGGATTAAATCAACGGGGGTTCCCAGACCAATGGCTTCCTTGGCTTCAGCAATGGCTTGGCTGGCCTTTTGGAGGAGGTCAATATGGCGGGTATTGGACACATAAGTGGCATCCCGGTCGCCTGTTTGACCAGAGAAGAAGAGTTGGGAAATTCTTTCTTCCAAGTCATCCACCCCTTGGTCTTGAGTAATAGAGGTTTTGATGGCCTCTTCCTTATCAGCGTAGTCGGCCAAGTCGGCAAAGCTTAAGGCTGGTTCCAGGTCAGTCTTATTCAGTAAAATAATCCGATTGGAGTCCTTAGTCATGGTTAAGAGTTCCCGGTCCATCGCCTGTAAGGGTTCACTTTGGTTGAGGATTAGGAGCACCAGGTCAGCTTCTTCCATGGCCTTGCGACTGCGTTCTACCCCAATTTTTTCGACTACATCTTCCGTATCACGAATCCCCGCCGTGTCCACCAACTTCAAAGGCACGCCCCGTAAGTTGACATATTCTTCAATGGTGTCCCGGGTGGTTCCTTCAATATCGGTCACAATGGCCTTGTCTTCACGTAAGAGGTGGTTCAAGAGGCTGGATTTTCCTACATTGGGTCGGCCAATAATGGCAGTTTCGATCCCCTCACGGAGGATCTTCCCTTGTTTAGCGGTTTGCAGTAAGCCTTGTAATTCAGCTTGAATGGCATCAGCGGTTTGGTCTAAGAGTTCCAGGGTCATTTCCTCTTCTTCGTATTCTGGATAGTCAATATTGACCTCCACTTGGACCATGGCATCGGAAATCTTGTCCCGTAAGGTCGAGATCTTGGTCGACAATTTCCCGTCTAATTGCTTCATGGCTTGGTCCATGGACCGGTCCGTCTTGGAACGGATCATGTCTTGGACCGCTTCGGCTTGGGTCAAGTCAATCCGGCCATTGAGAAAGGCCCGCTTGGTAAATTCGCCCGGTTCCGCCATCCGCGCGCCTTCTCTAAGAACCAACTGCAAAATCCGGTCAGTGGCCACCATACCCCCGTGGCAGTTAATTTCGACAATGTCTTCGCGGGTATAGGTCTTAGGAGCACGAAGAACCGTGACCATGACCTCATCCAATTCTTGTTCGCTTTGTGGGTCAACAATGTGGCCGTAGTGGATGGTATGGGAATCCTGGTTGGCCAATTGCTTGGTCCCCATTTGGTAGACGGTATCGGCAATATCTAGGGCTTGATCCCCTGACAAGCGCACAATTCCAATCGCGCCTTCCCCCGGTGCCGTTGAAATCGCAGCAATCGTATCAAAACCTTCAGTAAACATCACATTACCCCTCTTCAAAAGTCCTTAAACTCAATAAAAAAGTGTCTTTTCTGCCTCGTTATTGCTTGCAGAAATGACACTTTGACTGTCTTAATAACTACACCAGCATTATAAGGGCTTTGGACCTAAAAGTAAACTATTAGCGTCCAATTTCTGCCTCCGATAGCCACCCTTACTCATCTAGCAGACGGACTTGCCAAGGGAGTTCTAGGCCAATGCTTTCCATAAAGGCTTCGGACTTAAAGACCGTCTCACTGTCCCCTTGAGCTACGATACCCTTGTCAGCGATGGCCAAGTATTGGTCACAGAGCTGGTAGAGAAAGGCCATATCATGGCTTGAGATCAAGAAACGGTGGCCTTCCTTAACCAAATCTTGAATGATTTTAGTCAGGTCCTTGACCCCTGCTGGGTCTAGCCCCACAGTAGGTTCATCCAAGAGAATCATGGCCGGTTGAATCACTAAGATCCCCGCCAGGGCTACCCGTTTCTTTTGCCCATAGGAAAGAGTTTGAATCGGGCGGCTAGCCAAGTGATCGATCGCCAAAGCCTTGAGGGCACTCGCCACTCGGTCTTTAATTTCAGCCGGGTCGCGCTTCAAATTATGGAGAGCAAAGGCCACATCATCTTGAACCGTGGGGTAAAAGAGCTGTTGGTTGGGGTCTTGAAAGACCATATTGACCGCTTGACGAAGTTGGTAGAGGTCCTTCTTCTTATAAGAGAGGGGTTGGCCTTGGAAGAGCACCATCCCCTTCTCCACCGGAATAAGGCCAGTTAAAATCCGCATCAAGGTCGTCTTGCCAGTCCCATTGGCCCCCATCAGCCCAATCACCTGGCCCTTGGAAAAATCATAGGAAATATCTTCAAATACAGTATGCCCTTGGTAGGCAAAAGATAGGTGGTTGACACTTAACATAATTTCATCCTCACTCATTCATTTGTAAGCCTACAAATCCTTATACCCTAGCCATTTCCATTCCCTTTTTAGCCAATCAAACTAATCCAGGTAAAATTCATCCTGGTAGAGTTTCAAATCTAAGGTGTCGGTCATTTCCGTAAAGCGATACAAGGACCGCTCGAAGACTACCTTAGCCAGTAAGGCCAGGGAATGGATAGACACTCTAGGGTGGGAGTAGCCATAGCGCAAGTTTTGGGCCTGGTAGACCACCACCACATCATCTAAGAGGACAAAGATAAAACGGTACATCAAGAGGACCAATTCAATCACCACATAAGGGATGTGGGCTTGCTTCATCAATTGTAAGATCTGCTTTAGTGGCGTAGTCAGGGTAAATAAAAACGTCACCGTGATCGCCGTCAAAGCCCTAATAATTAGGGTCAAGGTATAGGAAAGCTGACCACTTAAAAGTCCCAGGTAATAATCTCCTAGTGACAAGGACCAGGAGAAAAGGGCGGGCTCTTGGCTGACAGACACCAACAAGGCCAGGCTAGAAAAGGCCAAAAACAGAACCGGACCAATATATAAATTCAGGTAGGTCCTTAGCCTAATCGGCACCAGGTAGAGGGTAAGAGCCATGATCAGGAGGGTATAGACCACTTCCAGGCTATTCCACCCCGAAAAGGCTACTAGAATCCCTAAGAGCCAGAAAGCAAACTTAAACTTGCCAGACTTCTTCGCCCACTTGGATTGATAAGTATAACGATCAATCCCCATAACATCACACCTTTTCACTAATTGATTACTTGTTAAAAAGAAGCTGAGTACCTTTGTCTCAGCTTCTTTTAAAATGTGTTCCAAAAGTCAGCCCTGACGTCCACTTCACAAACTATGCGCGATAGGCTTTCGCCTATCTTCATAGTTTGTTCCAGTTGCTATAGCTGTTCGAAGCGAAGAGCGAGTTACAGATATAGTATGCGTAGCTCTTCAGGGCTTTTTTGACTTTTGTCACACTCTCATTTATTTCTTACCTTGGTCTAGGCCTTTATTCTTGCCTAGATAGTAACCAACGATCCCGCAAATAATCCCGGTCCCAATGCTTCCTTGTAAGGTAAAGAGTAAACTTTCAATTTCACCGGAAGCAGGTTCAAAGATGGGTTCAAACCAAGGGGTATAGGATTCGTCTAATTCCCCAATCAATTCTTCAGCCCCACCATCGGAACCTTCGTATTCACCATCAATGGTAAACAAGGGGATAAACATAATTAATAGGGCTAATAAGATGAGTAATAAATTTTTCTTTTTCATCTATTTCTTCACCTCTTTCAAGACGGTGTCGTTAATCATATTCACCATTACCACGGAAAGTAGCCCTTCAACAATAGCTAGAGGAATTTGGGTAATCATAAAGACGCCCATAAATTTCATAGCTGCTGCAAAGATCCCTAAGGCAGGGTCAGGGTGAGCCAGAGCCAATTGGAAGGAGGTGGTCATATAGGTGGCCAAGTCAGCTAAGGCTGCACAGAGGAAAATATTGACACTACTTGGTAGGTTGATTTTTTCGCCTAAACGGTAAACGGCGTAACCAACAAATGGTCCCACAACCGCCATCGAGAAAGCATTGGCACCCAGTGTGGTTAAACCACCGTGAGCTAGGAAGAGGGCTTGGAATAAGAGACAGATAGTCCCTAACACGCTAATCACCCCAGGACCAAATAAATAGGTCCCCACACCGACACCCGTAGGATGGGATATTGACCCAGTCACGGATGGAATTTTCAAGGAAGATAGGATAAAGATAAAGGCACCACTGAGGGCTAATAAGACCTTATTTTTACTATCCTTTTTGACGCTTTCCTTAATTTGGTAAACCCCATAGCAGAAGAAGGGAATGAAAATCGCAAACCAAATGATTACCCATTTCAGTGGCAAGTAACCCTCCATAATGTGCATGGCGTGGGCAGGTTCAGAAAAGGCCACTAATAAAAACAAGAAAGCCGCTAGAAATAACTTTAGGGCTTGACTTTTAGATAAATGCATTAAAAATTTCTCCTTTTTGATACACTAAAATGCCTAACAATAACAACCCCCATGGGAAAAAAGGTCAGAAATAAGCGGACTAGTCGCAAAAGGCTTGACCCCCAAGTCCTTGTGAAAGATGCTGGTCATCATCCCAGCAATGGTCACTCATGAAACTAGTCCTGAACTTATTTTCTTTACGCAATGTGGCTCGGCGAAGTCACTGCCTTACCCAAGATCTTGTAGCTACGCGAAAATTATACCCCAGATCTAGTCGGCTTGCAATATTTTTCACAAGATTAGAAGGATTCTAAAGACAAATAAAATTTATGTTTCCCTAAAATAAAGTGACCCCCTAATCGGTTCAATTTTTAGAATTCTTCTAGGCTATCGATAGGACAAGGGCAGGCTTTGTGCTATGATAGAAGTAATAAAATTTAGGAGGAATTTCATCTATGGATGACAGTTTTCTTGTCAGCATTATCATCTTTTTTGTTTGTGTAATCTTATCGGCCTACTTCTCATCATCAGAAACGGCCTTCACCTCAGCGTCTTCGATTCGTTTACAGAATGAAGCGGAATTGGGTGACGACCGCGCCAAACAGGCCTTAGACCTACAAAATCAATTTGATTCCTTATTATCGACGATTTTAATCGGTAATAACTTCGTTAATATTGCTGCTTCTTCCATTGCGACAGTGATCTTTATGGAGTTGATTCCTGAATACGGCGCCACTATTGCCACGGTTTTTACCACGGTGACCCTCTTGCTCTTCTCAGAAATCACCCCCAAACTGATCGCCAAGATTGTCCCTGAACCCTTTGCCAAGTTCTCTACCCCCTACCTGCGGGCTATCATGTGGCTCTTCAAACCCCTCGTCTGGTTAGTTAACCAATGGCAAAAAATGGTCCAACACTTCTTTCCCTTGGAGGCCCAAGAAGGCATTAGTGAAGAAGAATTGCTATCTATGGTGGACGAAGCCCGGGTCGGTGGCAGTATTGAACATGACGAACAACGCTTAGTCAAGGCCGCCATCCGTTTTGATGACCGGGAAGTCTCCGCTATCATTACTCCGCGGATTGATGTTGAAGCCATCGATGTTTCGGACAGTGACCAAGAAATTGAAGCCATTTTCGAAAACCAACCCTATTCCCGGCTCTTAGTCTATGAAGAAGACATCGACAATGTCCTCGGTGTCCTCCATGAACGCGACTTCAACCGCTACTTGCGGGAAAAATTCAAACATCCCGAGAAGAAGATTCTCTTAAACAGTCTACTACTGGATACCTTTTCCATCCCACAAAATATGAAACTTGCCACCCTCTTACGACAAATGCAAGCCAAACAAATCCATATGGCAGTGGTCCGCGATGAACACGGGGGCATGATTGGGATTGTTACTATGGAAGATGTCTTAGAAGAATTAGTCGGTGAGATTTGGGATGAAGACGATGTGGTCACCCAAGATATTGAAACCATCGAAGCCGGTCAACACTATGTCTTCAGCGGCGGTTGTGCCATTGAGAAAAGCCAACCCCTCCTTCAACTCCCCCTCAAAGAAGCCAACCTCTACCACACCATTAACGGTTTTGCCACCCACTACTTAGGTAAGCTGCCGGAACTAGGCGACCACTTTGCGGTCGGGGCCTGGGTCTTTGAAGTGGTTGAAGAGGACAAACAAAGAGTCGGCAAGTTAGATGCCCAACGCCTCCCCGAAGATGAGGTCGTGGGCCAAGCCGCTCAGTATGAAGAAAGTGACCACGACAAAGAAGAATAATTAAGAGATTTGTTAGTTTCTTCCCAGTTTGTTCACAAGTTCTTCACAATTATGGCTTACTATAAAAGCGTAGTAAATAGATACATTATTTCTATCTTTCTCCTCCCATTATAGAAAGACTAGAAGAAAAGACGCCTGAGCGCGTCTTTTTTATTACCTAAAATCAAAAAGAGCTAGTTCGTTGCCAAGGCCCAAGTTGAGGCCAGGCTAAACGACTAGCTCTTTTTCTTATCTTTTTTACAGCGATTTCGTTCTTTATTGTGACTGTCGCACTCTATTCAAACGTGCTCCAGTCACAGGACGAACGTCCACTTCACTAAAGTGCAAGAAATTCTTTTCAAGAATTTTGCTCTTTAGCTCCAGTGATTTCGTCCTTTGGTGTGACTGTCGCACTCTATTTCACTTGCATTCTTGCGCGGAGGGCGTAGAAGATGGCCATGAGGTCCATGACTTCTTGGAGAATGGCTCCGAGTAAGGCTGGGATGACTCCAGTAGAAGCAATTAACATCAAAATAATTGAGGTTACAATCCCAAAGACCACTGCTTGCTTGGCCACTTTCAAGGTGTGCTTGGCAATCTTCACCGCTTGGGCCACCTTGGAGAGGTCATCCTTCAAGATTACTGCATCGGCCGATTCACTAGCAGCGGTTGACCCGTGAGCGCCCATGGCAATCCCGATATCGGCAACAGTTAGGGCTGGAGCATCATTAACCCCGTCCCCCACCATCATAACTGGACGGGAGTCTTCTTCAAGGTCTTTAAGTAAATTAATCTTATCTTCAGGGAGTAAGTTAGCATGGACTTCTTCAATGCCGGCACTGTGGGCAATTCTTTGGGCAATGTTTTCATCATCACCGGTCAGCATGATAATCCGGTCCAGGTCCAAGCTTTCTAATTCCTGGATAGTTTCTGGGGCTTCGGAACGGATTTGGTCGTTAAAGGTAATCCGACCCGCATAAGCGCCGTCAATAGCCACATAGACATTGGTCTTGCCGTCAGTGATCTTTTCAGCCCCGACAAAGTCTGCCTTACCCACCTTGACTTCCTTGCCATCCACTTGACCTTGGACCCCAGCAGCGGTCACTTCTTCTAGGTGGTTAACGGGACTGAGTTTTAAATCCTGCTTTTGGGCGGCATCCACTAAGGACCGGGCCAAAACGTGGGTAGAAGATTGTTCGGCACTGGCTGCATAATGGAGAATATGATCCGCCTCAAAGCCCGCTTGGACTTCGATATCATCAACAGCTAAAGACCCCTGGGTAATAGTCCCAGTCTTATCAAAGGCCGCGGTTTTGACCTGATCGAGTTTTTCCAAGCTGGTTCCTGATTTCATGACAATCCCATTACGGCTAGAATTACTCATCCCACCCACAATAGCCACCGGAGCAGCAATAATCAAAGGACAAGGGGAAGCCACCACCAGGACTTCGGCAAAACGAACGGGGTCCTTAGAAACAAACCAAGCAATAAAGGCAATGGCATAGGCAATAATGGTAAAAGGCACTGCATAACGGTCAGCTAAGCGGACAAAGGGAGCGGGCTCTTCCTTAGAATTCTCCACCAGGGCCACTAAACGTTGGTACTGGCTATCCTTAGCAGCCTTCTTCACTTCAAAAGTCAGACTGGCCTCCCCATTAATAGACCCTGACATCAGTTCGTCGCCCACGCCTTTCTCTACCGGCTTGGATTCCCCAGTCAAGGACGATTCATCGACAAAGGTCTCGCCTTGGACAATGACTCCGTCCACGGGCACCAACTCATTAGGACGGACCCTGACTTGGTCGCCGACTTGAATCTCTTCCACCGGGACGGAATCTACCGAACCGTCGGCATTAATCCGGTGGGCAAATTGGGGGGAGTGTTCTAGTAAGGCTTCCAGTTCTCGACTGGCTTGTTGGGTAGCATAGGCTTCCAGGGATTCTCCCCCAGTCATCATCACTAAGATCATTAAACTGGCCCAGTGTTCCCCCACAGCTAGAGTGGCTAGGATAGCGGTAATGGCCAGGATATCGACCCCATAGTAGCCATCCTTTAGGGTTTCAATCATGTCCTTAGCCAAAATGAGGGCCATGATAATCCCCCAAATCGCAATCAGCCAAAAGGCCATGGTCTCCTGCCCCATGAGAAATTGTAGGCAGAGGGCGATTGCTCCAGTGACCAAGGTCACGATGAACTGTTGAAAATCAGTCATTTTTCTTCCTCCTTGTTAATCATCTTGCTTTCGTATGCTTAGTATACACTAGTTTAGAATTTTTCTAAAGTGGTAAAACTTATTTTTACAAACTATTTCCAAAGGACCAAAAAGACCGCTGACTTTGCTTTTTTCTTAAGACTTCTAGCCAATAATTTGTTAAAGTAAACTTATGCCAAAAAAATATTCAATCTTTAACCAATAAAGGAGGTTAACTTTGTGCATTTTAATCGCAAACAATGGTTATCATTGGGGCTAGGCATCATTGCCCTCTGCCTAATTGTCCTCAACTGGTCAACCATCGTCTCCTGGCTGGGCCAAGTCTGGTCGATTGCCTATCCGATCACTTTAGGGGCCATGATGGCCTATGTGGTCAATATTTTAATGTCACTTTATGAGAAGTATCTCTGGCCCCATGCCGATAAGGACTGGCTGGCCAAAATCCGCCGCCCCATCGCCATTATCTTAGCCCTCTTAACGATTCTAGCCATTATCGCTCTCACCTTGGGCTTGATTATTCCCCAATTGGTGGCTGTAGTGACCAACTTCATGGAGATCCTCCCCCGACTCTTCCAAAGTCTCGATCGACTCCTAGAGCGTTACGAGGACCTCTATCCGGAAATTGTCTCCTATATGGGGAACTTGGACCTCAACTGGCAAAACATGGTCCGGCGCACCGTCAGCTTTGCCCAGGGACTCACCTCGAGTTTAATCGGGTCAACCATTGGCGCTGTCACTTCAGTCGCCAGCTGGATCGTTACCATCTTTATTGCTATCATCATTACTTTCTATATTTTGATGTCCAAAGAAAGACTGGGTCAACAATTCCACCGACTTACCAAGGCTTATTTAAAGGACAAGCGTTATAACCAATTCCACTATGTCCTCGCCATGGTCAATGATGCCTTCTATAACTTTATCGCTGGCGAAGTCGTCGAAGCTGCTATCCTGGGCTGTATGGTTGGCTTTGGCATGTGGATCTTTGGCTTCCCTTACGCCAGCATGATCGGAGTTCTCACCGGCGTGACGGCTATTATCCCGCTCTTGGGAGCCTATATCTCTGGAGGGCTAGGTTTTCTGTTGATCCTCATGCATTCACCGATCCAAGCCCTGCTCTTTGTCGTCTTTATTGTGGTGGTCCAACAAATTGAGGGGAACTTGATCTATCCCAAAGTGGTCGGCAATTCCCTGGGACTGCCTGGCATGTGGGTCTTGATCGCAGTCACGGTCGGTGGCGGTTTAATGGGCGTGGCTGGCATGCTAATCGGGGTGCCAATTGCTTCTGCCGGCTACCGTCTCCTTAAATTTGATGTCAACTACCGAGAGGCCAAAGCCCAAGCTCCTGACGACCAAGAAATCAAAGCCCCTAGTCAACTGGCCCGCCAGCATGACTTCAGTATCCAAGCCTTAGCCAATGAAGAAGGCTTAAACTAACTGATCAGAGAAATTTAGTTCAACTTTGATAAGAAACCGTTCCCTCAGCATAAAAATGGGGACGGTTTTTTTGCGGTTTCCTATACTATGTCGACAAGCAAAGTGATAAAATAGTGATAGAGATAAAACGCTTTCATTATTTATTAAGGAGGCTTATCATGATTATTACAACAACACCAAACATCCAAGGCAAGACCATCACTAGCTACCAGGGCATTGTCTTTGGCGAAGTGGTGACCGGGGTCAACCTGCTCAAAGATATGGGCGCCGGTTTCCGTAATGTCTTTGGCGGTCGGTCCAAGGGTTACGAAGGCGAACTGACCCAAGCGCGCGAAGAAGCCCTCCAAGAAATGGCTGACCGGGCTAAAGACCTGGGCGCTGATGCTGTGGTGGGCGTCAAGATGGACTATGAAACCCTAGGCGCTAATAATGGCATTCTCATGGTCACCTGCAGCGGCACCGCAGTAAACTTAAGTGATTAAGTCAGTCGACTGTAGCAGACAATCGATAAACCATTCCCTTCGAAACAGAGAGAAACTCTAAGTTTTTCTCTGTTTTTTATTAAGGAGACTTTAAGAATCTAGAAAATGAAGCGTTTCCATTTGTGGTTTATCAATATTTCTCCTAAGCTTAGAGTATGTCAATCATATAAAAGCATTTTGAGGAGGACGATTATATGAATAAGAAATTGAAAATCTCATTAGTTAGTCTAGCCAGCATCTTTACCCTAGCTGCCTGTGGCCAAGCCAATGATGGGGGAGATAAGGCCAACACTGACCAAAATGAAAGCAGCCAAGAAGTTTCTCAAGAAACCAAGGGAGAAACGGCTTCTCAAGAAGAAAACCAAGACCAGCAAGAGTCTAAAGAAGGCAATAAGGATCAAGCTGAATCTAACCAATCCAGTCAGGACCAAGAAGGCATTGAAAACAAAGAATATGCCGTCTCTATCGAGGATGCCGTGAATAAATTTAACGAAGAAACCGGCGCCCAAGACGTGAAGATCGAAGAAATTGAATTTGACTACGAAGAAGAATTCAGCAAACATACCTATCAAATCCAAGGTTACAACGCGGAAAATGAATGGGACATGCACATTGACCCAGATACTGGTGAAGTCTTGAAGGTAGAAGCTGAAAAAGAAGCCAATGACGAAACCAAACAACTCGAAGTCACCAGCTTAATCACACCAAAAGAAGCCATGGAAAAGGCCCTCGCTGAACACCCAGGCGAAAAAGTCAAGAACTGGGAACTCTCTGTCGATGACAACGGCGTCATCCACTATGAAGTCGACCTCACTAACGTCGATGACGTGGACGTTAACGCAAGCAGCGGAGAAATTATTAACAAGTAATCAATAAATAAAAAATAAGGATCTAGTAGAATAAATCTGCTAGATCCTTTTTTAGTTCTTTACTTTTAAGAATACTGCCAAGACTTACTTAGAATAACCTCTTTCTTTTTGACTTTCCTGGTAACTGCTTAGCATGGCATAGATGCTATAAATTTCCCAATCATTAACTTCTATACGATAAAACTGCTTCAAGGGATAGAGAATCGTATTTAAGTAGTTATAAAAAGGTTTATTATTTAAACGCAATTGGTGAATATCAACCGCCAGTTCATAATCCACCGGGTCTAAAATAATCCGTTCAATCATCAAGGCTAAGTGCATGGTCAAGGTAAAATTAATCTTGGGTGGAAGCTCAATTTGAAAACGGTCTTCAATCTTTTCAATGACGCCGGTCACTTGGGTAATAATGACTTCTGGGTTTAAGAATTCCAAACGGGATGACAAGCCCTCCACAGAAAAGAACTTGAGAAAGTCCTTAAACAAAACTTGGAGGTCGGTTAGAGCCACAATATCTTTAAAATAGATACTCAAGTTTTCAAAATCATTCTCTAAGAGTTCCAGTAAATTCACATTTTTGACCCGACCCTGGCAATCCAAGGGCGTGGTGGTTAGGACAAAATAAGTGGCATCAAAGTAATTTTCATTGATATCCTGCTGGTGAATTAAATGAAGGAGCTCATTATAGTTCATCACGATGGTTTTAATATTAGGCTTCAAATACTTTTTCAAAATATCAGCCATTCCCTCAGCCAGTTCTTCTCCAGAAATACTGGAAATAATAATATTCTTTTGAATATCAAAACCTTCAAAGAACTGAACCTTTGGTGAAAACTTACCCTCGGTTTCTTCAATAAAATCGGTCATTGAACGTTTTTGGATCAGGTAATTACCAATTTCTAGCGCCAAGGCAGTACTTAGCTGGTTAATCACAAAGAGTTCCCCGCGAATTTCCGGTTTCAGCCCCTTATAGAGGGTGGTCAGTGACCCCATATCCACCAACATAATGATCCCCGACAAAGTCTGATGGTCATCCATCCACTCCTTGACCCGAGCGATCACATCATGAACTGAAGCGGAAAAAGGCATATTAATGGCATCAAAAATATAATTGTCATTTAATTGGTTGGCCACCTTTTGGATGCTGGAAGCCGTCGAATCCCCATGAGCCACTAATAAGGCATGGTAGGCAAGATTTTCATTGACTGCATCCAAGAGCAAGAGGCTTAAATACCAGACCAAGTTCTTATAAGCCTTGGGATCAAGCCCTTTACAGAGTTCCCTGGCCAAGGAATAGGTTCTCGAATAACCGGCAAGGATTTGCTTTTTTATATGACTAGGAAAAGTAATTTCTTGCAGGTAAGATTGGTAGGAACTATAAAAACGAATAAAAGTTTCGACATGGCCAGCGATAATATTTTTCCCTAAGATGTCTTGGCAGGACTTCACCAAGGTCTGATAGAGAATCACCGGTTCCAAATTAGACTGTTCGATATTATTTAAGTGGTCTTGGGTAAAACCTATAAAATCCGAGCGGACACTATAAATCGACTCTTGATCAAAGACCTTCTGTAAGGGCTTAATAATCAATTGCTCAATATCTTCTTGGCGTTTAGACGTTCCTTCTTTAACATCTATAGTTAAGACATGGTTAATATGATCTTGGTTTGAAATCAAGAGAAAATCCGCATTTTCCTGGTATTCAAAGGCTTGGGCACATAATAATTGAATATTATTGTAGAGCGAGCCGATATTTCCAGGATATTTTTGATTGACGAGAAATTCAAAGTCGCCAATGTCAATTTTAATGGGTAAGTCCAAGCGCTTGGACTCCTTGCGAAAGAGGGTTTCCACTAGCTTAATCCGCTCATCATAGGGCCTTTGATGGAAGTCGGGAAGCTTAATGGTTAAGGGAATCCGCCGATAAAATGTGGGCAAAAGGACCTTTTCAGGGTCCTCCGAAGTGGCTAGGACCAACCGCACCTTGGAATAAACTTCCTCATTTTCCTCGCCCAGAGGTCGGAAATAACCCTTATCGAGAAACTGAAAGAGCTTCTCTTGGTTTTCATAAGAGAGGCGGTGAACTTCGTCTAAAAACAAGAGTCCCTGGTCAGCAGTTTTTAAGAGGCCATCCCGTTTACTATCGGCCCCGGTAAAGGCCCCCTTGACATGTCCAAATAGAAGCGACGACATTAACTCAGGGTTATTGGCATAGTCCGCACAATTAAAGACGGTAAAACGTTCTGAACAAGACTTATTCAAGGCATGAAGTTGCTTATAAATCAATTGAGCCAAAAACGACTTGCCTACCCCAGAATTTCCATTTAATAAAATCGGCAAACCAATGGGTGGGTAATTGACGGCTGCTTTGATTTGTTTAATTTCTTCCTTAACCGAGCCTTGACTACCAATAAATTGAGCAAAATAATCAGTCTGTTCTTGGCTTTCTTCTAGATGATGACCTTGAACAGCTAAAGACCAATAAACAGGGCGTGAATCGGACTTGTCTACCTTGCCGAGTTTGGCTAAATTATTGAGATAATTACTGGTTAAGGACCGGCTGCGACCAATCGCCTCACTCAAAGCTTTAGTACTTAAGGGCTGGGACTGCTGTAAAAGGATATTCATTAATTCTTTTTGAATGTCTTTCTTCACGATAACTACCCCGTTTCTAGAAAAAAGCTACGCTTAAACCGTAGCTTTTTACTTTGTGATTTTTGTCACACTATCTATTAAAGGATAAATTTTACTATTATACAACCCCTAAAAGACCCAGAACGACTGAAAGGAGAATAATTCCTAGCATAATCCAGTTAACATTCACGCGTTTATTCCGAATTAAGTAGAAGGCTAATAGGGTCACGGCCATTGGCACTAAGCCTTTAAAGAGTTGGTCCAAGTATTCTTGAATTAAAATTGGATCGCCACCACCGTTAACGGCAACTGATAGCGTGGTTTTAAATTTAACATGGGAAGCTGTCATCGACCCAACCATCATCAATCCCAGCATGGAAGAAGCTTTGGTAATGACTTTCATGGCTCCAGATTCATAGACCTTGCGGATAAAGTTGGTCCCGAGCGAGTAACCAATATCTAGCATATAGTAATGAATTAGGAAGGCTGGAATATTGTACAGTAGTAGGAAAATAATCGCTCCTAAAGGCGACCCAGTCGAAGCAATGGATATCCCAATCCCTGCGGCAATCACCCGTAAAATCCCCCAGAAGAAGGAATCCCCAATCCCTGAGATTGGTCCCATCAAGGAGGTTTTTACCGCGGTAATGGAGTTAGGGTCAAAGTCATCGGACTCAGCATTGGATCTTTCCATAGCGGCAACAATCCCAGTAATCAGGTTATTTAAGTGCATGGTGGCATTGTACCAAGTGGTATGACGCACCAAGGCATCCGCCTTTTCTTTATCGGTTTTATAGAAACGGTTAATGGCAGGTAAGAGGGTATAAATCAAACCAATGGCGTGGTATTGGTAGGCCCCGGTCCGACTCATATTAATGGTCCAAGACCGCCAAAACATCGACCGCAACATCTTTTTATCTTCAATTTCTTCAGGGCTTTGTGCCTTTTTTTGACCTAATAATTTCATGAGAAAAAGTCATCCTCCTCTGCTTGATCGCTGCTTTCAAAATGATTGCTTGGTGACGTTGCTTGTCGTAAACTTCTTAATTCGTTCAGTTCTAGGTCACGTTGAGCGCTGACTAGACAGATCACAAAACCAAGAGCCGCAACAGCAACAGCTGGTAATTTCAAGTAGGCAGTTAGAATAAAACCAAGTAGGTAGAAGACAGCTAATTTATTATTCCATAAGAGCTTCATTAAGAGGGCAAAACCAACAGCAGGTAAGAGCCCACCAGCAGCCTTCAAACCATTCATTAAGGCTTCAGGGATATTATTCACTAATTGTTCAATCGGACCACTTCCGGCAAGAACCCCGATAAAGGTGATGGAAGCTAGGATAAAGAAGTAGACCACGAAACTAAAGTAATGCAAGAAGACAATGCCTTTTTGATTATTTTCTCTAGCAAATTTATCCAGGGCGGGAGCAAAGATGTTCATAAAGACGTTCTTCAAAAACATCACTACGAAAGCGGCTAACATACCAATAGGGATCGCTAAGGTAATGGCTGCTTGTTGTTCAACATTAGAAATAATAGCAAAGGTTACGGCCAGAGCAGTCGCGGTAACCGGTTCAGCGGAAATCACCCCACCGATATTGACGTTACCCATAAAGACGGCTTCTAAGGCAGCCCCGATTAAAATACCTGTCGTCATGTCTCCCATACATAAGCCCGTCACCAAACCAACCACTAAGGGCCGTTCGATCATGGATTGACCCGTCAAGTAAGTGACTGATGAACAGAAGAAGACAATGAAAAAGGCAATTATTACATAAGTAAGCATAATTAAATTCCTTTCTAAATTTTTATAGACTTGCTAAGGCTTCAGCGAGATCTTTCTTGGTATTACTTGGTAAGACTTGGTGAAAACTATCGACTTTCAGTTGAGAAAGATCTTTAGCTGCTTGTAATTCAGTTGGGTTCAATTGCACACTGGAAAAAGGAGCAACCTTTTCAGCAGGATCCGTTTGGTCAAAACGGCCGACATTGGCCACATTCACAGCTTCAATATCCTCAACTGCCTCAGCAATTTGATAAGCGTCAGAAACCTTATTGACAATCACGAATAATTTCCGATCAGTGGCTCTAGGGTCTTGGCAAACCTTAATGGCGTCAGCCACTGAACGAATCAACAATTTAGAGCCTTCTGGCACCGCCATCTTCAAGGTCATTTGGGTAATTTCATCACTAGCTGCCGCATCATTGGCTACGATAATTAAGGGGGTATTCAATTCCTTGGTCCACACCACAGCAACTTGGCCATGGATTAAGCGGTCATCAACACGAATTTGGGTAATCATTGTAAAAATCTCCATTCTATTGGCTTAAGCAAAGAAGTCATCATCGGACTCCTCGGCTTCTAACTGAACTAATTTAACAGCACTTTCTTCGATTGCGGTGCGTAAGCTGGCTTCACTCACGGCTTCAGGTGAAAGTAAGACACTCAGGATAACGCCTAGGTTAGCATTACTGATCACATAGACCTGCTTGGCCTTATCACTATGTAAACACTTGGAAACGACCCGTTGGTTAACCGAACCTCCAAAAATATCGGTAAAGATAATGCCTTGGTCTTCGGCCTCAATATCGGCTAAGAATTGGTCAATTTGACTGCTATAATCTTCATCCGTGACATAAGCATCAATCACTTGGACTTGGTCTTCTAGACCCGTGAGGATCTTAATCGACGATTTAACACCCGATGCCAAGTGTCCGTGAGAAGCAATTAATATTTTCTTGGTCATCAACTGACCTCCTTTCTCAATCTCTTACTTTATATATAGCAATTTATATGCCAAAACTTTCCTGTTATAATAATAAACAAAGATTGTTATAGTGTTTATAATCACTGATTAGTGTTTAAGGAGTTCTTTTATGGCTATCAATTATCGCACCCAGCAAAAGATCAAAGAAAAATTATCCCCCTATGTCAAAACTCAATTGGTCCATGCCAGCCGACTCTTACAAAAGAACCAAGTCGACTTAATCAGCGAATTGAACAACTACTATGAAAGCAATCCCTTTATCGAGATCAGCGAAAATCAAGAAGTCCAATCCACCTTTACTCATGAGGCGAGTGACTATTCCTTAACAGATACTTTGGCTGATTCCCATGCTGTATCCTTGGATGACTACCTGATTCAGCAAGTCAGTGGGATGTCTTTATCTGCCCATGAAAAACGGCAAATGACTTATTTAATTGGTCAACTGGACCAAGACGGCTACTACCGCAAGGAAGACCTGGCCACCCGCCAACTCTTTGCTTGGAGTCAAGCTGAATTAGAGACCTATTTAAGTATCCTGCAAAGCCTAGAACCCAAAGGCATCGGCGCCCGTAATTTACAAGAGTGTCTAGCTTTACAGGCCAAGGCCCTCCCTGACGGGCAATTAGTGGAGACATTAATCAATGATCACTTAGAAGACCTGGCCCAGGGAAACTTTGACAAAATCGCTCAGCAAGAAAGCATCCCTCTAGACCAGGTAGAAGCAGGCTTTATACAGATTCAAAGTCTGGAACCCCGGCCAGCTCGTCATTTTTCTCATGATATCCCTGCCTACACCCTGCCCGATATTATTGTGAAGGCAAAAAATGGGGAAGTAAGCTTTCAAGTTTCTAAGGACTACCTCCCCCAAATAAGCTTTAAGCAAGATTACTACCAAGCCATGACAGCAAAAAGCCCTGATGAGGAAACTCTTACCTATCTCAAAGACAAAAAGCGAGAATTCGACTGGCTGGTCTTCTCACTCAAGAAAAGAGACCAACTGCTCCTAAAAATTAGCCAATACTTGGTCCAGTACCAAGCCGCCTATTTAAATCAGCAAGAGAACCAACTCCGCCCCCTGTCACAAAAAGAACTGGCCCAGGCACTGAATTACGACGAATCGACCATTTCCCGGGCCATTACGGACAAGTACTTGCAATATAATCAGCGGATATTGAGTTTCCACGACCTCCTAGCTAATAAAGTTTCCGTCAATGGCGAAGCCCTAACCCGACAACAAGCAGAAAAATTTATTCGCCAAATCATTGATCAGGAATACCCCCACCATCCCCTAAGCGACCAAGCCATTAGTGATCACTTAGCCCTCCACAACTATTACCTATCCCGCCGGACTGTTGCCAAGTACCGCCAAGCCATGGGGATTCCCGGGGCACGAAGGAGAAAACGACAAAAGCTCGCCCTGGAAAATAAAAATCAGACATAACAAGCTTATTAAGGGAATTTATCGACAAATAAAAAGTGCCTCCATCACTCATCAGTGAAAGAGACACTTTTTTCGTCTTGTTATATTATTCGGCTGAGTTTTAGCCCAGCGCTTAATTATCGAAAACTTTAGATAAAGGCTTGTTGGCCAGTGTAGTAACGACCAATAATGAGGGAGTTAACCTCGTGGGTCCCTTCATAGGTGTACATCCCTTCAATATCCGCCATAAAGCGTGGCACATCGTATTCCAAGAGAATGCCGTTACCCCCACAGACTTCCCGAGCTAAAGCAGCATTTTCACGAGCCCGGTAGCCGTTATGCATCTTGGCCATAGAAGAGTTCTCTTCTTTGTAGATACCACGTTCTTGTTGTTGGGCTAATCTCACTGCAATCGCTAGGGTAGCTTGAGCGTTCATTGCCATGCAGGACAATTTTTCTTGGATCAATTGAAAGCTAGCCACAGTCTTACCGAAGGCTTCCCGTTCCCGGGTGTACTTCAAGGCTGCTTCAAAGGCACCAGCTGTCGCACCTGCCAGTAACCAAGCCACGTCAGACCGGGTGTTGCGAAGGATGTTCGCTGCGTCCTTCCAAGAGTTCACATTTTGCGCCCGTTGAGACTCAGGCACTTTAACATCGGTATAAATAATTTCCGCATTAGGCATCATCCGGAAGAAGGCTTTAGGTTCAGTGTTGAAGGTTTCGACCCCTTCACTTTCCCGTTCCACAAAGAACATCTTCACTTGGCCATCGTCCACATCACGAGCAAAGAAAGCGTGCCACTTAGCTAGGGTTCCGCCACCGATCCATTTCTTATGACCATTCAGGATCCAGGTGTCGCCTTCCCGTTTAGCGGTGGCTTCCATCCCACCGGCAATATCAGACCCGTGTTCAGGTTCGGTCATGGCTAAGACACCCTTACCTTCCCAGCTGAGGACGCCAGGCATGAGTTTTTCTTGCTGTTCCTTGCTGCCCCCAATTTTGACACATTCGTGGAAGAGGCCCCCATTAGAAGTATAGAAGGTCCCAATCACCGGGTCCGTTTTGGCGAGAGTATAAGCCCGGAAGCCCCGGAAGAGTTGGCTGATGGTCCCATCTTCACGCCCTTCTAATAATTTAGGGTTTTGAATAAGGTCAATATCAATAATTTTTTGCATTTCTTCCAGTGGGAAAGTTGCCTTGTCCCAGTGTTCATCGAGGACGGGGTAGATGTCTTCTTTGAGAACCTTTTCAACCTCTTGTAGAACTTCTCTTTCCCCATCGGTTAAGTCTTCGGCATAATTATAAAGGTCGGAATAAAACATTTTTTCAACTGCATCAATGTCTGCTCTAGATTCTTTAACCATAATCGTTCTCCTTGTCCTTTAATTCGCTCACATGCCCTCCAAGCCGCTGGGGATATTAATTTCTCCCCAAGACTAGCGCTTTTTGGGCCGTTTGGTCATCTCACTATTTTCCTTGTAACTTTTCTTGGTTTTTGGCTTGTTCAGAAGGTAACTGCTTGCCATCTTCATCGTAGTCGTAGAAGCCCTTGCCTGCTTTCTTACCGAAGCGACCAGCCCGCATCATATTCTTCATGGTAACTGGTGGAGTCCAGCGTGGGTCACCATACTCTTGTTCGAAGTATTCCATGACATAGTAACCAATATCTACCCCAGCATAGTCTTGGAGTTCAAATGACCCCATGGGGTGGTTTAAGCCATAGCGCATGGCCTTGTCAATGTCTTCTGGAGTAGCAATGCCTTCTTCGAGCACCTTGATAGCCTCGATCATTTGAGGAATCATGATCCGGTTAACGATGAAACCTGGGGAGTCTTTATGAACGGTCACGGTTTCTTTACCGATACTTTCAGCAACTTCCCTAACCACGGCCACCGTCTCATCACTGCTTTCATAGCCATAGATAATTTCTACTAACTTCATCACTTGTGGTGGGTTGAAGAAGTGCATCCCCGCAAAACGACTAGGATCTTCTAAGGCACTAGCAATTTCGGTAATGGATAGGGAAGAGGTATTGGTCGCTAGGACAATGTCATCACGGACAATGCCTTCCACTTCTTTAAAGACTTCTTGTTTGAGCTCCATTTTTTCTAGAACCGCTTCAACTACGAAGTCTACATCTTTGAAATCTTTTAAGTCAGTAGTCCCGGTGATGCGGCTAAGAACTTCTTCCTTGTCCGCTTCATCTAATTTCCCCCGTTTCACACTGCCGTCGAGGAATTTACTAATCCGATCTATCCCCCCTTGGACAAACTTGTCTTCAATATCTCTTAAGATCACCTGGTAACCATTGGAAGCAAACACGTTGGCAATCCCTGCCCCCATTGAGCCGGCTCCAATCACTCCAATTGTTTTGATCTCTGACATAAAAAAGCACTTCCTTTCTTTGGATTTATTATCTTCACAAGTATTGTAGCTAAAATGTAAGCGCTTTATTAGTTATATGCTTGTGCTGTTATTCTTTATCTAGCCATTAAAAGCACTATCACTAAGCCAAGATCATCAGGTAAAGTGATTTCACAAGCCCTCTCTTAGCCTTGATAAAAAATAAACATAAAGAAAAAAGCCAAAAAATAAATATCTTATTTTTTGACTCATCGCTCCTCTAAAAGGCGTATTTATACAATTTTTGTATTATTAACTGACTTAGTATAAAAGTTCTAGCTTATTATTGCTGTTGGTGAGCATTAATTAAGCAAGATTTCTCTTGATAAGAAGCTATGAGCATGAGTGGCGCTTTGAAATTAGTCGTTAGCCGTGAATAAGCAAGCGATGTGAATTACGTTTAGTAGGCTTTAGCCGTACTAAACGTTTGAAGCTCGCTAGGCGAGAGATCTCAGCTCGAGCCGTTGCCACGGCTCTTTAACGACTAAATTTCAAAAGCAGAACGAATGCTCACTAACATTATTTATTAAAGAATCAAAAAACTCCAGCGCCATCAGACACTGGAGTTCTTCTTACCATATCACTAGTCCTTATAGGATACGACCATATAACGATGAGGGTCGCGGCCTTGGGACTGGGTTTTAATATGACTGTATTTGGATAGGCAGCGGTGAATAATCTTCCGTTCACGCGCTGGCAAGGGACTCAAGGTGACGTCTTCACGTTCCACGGTCACTTGGTCAGCGGTTCTTTCCGCCAATTTTTCCAAGGTTTGCTCACGACGTTCCCGGTAGTCGCCCACATTCACTTCAACAGCTACGCGTTTGCGCACATGGGAATGGGTGAGAATCTGAGCCAGGGTTTCTAAGGAATTGATAATCTTACCATGCTTACCAATCACTAAGCCCGGTTTATCGGTATTAATATGGAAGATAATTAAGTCATCCATATCTTCAACATCAATAGTCACATCCACCAGGTAGGCTTCCATGACATCGATGAGATAGTGGGCCACATCTTCAACGCCCCAGTCGAAAGGATAAGAAGCCTCTTCTGCTTCTTCTTCCTCATCTTCTTCATAGTCTGCGTCTTGGGACTGACTGTCAGTTGTTGAGTAGTCAGCTGCTAGTGATTCGCTAGCTGGCTCACTTTGACTTGCCACTGGCTCTAATTCAGCGCCGTCACTTGCATCAGCTGGGCTAGCGCTTTGACTATCGAGTGTATACGCTACTTGGCTGTCACTGCTTGATTCACTAGTCGCTTGGCTGGCAGCACTTTGGCTATCATCGAGCGCTTCAACCACAGTCGCTTCTTCGACCACTTCAGTAGTGGCCGGCACTGTATCAGCTGCCGGGTCAGTAACTGTTTCTGCTTCAACAGCGACTTCAGCCACAATCTCATCAACACTGGGTTCACCATCAGCTAGGCTGACTTGAATAATGGCTGGTTGGCTACCAAAACCAAAGAAACCTTTTTTAGGCTCTTGGAGGACTTTGACATCTTCCATCGGGATGTCACTGACTTGGAGCCCTTCTTTAGCTGCTGCGATCGCCTCTTCAACGCTGGCGCCTTGATAAGTTTCTAATTTCATATTTGATGCTCCTTATTACTTACGCTTTTTACCTCGTGGATTGCGACGGGCTTTCTCTAAGCGCCGTTCCAAATCTCTTTCCTTGGCCTCTTCTTCGTGGCGGGCCCTTTGTTTTTGATAAGGATTGTTGATCAATAGGGTTTGGCCAATGGTAAAGACATTGGCAGTTGCCATGTATAAGGCCAAAGCACTCGGTAAGTTCATCATAACAAAGAAAATAAAGACAGGCATAACGTATTGCATGGCTGTCATCGACCCTGATTTAATTCCTGAAGCAATCTGACTGAGGTGGGTCGAATACCAAATCGATACCGCTGCAATAATTGGCAATATGAAGTAAGGGTCTGGCTTCCCTAATTCCATCCATAAGAAATGCCCATTGGTTAAGGCCTCTGTCCGACTAATGGCTTGGTAGAGGGCCGTCAGAATCGGAAGTTGGATTAATAAGGGGAGACAGCCAGCAAATTGGTTGGTATCATACTTCTCTTGCAGTTTGGCGGTCTCTTCTTGGAGTTTTTGTTGGGTTTCCGCATCACGGGAAGCATACTTTTCTTGCAGGGCCCGAAGTTCAGGCTGCATCTTTTGCATCTTCTCCGTGTTCTTCATTTGTAAGCTATAGAGCGGGGTTAAGAGGAGGCGGGCCAAGATGGTGAAGACAATAATCCCCATCCCGTAACTATTTCCAAAGACTCCTGATAACCAAATAATGATTTGTGATAGGTTGTAGAGCACATAACGGTCCCAAAAGCCCGTGGAATCGGCTGTAATTGGCTCCATACCACCGGCTCTGGCGCACCCACTCAGAACCAGGACTCCGACTAAGAGCATCCCCAGAACTAGCAGGTGTTTTTTATTTTGTTTAATTTTCACTTTCTGCCCTCTCGTTTCTTTCTACTGGCCTAGACGGGTCAGTGTGGAAGAGGCCCTGTAAGCGCATGACGTGGATCAAACTGGACTTGACCTGGTCTTGGCTCATCGCCTTGGTTGGCTTACGGGCAATGATGATAAAATCGACATTGCTTTTAATATAGGGTTTTAACTCGGTCAGTGCCTGGCGGATTAACCGTTTCACCCGGTTGCGGGTCACCGCATTGCCGATCTTTTTTCCCACAGAGAGTCCAACCCGAAAATGTTTTTGCTCTTTTTCGATGGAGTAGACTACAAATTGCCGATTCGCCTTGCTATCTCCTTGGTGGAAAACCAAGCTAAAATCTTTTTCTGACTTGACTCGGTAGCTCTTGCGCATTGTATTCCCTCCTCGACACTAAATAAAAAAAGACCACAGCGCTTTGTGGTCTTATGCTGAAAGTCGTTTTCTGCCTTTTTGACGACGACGCGCTAAAACGTGACGACCATTTTTTGTACTCATACGGTTGCGGAAGCCATGTTTCTTTTGACGACGACGTTTATTTGGTTGATAAGTTCTCTTCATGAATGACACCTCCTATGATATGGGAATGGTTATATCTAATAACAATCTTTCACATTATACCGAACAACTGAAATAAGATCAATAGAAATCTAAAAAAAAATTCACCAACTGACTCATCTTTTTCTAAAAAATATAGCCTTCTCAGCAGTCTTATAAACAGGCTTTCTAGTCGGCAAACAATTAATAGTTTCTTCTTATTAATTAAGTCCAACCTTTGCGAAATGACCTAAGGCTTAGTATAATAAAAGTGAAAAAAGAAAGCGCTTACTTGTTACAAATCCATATCTTTTCGCCTCTTTTTAACTTCAAGTAGATAAACCGTAAATAAAGCTAATTATTCAAGTCAGGTGTATAGAAAGAAAGGTGACGGTTGATGATCAATACAGATTTAGTCGTACTCGGCGGTGGACCCGCCGGCTATGTGGCCGCTATCCAAGCAGCCAAACTCGGCTTAGAAGTTTACTTAATCGAAGAGGATAAAGTGGGAGGAACCTGTTTGAATCGAGGGTGTATCCCTACCAAAGCCCTCTTACAGGCCGCCCATGTGAAAGACACGGTCGACCAGGCCCAAGCCTTTGGCATTGAAAGTGGGGGCCAGTCCCAGGTCAAAATGGAAAAAGTCCAGTCCTATAAAAATGCCGTGGTTAAACAATTAGTGACCGGGGTGGCAGGCTTGGTCAAGAAAAACAAGGTCCACCTCCTAAAGGGTCACGGAGCCGTTCTAGGACCTTCGATCTTCTCTCCCAATTCTGGCGCCATTGCAGTAAGCCCGAATGATCCTGAGGAAGAAGAAAGTATTATCGTTCCCAAAAATGTCATCATAGCTACTGGGTCACGGAACAAAAACCTGCCCAATATTACGATTGATGAGGAATATATCCTCTCTTCCACCGGGCTCTTAGAGATTGCAGAAATCCCTAAGTCCATTGCCATTATTGGGGGCGGGGTCATTGGGGTAGAATTTGCCTCTTTCCTGGCCCGGATGGGAAGCCAGGTCACCATTACCGAATACCTGGACCGGCTCTTAGCCAATGAAGGCAAAAACATCTCCCAAGCCCTGGCCAAGGCCTTTAAAGATCAAGGCATCACACTGAAGCTCAGTTGTCAGGTCGACCAAGCCCAGGTCAAAGATGGCCAGGTTCTAGTCTCCATGAACCAGGGGCAAGAACAGGAAGTCTTTGACAAGGTTTTGGTGGCTGTTGGTCGCGAACCTAACATAGATAACATTGGTCTTCATAATACCTCCATTAAATACGATAAGAATGGGATTGAGGTCAACCAGCACTACCAAACCAAGGAAGGCCATATTTATGCCATTGGCGACGCTATTAATACCCTGCAACTGGCCCATGTGGCCATGGCTGAAGCCAAGTGCGCCGTCGATCACATCGTCAAGAAAAGCAGTGATCCGCTTAACTACACCATGCTGCCGCGGTGTGTCTATAGTTCCCCAGAAATTGCCAGCGTAGGTTATAACCAAGACAACCTCCCCGAAGACGTTGAAGCCAAGGTCGGCCACTTCCCCCTAGCAGGTAACGGCAAGGCCTTGATCGAGAAAGCCAGTGATGGTTTTATTGAAGTCATCCGCGACCAAGCCACCGACGACTTACTGGGCATCACGATTTTTGGTCCCCATGCTTCCGAAATGATCAGTGAAGGCAGCCTGGGACTCTACCTCAATGCCGCCAATGAGGAAGTCGCCACCACCGTCCACCCTCACCCGAGCTTCTCAGAAGCCCTCCAAGAAGCCGCTTTAGACGCTATGGAAATGGCCATTCACAAGTAAATTACAGTCACAAAGGATATAGTAGCCAATAAAAATTAATTTGTCATGATTAGTAAGTAGAAAGTGAGTTGACTATCATGGAAAAATTAGCAAGTACTGGTCTAAGTAAAGAAGCCATTATCGAGGCTTATAAGCATGTGGTCCGGAGCCGTTTACTCGACGAACGGATCTGGCAATTAACCCGGATTGGTAAGACTTCCTTTAATATTTCTGGTCAAGGTCATGAAGTCGGTCTAGTGGCTATGGCTTTAGCCTTTGACCATGACAAGGATTTCTTCCTACCTTATTATCGGGACATGACTGCCTGCATGGTGTGGGGCATGTCCTGTACCGATGTTCTCCTAGCCACCTTTGGTAAAGACGCTGATCCCAACTCTCACGGCCGGCAGATGCCTAACCACTTCGGCTCCAAAGAACATAATATTGTTAGCCACTCCTCCCCAGTGTCCACCCAATACCCTGTGGCTGCGGGTGTCGCCCTAGCCAACAAACTGGATGGGTCTGACAGCATTGCCCTGACAACAACGGGTGAAGGTTCCTTTAACCAAGGGGAATGTGCTGAAGCCATGAACATTAGCGGGGTTATGCAACTCCCTGTCATTTTTGTGGTGGAAAATAATGGCTATGCCATCTCCGTTCCTGCCAAACACCAATATCATGCCGAATCCTTAGCCCTAAGAGGCCCTGGCTATGGTTTTGAAGGCGAACGCGTGGACGGCTTTGACTTTGCCCAAACCTACAAGGCCTTCAAAAAAGTTGTAGAAAAGGTCCGCCAAGGCGGGGGCCCACACTTAATTGAACTCATGGTCACCCGGTTAACCAGTCACTCCTCCGATGACGACCAAACTGTCTACCGGTCTCCTGAAGAACTGGAAGAGGTTAAAGCCAACGACCCGATTAAGAAATTTAAAGCACAACTTATCGAGGAAGGCTATCTGACTGAAGCAGAAAACGAAAAAATCTACCAAGAACTCCAAGCGGAAGTCGACCAAGCCACTGATGAAGCGGAAGCCAGCCCTGATCCGACGCCAGAATCACTCTATGAACAAGTCTATGCCGACTAATTTCTTTATATAATAGGAAAGGAATGACTCAAGATGACAGAAATAACTTACTTAGAGGCCTTAAACCAAGGTATTGATGAAGAAATGGCCCGCGACGATAAGGTCCTCATCTTTGGTGAAGACGTTGGTGGGGAAAAAGGTGGGGTTTTCGGGGTCTCCAAAGGCCTAGCCGCTAAATACGGGGATGACCGGGTCTTCTCCAGCCCCCTCACCGAAATTGCTATCGCTGGTTTAACGGTGGGCTTAGGGATTAAAGGCTACCGGGCCATTGGTGAATTCCAATTTGCGGACTATATCCTTCCAGCTGTTAACCAAATTAACTCTGAAGCCGCTAGGATGCGTTACCGGACCAAGGGCGACTGGACCACACCGATTGTCTTTCGCGCCCCTTATGGAGCTGGTGTCCGCGGTGGTTTCTACCATTCCCAAACCACCGACAAGGTCTTTGCTGGTCAACCGGGACTAAGGATTGTGACCCCTTCCACTGTCTATGACGCTAAGGGCATGATCAAGGCCGCTATCCGCTCCGATGACCCTGTCCTCTTCTATGAACACAAACGCCTCTACCGGCTCTTAAAAGATGAAATTCCTAGCGAAGACTATACCGTTCCTTTAGACAAGGCTAATGTCCTCCGCCAAGGGGACGATATTACTGTGATTGCCTACGGGATTGTCCTCCAATACGCCCTCAAAGCGGCTGAACGCTTAAGTGAAGAAGAAGGCATTGAATGTGAAGTCGTTGATGTGAGAAGTCTCTACCCACTAGATAAAGACACCCTGGTGGAAGCGGCTAAGAAAACCGGTAAGGTCCTCTTGGTTACTGAAGACAATAAGGAAGGCGCGATAATGAGTGAAATTGCTGCCATTATTGCTGAAGAAGCCCTCTTCGACTTGGATGCGCCCATCCGCCGTTTAGCTGGCCCAGATGTGCCTACTGTGGGCTATGCCCTAAACTTAGAACGTGAATTCTTAGTCGATGAGGACAAGGTCTACCAAGCCATGAAAGAGCTCGCTGAATTCTAACCATAGCTAAGACTTGTCATCAAGCAGAAGGGAGCTTAAACTAATGACTAAAAAAATCATCAAGATGCCGGCCCTAGGCGAAAGTGTTCACGAAGCGACCATTAACGCCTGGCTAGTCAAAGCCGGCGATACCGTTAAAAAATACGACCCACTTGCGGAAGTGATCTCTGACAAGGTCACCACCGAGGTCCCCTCCGAATATAGTGGGGTGGTCGACGAATTGTTGGTTGATGAAGATGAAGAAATCCCTATTGGCCAAGCCATCCTGTCAATTATTGTCGATGGGGATGGCCCAGACGACCAAGCCGAAGCCCATTCTACAGAAACTAGTGACCAAGAGCGGGCGGATGAGGCAAAAGAGGAAGCCAAGCCAACTCAAAATCTCAACTATTCCCCTGCTGTCGTTCGTTTGGCCCAGGAGAAAGGAATCGATCTCAAGCAAGTCACCGGGACTGGCAAAAATGGTCGGATTACCAAAAAAGATGTCCTCAAGGCCGCTGATCAAAGCGAAAGTAGCGGTCAAAGCACAAAAGTAAATGAAGCTAAATTGTCAAATGATTCAGAAAAATCAAAATTTGATAGCCGATACTCACCAGCTGTGCTAAAATTAGCACAGACGCATAATATTGATTTGTCTCAGTTGGTGGGAACTGGTGCTAAAGGGCGCATCACGCGAAAAGATGTCCTAGCGGCACTTGAGTCGGGATCAAGCCCAGACCAAACTGCCAGCCAGTCTGAAAGCAGCAGCCCAATTGATCAGTCAGCCAAAACTCCTGTGAGTCAACCAAGTCAATCTCAAGACCAAGTCACACCAGCCGATGGTATCCGTAAGGCCATTGCTAAACAAATGACCAAGTCCTACCAAGAGATTCCCCATGCTTGGATGATGGTAGAAGCTGACGTGACCAATATCGTTAATTTACGCAATCATTTGAAAGATTCCTACCAGGATAATGAAGGGATCCACCTCTCTTACTTCCCATTCTTTGTGAAAGCAGTGACCCAAGCCCTAAAACAACACCCACTGCTTAACGCCAGTTGGCAAGAAGATGGGATTCACTACCATAAAGACATTAACTTATCGATAGCAGTAGCTACCGAAGACCATCTTTATGTACCAGTGATTAAGCAGGCGGACCGTCTATCCATCAATGGAATCGCCCATGAAATTGACCGCCTCGCCCAAGCCGTTAAAAACGGTGAGGCAACCAGCCAAGACATGCAAGGCGGGACCTTTACCGTAAATAATACGGGGGTCTTCGGTTCGGTCCAATCCATGGGAATCATTAATCCACCACAAGCTGCGATTCTTCAAGTCGAATCGATTAAGAAGCGCCTTCTTGTCAGTGATGACGGTAATTTCAAAATGGCCGACATGGTTAACCTCTGTCTCTCCATTGACCATCGTCTCCTCGACGGTTTAGAGGCCGGTCGCTTCTTACAAGATGTGGTCCACAATTTAGCTCAATTCAGCCAAGAAACAGAGATATATTAATGCGCTTCTTAGACTCTAGCGACAGTCTTTAACTGAGAGTCAACCAATTATTTCTAGAGAAGAAGGAGTGACAATATGAGTGAAGAAACACAAATGACCCCTAAGGTCTTTCTTAATAAAGTATTGAATGGGACAGCGACAGGAGTGGTTATTGGTTTAATTCCTAATGCCGTTTTATCCGGGATTTTAAAATATTTTACCCACATTCCCCTAGCCGTTACCATTTCTCAAATTGCCGTAATTTTCCAATTAGCTACCCCGCTTTTGATTGGGGCCTTAATCGCCATGCAATTTGGCTTCAAGCCCATGCAAGTCATGGTGACCGCTGGAGCCAGTTTCGTGGGATCGGGAGTTATTCAATATAACCCTGAAGCCAAGGCCTATATCGGTGCAGGAACCGGGGACTTGATCAATACCATGATCACCGCCGCGATCGCGGTTCTGGTCTTACTTTGGGTCAAAGATAAATTTGGCTCCACCGCTGTGATTGCTATGCCGATCTTAGTGGGGTGTGGAGTAGCCTTGATCGGGGTCCTCTTACTACCTATTATTGCTAAATTCACTGGCGCCATCGGTAGTGTCATTAACAGCTTTACCAATCTACAACCGATCCTAATGACTATCTTGATCTCCTGTTCATTCGCGATGTTGATTATCTCACCCATTTCAACCGTGGCGATCGGTCTAGCTATCCAACTCGATGGGATTGCTGCTGGGGCAGCTTCCATGGGGGTTGCGGCAACCACAGTCGTTTTAGTGGTTCATTCTTGGAAAGTCAATGAATCCGGGGTTACCCTAGCCATTGCCTTAGGGGCTATGAAGATGATGATGGCCAACTTATTCAAGTACCCAATCATCTTGGTACCTACCCTATTTACCGCAGTGATTACTGCTATTCCAGTAGCCCTCTTTAATATTTCCGGTACCCCACAATCCGCAGGTTTCGGTTTAGTGGGTATTGTCGGACCGCTAGCATCCTTCGATGCCGGCCTAAGTATTCCTTTAGTCATTCTCTCTTGGTTAATCATCCCTGTAGTCGTTGCCTTACTCAGCAAAGTTCTCTTTGAAAAAGTATTGAAATTATATGACGGTAACGTGGTCTTTGCTTACCAAGGTCAAGACTAAGATTTCTAACAAAGTCGAGCGCAAGCTCGGCTTTTTTTATGCTTATTTTTAAGTACTAACCCTCCGATTTCGTCCTTTTATGTGACTGTCACACTCTATAGTTGAGTTCGGAAGGGGGAGGGGATGTCCTTTCAAAAAAGTTGAACGACCAGCAAGTTGAGTTCGAACGCCAGCCTTGAAGTTGCTTCAGAAAATTCCAACGCACAGTCGTGCTGGGCTTTTGGTATTTTCCTCCAGCAATTCAAGTCTCTGACGGCGTCCTCACATCCTTATTTCTGGTCTTATCATCTTTTCCTCCAAGGAATCTCCCTCCCTGATCCTTCCTCACATCCTTTTCAAACCTGTTCCAAGTGCAGAGCAAGCGTCCGCTTCAGAAATATTTGTCAATCCTTTTCAAGGATTTCCGCATATTTCTTCCCGCGGTCTTGCTCTTTTACGCACTTGTCACACTCTCTTCAAACCTGTTCCTGGTGCAAGGCAAGCGTCCACTTCACTAAAGGTCGACAAATTCTTTTCACGAATTTTTTCGACCTTTAGCTCCAGTTGCTATAGCTGTTCGAAGCGTAGCGAGTTACAGGTATAGTATGCGTAGCGGTCTTGCCTTTTGATGCACCAGTCACAGGACGAACGTCCGCTTCACACAGGGTGTGAGACTTGGCGCCTAGGCTTGGATGATTGGAACAAGTCAGAATAAAAGCGAAACATTCGCTTGTTTCTGACTTGTGAAATCACTCCAAGTCTGCCAAGTCGAACCCAACTAAAACTGGTAACGCTCAGACTAGCTGAGCTTATCCCAGTTTTCTCCAGCGGTCTTGCCTTTTGATGCACCAGTCACACTCTTTAAAATCCCCAAAAGTGGATAAGTTTTCCCAGGGGGAGTGGACAGAGCTTACTGTCTATAACTTATCCCAAGGGCTTTTAACAGACTTCTACACAATCCACAGCAAGGGGAGAAGTTATCCACAGCTGTGAATTCTTTTGCTAAATCTGTGTGTAGTCAAGTTTTTGCCTCAGGGTATTATCCACAGTCGAACAAGTTTTCCCCTGTAACCCGCTAACTATACACAGATTGTGGATAAGTCTATGAACAACTTGGGAAAACTTTTATCCCCAGGTCGAATAAATGTGGATAACTTTTCCGCTTCATGGTAAACTAAAAGAGACTATTTCTATAGAAAGGAGTCGTTTCGATGGATCCTTTACAGGAACTTTGGCAAGTGGTGAGCGAATATTTTCGTGAACACTTGACCAAGGGAAGTTTCGATACCTGGATTCTGGGCCTCAAGCCCCTCCGGATGGATCATGATGTCTTATACATCGAAGCTGTTTCCCAACTGCACAAAAAACACATTGAATCCAATTATATGATGCAGTTGCAACAGGTGATTTATGACTATCTGGGCCGGGAAATTCGGATCGAAATTACACTCGACAACCAACAAACGGGGAGCAATCATTTAGACTTCGGACCAGCAGCCAATCCTGGCCAAGCCCAAGTAGACAATCGAACCGCTAACCGCCACAGCGACTTAAACCCTAAATACACCTTCGAAAACTTTGTGGTAGGTGAAGGGAATAAAATGGCCCACGCCGCTGCCTTAGCGGTGGCAGAAGGGCCGGGACGGGACTACAACCCCCTCTTCTTCTATGGGGGTGTAGGACTAGGAAAAACCCATCTCATGCAAGCGATTGGCCACGAAGTCTTACGGACTCATCCTGACGCTATTGTCAAATACGTCACCAGTGAGACCTTTACCAACGACTTTATTGAAGCGATTCGGACCAATACCATGCCGGACTTCCACCAAGCCTACCGTCATGTGGACATGCTCTTAGTCGATGATATTCAATTTATCGGTAACAAGCAGTCGACCCAGGAAGAGTTCTTCCATACCTTTAACGCTCTCTACAATAATAATAAGCATATCGTCCTCACCAGTGACCGCGATGCCAGTCAAATTCCTGAGTTAGAAGACCGGCTGGTTTCCCGCTTTAAACAAGGTTTATCGACGGATATCACCCCACCCGACTTGGAAACCCGGATTGCCATTTTGCGCAACAAAGCCAAGGTGAACGGCATTGATATTCCAGATGAGACCCTCTCCTATATCGCTGGTCAAATTGATACCAATATTCGCGAGCTAGAGGGAGCCCTCACCAGTGTCCAAGCCTATGCGGTCATGAACCAAGAAGAACTCAGTCCGGATGTCGCCGCGCGGGCCTTATCCAATTATCGCGACGCCAACACCAAAAAGGTGCCAAGTATTGCTGAAATTCAAGAAACCGTAGCCGATTACTTTGACCTGACTGTGGCCGATTTAAAAGGGAAGAAACGGAAACGGGACATTGTCGTTCCTCGGCAAATTGCCATGTTCCTCTCGCGGGAAATTACCGACGCCTCCCTGCCTAAGATTGGCCAAGAATTCGGCGGCAAAGACCATACCACAGTCCTCCATGCCCATGAAAAAATCTCAGAAGCCATGAAATCAGCCACTGAGATTAAGGAAAATGTCGAAAGTATTCAAAATTTACTCAAACGTTAGCTTCCAAGCCGACTCTTCTATCATCAAGGCAGGCAAAGTAGGCTTTTTATGCTAAACTAATAAGAGAATAAGGCCTGTGGATAAATAGCTAAGTTGGGCACAAGCCTACCCACAACTTATCCACAAGTGGAAAAGTTTTAAGGTCACTTCTTTGAGGAAGTTTTCAACAGCTTCCACATGGCCTACTACTATTACTATACTATTAATATATATAAATAAGCACGCATCCAGCAAAGGAGCTTTTTATGAAATTTACAATTAAACGTTCCATCTTTGTTGATCATTTAAACAATGTCCAACGAGCGATTTCCTCACGGACAACTATTCCGATACTAACCGGAATTAAAATCGCTGTTCTGGATTCAGGAATCATCCTTACTGGTAGTGATTCAACCATTTCGATTGAAATTTATATTTCTAAAGAAGATGAAAGTAACCAGTTATCGATTGCTGAGACAGGGTCTATTGTTCTCCCCTCCCGTTTCCTCGGTGACATTGTCAAAAAATTACCTGAAGACCAACTGACCTTGGAAGTTCAAGAGAATTTACAAACTGTTATCCGTTCAGGAGAATCCGTCTTTAACCTTAATGGGACAGCCGGTAGTGAATACCCTACCTTACCTGAGATTGATGCCGATTCGACCTATGTCTTACCGGGCCATCTCTTTAAACGGGTGGTTAACCACACCATTATTTCGGTATCTAACCAACAAATCCGCCCACTCTTTACCGGGGTTCACTTTATCCTGGCCGATGAGCAACTGAAAGCGGTATCAACCGACTCCCACCGGCTCAGTCAACGGATTGTGCCATTGACCATGCCAGAAGAAAGCCAAGGTAAAGCTTTAGAGATCAATATTCCAGGACAAACCCTGACCGAACTCACCCGCCTAGTGGATGATAATGAAGATATTGAAATGATGGTCACCGATAACCAAGTCCTCTTTAAGATTGATAACGTCTACCTCTATTCCAGATTATTGGAAGGGAACTATCCCGATACCGACCGCTTGTTAAGCTTGGACTACAACACTAAAATTAAAGTCGATGCCCAAGAACTGGTTCATGCGGTAGAACGGGCCTTAATCTTAAGCCACCAAGGCAAGAATAATGTGGTTAAACTTTCCCTCTCCCAAGAAGAAGCCATTCTTTCCGGTCACTCTTCTGAGATTGGTTATGTTAAGGAAAGACTCAGTCTTTTAAGCTTTGAAGGCGATGACTTGGAAATTTCCTTTAACCCTGACTACTTACGGGAAGCTTTGCGGAGTTTTGGCGGCCAAGATGTGGTCATTCGTTTCGTTAACCCGACCCACTCCTTTATCTTGACCCCAAGTGAAGATGAAGATGAATTTAACATGGTTCAACTCATCACCCCAATCCGGACACCTGGTAATTAAGTGAATCATTAATAAAAAGACGAGTCTGGGACAAAAGTCTCAGACTCTTTTCAAAATACGAACTATCTAATCAAAACGTGTTCCAAAAGTCAGCCCTGACGTCCACTTCACGAACTATGTGCGATAGGCTTGCGCCTATCTTCCATAGTTTGTTCCAGTGGTTCAGGGCTCTTTTGACTTTTGTCACACTCTCGTCTTTTTTACTGGAATTTTTTTCTTTCAAAAGCTTATCTTGCTCAGTTTTAGACAAGCGTTTTCATTGCATGCTGAAACCGATTACTTTACTATAAAGTTAACAAAAGGAGGCATAACAATGACAATTGAAAGACAAGTTGACGACAAATATCTCACTACCTTTATCCATGAATCAGAAGCCGGCCATGCGGAAGGGATGATCTATCCTGAAAATGAAGAAGAAATCGTTGAAGCCGTAAAGAAAGCCCAGGCTGAAGGGAAGAAACTCGTGACCATTGGTGGGCATACGGCTCTGGCTGGTGGCACCTATCCTCAAGGTGAAATCCTCTTAAACCTAGAAAAAATGAATCAAATCCTCGATCTCGATAAGGAAACCTTGACCTTGACCGTGGAAGCGGGCGTGACTTTGAGCCAAGTCCGTGATTATTTAGCGGGTAGTGGCTACTTCTATGCCTCTGACCCAGGTGAAAAACGGGCTACCGTAGCGGGAAATGCGGCCACTAATGCTGGTGGGATGCGGGCCATTAAATATGGAGTGACCCGGGACAATATCCGTTCCATGCGGGTGGTTTTAGCCAATGGTGAAGTGATTAATGTGGGGAGCTTGAATAATAAGGATTCCTCAGGCTACGACTTGAAGGACCTCTTCATCGGTTCAGAAGGGACCTTGGGCATTATCAGTCAATTACAATTGAAATTGCGGGTAGAACCTAAATATGAGAACTCCCTTTTAATCGGTTTCGAACGCTTAGAAGAACTGGGACCAGTCATTTATGAAATCTTGCATTCCTCTGTGGCGCCTACTGCCCTGGAAATGTTTGAACACGATGCCATCACCTACGCTGAGGAACTGCTCGGTAAGGAAATGCCAAGTAAAACGGGGCAAGCCTTCCTCTTAGTCACCCTCAGCGGTAACCAGGAAGCGGCCATCCAAAAAGATCTGGAAAACTTGGAAGAAATCGCTCAAAATGCGGGGGCTTTAGCGACTGAGCTCTTAAGTGGTGAAGTGGAAAAAGGAGTCTGGGACATCCGTGACCATATTCTTTCAGGAATTTATAAGGCAGGCCCCATGCGCTTAGATGACCCTGTCGTTCCGGTCAATAAGATCACCCAAGCCATCAATAAATCCAAAGAGATTGCCGATGACTTAGGTATTGCCTCCACTTTCTTTGGTCATGCCGGCGATGGTAATATTCATATCTGCCTCATGAAGAAGGAACTCAGTGACCAAGAATGGGAAGACCGACTCCACCAATATGACCTCCGCCTTTATGACTTCTTAGCTGAAAATGGCGGCCTCCCTTCTGGAGAACATGGAATTGGTCTCGAACGGGTGAAATTCTTGCCCATCTTCTTCTCTGAAACGGAATTAAATACCATGAAAGCTATTAAAAAAGCCCTGGACCCCAATAACCTCCTCAACCCAGGCCGGGTCATTGAAGTAGACGAGTAAAAACGACAATTGAAAGCAAATGAAGCTGGGACGACATCCCGGCTTTTTTTTGCGGCTAAGGTCATAAGTAGAGAGACTGCTCGCCCTAGTTTCAATTTATTTTTTTACTTATCCGCACTTAAAGTCCATTTCATATGCTAAACTTTCATTTTTAGGCTTTAATGGACTTCTAAAAAGCATTAGTAGGAAGTGGCTAAAAGAGGCTCTAGTGGAACCTAGGGCCTTTTTTTGCTTATATAGAGGATTTGGGGTATAATATTACTTGAATAAGGGAGACAAATCGTACTCTAAGAGACCGAATTGGAGTACGCTTTTTTAGTTTAAAGTAAAGGGAGGCGGTGTGTGATGTCAGACGTAGATATTGTCGCCATCGATACCGAGTATATTACGCTCGGGCAGTTATTGAAGGCACTGGGTTATATCCAAACTGGAGGCCAGGCGAAAATTTACCTGGCCAATTACCCAGTGTTCTTAGACGGTCAGGAGGAAGAAAGACGGGGCAAGAAACTTTATCCCGGCTCTGTGGTTGAATTTCCGCATGAAGGAGCCATTTACGCCATTCGAGGGGCTAGCGAAAGCGATCCACTAGCAGATCACCATGCACCTTAAGTCACTTTACTTAAAGGACTTCCGTAATTACGACCAGGTTACCATGGACTTTGATCCGGGAATCAATGTCTTTATCGGCGACAACGCCCAAGGCAAGACCAATCTAATCGAAGCTATTTATATGCTGTCCTTGGCCCGGAGTCATCGGACGGCTAAAGAGCGGGAAGTGATCCGCTTTGGGGCTGACTTTGCCCGGATTGAAGGCCGGGTTGCCAAGAAGAATGGGGAGATTCCTTTATCCCTCACCATGACCAAAAAAGGTAAGATCGCTAAGCTCAACCGCCTGCAACAAGATCGGCTGAGTGACTATATTGGGGCCTTCAATGTGGTGCTCTTTGCCCCGGAAGACTTGGAACTGGTCAAGGGCGCTCCGCAACTGCGCCGTACCTTTATTGACCGGGAACTCAGTCAAATGAACCCCACTTATCTCTATGACTCCAGTAATTACCAGCACCTGCTCAAACAGCGCAACACCTATTTGAAGCAGCTGCAGCGGCGGGAAGCCCATGATAAGTTGTATTTGAATGTCTTAACCGAACAGTTGGTGGACTTTGCTAGTCGGATGATGGTCCAGCGTTTTCAATTCATTCAGAAATTGGAAGCCTATGCCCAGCCTATCCATGCCCAATTATCCATGGATAAGGAGACCTTGACCCTGGCCTACCAAGCCAGCCTGACTGTCGATGAGACCTCCACGGTGGATCAACTAAAAAGCGAGCTCATGGACAAGTTTCAGTCCATCCAAGAACGTGAAATTGAAGTAGGCTCTACTCAAATTGGTCCCCAGCGTGATGATTTAAAATTAATGATTAATGATAAAGTCGTTCAACAATACGGGTCCCAAGGCCAACAGCGGACCACGGTTTTGAGTTTGAAGTTGGCAGAAATTGAATGCATGCACGAAACCCTGGGGGAATACCCCATATTATTATTAGATGATGTCTTAAGTGAATTGGACGACCAGCGTCAAACCCATCTGCTAAAAACTATCGAGAAAAAAGTCCAAACCTTCCTGACTACAACCAGTATGGAAGGCATCCAGGCAGATAAGATTGATGATCCTGACCTCTTTACCATTAAGGCGGGTCAGGTGGAATTGAAGGAGTGAATCAAGCAAGATGGCAGAAAATCAAGCAAATAATTCCGAACACGAACAACCTCAAAACCATAATCCCAAAGATAAAAATCAGCCCAACCAGGCCGGAGAATATAACGCCAGTCAAATCCAAGTCCTTGAGGGCTTAGAAGCGGTGCGCAAGCGGCCCGGGATGTATATCGGCTCGACCGGGGCTCCTGGTCTCCACCACCTGGTCTGGGAAATCGTCGATAATTCCATTGACGAAGCCTTGGCTGGTTATGCGGACAAGATTGATATCAAGATTGAAAGTGATGGTTCCATTACCGTGATCGATAATGGGCGGGGAATTCCGGTCGATATCCAGGAAAAAACCGGCCGTCCCGCGGTGGAAACTGTCTTTACTGTCCTCCATGCCGGGGGTAAATTCGGTGGTGGCGGTTATAAGGTCTCCGGGGGCTTACACGGTGTGGGGGCGTCCGTTGTTAACGCGCTCTCAACCAAGCTCCGGGTCGAAGTCTACCGGGATGGTAAGATTTACCAGCAAGAATACAGTCGCGGACATATCGTTTCCGACTTGAAAGTCGTTGGTGAAAGCGATAAAACCGGTACCGTGGTTAATTTTGTGGCCGATCCTGAGATCTTTACCGATACCACTGACTATGACTTCCAAACCCTCAATAAACGGGTCCGGGAACTGGCCTTTCTGAATAAGGGCTTGCATATTACCCTGGAAGACCGCCGCGAGGAAGATTCCCAGGAAGTCGCCTACCAATATGAAGGTGGGATTAAGGAATACGTCCAATACCTGAATGAAAATAAGGAAATCCTCTTTGAAGAACCGGTTTACCTGGAAGGACAAATGGATGATATTGAAGTGGAGGTCGCCTTCCAATATACGGCTGGCTACCATAGCAATTTCATGTCCTTTGCCAACAATATCCATACCTTTGAAGGTGGGACTCATGAGTCGGGGATTAAGACCGCCCTCACTCGGACCATCAACGACTATGCCCGCAGTCAGAACCTGCTCAAGGAAAAAGATGATAACTTGTCCGGGGAGGATGTCCGTGAAGGCTTAACCCTGATTGTTTCTATCCGCCACCCTAATCCTCAATTTGAAGGGCAAACCAAGATGAAACTGGGGAACTCGGAAGTTCGGACCATTACTGACCGTCTCTTTGGAGCCCATTTAGAACAATTCCTATATGAGACCCCAAACATTGCCCGGCAAATTGTCGATAAGGGGATTTTGGCTTCTAAGGCTCGGCAAGCGGCTAAACGGGCCCGGGAAATGACTCGGAAGAAGTCGGGCTTAGAGATCTCTAACCTGCCGGGTAAATTAGCTGACTGTTCTAGCCGGGTACCTGAAGAATGCGAACTCTTCATCGTCGAAGGGAATTCTGCGGGCGGCTCAGCCAAATTAGGCCGGGACCGTCACTTCCAAGCCATCTTACCCATTCGTGGGAAGATCTTAAATGTGGAGAAGGCCTCCATGGACCGGATCCTGGCCAATGAGGAAATTCGCTCCCTCTTTACTGCTATGGGAACCGGTTGGGGCAATGACTTTGATGTGACCAAGGCCCGTTACCATAAACTGGTGATTATGACCGATGCCGACGTCGACGGGGCCCATATCCGGACCCTCTTATTAACCCTGATTTATCGCTACATGCGTCCCCTACTCGATGCGGGCTATATCTACATTGCCGTACCACCGCTTTACCAAGTCCGCCAAGGCAAGAACATCCACTATGTCAACAGTGACCAAGAACTCAATGATTATATGAAGACCCTAGCGGAACGTCCTCGTCCTAGTGTCCAACGCTATAAAGGGCTGGGGGAAATGGACGCTGAACAATTATGGGAAACCACCATGGACCCCACCCAACGGCAAATGCTGCAAGTGACGGTTGATGATGCTCAGGAAGCGGACCGGAATATCTCCATGCTGATGGGGGACTTAGTCGCACCACGGCGTGATTTTATCGAGAATAATGCGACTTATGCCACCATCGACTTATAGAAAGGAAGGCTGATAATCAATGGTTGAAGAACATAAACAACCCGCGCCACGTGAAATATCACATGAAATGCGTAACTCCTTCCTGGATTATGCCATGAGTGTTATCGTCGCTCGGGCCCTCCCCGATGTGCGTGACGGTCTCAAACCCGTCCACCGCCGGATTCTCTACGGGATGAATGAACTTGGGGTCACCCCGGACAAACCCTATAAGAAGTCAGCCCGGATTGTCGGGGACGTTATGGGTAAGTACCACCCCCATGGGGACTCAGCGATTTATGAATCCATGGTGCGGATGGCCCAAGACTTCTCCTACCGCTACATGTTAGTTGATGGGCACGGGAACTTTGGTTCAGTGGACGGTGACCAAGCCGCGGCCATGCGTTATACCGAGGCCCGGCTCAGTAAGATCGCCTTGGAAATGGTCCGCGATATCAATAAGAAAACCGTGGACTTTATCCCTAACTATGACGGGGAAGAACGTGAACCGGAAGTTCTCCCCTCCCGTTTTCCTAACCTCTTAGTTAATGGAGCCACTGGGATTGCGGTGGGGATGACCACCAATATTCCCCCTCATAATTTAAGTGAAGTGATCCAGGCCCTCCATATTCTGATGAAGAACCCCAAGGCAAGTACCCAAGACCTGATGGAAGCCATTCCTGGTCCTGATTTTCCTACTGCGGGGATTGTGATTGGTAAGGCTGGGATTAAGAAGGCCTATGAAACCGGGAAAGGCCGGATTATCGTCCGCGCCCGGGCCGAAATTGATACCATGGCCAGCGGTAAGGAACGCATTATCGTCAGCGAAATTCCTTACATGGTCAACAAGGCCAAGTTAGTGGAACGGATTGCCGACTTGGCTCGTGACAAACGGATTGACGGGATTACCGCGGTCCGCGATGAGACCGGCCGTCAAGGCATGCGGATTGTGATTGAATGCCGCAAAGACGCCAGCGCCAGTGTGATCTTGAACAACCTCTTCAAGCAAACGCAAATGCAAACCAACTTTAACTTTAATATGGTGGCCATTGACCAAGGCGTGCCTCGGACTCTTAGTCTCAAACAAATCCTCAACCGTTACTTGGACCACCAAGAAGAAATTATCCGGCGCCGGTCCATCTTTGAAAAGGAAAAGGCTGAAGCTAGAGCCCATATCTTAGAAGGCTTACAGATCGCCCTAGACCACATTGATGAGATCGTTAACATCTTACGGTCATCCAAGACCGGTGACCAGGCTAAGACCATCTTTATGGACCAATATGGTCTCTCCGATAAGCAAGCCCAAGCTATCCTCGACATGCGTTTAGTTCGCTTGACTGGTTTGGAACGGGAAAAGATCGATAATGAACATCAAGACTTGATGGAAGAAATTGCCTACTTGAATGAAGTCTTAGCCAGCGAAGAAAAACGTTATGAAATTATCTACCAAGAACTCTTAGAAATTGAAAAACGCTTCGGTGACGAACGTCGAACCGAAATTCGCGTGGGTGAAATTACTAATTTAGAAGATGAAGACTTAATTGAAGAAAGCAATGTCCTCATTACCCTCTCACGTAAGGGCTATATCAAGCGGGTAGAAGACTCTGAATACCGGACCCAAAACCGGGGCGGACGTGGCGTGAAGGGCATGGCCTTACAGGATGGCGACTATATTGATGCCATGCTGTCGACCTCGACCCACGATGTCATCCTCTGCTTTACTGACCGCGGCCGCGTCTTCCAAATTAAGGGCTATGAAATCCCTGAATACGGCCGAGCAGCCAAGGGTCTCCCCATTGTCAATCTTCTCAATCTCCAAGAAGATGAACAAGTCCGCGGGGTCATTAATGTAAACCCAAGTGACAAGGCGGCTAATAATGAAGATTACTTCTTCTTTGTCACCAAACAAGGACGGGTCAAACGGACGCCGATTGAGGAATATTTCAATATCCGAAATAACGGCCTGATCGCTATTAACCTCCGTGATGACGATGAATTAGTCGCTGTCTTACAAACCAGTGGCCAAGATAATATCATTCTCGGCTCCCGACAAGGCTATGCGGTCTCCTTTGCTGAAGACGATGTCCGCTCTATGGGCCGGACGGCGACGGGTGTTCGTGGTATCCGCCTCGATAAGGACGACTATGTGGTTGGGGCGTCGATTTTAGGCCCTGACCAAGATGTCTTGATCGTGACAGAAAAAGGCTACGGTAAACGGACCCCTGCCGATGAGTACAGCATCAAACACCGGGGCGGTAAGGGGGTTAAGACCGTCAACATTACTGAAAAGAACGGTCCCCTAGTTGGCCTAGCTACCGTTGACTTGGATGAAGATATCATGCTGATGACTGATGAAGGCGTGGTGATTCGCTTCCATTCCGTTGATATCTCTCAAACCGGTCGGGCAACCCAAGGAGTTCGACTGATGCGCTTAGATAAATCCGCTCATGTGTCCACCATGGCCGTTGTCGATCCAGAAGATGATGAGAGATCATTGGAAGAGGTAGAGACTGTGGAAGCTGATCCAGACCAACAAGGTCAATACGCCACTGAAACCGGGTTAAGTGACCCTGACATTGATTCAGGTGACGACCAAGATACAGCCCGTCTCAGCCAAGACCACATCCAAAGCAAAATGCAAGACTTCTCCCAAGAACTCGTCGATGAAAATGAAGACTCGGACCTAGACTCTGACTCAGAATAAGATCCGATGAAGATTAATTAAATAACAATCACTTGGCTGAGTGATGATAAAATCTGGGGTGTTCCTAAAAGTTGTCTTTTTATCAACTTTAGGAGCACTCTTTTTTTGTCGCAACTTGTTGGAAGATAAAGGCTCAATGATAATGAATCTCAAGGGGATTGTGGCTTTTAACAAATAATAACCGATTATTTGTTGACTTTGTTTCTTAAGTGCTTTACACTAAATTTAGTCAGATATATACGACAAATATTAACTAATAAAGTATATTTGTTCCGTAATACTAACTATTTATCCATGCCTTGGCTAAGAATAGTATTTAGTTTTCGATTGTAATAAAATAGTGATGGATAAGTAAGCGGTTTTATCGAATGATTATTAAGGAGGGAACATTGCCCATGTTAAAAGCACGTCATTTACGTAAGACTTTTGGCGATTTAGTGGCGGTTGACGATGTTTCTTTCGATCTTGAACCAGGTAAAATCTTGGGCATGATCGGTCGAAACGGGTCAGGAAAGACTACTATTTTCCGATTGATTTTAAACTTTTTAACCCCAGAGAATGGTGGGGAAGTCTTATGGAACGACAAACCCATGAGTGACCAGGTCTATGAGACCATTGGTTACCTACCCGAGGAACGGGGTCTCTATGAGAAGATGACCATTGAGCAACAAATCCTGTACTTTGCCCAGTTGCGGGGTATGGAGAAGCAGGAAGTCCTTGACCGTATTGATGAGTGGATGGACCGCTTTGAGGTCAAAGGTAAGCGGACCGATAAGATTAATAGCCTGTCTAAGGGGAACCAACAAAAGGTTCAATTAATTGCGACTTTGATCCACGAACCCGCTTTTATTATCCTGGACGAACCCTTTTCCGGTTTGGACCCAGTCAACGCCGACCTCTTGAAACAAGGGATCCTCTACCTACGTGATAAGGGGTCATCAATTATTTTCTCCAGTCACAATATGAATAATGTCGAGGCCATTTGCGATGATATGCTAATGATCCATGACGGCGAGCAAGTCCTCTATGGGAAGATTCGGGAAATCCGGGAAAGCTTCGGCCGGACCCGGATTGAAGTGGAAGCGCCGGATTGGACCAAGGAACAATTACAAGCCTTGGAAGGGGTCGACCATGTGGGGGTTAAGGAAGATAACTACTACCGCCTCTACTTGACTGATGAGTCTTACGGACCAGCTATTTTCCAAACGCTGACCCATGGCAATTACATCCGCCACTTCAGCCAACAACCACCAACACTGGAAGAAATCTTCAAAATGAAAGCAGGTGGACACAATGAGTAAATTATGGGTCGTTATTCGCCAAGTTTATCGTAAGAATGTCAAATCAGGATCCTTTATCTTTATGGTTCTCTCTCCCCTAATCTTTATCGGGATTATCGCTGCAGTAGCCTACTTTGTTTCCCAGAGTGAAACGAGTTCACCAGACCAAATTGCGGTTGTTGATGCCGACCCTGGGATGGTCGAAGTCCTCAAGACCATGGATAATCATAACGTGGACTTCAACTTTGACCAAAATCAAGACCAAGCCCGTCAAGCCCTAGCTGACGGCGAAGTCGATGGTATGCTGAAATTGAACCAGGAAGATGGCCAGCTCAAAGCCACTTATTACGGGAAGAGCAATCTAGCCCAAAATGCCAAGGTGAACCTGCAACAAACCTTGAGCCAGTACCAAATGATGGTCAATGCCCAGGAAGCTGGGATTAGTCCTGACCAACTCCAAAGTCTGATGACTGCCCAAGTACCGATTGAAGAAGTCTCCATCAATGTCAAAGAGGACGGCAGCGTTGCTGAAGAAAACAAGGATGCTATGAATGAGATGGGACGAAATGGAGTCGCTTCTATTGCTGCCTTTATCATCTTCTACTTCCTGATGTTCTTTATTAATATCATCATCCAAGAAGTAGCTGCCGAAAAAGGCTCACGGATTATGGAAATCATCCTTTCCAGTATTCCTGCTAAGACTCATTTCTACGGCAAACTCTTGGGAGTGGTACTAATGATCCTGACCCAAGTTGGGATCTATGTCCTCCTCTTTATCCTGTGGCGGATCCTATCCACCCAATTCGGCATTCTTAGCCTACCGGAGGAAATCACCCAGGCCTTTGATATCAAAGCCTTCCTCTCCAATAACTTGACCATGTTACTGATCAGCGGGCTCCTCGCTTTGATGGGGATTGTGACCTATATCGCCTTGGCTGCTTTCCTAGGCTCCTTGGTGACCAAGACCGAAGATGCCCAAAAGGTGTCTCAACCTGTGATCTGGTTAGGTTTGATCGGTTTCTATATTGGGATCTTTGGCCAACAGGCTGGAACTGATACCGCCTTCTACCGGATCTCCTCACAGATTCCTTTCTTTACGCCTTTCGTGATGCCTTTCCGTTTAGCTGATCATTCAGTGGAATGGCCGGGAGTCATTATGGCCATTGTGGTTTCTCTAATAACCATGGTACTGATCTTTATCTTTGCTACTAGTCTCTACAAGAGCAATGTCTTGGCCTATAGTGATAAGGGACCTTGGGATACCTTCAAGCAATCCATTTCTCTCTGGAAGAGCGAACGCCAAGTCAATACTAAATAATCAGGGCCTTAACTAATTAATAAGTCAGAGCATTCGTTCTGCTTTTGAAATTTGGTCGTTGACAAGCCATGGCACCGGTTCGGGCCAAGGTCCCTCACCTAGCGAGATTCAAACGTTTAGTACGGCCATAGCCTACTAAACGTAATTCCCTTCGCTTGCCTATTCATGGCTAACGACCAATTTCAAAGCGTCACTCCTGCTCATAGTTAATTAACAAAGACATTATTATTTATTGATTAGGTTTAACAAAAAATGAACGCTATAAAATGAACTTAGCTCTTAAAGATACAAGAGTTTAAAAATTCTCAACCTTAAACTAAAAACCATGTAGGTAAAAACTTACATGGTTTTTCTATTTTATAAGGGTTACACTATAAGAGATTAAAAACAATGAGGGAGGGACCACAATGCAAATCAGACCGGTGAGAAGAGAGGATAGTCAGGCTTTGGCGGATATTTATCGCTATTATGTGGAGGAGACTACTTTTACCTTTGAAGAAGTTCCGCCAACTAGTGAGGAAATGGCTGAACGAATTCATTCAATCGCCCAAGATTTTCCCTACTATGTTGCTTGTAATGACCAAGGGCAGGTCTTGGCCTACGCCTATGCCCATCCCTTCCATGAGCGTTCTGCCTACCGCTATAGCGCTGAGATCTCCATCTACAGCCAAGTCAATAAGAGTGAGAAAGGACTCGGCACTGCCCTCTATCAGACGGTGGAGCGGGATTTGAAGGTCAAAGGGATTAAAACCATTCTAGCCCTGGTAACTGCGGATAACCAGGTCAGTATCAACTTCCACCAAAAAAATGGTTACCAATTAGTGGGTCACTTGCACCAGGTGGGCTATAAATTTGATCAGTGGCTAGATACCGTCTATTTGGAAAAACATATTTAAGGTAGGCAAAAAGGAGAAGCGTCAGAGTCTCTCCTTTTTGTCTTAGTCTTAAGTTGAGTTCGGACGCCAGACGTGAAGTCACTTCAGAAATACAGACGTACATACTTTTTAAAACGATATAAAGAGCAAATAAAAAGCACCTAGTGACTAACTAAGGTGCTTATTTCTTTCATAAAGCTTGAGAGCATATAGATGTATTTTTTAATTTACGTGAAATTTACGTGATTTCTTAGAAATAACTAAAAGCCTCTCTTTTTTTCACACTCTTTTCAAACGTGCTCCAAGCGCAGAGCAAGCGTCCACTTCAGAAAATGACGACAAATTCTCTCTGAGAATTTTTACGTCTTTTTCTTCCAGTGGTCTTGCTCTTTCTTGCGCTTGTCACACTCTATTCAAACGTGTTCCAGTCACAGGACGAACGTCCACTTCAAAAACTGGCAACGCTCAGCTTTGCTGAGCTTATCCCAGTTTTCTCCAGTGGTTTCGTCCTTTGTTGTGACTGTCACACTCTATTCAAACGTGCTCCAAGCGCGAGGTGAGCTCCATTTCAGAAGTGCGCAGCAAATCCTCTGTGAGGATTTGCTGCGCACTTCTTCCAATGGTCTCCCCTCTTTTTGCGCTTGTCGCACTCTCTTATGCAGGCGATGGGATTTGAACCCACACTTCAAAGAAACTGCCGCCTGAAGACAGCGCGTCTGCCGTTCCGCCACGCCTGCGCGATGTTACTATTGTATGCCTAAACTTGGGTAAATGTAAAGGAAAAAATCAAGCCTGATGCTAAAAGATAATCTTAGGCGGCTTTTTAACCCTCAGTCCCCCATCAAAAACCGCTTGAGAAGCTTTTTAAAGGCCTTCTCAAGCGGTTGAGCTAACTATTAGTACTTGTTCCAATTGCCGGCGATATCGTCCTTTAAGGGGCTATTGAGCATGGCGATGAGTTTTAAGCGGGCGTGTTGGCCGTTGAGGTAGCCATGGTCTAAGATGACGCCAACCTGCTCTAATTGAATCGCGGCGCCCTTGCTGGCATAGACCTTATGGACGCCGCCGCGGTTGGCTTTAGCGACTAAAACCACGGGAATCCCTGCTTGGATGACTTGGGCGAGGATGTCTTGGAGGGCTGGTGGTAAGGACCCTACCCCAAAGCCTTCTAAAACAAAGCCCTCGGCCCCCGCTTCAACTAAGGCAGTAATCATTTTAGGATTGAAGTCCAAGCTGGCCTTAACCAAGTAGACGTTGGGGCTGAAGCTTTGCTCTAAGTGGACCGGGAATTTGTCAACTGGATGATAGTCGCGGAAATAGTGGACCCGGCCCCCATAGGTCACGCCTAAAGGTCCAGCATTGACTGATTCAAAGGCATGGAGGCCGATACTGTTGTTCTTCACCACATCATTCACGGTAAAGATACATTGGTTAAAGACCAGGAGGGTCCCCTTGCCGGCGCTATCGTCACTGGCAGCGGTCAAGACGGCATCCCGGATATTGGAAAAGCCATCATAACCCAAGTCTTGGCTGGATAACTGACTACCGGTAAAGACGACAGGAACGGGGGTATCCAGGAGCAGGTCGACAAAATAAGAGGTCTCCTCCATGGTATCGGTCCCGTGGGTGAGGACAATTCCTTGGGCGCCTTGGTCGATTTCCCCTTCAACGGCTTGGGCAATATCTGCCATATCGGCTAAGCTCATTTCGTTAGAAGGGATACTTTTGACTTCTTTAATCCTGAGGTAAACGGCTAAGTTTGACAGGTCCATATCTTTCAGCAATTCAGCCCCGGTTAAGGAACCTGACTGTAAGCCCCCAGCTTGGGTATGGACACTGGTAATGGTCCCGCCTAAATTAATTAACACAATACGTTTATTTGACATCTGCTGCCTCCTTTTTTACTTGCTATTAGTCGTCACCATGGTCTAGAAAGGCCCATAGCCAATCATTTGGGCAATAGTAATTAAGGCCATGCTGGCAAGGAAAAGAATCCCTAAGAGCGGCAGGAAGAACTTGACCCAGTCGCCCCACTCAATCTTGGCATTAGCAATGGTGGCCATAAAGTAACCCGAAGTCGGATAGAAAACATTGGTTAAGCCATCTCCTAGGGTGTAGGCTAAGACGGCCACTTGTTGGTTGAGTCCCACCATCCGCGCTAGGGGTGAGATGATCGGCATCGCAACAATAGCTTTACCTGACCCTGAGGTGACGAAGAAGTTGAATAAAGTGATAAAGAGAAAAATAGCTAAGGCAGACAGATAAACCGGGAGTCCTTGGAGCAGGTTACCAAATTGGTGGACTACGGTATCCAGAATTTTAGCCTCATTCATCAAGACCGAGACCCCATTGGCTACCGCAATTAAGATGGCACCCGATAGGACACTGGAACAGCCTTCCATAAAGGCCTGGATCATGTCATTGGTTGGCATGCGGTCAATCAGGGCGCTGATAACGGCAATCATGACAAAGAGTCCGGCCATTTCAATCATGCCCCAACCATTAACCAGGACATTGTAAATCATATAAGCAAAGAGGAGGATCAAAACGATACCGATCACTTTTTGCTGGCCAGTGAGGCGGACAGCTTGGTTATTTTGGCCAATCTTTTGCTCTTGGGACTCGATTAAGCCCTCTTGGTAGGCTTCTTTGAGGACGATTTCAGGATCACGTTGGATTTTCTTGGCATATCTCATGAGATAGAGACTAGAAATCAAATAGAAAACAATAAAGACCATCACCCGGTAGCCCATTCCAGAGAACATAGGGAGACCGGCAATTTGGTGGGAAATCCCCACGGTAAAGGGATTGGTAAAACCGGAGGAGAAGCCCACGCAGGTAGTGGAAATGAGGACCACGCCCGCTGCCGTTAATTTATCAAAGCCTAGGCTTAAAATCAGGGGCATGATAATGGGTAGGTAAACTAAACTTAACTCCGCTGTCCCGATAAAAGCTGCAATCAAGGCAAAGAAAAACATCAAAATCGGAATCACCAGGACCCCGTTATGGGAAAAGCGGGCTGAAAGATTGGTGACCATGCCATCAATGAGTCCAGTTTTCTTTAAGACTTCCACGGTACCAGCAATAATCAAGGTAAAGGCAATCACGCTGGCACTCTTAGTGAAGCCCTTAGGAATGGCATTCCAAAAGTCAGTAAAGCTGGTCGGGTTGCTAGGAACATAGTTAAATTGCTCGGGATTAGCCACTTCTTGTCCTGATGGTAGGGTCATGGTAGCAAACTCTCCGGAGGGAATGATATAGGTCAGTCCAGCAATAACAACTAATAAGATAAATAAAACCACTAGGGAATTGGGCATTTTAAAGCGGCGTAAACCTGATTTAGTCATGGGATTCCTCCTTCTCTTGCTGTCCAAAATGCATTAATAAGTGGGTATAGGTCTCCACCATGGTCACTAAGACGGATTCTTCAAAGTCAAATTGAGAATTGTGGTGGCCGTTTTCCTTGGCTAATTGGCTACCAAAGAGGAAGAAGCAGGCCTTCCCTCCCAGTTCAGCCACCCGGTTCATAAAGAAGACCACATCTTCTGAGGCTCCAAAATGAAAGCCAATGGAATTATTAACATCCGCCTGGTCCAGGACTTCATGGAGTTCTTGGTAGAAGGCTTGGTCGCGGTAATTTAAGGCCGGCGCCTCCCCTACTTGTTGGAGTTGGTACTTGCATTGGTATTGCATGGCTGCCCCCGCGACCACCTCTTTTACCCGCTTGTTTAAATGGTCATTGATGGCTGATGAGGAGCCTCGAGTTTCCATTTCTAAGCGGCAGGCATTGGCAATGATATTTCGCCCGGCCCCGCCTTGAATCTTGCCGACATTGACTCTGGCCGCCCCAGTGGAATATTGGGGCAGGGTTTCCAGGTTTAATAAGGCGGAAGCGGCAGCCAGAATGGCATTATGGCCCTTTTCTGGGCTGGCACCCGCATGGGCAGATAAACCAGAAAACTGGATGTCTGTCTTCGTAGTAGCGAGAAAACCATCTGTACCAATAGTCACACTATCAGCGGGAGCTCCCATGCCGATATGCCCGGAAAGGAAGTAATCATAACCATCTACCAGGCCAGTATTGACCATGGACTTGCCACCCTTGACCCCTTCTTCAGCCGGCTGAAAGATCAATAAGTACTTTCCGGTCAACTGGTCTTGGTGGTCTTTTAGCCATTTTGCCAAATAAAGTCCGACGGTAATATGACCATCATGGCCGCAAGCATGCATGTAGCCCTTACGTTTAGAAGCAAAGCCGTAGCGATTAGGCAGGTGGTTCTTACTCTTACTCTCCTTAATGGCTAAACCGTCAATATCAAAGCGCATGGCAATACTTGGTCCGGGTCGCTTTGTATCTAATTCGCAGACAGCCCCGGTATAACCGGCTAGGATCTCTTGAACGTCAAAATCAACGTCTTCCTTAATCGTGGCAGCGTAGGCCTGGGCCAGGTCTTTTTTGGGTTGTCCCATCATACAATCCGGATTGTGGATGGACTTGCCGTACTTGACCTCATAGCCCAGCGCTTTTAAGTGGCTGATGATACTGATGCTGGTTTGGTATTCCATCCAAGCCGGCTCAGGAAAACGGTGGTAATGCCGGCGCATGGCCGATAGCTCTTGGGCCAATGTCATTTCTGACATAGTGATTCCTCCCTCGTCTTTCTTTTTTTATCTATTTATTATAGCACAGCCCATTCACTAATTTCCTCTAATAGCAGGAAGCTTATGACTAGTCAGGTGCTTTTAAGACCTGACCTTTCTTCCAGCAGATTTTGGAAATAACTGCTAGAATAGACCTAGAGCGTGTAACAAAAGTCAGAAAGAGCCCTGAAGAGCTACGCATACTATATCTGTAACTCGCTGACGCTTCGAACAGCTATAGCAACTGGAACAAACTATGGAAGATAGGCGCAAGCCTATCGCACATCGTTCGAAGTTGGGCTCGACTGGGCAGACTTGGAGTGATTTCATAAGTCAGAAACAAGCGAATGCTTTGCTTTTATTCTGATTTGTTCCAATCATCCAAGCCTAAGCGCCCAGTCTCGCACCCTGTATGAAGTGGATGTCGGGGCTGACTTTTGGAACAGGTTTTGATTAGATAGGGCGTATTTTGAAAAGTGGATAGGACTTTTGTCCCTGCTTCTCATTCAAGTACTTTAGCAAAAATTTACTGAATTACAGATTTTATCCTTGTTATTCCTAGTGGTTTTTGCTATGATTAAAAACTGTGAGTATGAAAATTACTCTCCTTGTTCTTAATTGAATTAAGAACCTTATAGACCAAAAGGAGGTGCGAACTGATGAGTGAAAATGTAACAAAATATGAAGTGTTATACATTATCCGTCCAAACATTGACAGTGAAGCTAAAGAGGCTTTAGTGAAACGTTTTGACGATATCCTAACTTCAAACGGCACAACAATCACTAAATCAGAAGATTGGCAAAAATTGCGTTTCGCATATGAAATCAATGATTTCCGTGAAGGTGTTTACCACTTGATCGAATGCGAAGCTGAAGACGCAGCCGGAATTGATGAATTCAACCGTCTTGCCAAGATTAATGACGACATTTTACGTCATATGATTACAAAAGTTGAAGCTTAGTGATAAGAAGTAAGTCTTAAGAGAGGGGTCATTGTATGATTAATAATGTCGTCTTAGTCGGCCGATTAACTCGGGAAGTTGATCTACGTTATACCCAAAGTGGAACTGCAGTAGCCAACTTTACTGTAGCTTGTGACCGTAACTACCGCAATGCCCAAGGTGAAACCCAAACGGATTTCATCAATTGTGTGATGTGGCGTAAAGCTGCTGAAAACTTTGCTAAATTTACACGGAAAGGTTCTTTGGTAGGGATTGAAGGCAATATTCAAACCCGTAACTACGAAAACCAACAAGGCCAACGTGTTTATGTGACTGAAGTCTTAGCGAATAACTTTAGCTTACTGGAACCTAAGAGTGTCACTGAACAACGCCCACAAGCCAGTGACAATGGCAATAATTTTGCTAATGACTCTTTTGGCTCTAATCAAAGCTTTGGCGGCTATAATAATCAACAAGATTCCCCTTCAATGAATGATAACAGCTTTGGTGGATCCAACGACCCATTTGCTGGTGGAAACAATAATCCTTTCCCATCAAATGATAATGACGGATCGATCAATATCGCTGATGATGATCTTCCATTCTAGTGGAATGGACAAAGGAGGATAATGAACATGGCACAAAATCGTCGCCGTGGTGGACGCAGACGTAGAAAAGTATGTTTCTTCTGCGCTAACCATATGGACTTTATTGATTATAAAGATACCGATTTGCTAAGTCGTTACGTTTCTGACAAGGGTAAGATCTTACCACGTCGCGTAACTGGTACCTGTGCTAAACACCAACGTACCTTAACTTCAGCAATCAAACGCGCACGGATTATGGCCCTCTTGCCATTTACCGTTGCTGAATAATAAAATGTTAAAGGAGGCTGTGATAACTACTATCGCAGTCTTTTTTATTTGGCCCTTTTCTGCTGAGCGGACGAAAGTTGCCCAAGCATGACTCTAATGCAGAAATAACTTATCAACATGTGGACAAAAAACTAAAGATAATTTGTCTACTATAATTGACAAAATAAAAAAATTCGATTATACTGTCGTATATTACTGACATCGTTGTGAAATGGGTGAGGTGAACGATGAATCGCTTAAAATATTACCGCACACGGTCGGGATTATCGCAAAAAGCTCTAGCTGAAGAGATTGGCGTTGCTCGTCAAACCGTGAATATGATTGAAAATGACCGTTATAATCCAAGTCTAGAGCTCTGCATTGCCTTAGCCAAAGCCTTAGATACTGATTTAAATGCTTTATTTTGGGAGGAAGATGATGATGAGAAAGAAGAATAGTCTCTATATTCGTTTCTTAAAATTCTTTTATGGCGTTGAAGAAATGGATGAATATCGGCTTGTTCAATGTGAGCGTATGGGGAACAAGTGTTTCATTTTTCTATGGTTCTGGGAAGCCATTCTATTCTTAATTGCCCTCTTCTTCCCAGTAGACCAGTCAGTGATGGCCTTTAATTTCATTTTATGGGGATCCTTAGTGGGCATCGTTCTGACTATGGTCTATATCCTGATCTTTTCGATGAAATTAGGTATTCTAGTTAAGGAAATCGATGCCTCTGATTACCCAGCCAATAAAAAACGAATTCGAAAGAAATCCGTCAAAAATTCCCTTATTTATGGGATTATCCTTTTCCTATTTCAGAGCTTAGGGCAAAAGGTTAAGGAAGGCGCTGTACAATTTGGCCTGAGAGAAGTTGTTTTTCTCTTGGTAGCGACAGTTACTTTTTATCTCTTCATGTATTATATGAATATGCATTTATTAAAGAAATATGAGGATTCTTAATTTGAAAAGGACCTGTGGATAAATAATTGAATAAGAATTAGAAGAAGCCTAGCCTGAGCAGCGCTAGGCTTTTTTGTGGATAAGTGTTTCACGTGAAACAAAGAAACACAGTAAAGTTTCACTTGTGGATAAATCTGTTAATAAAACGAATGTTCTAGCTTGAAACCTTGCTCCTAAGCCCTTTGTCATTGTGGATAAGTGTTCGGCTTATAAGTGTTCTACTAGGAAGAAACTCTCTTTTAGATGATCTTATCCACAAGTGGATATCATTTACTCACAGTGGATAAAGTGCATAGTATTTTCATTATTAAGCTTGTGGATAAGCTATAAGATTGACTCAAAAGAAATCCGTCTAAGTCGAAACCTATTCATCGTCTAGTCTATGGCTAGATGGATGTAATGGTTATTTTTCTGGATAGGGACTTCTTTATACTTGGGCTATAATCTTTTTAGCACTTGTTTTGCTTATTTGTAGAGTACTTTCTTTATCACTTAGTAAATAAGAGATGATTAATTGAGTACAAGGTGTGTTTTATTAATAATATTAGCCTAGGGATATGCTTATTAGCTTTATATACTACTTACTCTTTTTTCATTTAAGATGAATCTGTAATTACTAAATTAAATAAATATAGCTGCTATTGGCTATGGAATACCTTCTTCTTTTGTTCTTGAGTTAATGACTTTATTAATATTTTGATTAAGCTAGTACATTATAAGGAAAGCAGTTAATTGAAAATAATTTCAAGAATAAGTCGTAGTTTAGTTTAATAAGGGTACCTTTGCCTAACTACTAACTGACTTATGTTTCACGTGAAACATCTCTACTTTGAATGCTTCTTTGTAATTTAGAGTATAGTCTTCCTTGCCTTGCTCTTGTTTAATTATATAAATTCTTTCCTATCCTAAGGTTATTATCATTATGTTCTTAAAACTTTATTTACTTCATAAAATGATTAAACTGGCTTTGACTTGCTTGTTTTTGTCCTTTTTGGGGTTGGTTAATTTGTTTTTAATTTATTTCTGCCTTACGACTTTAACCATTTGGATGCATTTTGTAAGAAACCTTATGCCCAACAACCTCTATTCTTACTAGAAAGGTATATCAGACTGCTATAAGGATTGAATAGGCCTATATAAATACTCCAATATAATTCAATATCTATTTGTTTTACAGAATTGTTCCACGTGAATCATGTAATTTCTTTGTTTAACAGTTTGATAATTCTCATAAATAAATGTTTCACGTGGAACATCAGTTATTTGAGAGCTTGTTTACTTTATATAGTGGCTTGATCTTAAACGAGCTAATAACTTTATAATAAAGAGGCATATTTTTAGTGTTAAGTTTAACCATTTGGTGGTGCTTTTTTTGCATTATAGTTCTTGTTATACAGGCTTGTATGTCCTTAGTGTTGAGAAAATAAGTTATGGAACAGATAAAAAAGTGTGAAACAAGGGCATGAATAATGAAATAGATTGTAAATTAAAATAAACCCGTTTAAAGTGCTATTGTTTCACGTGAAACAATGAATAAATAATGAATATATTTTCAATAAATTATAATATGAGCAAAGTTTTACAAGATTTTTTAGAAAAAGTAGTTTATAAAGCTCATATACTTATATAAGGTACGCTCGATCCATTTGTTAGTTAAAGCTAAGTAATCGTCTATTTTCAGAATGTTTCACGTGAAACATTCCATTATGTAGCAATTTTCCCCCTACACTCGAATATTAATAGCTAACTAATCTAATCCATTCTAAAGGAGAGTCGCTATAACTGATAAATTACTATTACTATCTATTAACTAACACTAACCTATATAAAGAATAGAAAGCAAAAAGATTTCTGCATATTTACATTGATTTCTCTTAGCACTAGGTTATTCGTATAAGACTTTATAAATTAATTGTATGATTAGTAGCTTGGGCCTTTTTGTATTTATAACTAGTCTGTACTTCTGATAAGGATAATTGTTTAGTCTCGTTTCTTGATTAAGGTAAATAACTTTATAGTACCTACTAATTTGCTTATGGATAAGACCTATGTAAGGAGATTAGATTATTGATAGGCCTTTAAGACTTAAGGTTAAAGTCTTCCTAACTTTATACAACTGGTTGATAAGTTTCAGCTAGGCTTATATAGAAAATAGGACTGACTGGATTTCCTTATTTAGATACCGTTTTTCATTTATTTGCAAATTCAGAAATAAGAAAGTATGTTTCACGTGAAACATTTCTGTGAAAACATCAAGACATTCCTTTATAGCCAGGACTTCCTTTTATATCTTCTTATATAAAATAGAAGATATTTCTACCGTTCAGGTTTAATAACTTGTATTGATTATGAAATCTAGGAATGAACTCTTAAAACTTACCATACTCCGATGACAGCTCTTTAAATGACACTAATGCTTTCCCTGTACCGATACCTTCCGAGCAATATAGCCCAAGAATAGGAAATCTTTAGAATTTATTAAAAATATGGTAAAATAGAGGATGTATGTATACCTTTATCGTTAACTACAAAGGAGAAAAATATGAAAGATAATAAACATAGTGGACGTCTGTCCAATATCTTAAATCGATCCAATATTTTTGTGCCTTTGGTTATTGCTGCCATCTTAGTTTTCCTAGCGGTAGGGATGTTAATGCATAACAATCCCTTAATTGCCATGATTTCATTTCTTTTGGTTATTTTTGCTATTATTCTAGTTTATGTGGCGTTCAGGCTGATTGAACAGGAACTGAATAAGCAGGTCTATGACCTCACTGATGATATTCAAACCATTGAAAATGAAATTCTTTTACAGATTCCCCTAGGAATTATTTTGTTTGAAGAGGATGACACCATACGTTGGATGAATCCCTATATGCAAAATTACTTTAATAGTAGTGATACTTTAGGCAATAAGATTGATGACGTGGATAGCGTTTTATCCGATATCTACCACCAATTAAAAGAAACGGATGAAGATGATGTCACTGGTCACCCGATTTCATGGGATGACCACTATCTCTCTGTGGGACTTTTGGAAGACCAAAATGCCATGTATATGCTAGATATCACTGAGTATGGTCGTATTGCAGATGTGGCTGACAAGAACCGTCTAGTCATTGCCAACATCTTAATTGACAACTATGACGAAACCATCGCTTCCTATTCCGACCGGCGGAAATCCACAGTGGATAACTTTATGACTAAGCAATTATTCGCTTGGGCTAAAAAGTTTGGTTCTTTTATCAAGCGTTTGGATGATGACCGTTTCCTCTTAGTCACGACTTATGGGGAATTGATGGAAATGGAAGAAGATCGCTTTTCAGTCATCGATACCATTCGTGAGACGACCTCTAAGGGCAACTTCCCCTTGACGATTTCCATGGGGATTTCTTACCAAGAGGAGGATGACGAAGCGCCAGATATTGGGAAAATTAACGAAATTGCCCAATCTAACTTGGATTTAGCCCTCAGTCGTGGGGGAGACCAGGTGGTGATTAAGATTGAAAGCGAAAAAGCTCGTTACTATGGTGGGAAAACCAACCCAATGGTGAAAAGAACACATGTTCGTTCTCGTCAAATAGCCACCACCATCGCTCAAATGATGCAACAAAACGAATCCATCTTTGTCATGGGACATGATTATCCGGATATGGATGCCATCGGGGCCTGCATTGGGATCCGCCGTATTGCCGAGATGAATGATCGCAAGTGTCATATTATTATTGATGAATCGCGGATCAATTCTGATATTGAGAAGTTACTGGTAGAATTGCGTAAGGACGAGGTCATTAATGAAGCGATCATTAGTCCTCAAGAGGCTGAAGAACTGATCGAACACAATTCCTTACTCTTTATCGTTGATGTTCACCGGCCTTCGATTACTACCGCACCGAAGTTGATTGATATGGTGAATGGGGTAGTGGTTATCGACCACCATCGTAAAGGGGAAGAATATCCTGAGAATGTCCTCCTAGAGTATATTGAACCCTATGCCTCATCAACCTGTGAGCTGATCACCGAGTTCTTTGAATATCAAAATGCTTCCTCTAAATCCATTAACCGGATTGAAGCAACGACTATGTTAGCTGGGATTATTATTGACTCCAGAAACTTTACTTTGAGGACGGGGTCACGGACTTTTGACGCGGCTTCTTACTTAAAATCCTGTGGAGCCGATTCAATCCTGATTCAAGAGTTCCTCAAGGAGGACTTGTCCGAATACATTAAACGGAATGAATTGATCGAAAGCGTCGACATTATGCCGCCTTACTATGGGATCGCTGCGGGGGACGATGACACGGTCTATTCCACAGTGACTGCGGCTCAGGCGGCTGACTCCTTACTATCCATGAATGGCATTGTGGCTTCCTTCGTGGTCTTCTTAAGGGAAGACAAGCGGGTAGGAATCTCTGCTCGTAGTATGGGGAATGTCAATGTTCAAACCGTTATGGAAGAACTTGGTGGTGGTGGTCACTTGTCTAATGCCGCTACCCAAATTTCTGATGTTAGTGTCAGCCAAGCCCGCGAGCTTTTAGTTGATGCGATTAAGAAACAAAGTGAGGAAGACTAGGCAGGCAGACTGTCAAAAAAGAAGACTTTTAACTTTTATTATATAGGAAGGGAGATAATCAACTTGGGAAAGTCAGGCTCTTGTTGATTATTTTCTTTATCAGGAAAGTAGGTATTTATGAAAGAGAATATTATCCAAGTTGACCATTTAAATATTGCTAGTGACCAGGGGGCTATTATCAAGGATTTATCTTTTTCCATTGAAGCGGGTGAATTTGTCGGGATCAAAGGGCCTTCTGGGTCAGGGAAGAGTACCTTATTGAAATACTTGGCCCAATTATATGACCCAGCTTTACAGGTTTCTGGCACCTACCAATTAAATGGCCAAGCGATCGAGGATTACCCACCAACCACTATTCGTAAACAAGTTTCCTACTGTTTCCAATCGCCACAATTATTTGGCCATACCGTCAGGGAAAACCTGGCTTTTCCCTTTGAAATTCGCGGGGAAGACTTTGATGAAGACTTGGCCAAGCGTGGCTTAGAAGCCATGGCCCTGGATACGCATTTTATCGATAAGGAAATTGATACCTTATCTGGCGGGGAGAAGCAGCGGGTGGCTTTAATTCGGAACCTCTTTTTTGAACCCAAGGTGCTCTTATTAGATGAGATTACCAGTGCCCTGGATGCTAAGTCCCGTGACCTGGTCTGGTCCTGGCTAAAAGATTACCGCGCTAAACACCAGGTAACCTACTTGATGGTTTCTCACATTGATTCCGAGCACGAGATGACCGACCGCACCTTGACCTTATCAGCTACGGAAAAAGCGCCAGCTGATGAAGAAGAATCAGCCAGCCAAGCAAAGGCAGGGGGTGAAGTGAGTGAATAGTATGCTCCAAGCTAACCCCCTTTCCCTAGTTCTCAGTGCGGGTCTGGTGGTGATTAGCCTCTACATTTCCTACCGCCAACGCTTAGGCTTAGAGGGCGAACTGGTCACTTCAGCTTTTCGAGTGGTCGTCCAACTCTACCTGGTAGGTCTGGTTCTTTCCTTTATTTTTGATATCAACCACCCCCTCCTGACCGCCACTTTAATTGGTCTGATTATTATTAATGCGGCCTTTCACGCGGCCAAACGGGGCCAGGGGATTGACCATGTTTTTTGGATCTCGCTCTTAGCCATTAGCTTTACGGTAGTCGGGACGCTTTCTCTATTGGTTTTAGCTGGGGCCCTGGCTTTTACGCCTTCTCAAGTGATTGCCTTAGGCGGAACCATTGCCGGGAATTCCATGACCGCTCTGGGTCTAGCCTATGGGCATTTACTGACTACTTTCGACCAAGATAGCCAAAAAATCCAAGAGCGCTTAGCCTTAGGAGCCAATCCCAAGCAGGCTTCCATGGGAATTATCCGCCAAGCCATGCAAAAGGGGATGCGGCCGACCTTGGACAAGGCCTATGCGGTGGGGATTGTGACTTTCCCAGGAACCATGAATGGTTTGCTCTTTGCTGGGGTGGAGCCTAAGACCGCCATTATGTACCAGATGATGATTATGTTCACCCATATCTCAACGGCAACCATCGCTTCTTACGTGGCCACCCACTTTGCCTATCAGAGTTTCTTTGATGGCCGGCAACGCTTAAAATTAAGCGCCCATAGTCGCGATTAGGAGGAGGAATAGCATGGAAAATGTAAGTATGACCCCAATAGCCCTAGCCTTTTCTTTTTCTTTAGTATTGATTAGTCTAGCGATTTCTTATTTTAACCAATTGAAGTTAGAGAAGGCGATCTTGACGGCGGGGATTAGAATTGTTATCCAATTGTCGATTGCAGCATTGATTTTTCAGTTTATTTTTACTAAGGATAATTTTTATTTATCTGCCCTTTTACTACTGGTGATGTTAGTGATTGCGGCTTGGAACGCCTCTAAGCGCGGTGGGCAGATCAAGGGGCGCTTTTGGATTGCTCTGGTGACCTTGATGGTGACAGAAGGGGTGACGCTCTTTGTCTTCGTGGGCTCAGGAGCGGTGCAATGGACTCCCTCTCAAGTGATTCCCATTTCCGGGATGATTATTGGGAATGCCATGAATGCGGTAGGTCTGGTCTATTCGGACCTGTTGACCTATTTTAGTGACCAGTCGCAGGCCATCCTAGAACGTTTGGCATTGGGCGCAAGTCCTCGGCAAGCTTCGCAGGGATTGATCCGGCAAACCATTGCTGATGGGATGATTCCGACCATTGATGGAGCCAAGACTACAGGGATTGTTACTTTGCCCGGCATGATGATGGGGCTGCTCTTTGCGGGCGTTGACCCTATGACAGCGGTCCTCTACCAAAGTATTGTCATGTTCATGACCCTATCGACAGCGGCGATTACCACTTTTGTGTCTTCCTTATTAACTTATCGCAAGTTCTTTACCGACCGCGACCTTCTGATTCGCCGGCATTCCTCCGATAAGTAAGCGGAAGACAAGGCCAAAGCTTGAGCTCTGGTCAATTCTTTATTAGAATAAGATTATGTTTATTCGTGAACAGGCCCAATACCCAAAGCCTGTTAGCTATGAGACAAAGAAAATTATACAAGGAGGCTTAACAATGAAAGTCATTTTTCTACAAGATGTAAAAGGCCAAGGTAAAAAAGGCGAAATCAAAGAGGTAAATACCGGCTATGCGCAAAACTTTCTCTTCAAGAAAGGTTTAGCCAAGGAAGCCACCAAGTCAGCCGTTTCTGCCTTAGAAGGGAAGAAGAAAGCCCAAGCTAAGGAAGCTGCTGAAGAACTCGCAGAAGCTAAGGAATTGAAGAAAAAATTGGAAGATGAAGACACCGTCGTGGAAGTCAAAGCCAAGGGTGGCGAAGATGGCCGTCTCTTCGGTTCGGTGACCTCTAAGCAAATCGCCCAGGCCTTGAAGAAACAATATGATATCAAGGTCGATAAGCGTAAAATTGACCTGCCTGAACCGATCCGGGCTTTCGGTTACCGGAATGTGCCGGTTAAATTGCATACGGATGTGGAAGCGACTATCCGTGTCCACATTGTTGAAGAATAATTAGTCGCCGTCTTTGAGAGCCAGGACCGGGGGATTTCACCCCACTGGCTCTTTTTCTTGTCTTTTTTACAAAGAAGGATTAGTATATGGTATTCGCAAAAGTTCATGTATAATAGTAGGGATCGGATGAGAAAGGATGGTCTGAAGCGATGGCAGATGATAATTTAATCGAGCGCATTCCGCCTCAAAGTATTGAAGCGGAACAGGCAGTCTTAGGGTCGGTGTTCTTGGATCCTGAGGTTTTTCCTGCTGTCAACGAATATATCGAACCCCAAGACTTCTATAAACGGGCCCACCAACTCATCTTTGAAAGCATGCGGCAGCTGAACGAAGACCAAGAGGGAATTGACGTGATTACGGTTCAGGATAGCCTCTTAAGTCAAGCTATGCTGGACAATGTCGGTGGGGCAGACTACCTCTTCGAACTGGCGTCCAATACCCCAACCGCCGCCCACGCTGAATACTATGCCCAGATCGTGGAACAAAAATCGATCTTACGGAAATTAATCCATGCCTCCAATGAAATCTCCAGGGAGAGCTACGAAGAACAATCGGATGTCATGGACATCTTGGACCATGCCGAACGCTCGATTTTAGATGTTTCTCAGAGTCGAAACCGCAGTGGTTTTGTCCATATTGGTAAGGTCTTGAACCAGTCCTTGGATACTATTGAAGAATTATCCAAGAATAAGAAGTCAATTACGGGGTTAGCCACAGGTTATCCTGATTTAGACCGCATGACGGCGGGACTCCATGAAGACGAATTGATTATTATCGCCGCCCGTCCTGGGGTAGGGAAGACCGCTTTCGCCTTAAATATCGCTCAAAATGTTGCCACTAAACAAGGCGCAGTGGTAGCCCTCTTCTCCCTGGAAATGGGGGCAGAATCCTTGGTTAACCGGATGTTATGTGCCGAGGGCAGTATTGATGCGGGTCGCTTGCGGACGGGGCAATTGCTGGAACAAGAGTGGTCTGATTTAATTGTGGCCATGGGGGCCTTGGGGTCTTCTGAGATCTATATCGATGATACACCTGGGAACCGGATGGCGGAAATTCGGGCCAAGTCCCGCCGTCTCTACCAAGACAAGGGCAGGTTGGACTTGATTGTGATTGACTACTTGCAGTTGATTGAAGGAAGCCGGCGGAGCGAGAACCGCCAACAAGAGGTTTCTGAAATTTCCCGGCAATTAAAGAAATTAGCCAAAGAACTGTCTTGTCCCGTGGTTGCCTTATCCCAATTATCGCGGTCCGTAGAACAAAGACAGGATAAGCGTCCGGTCCTCAGTGATATCCGGGAATCGGGATCCATTGAACAAGATGCCGATATCGTGGCCTTCCTCTACCGCGAAGACTATTACGAGCGCGAAGATGGGGAAGAGGGCGAAGACCAGGATGAGAATAATATTATCGAAGTTATCATCGAGAAGAACCGGGCCGGGGCTCGGGGAACCGTCAAGTTGATCTTTACCAAAGAGTTCAATAAATTCTCTTCAGTCAGCTTTAGGGATGAAGAAATGGTCTAATCACTGAGCTTTGATGGGAAGTAATTTTATTGAAATTCCGCTATCCTATAAGGAAATTGCGAATTATGGCTACTTTTTCCTCCTAAAATGAAAAAAAGTCTTGCATTTTAGGTCAAACAGGAGTAACATTATAAAGGTAGTCGACGGATCCTTAGCTCAGTTGGTAGAGCAACGGACTCTTAATCCGTGGGTCGAGAGTTCGAGCCTCTCAGGATCCATTTATAAGACAGAGCGCGTTAACAAGTAATAAAAAAGCTTGTTAGCGCGCTGTTTTTGTTTATAAGGGTAGATGATAATAACGCTTAAGCTTGCATCTCATGGCGCAAAATATGGGGCAAGATCACTTTCCTACCGGTGAATAAGCATGGAGATATCTTTAAATGTAAGAGTTTTTCTTATATTAAGTAAAATTTTTCTTTACTTTTATATGTGAAAGTTGTAACATATAGAGGTGACAGTTCGCTGTCACTATACCATATTCATTGTGGTCATTCGAATAAGGGTAGCTTGTTGGTATCTGATGAAATTTTTTCTTGGATATTTCAATGGGCTACCTCTTTTCGTATTTATAGGTTTTTGACGCGACTTTTAAGTTGAATGAAATAGTCTTAACTCACCCGCTTTGGCTCTTTAAGTCCTTTAAAAGATTGCTTTACTTTTACATGTGAAAGTTATAACATAGTAAATGAAAACGGATACATAAAGGAAAATGTGAGAGGAGTTTTATCATGACTTATCGTATGATTCTTAATGAACGTTCTTATTTTGGGCCCGGAGCTATTCAACATATTCCCGAAGAGTTTCGCGGCAAGGATTTGACCAAGGCGGCTGTCATTACTGACCGGGGTCTGGTGGATGCAGGTGTGGTAAGAAAAGTTACTGACTTATTAGATGAAAATGATATTCCCTATGATGTTTTTGACCAAGTGGAAGCCAACCCAAGTGTCAATACGGTGAAGGCTGGCGTCGACTTTGTCAAAGAAAGTGGGGCGGACTGCATTATTGCTATTGGTGGGGGCTCCTCCATGGATACTTCTAAGGCGGTCGGTATCATTATTGAAAACCCAGAATTTGCTGATGTGGTTTCATTAGAAGGGACCGCACCGACTAAGAATAAGGCCATGATGACCTTTGCGGTACCAACCACAGCAGGAACTGGGGCGGAAGTCACTATCAACTACGTAATTACCGACACCGATAAGAAACGGAAATTCGTCTGTGTTGACCCTAACGATATTCCTGATATCGCTTTTGTGGACAGTGAAATGATGATGTCCATGCCTAAGAAGTTAACGGCTGCTACCGGGATGGATGCTTTGACCCACGCTATTGAAGGTTACATTACCCCGGGGGCCTGGGAAATGAGTGACATGGTCCATATCAAGGCCATTGAAATGATCGGCCGGTCCATCCGCAAGGCAGTTGAAGGAGATCCGAAAGCCAAAGAAGACATGGCAAGCGCTCAATACATTGCAGCCATGGGTTATTCTAATGTCGGTTTAGGCCTGGTTCACGGGATGTCCCACCCACTAAGTGCTTGGTACGGCATTCCTCATGGTCAAGCCAATGCGATCCTTCTGCCGGTCGTGATGCGCTATAACAAAGACTATACCGGAGAAAAATTCCGCGACATTGCCAAAGCTCTAGGTGTAGAGGAAACAGATACAATGAGTATTGAAGAAGCTCGTGATGCTGCTTGTCAAGCCACCTTATCCATTGCCAAAGATGTCGGTATGATTGCTAAGTTAAGTGACTTGGGCGTCAAGGCTGAGGACATTCCTTTAGTGGCTAAGGATGCTATGGCTGATGTCTGCACCCCAGGTAACCCACGCCCAGCCCAATTAGATGAAGTGATTGAACTCTATCAAAGTCTGATGTAGGACTTTTTACTAAATCGTTTATATAATCGAGGTCATTCGAATACAGCTAGCCCATTAGAGTAAGGCTTGGATAGTGATTCGCTATCATTACTCTTTTTGGCTAGCTCTTTCTATCTAAAAAAGACCCTGCCTGTAGCGGGTCTAGAAAATTTGAGTTGCTAATGGACCTTTTCTAATAAAAAATGTATTTTTGTCTATTTATTTACATAAACAACATCTAATATTTACTATAAATTTACAATCGAATGCTAAAGTAAGAGTGTAAGATTATTCGACCTCTATTTTCTCAAGTGTCCTTCTTTAAATGATTGGCAAATTATTTAATGTTTGAGAAAAGGTTATCTTATACCGCTTCTGTTGCAACCCTCCCCATGCGACAGGGGCTTTTTTAATGGGATTGATAATCATCGTCCTCATAGTATTCATGGTTGTAGGCATCGCCCAAATAGTCGCCTTCTTGATCAGGACTAGCTTGGCTGTGGTGAACTTGGAAGACCTTTTCAGGGTTCATTCGTGCTTCATCACGTTGACGTTTAACCTTATCCTGCTTATAGATATGAATATTATGGATGAGTTTAATAATCGGCCGCATGACAAAAGAGAAGCCTCCAATTAGAAAGAGGGTATTGCCATAAATAGCGGGTGCGCCAAAGAAGTTACAAATCGAGCCAATAAAATATAGACTACCGGTAAAAATATCATTAATTAATGAAATAATGGTATAGACATTCTGAAAATATAAACGCAGGGGACCGATCTTGACCACGATGTCTTCTGCTTCTGAATTTTCTTCATAGGTTTTTCTTTTTAATTTTGCCATTGAAATCCTCCTTATATCAAAGATAGGTGATAAGTTGAAGATAGTCAATCAGACCCAACCTAGCTAAAAGTAAGTGACCAGGTCACTAAGGCTATTATATAATTTCTTTGATAATAAAAAAACGAAGCCCTGCTTACCCTGCTCTCACTCTCCTATGGGGCTAGGGTATTTTTCTTGGCTTCGTTTTTAATGAGGAAGAAAATGTCTTATTGATTTAAGAATAATTAGTTATAAATTGTTTCGTCTTTGTTGTGAGTGTCGCACTCTCTAGTTGAGTTCGGACGCCAGCCTTGAAGTCGCTTCAGAAAATTCCAACGCACAGTTCTAGTTGAGTTCGGAAGGGTGAGGGGATGTCCTTTCAGAAAAGTTGAACGATCAGCAAGCTGATCTTATCATCTTTTCTTCCAAGGAATCTCCCTCCCTGATCCTTCCTCACATCCTTTTATCTGTGCTTATGGTATTTTCTTCCAGCGATTCAAGTCTCTGACGGCGTTCTCACATCCTTTCTAAACGTGCTCCAAGCGCGAGGTGAGCTTGGAGCGCTCTCTTTCCTAGCTTTCGAGTATTCTGAGAACTTGGTCGACATCCTTATCGCCGCGTCCGGATAGGGTGACGAGGAGGATTTGATCGGCTGTGTATTGGGGTGCTAGTTTAGCGGCTAGGGCTAGGGCATGGGAAGACTCTAGGGCCGGGATGATCCCTTCTGTGCGGGAAAGGAGTTGGAAGGCAGCCAGGGCTTCATCGTCAGTGATGGCGATATATTCAGCCCGGTGACTGTCTTTGAGATAGGCGTGTTCCGGTCCTACAGCCACATAGTCGAGTCCGGCTGAGATGGAATAGCTTGGCTTGGTATTGCCTTCTTCATCGACTAGGCAGTAGGTATTCATCCCGTGCTCGATCTTGATGGAGCCTAGATTCAAGGTAGCTGCCGTCTGATCGCTGTCTAGGCCCTTACCGCCCCCTTCAGCTCCATAAAGTTTAACGCTAGGTTCGTCTAAGTAATGGGCGAAGGATCCGATGGCGTTAGACCCGCCTCCGATGCAGGCAACTACCGCGTCAGGTAAGCGACCTTCACGTTCCAGGATTTGAGCCTTACTTTCCTGGCTAATCACACTTTGGAAGTGTTTGACCATGCTGGGGTAGGGATGAGGACCCACCGCTGATCCGACTAAGTAATAGGTGTCTTGGTAATTATCAATCAGGTCTTCAAAGGCGGCGTCCACGGCTTCTTTCAGAGATTGGGCCCCACGTTTGACACCAACGACCTTGGTTCCCATCAGTTCCATTCGGAAGACATTTAATTTCTGCCGTTCCACGTCCTTTTGCCCCATGTAAACCGTACACTCCATGCCAAATTTAGCCGCTACGGCTGCGGTGGCGACCCCGTGTTGGCCAGCGCCGGTTTCAGCAATGAGCCGTTTCTTGCCCATGCGTTTAGCGATCAGGACTTGGCCGATGGTGTTATTGACCTTGTGGGCGCCTAAGTGGTTGAGGTCTTCACGCTTTAGGTAAATCTTAGGTCCCCCTAAATGTTTACTGAAGTTTTCAGCATAGTAGAGTGGGTTCTCCCGACCGACATAGTCCCGTAGGTAGAGGGCGAGTTCTTGTTTGAAGTCGGGGTCGTCTTTGATGTCTTCATAGAAGTCAGCAATTCGATCCAATTCTTCCTTCACCACTTCAGGGACATAGCAGCCACCAAATTCACCATAAAAACCGTTATTAATTTCTGTCATCTCGATTTCCTCCAAATCTTATTTTTAAACTGTGCTTACTTGGAGTCTAAGGCCCTATGAGACGACAAAAAAACCGCATAGACTTTCTATGCGGTCGTGAATGATTGGGTCACACTCGGCATAGACTCCTTTACATTCAAGGTAAATAAAGTGAGTCTAAACCGATAAAAGTTCGCTCACTTCCTATGCCATTTTTGCCAGCTTTGGAATGCGTTCTTCATGATGTGACCTCCTTGTTAAATCTTGCTAATATCATAGCCAGTTTAGCTAACGGAGTCAAGCTAAAATTTAAAATTTATAAATTATATTTTTACTGAATTAAAGCGAAATTCCTACAAGACCCAGTTTTACTTCTTCACCCGGGCACTTTGAGGCAGACCGAAGAGCTTGATAAAGCCTTCTGCATCATTTTGGTTATAAATGGAATCTTCATTAAAGGTAGCCAGTTCTTCCCGGTAGAGGCTATCAGGACTAGTTACCCCAGCATCAATGATATTGCCCTTGTAGAGTTCCAGTTTGACTTGGCCGTTGACATGACTTTGGGTATGGTCAACGAAGGCTTGCATGGCTTGACGGAGTGGGGAGAACCAAAGCCCGTTATAGATGAGTTCGCTGTACTTTAAGGCCAAGATTTGCTTAAAGTGTAGGGTATCCCGGTCCAGAGTCAGTTCTTCGAGCTTCTCATGGGCATGGAAGAGGATGGCGCCTCCTGGGGTTTCATAAACGCCTCTGGATTTCATCCCTACCAAACGGTTTTCCACCAGGTCGAGGATACCGATCCCATTAGCCCCGCCTAATTGGTTGAGGGTTTGGATTAAGGCAATCGGATCTAACTTCTTCCCGTTAACCGCCACCGGGTTACCTGCTTCAAAGTCGATGGTAATCGGAGTAGCTTGGTCGGGCGCTTGTTTGGGACTTACACCCAACTCTAAAATGGCTTCATAGTCAGGTTTTTGGCTAGGGTCTTCCAAGTCTAGGCCTTCATGGGAGAGATGCCAGAGGTTTTCATCCTTGGAATAGTTGGTTTCCCGGGTGATGGGGAGGGGAATATTGTGGGCTTCAGCGTAGTCAAAGGCTTCTTCTCGAGAAGAAATTTCCCATTCCCGCCATGGAGCAATGATGGTCATATCTGGGTCGAATTCCCGGATCCCTAATTCAAAACGGACTTGGTCATTGCCTTTACCGGTGCAACCGTGGGCGATAGCATCGCAACCCTCTTGGTGGGCGATTTCTACCATCCGTTTAGCAATCAAAGGACGGGCGAGGGCAGTCCCTAAGAGATATTTGTTTTCGTACTTGCCCCCCGCACGGACTGCCGGGTAGATGTAGTCGGTAATGAGTTCTTGGCGGAGGTCTTCAATATAAATCTTGGAAGCCCCACATTGGAGGGCCTTGTCATGGATAAAGTCAAAATCATCCTCTTGGCCGACATTGGCAGTCATGGCGATGACTTCACAGTTATCATAATTTTCTTTTAACCAAGTGATGGTGACTGAGGTATCTAAGCCTCCGGAATAGGCGAGTAACACTTTTTTAACGTTTGCTTTCATGGAAAATCCTCCTTAAATTTCTAAAATTTCTCTTGTTATGGAGCCCTTTAGCCGGCTAGGACCAAAACTCTCATCGAATCTTTATTGAGGGATAAAATGAAAAAAGCCCGCCTCTAATAAGAGGCGGACTTATCCACGGTACCACTCTAATATCGCAAAATACTTGCAATGCTTGACATGGTAACGCCTGGGTGGCGGACTTAGCTAAGGATTCACTAAGTCATCTCAGCAATGCGTTTCCCGCTAGGTATTTGGGAACTTTCCACTAACGTTCCTCACTGCACAAATCCTCTAGCGGTACTCTTTGCTTCATCGATTCTATGATTAATTTGAGATTATTATAGGGACAATTAAAATAATTGTCAAATATATTTACAAATAATTTTACTTTCTTAATTATTGGGCTAATTTATCAGAGTATTTGAAATAATTCCTTTTTAAAGCTCATTCAAAAAAACTGAGCACTTTTCCCTTCTCACTTAAGGAAAATGCTCAGTTTTTATATTTCAATATTTTAAATCACTTCGGCATTTAAGCAGCTTTGAAAATGGTTCAAGGCCCACTCATGCCCTTGGGGGTTGAAGCTGGCCACACAGTCCTTATGAATAACGATCTTGAAGCCTAAATTATATGCATCAATGGCGGTATGGAGGACACAAATATCGGTGCAGACTCCCACAATATGCAACTCTTCAATATGGCGTTCTCGTAATTTGATCAATAAATCAGTTCCCGCAAAGGCTGAATAGCGGGTCTTAGGCATGAAATAGACCTGGCTATTGTCCTTGTTGTCCTCATAAACCTGAGCTAATTGCCCATAGAGGGCTTGGCCGTGGCTTCCCACAATATTATGGGGTGGGAAAAGTTTGGTCTCTGGATGGTATGGATCACCCTTATGGTGGGCGTCTATGGCGAAGACTAGGAAGTCTCCCGCTTGGATAAATTCTTCACTGAGCTGACTGATTGCTCCCTCAATAGCTTGGGCAGGTTCTCCGCAAGTGAGACTACCATCACTCGCCACAAAATCATTGGTATAGTCGACGTTAATTAAGGCTCTCTTCATTGTAATCCTCCCTAAAAGGTACTTTTTGCAAATGCTTTTCCTTATTATAAAGCATGCCTTTGTATTGTGAGGCTAGCAAGTCATTTTTGTAACCAGAAAGTAATAGATTGGGACAGTTTTCGCCCGAAAAGAAGAATAATTGCCTTTTAAGTAATCATCGCTTATGCTTTTTTAAGGGAGAGTGATAAGATGTCTTGGTTGCTAGCCATTATGGTGGTCGTTTTACTAGTATTGTCCGCCTTTGTGCTACCTAAAAACTTATTCAAGAAAAAACTATCCAAAAAAGAACAAAAAATTATTTCTGGACTCTTTGTTTTGGGATTAGTGGCTCTGGCCCTGTATGTGGAGCCTAGTCAGACTAATGACCCGGGCGGAGAAGTGAGCCAGTCTCAGACCTCTTCTTCAAGTCAGGAAGATAAAGCGCCGGGCCAAGCGGATAACCCTTTTCCCAAAGAAAGTCAGGCTAATCCTAACGCCCGACCCAGTGATGAAGAAGTCCAAGCCCTACGCGAAGAAATCCACCACAGCATTCCCCAGGTGCCAGAGGGACAGGCTTTTCTGGTGGTCAATAATAATGTCCCTCTCTTCACTAGCAGTGAATTGGAGTTGACGACTGCCTATGCTAACTACGGGGATTTGGATTTCTTGCAGCGGGTGACTGGAGCTGAAGGTCTCTTGGGGGTGGAACTCATGCCCGATGATGCTCGCGAGCCCCTGACCAGTGTGACGCCTACCGGTTGGCGGCAAAAGTCCTACGTCAATGTCCCGGGTGGCTGGCTCTATAACCGCTGCCATTTGATCGGCTACCAGTTAACCGGTGAGAACGCCAATTCTAAGAATTTGATGACAGGAACGCGTTGGTTTAATACTGAAGGCATGCTGCCGATTGAAAACTATGTGGCGGCCTATATTGAAGAGACCAACCACCATGTCAGATACCGGGTGACGCCAGTCTTTAACCAGTTTAACCAATTAGCTTCTGGGGTTTATATGGAAGGCTACTCCATTGAAGACCAGGGGCAAGTCCACTTCCATATCTTTATTCCAAATCGCCAACCCGGAATTACCATTGATTACCTAACTGGTGAGAGCCAAGGCCCTGCTGGACCGCAAACAAGTGGAGACTTAAGCTCCTAAGTGAATCGCTTTTCTCCTATAAAACTGCTTAGGCCTGGCTGTGGTTGGCGTAGGCCTGGAGGAAGAGAAGGCCGATGCCTAGAGCTGTGAGTGTCATGGGAATGAATATGGTCCAGATGCCTAGCCAATTTTGTCCCAGACTGATGGCTAAGACGCCGGTAAAGTAGGAGAGAATAATAGCGATGAAATAAAAAATATTACTTTTGGCGCTAGCTTTGACGGTAGCGTTAGGGTAGAGGAAGTAGTCAAAGAGGTTTTCGGTGAGCCGTTTAAAGTTACCCGACATCATGGTCGGGGTGTAGTTAGTCCCTTCCAGAGAGCGAAATTCCTCAAATTGGGCGGCAGTTGAAATAGTCAAGAAAGCTGTAGCGAGCAGGTGATGGCCAGTTTGACTAATCCAAGCCACGACAGCCATGGCTAAAAAGGAAATAATCAAGACCAGGGCATTGCGCCTGATCTCGTGAGAGGGATCATCATAGTGAAAATGAAGGATGCGGGTCAGGACAGTGCCGATCATAAAGAAAATAATCGAGACGAAATAGGGTGGTAGGTCAGCAAAATGTCCCTGTCCCAAGTTGACTGCCATGCGGATGAGGTTCCCACTTTGAAAACCAGCAAAAACCCCCTTATGGTTGAGATAAGAATAAGCTGTTTGTCCCCCGCTGGACATGGTCAGTAAACAGGAAAAGAACAGCTTTTCAGCGAGTTTTTGTGTCTTTTTCATGGGATCGCATCCTTTCGTTGTTTTTCCACTTAGCATTATAAGCTTTAGAACTAAAATAATGCAATAAATGCTGAATTTTCCTTAAGATCCGCTTTGAAAATTCACTTTTAGGGGGAACTGTGCCATAATAGAAGTTAAGAATTTTGCCATAAGGAGTCTAAAGTATGCAAGAATTTGCGGTTATCATTCCAGCCTATAAACCTACCCAAGACTTGGTCCCCTATGTCGACCAATTGCTCCAAGCCGGCGTCCCGCAAGTAGTGGTCGTTAATGATGGGAGCCCAGAAGACTGCCAAGCCATCTTCGACCAACTCGCTGAACGGGACCGGGTAGACGTTTTGACCCATCTTATTAATCGTGGGAAGGGAACTGCCTTAAAGACCGCCTTTGATTTTGAATTGAAACATGGCCAAGACTATAAGGGCTTTGTCACTGCGGATGCGGATGGCCAACACACTGTCAAAGATGTCTTAAACATTGGAAAAACGCTAGTAGACCACCCGGATGTGTCCTTTGTCTTGGGCAAGCGGGATTTTGACCAAGACCAGGTCCCTTTTTTGAGCCGCTTGGGCAATAAAACCACAACCCGCTTCTTTGACTGGCTCTTTGGTTACTGGATTACCGATACTCAAACCGGTTTACGGGGAATTAACGCCAAAGAATTGCTTTGGTTGATCGATTTACCTGGGTCTAAGTTCGAGTATGAAATGAATATGTTGATCGTGATGGCGAAGCGGGAACTTCCCTACTTAGAAGAGACCATTGAAACGGTCTATGAAGAGAACCGGACCACCCACTACCATCCTTTCCGGGATAGCTGGCGGATTGCCAAGGTACTTATTGATGGCAAGCGCTCGGGTGAGGATGAATTGATTTAGTCAGCTTATTCTTTTACAAATCTTGGGAGTCTGGCTATAATGAAATTACAGTAACTCTCCAAAGTGTAGCCGATGAAGAGGTGACGATCATGGTGGTCTTTAAGCATAATACTTTCAAATGCGCGCCAGGATTGCTAGGAGAGCTATTGCCTTTTTTAACACCAATGAATAAAGAGATTTTAACGAGCTTGATCTGATTGAGCTCGTTTTTTCTTTGTTCTCGGAAGGGAGTGAAGGATTTGGAATTAAGCCCAATCATTTCTCAACAGAAAGGTTAAGGTGATCCAAATGCCAATTAAGGCCGTATCTCGCTACTAGGCGTTACATAGTATTATGAAAATAATTAATCAAACATACCTTGTTACAGTTAAAAAATTTATTCTCTAGCTTTAGAAAAAGTGTCCTAATAAAAAAGTATAATATCAGAAGTATTACCGAGGCTATGACTGGGGGTCATGGCCTCTTTTTACTGCATTGGTCTTCACTAGCCGCTAGTTTGGCGAGTGGGTGGAGATTTCGGGGGCTAATTTCTCCTATCTTTTCCTAGATATGTTACAATCGATGGGAAAAGTTAGAAAAGGGGTGCTGAATTGCAAGAAAGAACCACTAAGCAAACGCCAACGATGCAAAAGAAGATTCTAGAAACTGCTCTCTTAGCCGGACAGATCATGTGCGAGAGTAATGCAGAGTCTTACCGGGTGGAGGATACCATGAACCGGATCTTGACCTATTCCAAGGCCTCCTATGCCGTGGCGGTCTCATTCTCTACCAGTATTTATGCCATTCTAGATGACCCTAATTATGCCAGCGGGGGCTTTGCTGGAATCAAGCGGATTACTTCCCGGTCCAATAACCTCAATAAGATCTCCAAGGTGAATACCGTTTCCCGGGCCTTGCTTGGTGGCAAGATCAGCATGGATGAAGCCTACCAAGAGCTCACGATCATCCGCCAAGCCTCCAATCAATATTCAACCTGGGTATCTTCCTTGGGAATTATTGGCTTAGCTTTAAGTTTTTCGATTTTATTTGAAGGTGGGCTGGTAGAATTTATTGCTTCCGGAATAAATGGAGTGATCCTCTCCTTGATGACCATCCTAACTGATAAGTATTACATCAACCACGCCCTCTCCAATGTGATCCAGTCCTTGGTAGTCACTTTGGCGGCTTATTTAATGCTCTTCCATCTTTTCCCAGAAATGAATGTGGCCACCGTTATTGTGGCTACCCTTATGCCCATGGTGCCGGGGACGGCGATTACGAACTCCTTGCGGGATATTTTCCGGGAAGACTATATTGCGGGGTCGGCCCGGGCCATGGAGGCTTTCTTTGAAGCCTTGATGATTGCTATTGGTTCCGTGGTCGGCTTAGCGATTTTAGGGGGTTTATCACATGTCTAATTATCTTATCCAACTGATTGCTGCTTATTTTGTTGGTATTTCTTGCTCCATTTCTGTCGAAGAGCCCCGTAAGATGATTTTAAAAACCTCAATTATTGATACCGCTGGCTGGGCCTTGTATTTATTGTGCCTGGACTTCTTCAATGTAGGGACGGTTTTAGCTACCTATATTGCCGGCCTTTTGATTGCTGGGATGTCTCACTGGTTTGCCCGGCTCTTCCGTGAACCGGTGACGGTCTTCTTTATCCCGGGTTTCTTTACCTTGGTGCCTGGGGGTGGCATGTACCGGACCGCCTTCTTCCTCTTCCAAGGGGATATGTCTCGGGGGCTGTCGGAATTATCGACCACTCTCTTTATCGCCCTTGCCATTGCCTTAGCGGTTTTTACTACTGATACCCTGGTATCTATCATCTTTAACCAACGCCTACCTAAATTTATTCGCCGTAACCGCCGGATGAAATTTAAGTAAATGATTCAAACACAAAAAAGGCCAGCTCGAGACCTCTTCAGGGCCTTAGCTGACCTTTTTATTATGGATTGATTTTGGTTAGGCTTTTATGCCGTCGTTTTCAATATAGCTGGAAACAATGGTGGCCATCCCTTTGGCAGCAACGATAAGCGCGCCTTCATCCATAAAGAATTTTGGATGGTGGTGAGGGTAAGCGGGGTGAGCGTCTTGGTCATCACTGGCACAGCCAACCCATAAGAAGGCACTTGGGACCTCTTTCGCATAGAAGGCAAAGTCTTCGGAAGGTGGTTGTGGTTGGGTAGATTCCACTTTCTTCAATTCAGGATACTTGTTATCTTCTAGGGCTTTCACAGCAAATTCAGTCACTTCAGGGTCATTGTAGAGTACTGGATAACCTTTGAGGTATTCGAGTTCGACAGTGACACCAAAGCTAGCTTCTAAGCCTTTAACCTTAGCCTTGATTTCTTTTTCAATGGTTTCGCCGACTTCTGGTGACATGGAACGGACGTCGCCAGAGATTTTGACTTGGCCGTTGATGGCATTAGCGGCACCGGCAGCGTCGAAGTTTCCGATGGTAATGGACCCCACATCGAAAGGATTGAGACGGCGGGAGACGATACTTTGTACTTGGGTAACGAAATAAGCACCGGCAACGATAGCATCGTTAGAAGTATGTGGTGAGGAAGCGTGTCCACCTTCCCCTTTAATGGTAAGGAAGAAGTTATCGCGACCAGTTTGGGCATTACCTTCTTTATAGTAGATACCACCTACTGGCATGTTACTCATCACGTGCATACCGAAGACATTATCTACCCCGTCTAAACAGCCAGCTTCCACCATGGATTTCGCACCACCAGGGCCTTCTTCTTCAGCGTTTTGGTGTAGGATGACAATCTTACCTTGCCAGAGGTCTTTTAATTCGATAAAGGTCTCAGCGAGGATCAATAAGTAAGCCGTATGACCGTCATGTCCACAGGCATGCATGGCATCGGTTTTTGAAGCGAAGTCAAGGCCAGTATCTTCTTTAATAGGTAGGGCGTCGAAGTCGGCGCGTAGGGCCACGGTCTTGCCTTCCTTGCCTGAATCAATTGTTACCACGATTCCATAACCATTACCGACATTACGTTCAACCTGACAATCTAGATCTTTATAGAAGTCAGCAATATAATCTGAAGTCCATTCCTCTTCAAAAGATTTTTCCGCATGTTCGTGAAGTTCACGACGAATTTCAATCATACGGTCATTCTTTTCCTCTAGTTTTTCATAGAGTGTATCTAACAATTGACTCATATTTTTTCCTCCTTGGTAATTTGTTATCTTATGTTAAGATAAACTTATTATAGGTGCTTTGTTAAATAAAGACAAATAAGTTTGGTTATAAGGGTCCCAGATAGCCAAGCCTCTTAGACCTTGATAAAATAAGCATGTAGTAAAAAAAACAATCAAAAAACGGCCCCGTGGCCAAGTAAAGGATGGTTATGATGAATGAGACTTGGTATCAAGACCCCTACCCAGGAAAGTCCCGTAAATGGTTGGTTATTTTTAGTATTATCGCTTATTTTGTTGGTGAAACCATCATCCAGGGCCTAACCTTATTCTTTCTAGGCTCCGAGCAAAATATTGACTCAGCTATGGATGTCCTGCTCTTGTTAAATTCCTATCCCACAATCTATATTATCTTAGATATCATCTGGATTGCTCTCTTTATATGGGGATTGAGTGCTTGTGGGCTCAAGTTCTTTAGCCGGCAGAAAGTGACCAGTAAGTTTTTCTTTGACGTCTTAATTGGAGTGGTCTTAATCTTTGCCTTTCAATGGTTGATTGGAGGCTTAACTCAATGGCTCTATCCTGAACAGGTTGATTCAGTGAACCAGACCATTCTGATGAACTCGGCTAACCAGATGCCCAATTGGAAGATCTTCCTTTGTTTCTGCATCCTACCGGCGATTAGTGAAGAGATTCTGACCCGGGGCCTAATCATGCGCTACTTTGTGCCTAAGCACCCCTTCTTGGGGATGGTTTTAGCGGCCGCTTTCTTTGCTACCCTCCATGCGTCAAATCTTTGGATTCATTGGCTGGGTTACTATGCCATGGGGATGGCGCTGGCCTGGACTTATTACCGGACCGGGCGGATCGAAGCTGCAATGACGGTTCACTTTATCAATAACTTTATTGCGACGATCCCGATGTACCTGTCCTAGTTATTTGCGAATGAATTGAGGGGGAAACCGGCTTTTTGGCCGGTTCTTACTATATAGAGGGAGACTTCGTTGCGGACTGCCTATTGACGGGCTAGGGAAAATGTTTTTTAATGGATGCAGGAATGAGCTTAGGCATAAAGAGTACAAGGAGCGAATGTGATATGAATGAATGGCTACCAGAAGGCAAGCTATCGCTGGTGTCCACCAATTTCTTTCAAAGAAAGGCCCCGCTGTTGTGGGCCTGGCGAGAAGCCCCCGCATTAACAAATGATAGCGGCTGGCGTTTTTTAAGCCAGGCAGATACCACCACTTCTCTTAAGCATTCCCAGGCCAAACTAGTCAGCTATGAACAAGTCCTAGCCCTTGAGCCTGCCATTGCTTTTATTTACCGTTATCCTCTGGGAGCCGACATGCAGTTCTCTACCAAGACCACCCCGCCTCATTTTGTCTACAATGATAGCTATGAGAGGGTACGTCCTATTCCAGCTAACGCAGATTATCCGATCGAGGACCCGGTCTTCAAACGTCACTTTCCTTCCTTTGTCCAGTCCTATCAGGGAGATAAGACTGGCTTAAGCTGGTCCTATCAGTTATCTCAGGAAGAACTGGCCCAGCTCAACCACTTAAATGGTGAACTTGTTACTTTCTTTAATCTCTGTCTGGGCCAAACAGATACTTTAGATAATGACTTGGACTACTATTTACTTGCTGGCCTGGCCTTGGGTTTCTTACATATTAGTGATGAAGCGAGACCTGTTGACCATTGGCAGGATAATGTCAATAATGTGATCGCCAATGCCCTCTTTACTCGCTTTTCATATCCTTTAGAAAAGGGCAAGCAGGTCGTCTTACAATTTCTAAGCGACCGCAAAAGTTCTCCAGTTGCCCAACAAATTCACCTTTATGGGGAGCAGATGCGCCTCTGGTACCAAGCCAATCAAAAGCAGCGGATCCAAGGAGAATACCAGGGCATGCGAAATCATTATATAAAAGATTAAAAAAGCTCTTGTCAAAGCTCATAAGCTGTGATAATATTTTACTCGTGCCTTTCTTCCAGGGAATACAACTTCTAGGGCGAAGGCAAAAAAGATAAAAAAACTTGTTGACATCCCGATGGAAACAAGATATACTAATTGAGTTGTTTCTTTTAAGAGGCAGCGCGAATATTATTTGTAAGCCAAGCGCTTCAAAAAATATTTTTAAAAAAACATGTTGACATCAACATCATCATGTGATAATATATAATAGTTGTCAAAAGGACAGCGGTTATAAATTATAGACCTTTGAAAACTGAACAAAGAAGACGAACCAAATGTGTAGGGCATCAACATTTTGTTGATGAACCAACAATTCAAACAATAAGTCTAGACCAGACTATAACTAGTCAGCAAACAAATGAGCTATCAACGCTCATGATTCTTTCATGAGAGTTTGATCCTGGCTCAGGACGAACGCTGGCGGCGTGCCTAATACATGCAAGTCGAGCGAACCGACGAAGTGCTTGCACTTCTGACGTTAGCGGCGGACGGGTGAGTAACACGTAAGGAACCTACCGATAAGCGGGGGACAACATCCGGAAACGGGTGCTAATACCGCATAGGAAACACCACCTCATGGTGGTGTTTGGAAAGACGGCTTTGCTGTCACTTATCGATGGCCTTG
>NZ_CAJHPA010000002.1:0-512257 GCF_905125285.1 Aerococcus sp. Group 2 | reverse complement strand
CTTACACTATATCTAAAAAAAGAAATAGCTCGAAGATAAATCCGTCGATTTACCTTCGAGCTAATCTTAGTATGTTTTTTATCTTAAACCCAGGTATTGGCCGAAAGAAGCGGCAATAATGGCCAGACCGATAAAGACCCAGAAAGAAATTTTTAAATAATGGTCGAGCTTTTCCTTACCGGAAACCCGGGTTTTGAAGAGGCGGTAGAGGGCAATGGCGAAGGCGATCAAGCCAAAAATGAAGGCAACAGTATAACGATTCATAGTAAACTCCTTTATTATTGCTTCTAGACGATGTATTTCTTAATCATTGTAAGGGAAAAAATCTCCTAAGCAAAGAAGGATAAAATTTGTTTAAGGCTTTGGCTTTTGTTTTGGGAAGTGGTCCTTCCATTATATAATGGATAAAAGAAGCGGAGCGTGAAGAAAGTAATGGCAAAAAGAGGATTTGAAATTGTCAGTTCCTACAAAAATCAAGGGATACACCTGCCTCAAAGGCAAACCACTTTTGCGGCTGGCTATGATATTGAGGCCGCTGAACGGGTGATTTTACCGTCCTTTTGGTCGGCGGCAGTCAAAGCGGCTGCGGGTCAGGGAGAAGGCGATTTAGCGAAGATTACCCAACCTACCTTGGTCCCGACCGGGCTCAAGGCCTATATGCCTAGTGATGAATACCTGCAAATTATTTCCCGGTCCAGTAACCCTTGGAAACGTAACCTCACCCTACCTAATGGAGTGGGGATTATTGATAGTGACTACTATAATAACGCCAACAATGAAGGCCATATCTATGTCCAACTGCTCAACTTTGGCTTGGAAGATGTGGTGATTGAGAAGGGCGAGCGGATTGCCCAGGGAATTTTTACTCCCTACCTGAAGACTGACCAAGATAGTGGGGGTCTGAAGGAGCGGAGTGGTGGTTTTGGAAGTTCCGGACAATAAGAGAAAGTAGAGGGAAGGAATGGCTAAAAAGAAGCGAAAAACTGTCTACACCTGCCAGGCCTGTGGCTATGAATCACCTCAGTGGTATGGAAAATGCCCCCAATGTGGGGCCTGGAATACCCTGGAAGAAGAAGTAATTGCGGGGAAGCCCATCCGCCAAGCTGGGACAGAGGTCAATCAGAAAAAAGCCAAGCCTGAACGCCTCAAGGAAGTCAGCCAGGCGGAAGAAAAACGGGTAAAGACTGGCTTAGGCGAGTTCAACCGGGTCCTCGGTGGCGGGGTAGTCCCTGGGTCTTTAGTCCTGATTGGTGGGGATCCCGGCATTGGGAAGTCGACCCTGCTTCTCCAGGTAGCTAAGCAATTAAGTGATAATGGTGGCCGGGTCCTCTATGTTTCCGGTGAAGAAAGTTTACATCAAATCAAGATGCGGGCTGACCGCCTAGGCTACCAGGATGCGGACTTCTTTGTTTATGCTGAAACCGACCTCTTGGCTATTCAAGCGGCGATTTCTGATACCCAGGCTGATTTTGTAGTGATTGATTCCATCCAAACCATGGTCCATCCTAATAATGAGTCCCTGGCCGGCAGTGTCAGCCAGGTCAGAGAAGCGACTGGTGAACTCATGCATATTGCCAAGAGCTCTGGGATCGCCATCTTTGTGGTCGGCCATGTGACCAAGGAAGGCAATATTGCCGGACCGCGGATTCTCGAACACATGGTGGACACGGTCTTGTACTTGGAAGGGGAGAAGCATAACACCTTCCGCATCCTCAGAGCGGTCAAAAACCGGTTTGGGTCGACCAATGAAATCGGAGTTTTTGATATGAAAAGCCAGGGCCTGGAAGAGGTCACCAATCCCAGCCAGCTCTTTTTAGAAGAACGGCTCATGGGGGCCAATGGGTCGGCAGTGGTTGCTTCTATGGAAGGAACCCGTCCGATCCTAACCGAAATCCAAGCCCTCTTGTCGGCCACGGCCTTTGGTAATGCCCGTCGTACGGCCAGTGGTTTGGACTATTCCCGGGTGACTCTCATTATGGCGGTCTTAGAGAAGCGGGCCCATCTCATGTTGCAAAACCAAGACGCCTATCTCAAGTCAACCGGTGGGGTTAAACTGGATGAACCAGCCATTGACCTAGCTATTGCTATAGCTGTGGCTTCCAGTTACTGGGAGAAGGAGACCCAGGCCAGCGATTGCTTTGTGGGTGAGATTGGCCTGACCGGTGAAATTCGCCGGATTTCCCGGATTAATGAACGGATCCAAGAAGCGGAAAAATTAGGATTTAAACGGATTTTTATCCCTTATGGGAATCTCCAAGGCCTGGCGACAGATAGTCAAGACATTGAAATTATTGGTGCCAAGACCCTGACCCAAGTTCTCAAAGAAGTCTTTCCTCCTCAGGGGTGATAGGGAGTATAATTAACTAACACTTAAAAGATATATTGTGTATAATGTAATAGAAAATAAAATAATAGTTATTGAAAGGAGGTGACAAGATGAAACGATTAGATGTATGGGCCAAGATTATTGATTTTCTGTGGTTATTAGTGGGCGCAGGCTTTGGTTACTATCTCCTCCCCATCTTATGGCGGTGGACCAATTTGTCCCACACCTTTATTAATCAAGCGTGGATTAATATCATCATTGGAGCACTTATTTTTCTAATTCTTATTAAATTATTAGAACCGCTTGAAAAGAAACTGGTCAGACGTTTAGAGAAGGAGATTCGCGATCTACCGATCAGCAATATCCTCATCGCCCTCTTAGGGATTGTTATGGGGCTGATTCTGGCCTGGTTGATTAATATTCCTTTGATTGCCTTGGACATTTACTTTATCAGTAATGTCTTGCCGGTTGTTCTGACCATTCTCTTTGCTTTTTTAGGATATTTTGTCCTCTGGGTGAAGAGTGATGAGATATTGGCCTTCTTCCGTAATATCCGTATCAGTAATTTACGGGACCGTGTCCAAGACAAGGAGACCGCTAGTGATGAAGAGAAGGCTGAAAGTGAGCCTAGTCCAGCCAAGTCCGATAAGGAGTCGGGTCAAGAGAGCGTTGCATGGGAAAACTTCAAGCCTTATAAGATATTGGATACCAGTGTCATTATTGATGGTCGGATTCTGGACGTCTTAAAGACTGGGATTATCGAAGGGACAATTTTAGTGCCCAACTTTGTCCTCAAGGAACTTCAATACATTGCCGATTCTTCCGATGCCTCTAAGCGGGTCCGGGGCCGGCGGGGTTTGGATGTCTTAAATGCTATCCAAGCCTTAGATGACTTGCCGGTGGAATTTTATGCGGGCGACTTTGAAGAAGAGGAAGAAGTCGATTTGAAGTTGCTGCTACTGGCTAAAGAAGTCAATGGGGTGGTGGTAACCAACGACTATAATCTCAACAAGGTCAGCCATTTCCATCAAATTAAGGTCCTCAACTTAAATGAATTAGCCAACGCCATGAAGACCGTGGTTATTCCTGGCGACCGCATGCAAGTCCATATCATTAAAAAAGGAACCGAACGCCAACAAGGGGTCGGTTACTTGGATGATGGCACCATGATTGTGGTGGAAGAAGGACGCTTGCATATGGATGAAGAACTCGAAGTCGAAGTGACTAGTGCCATTCAAACCAATGCGGGCAAGATGATTTTTGCCAAATTAGCTGATGAATAAAAATAAAAAATGCCCAAGCTTTTTCTGTGGAAGCGGGTCAAAGCAAGCTAGTTGATATTTCTTCAACGGCTTGTTGACCGCTCCAGAATGAACTGGGCATTTTTTGATGGCTTAAGCTTGTTTCGCTTGAAGGACTTGGTCCATGACCTGGATCACTCCGTGGTCATTATTAGAAGGCGCTTGGTATTTAGCGACTGATTTAATATCGTCATGGGCATTGGCAACGGCATAGCTATATGCGGCCACTTCTAGCATGGGGATATCGTTATAGTTATCACCAATGGCCAGCATTTCCTGGGGAGTGATTCCCTCTGCTTGGCCCAAATGGCTAATGCCTTGCCCCTTGTCGACGTCAGGAGCGGTGATATCAATCCAGTCTAAGCCCGAGACAGCCACTGAGAAGTCATCCCCAAACTTGGGGGCATAGTCTTGGTCATGGTGGGCCTTACTATCATTATTAGGCAGGTAAATGGTGAATTTGTTGGCTGGAAGGTCCAGTTGGCTGAGGTCATCCACATAATTCAGTTGGTAGTAGTAATAGCGCAAGGCTTCATCATAGCGCTTGGCTTCCTTAGTTACATAGGCTCCGTCTAAGCCACACAGGACCCCAATGTTATGGGGGATGCTTTCCGTAAAGTGGGCCATGGCTTGGTAGTCCTTAGGGTCGATTAGTTCTTGGTATAGGGGACGGTCTTGGTAGCTGACATAACCGCCGTTATCCGAGATAAAGGCTACTTGGTCCTCTAAGTGAGGAAACATAGCTTTTAAGGTATAATTGGGGCGTCCACTAGCAATAGCGACCAGGACATCGACTTGGGCGAGCTCTTTTACCAAGCTGGTAAAGCGGTCGGGAAGCTCGCCGCTATCGGTAATCAGGGTCTTATCCATATCGATAGCAATGAGGCGGACATTTTCTAAGTTGGGCATGTAAAAATCTCCTCTTCTTTATTCGATTAATTTAGTTTTACTCTATCATATTCTTTGTAGGGAGGCTATTTTCAGCGAACGATATCGGTTGCTTTTCTGTTTCTTTCATGAGAAATTAGTATAATTATATTAATAAGAAGTATTTTGTACAAAAAGGGTGGTCAACTTGTCTTATATTGAACTAAAAGATGTTTGCAAGAGCTATGGCCAAGGCAATAGCCAAGTGATTGCTAACGATAATGTCTCCTTCACTATTGAAGAAGGCGAATTTGTGGTCATTTTAGGGCCTTCAGGGGCCGGAAAGTCAACGGTTTTAAATATTTTAGGCGGCATGGACCAGGCGACCAGTGGTGAAATCTGGGTAGCCGGTAAAAATATTGCCAACTTTAATGAACGTGAGCTCACCGCTTATCGCCGCGATAATGTGGGTTTTGTTTTTCAGTTTTATAATTTAATTCCTAACCTTACCGCTAAGGAAAATGTGGAAATGGCCGAGCAGATTGCCGATCAGTCCTTTACCGCTAGCGAGGTTTTAAAGGAAGTGAACTTGGCAGACCGGGAAAATAACTTCCCCGCCCAACTCTCTGGTGGGGAACAGCAACGGGTATCGATTGCTCGGGCTATTGCCAAGAATCCCAAACTCTTACTCTGTGATGAACCTACCGGGGCCTTGGATAATGACACCGGCCAACAAGTGCTCAAGCTCTTACAAAAACAGTCAGTAGACAATGGAACCACAGTCGTGGTGATTACCCACAACCAAAACATTGCCCACATGGCTGACCGGGTGATCCGGATTAAAAACGGCCAGGTGGAATCCAATGTCACCCAGGACGATCCTAAGCAAGTAGAAGAGATTGAGTGGTAAGCATGAAAAAAACAGCTTTATGGAAGAACGCTTGGCGCGAAATTAGAAATTCCTGGGCGCGGTTTTTGGCCCTTTTTGGAATTATCTTATTAGGAACGGGTTTCTTTGTGGGAATCCGGGCCGCGGCGCCAAATATGCTGAACACTTCTAACCAATATTATGACGATTATTACTTAGAAGACCTTTCTCTCCAGTCAACCTGGGGAATTCGTTCTGAAGACCTGGATGCTTTAGAGTCAGTGGATGGGATCGATAGCTTATCTTATAAGACCGTCGACCGCCAGTCGGAAGACTCGGAACTGCTCTACCGGATCTTCCCTAATTTCAATGCCTTAGATGCAGAAGTCAATCATTTCAAAGTGAGGGAAGGCCGCCTACCGGAAAATGACCAAGAGATTGCTCTTGACCATATGCTAATTGCTGAAAACCAGGTAGATATTGCCATTGGGGATACCATTACCTTCAACCAAGCCGGCAAGACGGATGATGACAAGGCTCCCAAGCTCAAGCAGGATAGCTTCACCGTGGTCGGCTTTGTTGACTCTCCCATGTATATTGATAAGTTAATTCGGGGACAAACCAGTATCGGTGACGGGGCTTTGGATGCCTTTGCGGTAGTAAGTCCGGATGCCTTTGCAGGCGAATACGACTCTGCCGTTTCTATCCGCATCCCCGATGCCCGTCAATATCACGGCTATAGTGATGACTACGACCAAATGGTTGCCGATAAAAAAGCGGAGGTCGAGTCCGCCCTTGAAGACCGGCCTAATCACTTACTCCAAGAGGCCAAAAGTGATGGTCAAGAAGCTATTGATGAGGGGCGCAAACAACTTAACCAGGCGCAAGATGACTTAAACAGTAAAAAGAGTGAACTTGACCAGGCCAAATCGGCTTTAGACCAAGCCCAAGGCCATTTGGACCAAGAAGTCCAAGGGATCAAGAGTCAGTTGCCCGCTGGCATGAGCCTAGAAGAAGCTGGTTTGGGTCAAGTGGCTAGCCAATTCCAAGCCAACCAAGACCGGCTCAACCAGGAGAAAGACCAGCTCTCCCAAGGCCAAGACCAAATGCAATCGGCTAAGGAAGAAATCGACCAAAAAACTAAAGACCTCGACGAGCAAGCCAAGCAGTTAGAAGAACTCCAAGCCCCCACTTACCTGGTCAATGACCGCAGTGCCTTATCAGGAATTAGTGAATACGGGGATAATGCTGAGCGGATTTCTGCCATCGCCCAAGTCTTCCCATGGATCTTCTTCTTGGTGGCTGCCCTGGTGTCCTACACCTCTATGTCAAGAATGGTGGACGAGCAGCGCTCACAAGTGGGGACTATGAAGGCGATTGGCTACGGGTCAGGAGACATTGCCATGCAGTTTCTTCTCTATGCTAGTTTAGCCAGTCTCTTAGGAACCGTGATCGGGGTAGGGATTGGTAACTTCCTCTTCCCTAATATTATTTACAATGCTTACCGGATGATGTATACCCTGCCGGATATCCAGTACGGTTTCTACCTGAAAGATATCCTCCTAGCCCTGGGCATAGCCCTCTTAACCACAGTGGGACCGGCCATCTTTACCACCAGCCACTTGCTCCAAGAAAATGCCGCCCAATTAATGCGGCCCAAACCGCCTAAGCAAGGGGAACATATCCTCTTAGAAAAATGGCGGTGGTTCTGGAGTCATCTCAACTTCTCGATGAAGATTACCCTCCGTAACCTGTTCCGTTATAAGGGCCGGAACTTGATGACTGTCATTGGGGTGGCTGGGAGTACCGCCTTGGTCTTGACAGGTTTTGGCATTTCTGACTCGATTTCAGGTCTGGCTGACCGCCAATATACCGTGATTGAGTCCTATGATATCGTGGCCCAATACGCCAATGACTTGAATGCCGAGGATAACCAAGCCGTCCGGGAAGCGGTGGAAGCTACTGAGGGCGTCGACCAGGTTCTCCATTCCTATACCACTAACTTGGAAACCACCGATCCTAATATTAATACCCAAACCGTTCGTCTCCGAGTATTTAATGCGGATAGTCCTTACCATGACTTTTACGCTTTTAATGCCGTGGATGACCCGGAAAAAGCTTATGATTTAAAGGATAATGAAGCCCTCATAAGTCAGAAATTGGCGCGATTACTGGGACTTTCTGAAGGCGATACGATTGAACTGGCCAATGAATCCGGGCAAACCATTAGCCTGCCGGTCGGAGGAATCGTAGAATCTTATATCTTCCATGATTGCTTTATCAATGAGAATACCTATAAGAACCTAATTGACAAGGACTTGCCGGCACCGAATATGGGGCAAATCCAATTAAGCCAGTCATCCAGTCAAGGGCAGGTCTTGGAAGACTTACAAAACACCGACCATGTTCTGGCTGCCTACGCTAGTCAGAGTCTCCGTGATGCCTTTAATGACACCATTGAAAGTTTAAATGTGGTGACTTTAATTCTTATTATTGCCGCCGCCTTACTCGCCTTTATTGTGCTCTATAGTTTAACCAATATTAATGTGTCTGAACGGATTCGGGAACTATCTACCATCAAGGTCCTTGGTGCCTATCCTAATGAAGTGACCATGTATATCTTTAGGGAGACCCTCCTGCTCACCACAGCAGGCATTCTCATTGGTCTCCTGATGGGCTACGGTCTGACAGGATATATCTTAAAAACCGTGGAAGTAGATAATTTAATCTTCCCCCACACCATCCACTGGACCTCTTACCTCTATTCCATTGCCCTAACCTATCTCTTTACCCTGATAGTCATGGGAATCATGCATGTCAAACTCAAACACGTCGACATGGTAGAAGCCCTAAAAGGTGTGGAATAAAAAGGATGTGAGGAAGGATCAGGGAGGGAGATTCCTTGGAAGAAAAGATGAAAAGATCAGAAATAAGGATGTGAGGACGCCGTCAGAGACTTGAATTGCTGGAGGAAAATACCAAAAGCACAGCACGACTGTGCGTTGGAATTTTCTGAAGCAACTTCAAGGCTGGCGTCTGAACTCAACTAGAGAGTGCGACAGTCAGACCTTAAGAGCTGAGATTTTTGTCTCGGCTCTTTTTTTGTCCAAATGTTAAGTCATAAAATATTATTGACAGGGATAGATAAATAAAATACAATAAAAAATAAATTAAAGACAGAATTGTCTGATATTTAATAATCAATTAGTAGAGAAAAGGAGGATGAGCTATGAAGATCAAGCGCAATATAAAGGGGTTGGCCCTCGTCGTCAGTTGCTTAATGATGACTGCCTGTGGTTCTTTAACCCAAACTCAGGAAAAGTCTAACGACCAAGCAGATGTGATTAAGATTGGCGGCAACTGGGAACTCTCCGGTGCCACAGCAGGCTATGGTAGCCCAGGAAATGAAGGGGTGGAATTAGCCGTCGACCAGGTCAACCAGGCGGGCGGAATACTTGGCAAACAAGTGGAATACGTGTCTTTGGACAATAAGTCTACTAGTGAAGAAACCACGGCCAATACTTCGCGGTTAATCTCTAATGACCAAGTATCCTTAATCATTGGTCCAGCTACCACCGGCTTAATGGAAGCGCAGATCTCTAGCGCCTCCTCCCTGCCCGTGATTGCGCCTATGGCAACCGGCGACAGCTTGACTACTGATAGTTCTGGCAAGGTTTTAAACAATGTTTTCCGGGTTTGCTTCCAAGACGCCTTCCAAGGGCAAGCCTTGGCTAAGTTTTCTAATGATAACCAGTTCAAGAAAGCCGTTTTAATCCGGGACAATTCGACCGACTATGGGCAAAACTTGACCAATGAATTTAAGAAGTATTTCCAAGGTGAGGTTGTTGATGAATTAGCTTATAATGCTAAGGATACCGACTTCAACTCCCTGGTTACCCGTTTGAAGGCTAAGGAACCCGATGTGATTTTTGTGGCCGGTTACTACGAGGAAGCTGGACCCTTGATTAAGCAAGCTCGTGAACAAGGGGTTAAGGCGGCAATTCTAGGGCCAGATGGCTTTGGGAACCAAGAGATTATTGATCTCGCCGGCAAGCAAAACATGACTAATGTCTATTACACGGCCCATTACACCACCAATGACCCTAGTCCAGAACTCAAAAAATTCATGGAGGCCTACCAAGAAAAATTTGGCCATGCCCCTGATATGTTTGCTGCCTTGGCCTACGATGGGGCGCGTCTAGCCTTTGACGCTATTAAACGGGCCCAATCGGTAGATAGCAAGGCCGTCAACCAAGCCCTAGCAGAAACCAAGGATTTCTCAGGGATTACCGGGAATTTTACTATCAACGACCAACATAATCCGATTAAGACCGCCTATGTGCAAAAGGTGGACCAGGGCGAAATTGTTGATACCACACCAATTGAACCTTAAAGAGTTAGCAAGTTGAAGCCATGACTTTTGTCGTGGCTTTTTTATTCCTCAATTTAATCACAAAAGGAAAGCGCCGTTCTATTGACTAAGGGGGCTTGAGCGAGCTGGTCGCAGTCTATTTTAAATATTCTTTATATCTTTTAATTAGCCAATATTTCAAAAATTCAGACAATTATCACAAAAGGGCTTGCTTTCTATGTAAAGCCCTGCTAGAATGAGTTCAAGATTATTTCGAAAGGAAGTTTATCCATGTTTAGCTCCCATCAAGCAATTATTATTATTATTAATACCAGGGCTTAACGCTGTTTCAATAAAAAACAGACTAAGTCCTATTCGTGCTTGTTAAAATGAATGGGACTTGGATAAACAATAAAGCCACCCATTCATTCTAAGATGGGTGGCTTTTTCTATGGCTACTGACTTGAAATAATTGTTATGTAACGCTTCTCTGTTGGCCAACAAATCAGCGTTTGATGATTCTAAGGAAATTGCCGTGAGCAATACTTGAGAAAGGGTTTTAAAGATGAAGAAAAAAATGAAGAAATTAGCCGCCTTATTTGGAACTGCTATGATGCTAGGGGCCTGTGGATCGATGACCGAGACCGCTAAGAATGATTCTGCTAACAGTGATGTGGTGAAGATTGGTGGGAACTGGTCCTTGTCTGGGCAATATTCTGCCTATGGAACCCCTCACGACAACGGGGTCAAAGTTGCCGTTCAAAACCTCAACGATAATGGTGGGGTCCTGGGTAAGAAAGTGGAATATGTTAGTGCCGATAACAAATCCGACAACGCTGAATCGACTTCCCAAGCCACCCGCTTAGTGGAACAAGAAGGTGTTAATGTTCTGGTAGGTTCAGACACCACAGGGAACTGTGAAGCACAAATTCCTGTGGCCCAACAATTTAAGGTGCCTATGGTCGCTCCTGCAGCTACTGGGAATGGCTTGACCCTCGACGATAACGGTAACCTCTACGACTACGTCTTTAGAACTTGTTTCGAAGATGCTTACCAAAGTAAGGAATTAGGGAAATATGCCGCTCAAAAGGGTTGGAAGAAGGTTGCCGTCTTAAAAGACAATTCCTCTGACTACGGTCAAAACGTGGCCAATGACTTCAAGGCTTCCTTTGAAGAACATGGCGGTCAAGTGGTTGGCGAAGAGTCTTACACCAGTGGGGACACCGACTTTAAGGCCCTCTTAACCAACTTAAAACAAAATTCACCGGATGTTGTCTTTATCGCTGGTTACTACCAAGAAGGTGGATTAATCATCAAACAATTACGGGAAATGGGCGTGAACGCAGCGGTCTTAGGACCTGACGGCTTCGGTAACCAAAAACTCATCGACTTAGCTGGCCCAGAAAATGCCCACGATGTCTTCTTCGTGACCCACTTCTCCCATAATGAAGACTCACCTGAAAACGTCAAAGAATTCATCAAGAAATACGAAGATGCTTACGGCACTTCACCTGACCACTTTGCTGCTCTAGCTTATGATGCAACCAACCTCATCGCCCAAGCTATGGAAAAAGCTGGTTCAACCGATAGCGAAGCGGTTCAAAAAGCCTTAGCTGAAACCAAGGACTTCCAAGGGGTGACTGGTAAATTCTCCTTTGATAAAGACCATAACCCAGTCAAAGAAGTCTATGTCCAAGAACTTCAAGGTGGCCAAGTGGTCGATACTGAAGTGGTTAAATAATCCTTTTAATCCGAGAATTTTTAAATTAGACTTTGTTCATTAAAAATTAGACCTAAAGAGTCTTTGTTATATTGTTAATTTTATTGATCTTCACAAAAGTTTGATAAATAATTTCAAAAAGATTAAAAAGTGTTTGACAGAATTGTCAGACTATTTTAGAATATTGAGTATCAGCAATTGAATACTTATTCTTTTGTCAAATTTTAATGAGGAGGAGTTAGCATGAATAAGAAATGGTTGAAAGCCTTTGTGACATTGGGGAGTGTCATGGCCTTAGCCGGCTGCGGTTCGGGTTCCTTGACTGAAACGACTAATCAATCCGCTGAAAATGCAGATGAAATTCGTATTGGGGGGAACTGGGAGTTATCGGGCAATGTTTCTGCTTATGGTGTTGTACAGAACAATGCAATCAAGCTCGCCGTAGATGAAAAAAATCAAGCTGGCGGCCTTCTCGATAAGAAGATCAACTACTTAGAATATGATAATAAGTCCACGACTGAAGAAGCGGTTTCTGGTGCGGAAAAACTCGTTGATGAAAACGCGGCAGTGATTATTGGACCTTCTACCACCAATAATACTGAAGCGACGATTTCAACGGTGACCCGGGCCAAGACCCCTTTGATTTCAGCAACTGCCACTGCTGATAATATTACTCTTGATCAAGAGGGGAATGTCTTGGATTATATCTTTAGAATCTGCTTCCAAGATTCCTTGCAAGGGGGCTCCTTAGCGGAATTCTCTAACAAGGAAGGCTATACTAAGGCAGCGATCATCAAGGATAATTCTTCTGACTATGGTCAAAATCTATCTGACGAATTCCACAAGCACTTTGATGGTGAAGTGGTTCGGGAAGAATCCTATGTGGCTAAGGAATCTGACTTTAACAGTATTTTGAGCAATATTAAGAATTCAGATGCCCAAGTGATCTTCGTTGCTGGTTATTATGAAGAAGCTGGTCCAATTATTAAACAAGCGCGCGAAATGGGCATTGACCTGCCAATTCTTGGTCCAGACGGCTTTGGTAATAAGGAAATTATTAACTTAGCAGGGGAAGAAAACTGGGATAACATTTACTATGCTGCCCACTTCGTTGAAAACGAAGACTCTCCTCAAGAAGTCAAAGACTTCTTAGCCAAGTACCGTGAGACCTATCAATCTGAACCAGATATGTTCGCAGCTTTAGCATATGATGCGGCTAACCTGGCCTTTGACGCCATCGAGCGTGCAGGCACTACAGATGGGGAAGCGGTCCAAAAAGCACTGGCTGAAACCAAGGACTTTACCGGAGTCACTGGGAACTTCTCCATGGATGAAAAACACAATCCTTCTAAGACTGTCTTTATCCAAGAGGTAAAAGACGGCCAAGTGGTTGGTTCTCAAGCCATTGAAGCGGCTAAGTAATGAAAAAGTTTAATATTTAAAAATTAAAGCAAGCAGAGTTGTCCAGGGGATGGCTCTGCTTACTGTTTGTTAATAGGATGTAAGGGCTTTAAAGCAAAATCTTTTATATCTAGGTCTAAAAATTATTGAAATAGGATGGAGTGAGAAGTGTGAATAATGTCATTCAACAATTAATCAATGGCGTGGCGCTAGGAAGCATCTATGCCTTGATGGCCTTGGGTTATACCATGGTTTATGGGATTATTGGTTTGATTAACTTTGCCCATGGGGATATTTATATGGTGGGGGCCTTTGTCGGTTTCACCTTGATTACTAATGTCGGAATGGGTGTTTTCCCGGCTTTAATTTTAGCTATGTTATTTACTGCAGTATTAGGGGTTATTATTGAGCGGGTGGCTTATAAACCCTTGCGTGGGGCGACCCGGATTGCCGCTTTGATTACCGCGATCGGGGTATCCATGCTCCTACAAAATGTGATGATCTTCCTCAGAGGACCTGAAGTACGAGCTTTTCCAGCAGATCTGCCTGACTGGTCCTTACAATTGGGAGCCTTTACCATTAACTCCCAACAAATTCTGATCTTAGCGGTAACTATTGTTTTAATGATTGCCTTACAAGTGATCGTACAAAAAACCAAGTTAGGCCAAGCCATGCGGGCGGTTTCGGTTGACCCAGACGCTGCTCAATTGATGGGGATTAATGCCAACACCATTATTTCCTTTACCTTCTTAATTGGTTCAGCCTTAGCAGGTGCAGCAGGGGTGTTAGTAGGGATTTACTATAATTCCATTTCACCATTAATGGGTGTCAATATTGGGACTAAGACCTTTGTTGCAGCTGTGGTCGGTGGGATTGGATCGATCCCTGGTGCCGTTCTTGGGGGCTTGATTATCGGTATTGTAGAAACCTTCGTCTCCATGATTGGTCTCTCCACTTGGAAAGACGCCGCAGTTTATATTATTTTGATTATTATTTTACTGGTCAAACCAACCGGCTTGCTCGGTAAACCGCAAGTAGAGAAAGTGTAGGTGGCAAAGATGAAAGAAAACAAAACTTCTTGGTTCAATCAGTTTTTCACCAAGACCACTCTGGCTAGGGTTGGTGTCATCGTGCTCGGCTTTGTCTTAATGGCAGCCTCCTACATTGCTGGTTTAGTTTCGGCCTACACCCAAAACATTATTATGAATATTGCCATTAATATTATTCTTTCCGTGGGGCTTAACTTAGTGGTTGGTTATGCCGGCCAGTTCTCCCTAGGCCATGCTGGTTTTATGGCGATTGGGGCCTACGTGGGAGCCATCGTTTCCCAAGAAATCCCTGGCCAAGCTGGTTTCTTAGCCGGTTTACTAGCAGGTATGGTAGTGACCGCCGTAGTGGCCTTGATCGTGGGGATTCCTACCCTGCGTTTACGGGGGGACTACTTGGCTATCGCCACGCTTGGGGTTTCTGAAATTATCCGGATTACCATTATGAACTTAGAGATTACTAATGGGGCTGCCGGGATTTCTGGGGTTCCCCGTCACGTGACCTGGATTACCATGTATGTCTTTGTGGTGATTACTACCTTATTAGTGGTTAACTACATCTATTCCAGTCCGGGTCGGGCCACCATTGCGGTCCATGAAGATGAGATTGCGGCCGAATCAGTAGGGATCCACACCACCACCTACAAGACCCTGGCCTTTGTGATCGGGGCGGTAACCGCAAGTATTGCTGGTACCCTCTATGCCTCCTACTTTGGCGTGATTAACCCCAGTCAGTTTACCTTCCAAAAATCGATCGACATCTTAGTGATCGTGGTTTTCGGGGGGATTGGGTCTATTTCCGGGAGCTTTGTGGCTTCGATCTTATTGGGGCTATTGAATACCTTCCTAGCGCCTTTTGGTCAAGTGCGTCCCATCCTCTATGCCGCTGCTTTGATCTTAATCATGATCTTCAAGCCATCGGGATTGATGGGTGAATATGAATTCCAATTCTCCAAGCTCTTTAACCGCAAACGAGGCCAATCACAAGCCGTAGCCAAAGAAGAAAGTGAGGACCAATAGTATGAGTATCTTAAGTTTAAGCCATCTCAGCAAGTCCTTTGGGGGCCTAACCGCCGTTTCCGATGTCAGTATCCATGTGGAAGCGGATGAATTGATCGGTTTGATTGGTCCTAATGGGGCCGGGAAAACCACCCTATTTAACTTGATTACTGGGGTTTATGCACCGACTTCTGGGTTGATTGAATTAGAAACTGACCAAGGCAGTCAGTCCCTAGCAGGTCAACGTCCAGATAAGATTAATGAAATGGGGGTGGCCCGGACCTTCCAAAATATCCGCCTCTTTGCCAACCGCTCGGTCTTGGACAATGTCCTCATTGCCATGCACAACAAACGCGGAGTCGGGGTTTGGCACAGTCTCCTAAGAACGCCCAAGTACTACCAAAACCGGGACGCCCTCCATGCTAAGGGGATGGATTTATTAGCCATCTTTGGCCTGGAAGGCTACGCCAATGAAAAAGCCAAGAACCTGCCTTATGGCCAACAACGGGCCTTGGAGATCGTTCGGGCCTTGGCGACTGAACCCAAGATCCTCTTCTTAGATGAACCCGCTGCCGGGATGAACCCTAATGAAACCACGGACTTGAAACAGACCATTCGTAAGATTCAAAAAGAGTTTGGGATTTCTGTTGTTCTCATCGAACACGACATGTCTTTGGTGATGGATATTTGTGAGCGGATCTATGTTTTGGAATATGGAAAAGTAATCGCTGAAGGTACACCAAGCGAAATCCAAAGCAATCCGAGAGTTATCGAAGCCTACCTAGGAGGTGCCTAGTCCATGTTAGAAATCAAAAATATCAAGGTTGCCTATGGGATGATCCAAGCCATCAAGGGCATTTCCTTTACCGTTAATGAAGGGGAAATTGTTTCTCTGATCGGGGCCAATGGGGCCGGAAAGTCAACCATTCTAAAGACGATTTCTGGACTCTTGAAACCGACCCAAGGGGAAATTCTCTACAACCATGAACCCCTACAAACCAAGTCCTGTGCCCAAATCGTCCAAGCCGGGGTTTCCCAGGTTCCTGAAGGCCGTCATGTCTTTAGCGGTATGTCCGTTAAGGAAAATTTACTGATGGGAGCTTATACCCGTAAGGACCGCGACAATTTAGCCAGCGATATGGAACGTTACTTTGATTATTTCCCAATTCTTAAGGAGCGTTTCAACCAGGACGCGGCGACTTTATCCGGTGGGGAGCAACAAATGCTGGCTATGGCTCGGGCCCTGATGGCGCGTCCCAAGCTCTTGCTCTTAGATGAACCCTCTATGGGTCTAGCGCCGATTTACATCCAACAAATTTTTGAAATTATTCAAACCATTAATAGTGAGTTGAATACCACCGTCTTACTGATTGAACAAAACGCTAAGGCGGCCTTAGAAATCTCTGACCATGCCCACGTCCTCGAAGTGGGTAAAATTACCGCTTCCGGAACCGGGAAAGAACTCCTATCTTCTGAAGTGGTCCAAAAAGCTTACCTGGGAGCTTAAAACCTTCCTTAAATAAAATAATAATGACCTAGTAAAACCCTTAGCCGCTGTGGCAACCGTCACAGTGACTAAGGGTTTTGTTTTATTCAAAAGCAGAACGAATGCTCATAAAGCTATTTGTTAAAATTTATTTTACAGACCCAAATTAAGGATTTCTTAATAAGAAAGCGCTTGCTAATTATATATGATGCACTATATAATCTAATAGTACACACTATATATCTTAATAAGCCATCTTATAAAAGGAGGAAGTCCAATGAAACAAGTGATTTATGCTTTTAACCAAGGGTCTGCGAAGATGCGTGATCTCTTGGGAGGCAAGGGGGCTAACCTGGCGGAAATGACCCGGCTAGGTTTTCCTGTTCCTAAGGGGTTTACCTTGACCACTGAAGCCTGCCTAGATTACTTAGCCCAGGAAGAAAGTGAAGAATTAAGTGACTCAGTGACAGCGGCCATTGACCAAGCGCTAGCTGACTTGGAAAGCGCTACTGAGAAGGCCTTTAATGATCCTGAGAACTTACTCTTGGTGTCGGTACGGTCCGGGGCAAGAGAATCTATGCCGGGGATGATGGATACCATTCTCAATGTGGGACTGAACGACCGCAATGTGGAAAGCCTGGCCCAAATCACCCAAGATGAGCGCTTCGCCTACGACTGCTACCGCCGTCTCTTACAAATGTATGGCAATGTGGTCTATGGCCTGGACAGTCAACTCTTTGAAGCGCACTTGGACCAAGAAAAAAATAAGGCCCAAGTTCGTTTTGACTATGAATTAAAGGTGGACCAATTGAAAGCATTAGTATCCGCCTACAAAAGGGTTTACCAAGACCAACTAGGCTTTGACTTCCCCCAAGAGGTTAAGACGCAAATTTATGAAGCAGTCAAGGCCGTCTTTAAGTCCTGGAACAACCATCGGGCCCGGATCTATCGAGAGATGAACCATATCCCTCATGACCTGGGAACTGCTGTTAATATTCAGGAGATGGTCTTTGGTAATAGTGGTCAAGAAAGTGGGACTGGGGTCCTCTTCACCCGTAATCCCGCTACTGGGGAAAGCAAGCTTTTCGGCGAATACTTGGTCAATGCCCAAGGGGAAGATGTGGTTGCCGGTATTCGTACCCCAGCAGTTATTGAAGACCTAAAAGCAGATATGCCAGAAATTTACCAAGAGATCCATGACCTGGCCAAACAATTGGAAGGCTATTACCATGATATGCAGGATATTGAATTTACCGTTGAAAAAGGCAAACTCTACTTCCTACAAACCCGGAATGGGAAACGGACGGCTAAGGCAGCCGTTAAGATTGCTGTCGACATGGTGGAAGAAGGTCTAATCGAGGAAAAAGAGGCCCTCTTGCGGATTAAACCATCCATGATTGACCAATTACTCCATCCTTCTTTTGACCCCAAAGCCCTGGCACAGGCAGAGGCCTTCTCAAGTCTAGGTTTGGCAGCTAGTCCGGGCGCTGGCTCAGGACAAATTGTTTTCAGTGCCCAAAAAGCTAAAGAATGGCAGGCCGGTGGTAAGAAAGTCATCCTCATGCGCAATGAAACCTCGCCAGAAGACATCGAAGGGATGTCTGTAGCAGAAGCGATTGTCACCGCCCATGGGGGGATGACCTCCCATGCCGCCGTGGTTGCTCGGGGAATGGGAAAATGCTGTGTCAGTGGCTGTAGTGATTTGACCATTGATGAAGACGCTAAAGTGGTTCACTACCCAGGTGGCCAGCTGCAGGAAGGCGATACTATCTCTGTGGACGGCAGTCAAGGGAAACTCTACTTGGAAGAAATTCCTACCGCCCTGTCTAATACTGATGAAAACTATCAGAAAATGATGGCATGGGCGAGAAAATATAGCCGTCTCAAGGTGCGGATGAATGCTGAAACCCCTGAAGATATCCAAACCGGCTTTAGCTTTGGAGCGGATGGGATTGGTTTAGTCCGGACTGAGCACATGTTCTTTAAGGCCGAGCGCCTGCGGGAGATCCGCCGCTTTATTCTCTCAGTTGATGAAGACCAACGTCAGGCTGCCTTGGAGAAGATCCGTGACTACCAGGTGGAAGACTTTACTAAGATTTTCCAATTGTCACAAGAGGCTCCCGCGGTAATTCGTCTACTGGACCCACCGCTCCACGAATTTATGCCCAAGAGTGACCGTGAAGTGGCCGAAGTGGCGGCTGACCAAGGGATCAGTGAAGCAGAATTGCATAGCCGGATGGTGCAACTGGCTGAAGTCAACCCCATGTTGGGTCACCGGGGCTGCCGCTTAGCTATGACCTATCCTGAGCTCTATGACCGCCAAGCGGAAGCCATTATTTACGGGGCCATTGCCGCTAGAGCAGAGGGCTTGGATCCTCAAGTAGAGATTATGATTCCTTTGGTGAGTGTGGAACCCGAGTTAAATCGCTTGCGTAAGCGTCTCAGCCAAGTCATTGACCGGATCCTAGCCCAGGAAAATGTGACAATCGCTTACACAATTGGTACAATGATAGAGATTCCGAGAGCCTGTTTCATTGCCGATCAATTAGCCCAAGAGGCGGACTTCTTCAGTTTTGGGACCAATGACCTGACCCAAATGACCTATGGCTTTTCACGGGATGATGCCGGGAAATTCATTAACCAGTACCTAGAAGACGGTACCCTGACACAAGATCCTTTCCAAACCATCGATCCAGAAGGGGTAGGCGCCCTGGTCAAAATTGCGGTAGACAAGGCCCGCCAGGCCAAAGTCGGGCTCAAGATTGGGGTCTGTGGGGAACTCGGTGGCGATCCAGCCTCAATTCACTTCTTTGACCAAGTGGGCTTGGACTATGTTTCCTGTTCGCCTTACCGGGTGCCCCTGGCTCAATTAGCCGCTGCTCAATCCGCCATCAGGCAAGTAGAAGAAAGTCACTAGAGAAAACCAGGATGAGGGGCCAAGTCCACTGGCAGAATAGAGGTAAGCTATGCAATTCACTGACCGACAAAAAGAAATCATTGCCATTGTCAAAGACCAAGAACCCATTAGTGGCGAGGCCATTGCCAAGCAATTTGGCCTATCTAAATCGACCCTAAGAAGTGACTTGGCCTTACTGACCATGACTGGGATCTTAGATGCCCGTCCCAAAGTGGGCTACTTTTATACCGGCCTGGGTTTTGATCCCTTATTAGGTCAGAAATTGAGCGAGGTCAAGGTAGCAGAACTCATGGCCAGTCCAGTCAATATTTCAGCCAAGACCACGGTTTACGAGGCCATTACCACCATGTTTCTCTACGATAATGGGTCCTTGTATGTGACTGATGAGGACCAACACCTGCAAGGCTTGGTTTCTAGAAAAGACTTATTGCGGTCCTTGGCGACTAAGGGTCAAAGTGAATCTCCTGCGGTGGCCTTGATCATGACCCGGATGCCCAACATTGTGGTGGTGGAAAAAGACACCCTAGTCCTAGAAGCGGGTAAGCTCCTGGTTGACCATAAGGTGGATTCCCTACCGGTCGTCAATAACCGTGAGGACTACCAGGTCCTCGGCAAGATTACCAAAAGCCATTTAGTTGAATTTTTTGTTAATACCTTAGCGAGTGAGGGAGACCTATGACAGAAGCCAAGCAAGTATTTTTTATCATATCGGACGCTGTCGGAGAAACCGCCCGGCAGGTGACAAAGGCGGCTTTAGCCCAATTCGCTCCCGACTTGAAGAGCGACTTGCGCCGCTATCCCTTTGTGAAGACCCAGGAGGAATTAGGCGAAATCCTTCGTGATGCCCAGGCAGAAGGGGCGATTGTGGCAGCGACCTTTGTCAATGACGACTTGGACCGCTTTGCCCGCCAATATGCCAAGGACCACCAGCTCACCTATATTAACTTCCTCCATGAGCTGATCCAGGGGATTGGTCAAGCCACTGGTCTGACTCCTAAGGAACAGGCTGGGGGCTTACGCAAGGTAGATGACGCTTACCTAGCCCGGATGTCGGCGGTCGAATTTGCCATTAAGTATGACGATGGTAACTACCCGAAGAAAGCCTTCGCCCAAGCGGATATTGTTATCCTGGGCGTGTCACGGTCATCCAAAACCCCGCTATCTCTCTATTTAGCTAACCGGGGTTACCGGGTGGCTAACTATCCCTTGATTCCAGAGGTCCGCTATCCAGAAGAACTCTACCAGCTTGACCCTAATAAGGTCTTTGGCCTCATGGCTTCACCTCAATACATTATGAATATCCGAACCAACCGCTTGAAATATTTGGGACTCACATCAACCGCTAAGTATAGCCAGTTGGAACGGATAAAATATGAATTGGTGACCGCCAATGACTTGTACCGGGAATTAGGTGCCCATGTCATTGACATTGAGTACAAGTCCATTGAAGAAAGTGGCGCTGAAATTATTGAATACCTCAAGGAAGAGCAATGAAAATATTAAGAGCGTTAGCGAAGACAATTTACTAAATAAATCGAGTTAATAAAATTAAACAACCTAAAAGGAGACTGAGACAAAAATCTCAGCCTCCTTTTTTGAGTAGTGTTGTTATTCTTTAACTTTAGAAAATAGAGCACGGATAATGATAAAGATAATAATGAAAGATAAGAAATCAATGAAGAGATTATCTAAATTTATCCAATTGCCTATGATACTTTGAATAATAAAAGATATGGCAAAGATGACAACATCGATTATAAAATTTTTCATATTTTCTCACTCCTAAAATTAAGCTAATGTCGTCTCAATCCGTAAATTAACATAGATGAGAACTTCATCCAAGTGAGAAAACTGGCTTCACTTAATAGGACGTAAAAAGCTCTTTTCCTTGATGATTTTGATCTTCTTGGGAAATTAATGGGCTTAGGCTGGGGAAAATGATACAATTAAAGATAGATCAATAAGTCGTGGCTCAAAAGATCGTCCACTCGACTTAAGAGGTGAAAGGGGAGGCCCGGTGGCGCGTAAAAGAAAGAAACGGCCTAAAGTAAGGTTTAAGAAACGCTTTTGGCCCAAGAAAAAAAGGCAGCGAGTGGCTGTGATGATCTTAGTGGCCCTCTCTTTACTTGGTTTGACCTATTGTGCCAATCACTACTTGCCTTATTTTAATTTTTCTGCCTACCAATGGAAGGATAAGGAAATGAGTGATCAAGAGGCGGCCTTTATCAACCAAATCGGTAATTATGCCACCCTCAACTACTCCAAGTCCCAAGTCCTACCCAGTGTAGTCATTGCCCAAGCGATTTTGGAATCGGACTTTGGCAAGAGCCAGTTGGCTAGCCAGTATGGGAATCTTTTCGGGCGCAAGGCAGGTGCAGGGGAACCGAGTGTGACCCTGTCGACTCAAGAATATGGTCCAGGGGGCTGGGTAACCATTACCGATCACTTTAAGGTCTATCCCGACTGGCAGAGTGCGGTGGTTGACCATGGCAATTTAATGGTTAATGGCACCGATTGGAACCCCGATCTCTACCTAGGTGTCAGACAAGCGCGTCATTACCGTCAGGCGACCAAGGCCCTGGCTGAGGCGGGTTATGCGACAGATCCAGGTTATGCGGACAAATTGAACCACTTAATTGAAAGTTACGGTCTCATGCAATTTGATCCCTAGACCAAAAAAGGAATATATTTAGCTAATAATTTTTGGTATCATTAAAAGGAAATTTAACGTTTGCGAGGGAGGAAGCAAGAATGGCTAAGTCTATGAGTTATAAGGAGAAAGCTTATCGCTATTTGAAAGAACAAATTGATAATAACGTGTTGTTAGCAGGAACTCATTTAAAAGAAAATGATTTAGCTAAACAATTGGATATGTCGCGTACCCCCATTCGCAAGGCCTTGGACCAACTGGCTAAGGAAAAATATGTCCGAATTGAACCCTATAAGGGGGCCGTGGTTTGTAAGAATACCCTTAATTCCAAGGCGATTGTGGAACGGCTTCAGTTCATTGAGCTCTTGGTGACGGCCCTCTTTAAGCAAATGGAAAATAAGGGCATCACGGTAAATATCAAGCAGTTAGACGAAATCGCCCACCATTTGAAGTGGGATAAGACCATTGACCAGATTAATGACTATTATGATGCCGAAGCCAAGCTCTTCCAGCTCTTGGTTTCTTATCATTCCAATGCTTACTTCCGCCGGGTGACCTTGGATACAGTCTTAAACCTGCATGAACTCTATATTAACGAAGCCAAGAAACGAGAAGAACGTTTCTTAGCGGAGTTAGAAGACATGCAGAACATCTACCCACCCTTTATCCAAGCCCTCAAAGACGGCGACTACCCACAGGCTAACAAGTATATCCGCATGTGGATCAATAAACTGATCCTGCAACAAATTAATTATTAAAAAATAGGGAAGCTGAAAAAATTCAGCTTCTTTTTAAATTATGAATAAGTTATTAGATCCTGTTCCATCGCACTTTACTAAAACCTGCTTCAAGCGCAGAGCAAGCGTCCGCTTCAGAAAATGACGACAAATTCTCTTTGAGAATTTTTACATCTTTTTCTTTCAGCAATCATGCTCTTCAACGCGCTTGTCGCACTCTATTTAAACGTGCTCCGGGTGCAGATCGATCTCCACTTCACTAAAGGGCAAGAAATTCTTTTCAAGAATTCTTGCTCTTTAGCTCCAGTTGCTATAGCTGTAGGAAGCAAAGCGACGTACAGATATAGTATGCGTAGCTCTATCGATCTTTGGTGCACCCGTCACACTCTATTCAAACCTGCTCGCTGACAAAAGTGAACTCCACTTCAGAAATATTTGTCAATCCTTTTCAAGGATTTCCGCATATTTCTTCCAGTGTTTCACTTTTTTGTCGTCAGCTCGCACTCTATATCTAAACTGTTTGATGGCGGGTTATAGAAGTGATAGACTATTAAAGAATATCAGAACGGAGGTTTGGTATGACCCATATTAATCAATTAATCGACGGTCTCAATCCACAACAAAAAGCAGCAGTTCAATATACAGAAGGCCCCCTCTTAATTATGGCTGGGGCGGGATCGGGGAAAACCCGGGTCCTCACCCACCGCATGGCCTACTTATTAGAAGAAAAAGCGGTCCGGCCTTGGAATATCCTAGCCATTACCTTTACCAATAAGGCCGCCAATGAAATGAAAGAACGGGTGAAAAACCTAGTTGGCGAAGCCGCAGATACCATGTGGGTAAGTACTTTCCACTCCATGTGTGTGCGGATTTTGCGCCGGGAAGCAGAAGCTATCGGTCTCTCCCGGTCTTTCACCATTGCTGATCCTGCCGAACAACAAAGTTTAATTAAGCGGATCATGAAGGACCACAATCTCGATACCACGCAATTTAAGCCCAAGATGATCTTAGGAAAGATTTCCGATGCCAAAAATAACCTGCTCGACCCCAAGGAATACCGAGAAAAATATACTGGCTTTATCGAAAATATTGTGGCTGACCTTTATGAAGACTACCAAGCTGGTCTCCAAGCCGCCCAATCCTTGGACTTTGATGACTTGATTATGTTGACAGTCCGCTTATTTAAGGAACAACCAGAGATTCTTTCCTACTACCAACAAAAATTCCACTATATTCACGTGGACGAATACCAAGATACTAATGAAGCCCAATACCGCTTGGTTAAACTCTTAGCGGATTACTTCAAGAATATCTGTGTGGTGGGGGACGCTGACCAAAGTATCTACGGCTGGCGGGGAGCCAATATGGAGAACATCCTTAACTTTGAAAAGGACTACCCCCAAGCCAAGGTGATTCTCCTCGAACAGAACTACCGGTCCACCAAGACCATCCTCAAGGCGGCCAATGAAGTGATTCAAAATAATGTCCACCGCCAAGCCAAGAAACTCTGGACCGATAACCAGGACGGTGGCAAGATTAACTATTACCGTGCCCAAAACGAACAAGATGAGAGCCACTATGTCTTGGATAAGATTCGCCAAGCCACGACTGACAAGAACTACCAATACAAGGACATTGCCATCCTCTATCGAACCAATGCTCAGTCCCGGACCATGGAAGAAGCCCTGGTCAAGGCCAATATTCCTTACCGGATTGTCGGCGGCCTCAAGTTCTATGACCGTAAGGAAATTAAGGACGTCCTGGCTTACTTGCGGCTGTTAACCAATCCCCAAGATAACCTGTCTTTCACCCGGATTATTAATGTTCCGAAACGGGGAATCGGGCCAGGGACCCTGGACAAGTTACGCCATTTTGCTAGTGAGCACGGACTAACCCTCTTACAGGCCGCTCAAAAGGTAGACTATGCGCCCATTTCAGGAAAAGGGGCTAAGTCGCTCAAGAAATTTGCGGACATGATGACCAAGCTGCAAAAACAAAGAGAATTTCTTACCATTACCGACCTCACCGAAGAGGTCTTAGATAAGTCGGGTTATTTAGCTGATCTCAAGGCCCAAAAGACCTTGGAAGCAACGGCCCGGATTGAAAATATTGAAGAATTCCTGTCTGTGACTCGAGCTTTCGATGAACGGTGGGAGAAGGAAGCTGACCAACGCCAAGCTCTAGCGGAGATCACCCAGACTGACCAAGCCGGGAATGCGGTGGAACCGGTGAATATTATGGATGATTCCAGCCAAGATGACCTAGCAGGGGAAGTGTCGCTCTTGAGTCCCGAAGAATTAGATGCCGGGCTCGGTCAAGCAGCCTTACTTGGTTTAGATCCGGGTGCGGATGCTAGTGATGATGCCCTCTTGGCCTTTATTACCGACCTATCCCTAGTTTCTGACTTGGATGATAGTGAGTCCAATGAAGAAGAGGGCCAAGTCAACCTCATGACCCTCCATGCCGCTAAGGGCTTGGAGTTTCCCATCGTCTTTATCATTGGTATGGAAGAGGGCATCTTCCCTCTTTCCCGGGCCAGTGAAGATGATGAGGAATTAGAAGAAGAGCGCCGTCTGGCCTATGTGGGGATTACCCGGGCAGAAGAGGAGCTTTATCTCACTAACAGTTACTCCCGCATGCTCTACGGCCAACATAAGAGCCATCCAGAATCACGATTTATCACGGAGATTGACGATGAGCTCTTGGCTAAGGAAGACCATAGCCCGCTCTCAATGGGGAGCTTCTCTTCCAGTCGGCCGGCCTACTATAATCGCAGAAGCCGGGTTTCCAAGTCTGCGGCCAAAGCCCAAGAAAAACGTTCTATCTTTGCTAAGGGGCCCAGCCAATCTCAAGCCAAGAGCAGTGAAGCGGTGGAATGGCAGGTGGGCGATAAGGCCCGCCATAAGGTTTGGGGAGTAGGCACTGTGGTCAAGGTGACCGGCAGTGACAATGACCAAGAATTAGATATCGCCTTTAAGGGGCAGGGGATTAAGCGCTTGTTAGCGGCCTTTGCACCCATTAGTAAAGAAGATTAGGAGGTTTTGCTGTGACAAAAGAAGAGCAAGCTCAGGAAAATAGCCAAGGGGTCCAGGAAAGAATGGCAGAATTGGTTGACCAGTTAAACCACTATGCCCATGAGTACTATGTCTTAGACCAACCCAGTGTCAGTGATGACCTCTATGACAAGACCTACCGTCAATTGGAAGAATTGCAAGCCAGCCATCCCGAATTGATTCAAAGCGACTCCCCCACGCAAAGAGTCGGGGATGTTTTAAATGAAAAGTTTGACAAGGTTCACTTTGACCATCCCATGCTGTCCTTAGGCGACGTCTTTAGCCAGGAAGAATTAATGGCCTGGGTAGATGGGGTTCAAAAGGAATTTGGCGAAGATACCGAATTTGTCTGTGAGATGAAAATTGACGGCCTGTCTGTTTCTCTCCTCTACCAAGACGGCCGTTTGGTCAGGGGAGCGACCCGGGGCGATGGTAATACAGGCGAAAATATTACCAATAACATAAAAACCATCTCCTCCATTCCCCTCCGCTTACAAGAACCCTTAAATGTGGAAGTTCGGGGAGAAATTTATATGCCCAAGGCTTCCTTTGCCAAGTTGAATGAAGAGCGGGAGGCTGCGGGGCTGGCAACTTTTGCTAATCCGCGTAACTCAGCCGCGGGTTCAGTCCGCCAATTAGACCCCAAAGTGACCGCCAAGAGAAATCTGAATGTCTTTCTCTATACTGGCGTTTTACCTGCCGATGCTGGGGTCAACAGCCAAGCAGAACTGTTGACCAGCTATCCTCAATGGGGCCTCAGGGTGAACCCAGAATTTAAGTTGACCCACAGTAAGGAAGAAATTTGGGACTATGTCGAACACGTTAGTCAGGTTCGCCATGACCTGGCCTATGATATCGACGGAATTGTGATCAAGGTCAATGACTTCGATCAACAGGAAGAATTAGGCTATACCGTCAAGGCACCACGCTGGGCCATTGCCTATAAGTTCCCCGCTGAACAGGCGAAGACCACCATCCGTGATATTGAATGGACCGTGGGGCGGACTGGGGTAGTCACCCCTACTGCCGTCATGGATCCGGTCCTAGTGGCAGGGTCGACCGTGCAACGGGCTTCCCTCCATAATATGGACCTGATCCAAGCCAAGGATATCCGCCTCCACGACACCGTGATGATCCATAAGGCTGGGGATATTATCCCAGAAGTGGTTAGCGTGGTGACGGAAGACCGGGACGCTGATAGTCAACCCTATCCAGAGCCTGAGACCTGTCCAATCTGTCACAGTGACTTAGTCCACTTAGAAGATGAAGTGGCCCTCCGCTGTGTCAACCCCGCCTGTCCAGCCCAGGCCAAGGAGAAACTCTTCCACTTTGTTTCCCGCAATGCCATGGATATTACCGGGGTGGGGCCAGCGGTCATTACCCAATTGTACGAGAAGGGCTATGTCAAAGACCCTAGTGACCTCTACCAATTAGATGAAGATACCTTACTGACCTTAGACAAGGTCAAGGAAAAATCGGCCCAAAACATCCTCCAAGCCATCGACCAAAGCCGGGAGAATTCCTTGGAACGGCTCCTCTTTGGCTTAGGCATCCGCCATGTGGGCGTCAAGGCAGCGCGCGACATTGCCATGACTTTTGGCTCCATGGAAGACATCCAAGCTGCTGAACGGGAGGCGATTTCAGCCATTGATGGGATTGGTGAAATCATTGCCGATAGTGTGGAAGAATACTTTGCGAATGATGAAGTGACTGCCCTAGTCAACCGCCTGAGTGAGCGGGGGGTTAATATGACCTATCTCGGCGCTAGCCCGCAAACTTTAGCCAATGTGGATTCCTTCTGGCAAGGTAAAACCGTGGTCTTAACTGGTAAACTGACTCACTATAGTCGTCAAGAAGCCAAGGCCCTCATTGAAGGCCAAGGGGGAAAAGTCACCGGATCAGTTTCCAAGAATACCGATGTGGTCGTGGCCGGTGAAGATGCCGGCAGTAAATTGACCAAGGCCCAAGACTTAGATATTTTAATTTTTGATGAAGAAGAGATGTTGAGTCACCTAGAAGATGCTTAGTCACTTGATTTCGTGTTAGAATAGTATGGACTCTACAGATATCGTGATAAAGGAGAGCATACCGTGAAAAAACGCATCCAACATATGATCGTGATTGGCTTAGCGTCACTGAGCCTGTTAGTAGCTTGTGGGAGGGACGCCCAACCCAAATCAACCGCTGGGCAAACCCAAACCACGGAAGAATCAAGTAGTGAAGAGGAAGAAAGTGGTAAGAAGAACACCCTTACCGAGGCTTACTATCCTGCCGCTATCAAAGATGGCAGCTATCCCTTAAGTAACAGCCGGGGGACCCTGTCTAGTCGAACCAGCCAGGCCAACCTGGAAAATATGGAACGGGGCCTCTATGAATTAATGAAGAATGCCTATCCGACCGATGAGTATTCCTTGGCGGAAGGCCAGGTCCTATCCAAAGACAAGATCACTTCCTGGCTCAAGCCCAAGTCTCAGGACAATCCTGAAGGGCTTAACCCCGAAGCCAGCGCCGCGAGCGACCGCGATCAATTCCAACCCCGTTATTTGAATTCCATCTTGGAATACAATTTAATGCAAGAAAATGGGGATGACTATGACTTGAAAGTCATCAGTCTCGGCCTGGCCATGAATGCCGAAGACCGCTTCCAAAACAAGGATAGTGAAGAAACCATAGAAATTAGCCGGGACCAAGCCCTCCAAGAAGGCAAGGCCATGGCCCAAACCATTGTCGAGCGTATCCGCCAAGAAGGCAAATACGGCCAAACCCCGATTCAAATCGCTCTTTTCTATAATGATAAGCAAAACAGTCTCGGGGGCGGGGCTTATATGGCAGAAGCCATTGCTGAACCCGGAGCGGGCCTAGGTAAGTGGAAGGAATACAACCGCCAATACGTGGTCTACGGGGTCGACCAAGCCCCACGTGAGGAAGATAACACTTCCTTCAGCCGTTTCCGTGGTGAAATCGAATCCTTCTTCCCAGAATTGAGTGGGATTGTGGGTGTCGGCCAATACGATAACGGCAAACTAAACGGAATTGACTTCCATATCAATACCCCATTTGACGGTTATACCGAAAACATCGCCCTGGTCCAACACGTCATCGCTAGCCTGGATGCCATCTATCCTAAAGACGTGCAAATGCAGGTAACCGTCGAAGGCCCAAGCCGAATGACCGCCAATATCACCCGCCTCTCCGGCCAAGGCAAATTCCAATATACTGTGTATTAGTAGAGTGTGACAAGCGCGTCAAAGAGCAAGACCATTGGAAGAAAGGGACGTAAAAATTCTCATAGAGAATTTGTCGTCATTTTCTGAAATGGACGCTTGCTCTGCGCTTGGAGCACGTTTTAGACCAGTAAAGGGCATCCACCCTTAATTTGTGAGATTTTTTTACAAGAATAAGTAAGTCAGTAAAAATGCCCTAAGAACTTATGTTAAAATAGAACAGTAAATATTTTGAAAAAGAAAAAAGGAGGCCATTATGTCTATCAGCGAACAAGACTTTAAACACGTGGCACAACTTGCAAAACTATCCTTTTCTGACGAAGAGGTAGGTCCCATGAACGACCGCTTTACTGAAATCCTCGATATGGTTGAACAACTCTCTGAAGTGGATACCGAAGGGGTCGAAGTCATGACCCACGGTATTAACCTAAAAAATATTATGCGCGATGACCAACCTGAAGCAGGTACCGATCGCGACTTAATGTTAAAAAATGCGCCAACCAAACGGGATGGCTTTATCGTCGTACCAGCCAGTTTTGATGAAAGTGAGGATTAATCCATATGAGTCGATTTGATGAAAGCATTAAAGGCTTAAACCAACAATTGGTCGATGGAAAAATCACTGCCGTTGAATTGGTACAGTCTACCATTGATCGTATTAAGGAACTCGATGAAACTTACAAGGCCTTTCTCACCCTAGACGAAGAAGGCGCTCTTGCAGCCGCTAAAGCTAGTGATGAAAAAGGCTATTCCACCGACCGTCCCCTACAAGGGATTCCAGTCGGGATTAAGGACAACATCATTACCGAAGGGATTGAAACGACCGCTTCTTCTCATATCTTAGAAGGCTTCGTCCCAGTTTACCAATCCGCTGTGGTGGAAGCCTTAGAAGCCGCTGGAGCTATTACTATTGGTAAGTTAAACTTGGACGAATTTGCGATGGGGTCTTCTACGGAAACCTCCTACTTTGGACCAAGTAAAAACCCTTGGGACACCAGCCGGGTACCAGGTGGTTCTTCCGGTGGGTCAGCAGCTGCTGTAGCCAGTGGTGAAGTTGTCGCTTCCCTAGGTTCTGATACCGGGGGTTCTATCCGCCAACCAGCCGCCTATAACGGGATTGTGGGGATGAAACCTACTTATGGTCGGGTATCACGCTGGGGCTTAATTGCCTTCGGATCTTCCTTAGACCAAATTGGCCCAATGACTAGAACTGTTGAAGATAACGCCTTGGTGCTTAATGCCATTGCCGGCCACGACCACCGTGACTCCACGACAGCCGACATTGAAGTGCCTGACTTCACTGCCCAATTAGGTGACAGTATCGAAGGCTTACGGATTGCCGTTCCTGAAGAATTCTTCACCAACGGTATCGAAGCTGACGTCCAAGACCGCGTAGAAAAAGCCATTGACCAACTTGAATCCATGGGAGCCATCGTGGAAAAAGTCCACTTCCCACTCTTAAAATACGGGATTCCAGTTTACTACATTGTGGCTTCTTCAGAAGCTTCTTCCAACTTGCAACGTTTTGACGGTGTTCGTTATGGCTACCGCGCTGACGACATCCAAGACTTGGAAGACCTCTATGTACGCAGCCGTTCAGAAGGTTTCGGTGACGAAGTTAAAATGCGGATTATGTTAGGGACCTTCTCCCTATCATCAGGTTACTATGACGCTTACTTCAAGAAAGCCGGTAAGGTCCGTACCATGATCCGTCAAGAATTTGAAGAACTCTTTGAAAAATATGATGTTGTTGCTGGTCCAGTAACCACCTCAACCGCCTTCAAATTTGGCGAAAAATCTGACGACCCAATCGAAATGTACTTAGCTGACCTCTTAACCGTTCCGGTGAACTTGGCCGGCCTACCAAGTATTTCGGTACCTTGTGGGTTTGACAGCGATAACTTACCAATTGGTCTACAATTAATTGGTAACTACTTCGATGAAGCGACCTTGTACAAGACCGCTTATGCCTACGAACAAGCTACCGACCACCATACCAAACATCCAGAGTAGAAGGGAGATTATTACATGAATTATGAATCAGTTATTGGCTTAGAGATCCACGTGGAATTAAAAACTCAATCCAAAGTTTTCTCCCCAACACCCACCAGTTTTGGTGCCGATCCTAATACCCAAACCAACGTTATTGATTGGGGTTACCCAGGTGTCTTACCAGTAACCAACCACCACGCCGTTGAATTTGGCTTACGGGCTGCTTTGGCTTTGAACTGTGAAGTGAACCCGGTCCAAAGCTTTGACCGCAAGAATTACTTCTATCCTGACAACCCTAAGGCCTACCAAATTACCCAATTAGACCGTCCTTTAGGGGAACACGGCTATGTAGATATTGAACTCGAAAACGGGGAAACCAAACGTATCCGCATTGAACGGATTCACTTAGAAGAAGACGCTGGGAAGAGTATCCACGATGAAGGCGATACCTTAGTGGACTTAAACCGCCAAGGGACTCCGCTTGTGGAAATCGTTTCTGAAGCTGACATGCGTTCACCAGAAGAAGCCTATGCTTACTTGGAAAAAATCCGCGAAACCATGATGTTTATCGATGTTTCTGACGTGAAGATGGAAGAAGGATCCATGCGTTGTGACGCCAACATCTCCTTGCGCCCTTATGGCCAAGAAGAATTCGGTACCAAAACCGAAATTAAGAACCTTAACTCCTTCTCTAACGTCCGTCGTGGTTTAGCTTACGAAGAAAAACGTCAAGCCCAAGTCTTAAACCGTGGTGACCGGGTCGTTCAATCCACCCTCCGTTGGGACAAGGATAACCAAAAAACCGTCCTCATGCGGGTGAAAGAAGGGGAAGCCGACTACCGTTACTTCCCAGAACCTGACCTTCCTGAATTTACCGTCAGCGAAGAATGGTTGGATGAAATTAGAAAATCTATCCCAGAAATGCCAGCTGAACGTCGGAAACGCTATGTAGAAGAATACGACCTACCAGACTATGACGCTATGGTCTTAACCCAAACCCTAGTCATGTCCGACTTCTTTGATGAAGCGGTCAAACTGGGAGGCGATCCTAAGCAAGTTTCCAACTGGTTGATGGGTGAAGTGTCCGCCTACATGAATGACAATGAAAAGACCTTAGATGAAATCGGCCTCACCCCAGAAAACTTGACCGAAATGATCGACTTGATTGCCAACGGAACCATTTCTTCAAAAATTGGTAAGAAAGTCTTCAAGCACCTAGCCGAAAATGGCGGCTCTGCTAAGGAATATGTGGAAAAAGAAGGCCTGGTTCAAATTTCTGACCCAGAAACCTTGCTGCCAATGATTAACGAAGTCATTGACAACAACCCACAATCCCTTGAAGACTACCGGGCTGGTAAGAAGAAAGCCATGGGTTACTTAGTTGGCCAATTAATGAAACAAACCAAGGGTCAAGCTAACCCACAAGTCTTGAATAAACTCTTAAAACAAGAATTAGATAAACGTTAATGCACTTTATTGGTAGATAACAACAATGCCACATCCGCTTGGGTGTGGCATTTTTTGTTGGATTCTTTGCCTTTGTTCCTGAAAAAGATGTAATAAAAGACAGACTAGAACAAATATTGTTTATTTACTGTCAACTTAAGCGAAAAAATTGTTTTCTTAGTTTTATTTGGGGTATTATTAGGGCTAATTATACAGTGAAATAACTGTAGCTTTAATATAAATAAAAAAAGAATTTAATTATGTTTTTAAGATGTTAATATATAGTTTAACTAAATTAACTTATATCATTAGTGTAATATTGTATAAGTTAAAGTCTTCGATTGCATGGAGGAGAACAATGGAGAAGAATTATAGATATGCAATAAGAAAAACCACCTTGGGGGTGGGAAGTGTCGCCATTTCTGCCTTCTTAGCTGGTCAAGGCCAAGAAGTGCAAGCTGCAGAACAGCCCGCTCAGCCAAGTTCGGCCTTAGCGGTTGATGCAGTGAATCCAGCTGACCAAGCTGGCTTCTATGCCGCAGAGGGGGCTCCAGTTAACACTGACCATCCCGCACCCGGTGATGCCGCCAAAACGTCTGGTCTACCTGCTGATACTGTCAACATGCCGATTGTAGCTGCTAATCCAGATAACCCGAATTACTCAGAAAATGAGAAGAATGTGGGTCATTATAGGCAGTCGGAATTGGCGAATAATGGGATTTCCTATACTGCTACGGAAACAGAAGGTAAGACTGAAGGGGTTACACATAAAGTACTAAATCCATCAGTAAACAGCCCTAAAGAAAAGAAAAAAAATTATGGGATTGATATTTCCATCGATCGTAATGAGTCTCAGAGAACTTATAATCATATATCTATTACAGATTCTGTAAATAATGCGCCGGTAAGACTTGGCTCTAGAGAGTTTGAAAATATTGGGACTCCAACACTTATCAATGGAAAATCTACCAATTTTAAACCAGAGGCAACAGTAGATATTACTACTTCAGGTCCACAAAAACAATTAAATTCGGATCTAAGTAAAGCAGATTTAGAACATATTAATAAATACGATAATAAAGAGATAACTATTTCGTTTAGAGATAAATATACAAAAGATGTTCCAGGAGAAAAATTTAAATTACTTGACGGTGGTAACTTTGCTTTTGCTTTTGGCGTCAACCCCTATCCAAATGAGAACTCTAATCTATCTCTGATCAAGGTAGCTGGAGATACCAATGTTAATCGGATAGCTGTGAATGAAGGTTATATTAAGACCAAAGCCCATATTGAAAATCTTGATCCAGCTGACTATGATCGGGTGGTGGGCCAAGTCTACCATCCAGATGGCTCTGTTGTACCAGAAGCTAACGCGTTTATTGTTACGCCAACCAATATAGAAGATTTAAAAACAAAGCTAGGTAATGATATCCAGTTAGGGCAAATTATCTTTGCTATGCCTAAGGGCGCTCTAGAAGGTAAAGATTCCATCTTTAATACAGATAAATTTAGGGGCATTCAAAGTCTCAAGGCTCAATTTTTCGCACGACCTAGGACAAAGGAAGAATTCCAAAATATAGCCAATAAAAAAAATATGGTAGCTACTGGTGTTGATACATTAGAAGATTATAAACTGGCAGTAGCTGAAGGATGGGCAGAAAGTCCTTACAAATACGTCCAAACCGGTGCTGGGACAGAGATTATTAACCACAATGGCCAGCCCGTAACCATCGACAAGCAAGGTATCGCCCGCTACGATAACTACAACGATCTAGGTTCCATCACCGTCAATCTAGACGACACACGATTCTATGATCAATCATTCCTAGATCAAAACGAGAAAGATACAGAAAAGCATACTTATTCGGAAGTAGAACCTGGCCAAGAATTTAAGGTAGAAATGTACGTGCCTAAAACTACTAAGGCAAATCAAAAAACTGCTGAAGAAATGAAGGCAGCTGATCAGGCAGGCTTGTCAAGGGGTAAGCTTGATAAGCAATTTATAGATATTGCAAATCACAAAATAGCCGAGCGATTAGGTACAACTGTTGATAAGTTAACTGATGATCAAAAGTGGACCGTAAGTTTTAATAGTAAAAAAGATAGTCAGGGGAATCCAGAAAAAGATAGCAATAGTAATAGTATTATAATAGGAGATATTACAAGCCTTTCTGTTAAAGCTCCAACCAATGCCAAGGCAGGAGACTTTGTAGCAATTCCTGTTGAGTATACTTACACAAATGGTTCAACAGATACCCATTGGTTCCACTTTGTTGTTCAAGATTCTGACAATAACAAGCCTGAATACCATGCTGAAGTGGGATTCCAAGGGGACCAGCTTGTCAATACACCAGAGATTCCTAAAGATTCGAAAAAATTAGCTCCTAAATCCTTTGAACTCATACCTCAAAAAGACGGTTACAAGGATGATCGAGGCAATGTTTGGTCAGATGTTAAGATTGACCCTAACACAGGTGTAGTTACCGCAACAGTTCCAGAAGATGCAGAGATTATAGGTGGGGAAAACCTTTACATACCAGTAAGAGTTAACTATGGAACTAATTCCGTTACTAACAAACCAATAACAGAAGAAGTCAAAGCCCAATTCATTGCCCGTCCGAAATACAAGACAACCGTTACCGACACCGATGACAAGCTGATTCCTTATGAAACTAAGGAAGTCATCGATGAAACTCTGCCTGCAGGAACCATCCAAGTGGTGACTCCAGGTAAGCCTGGTAAGGAACGGACCATCTTCGAACAAGATGTCATCAATGGACAAAAAGGGCTGATTGACCCTGCCACTGGCCAATTTACAGCTGGCGACCAACTTTTCCGCAAACGGACAGAAACCATCGAAGAAAAACAAGACCGTTTGGTGAAGGTTGGGGTTAAACCAGTTGAAGAAACCGTAGCTATCCCTCGACCTGTTGAAGTTGAAGTGGATCCTAACATGGAACCAACTGCTCAACCGGTCGTTGTTGAAGAAGGTCAAGATGGCGTGGTTACCGTGAAGACGACCAGAGACCCACAAACTGGTGCGGTCAACATCACGAAGACCACCACGACACCAGCTCAGCCTAAGAAAGTCAAAGTCGGCACCAAGACCACCGGCACGGTTGTCGATACCGACGAAATTCCATTCAAGTACACGGTGGAATTCGATCCGGACTTCTACAAGAATTATCCTGATGCGACCGAAAACTACAAGGTCGTGACCCCAGGACAAGCCGGCTCTAATAAGAAGACCTGGACCATCGAAAACTCCAAGGTCGTGGGCGAGCCTCTTGTCGAAACGGTGGCCCCAATCAATGCGCTGATCAAGGTGGGCCAAAAAGACTACACCGGCAGCTTTGAAACGGTGGACAAGGATCCAATCCCTTATGAAACCGAATATATTGTCGATAACACGCTTGAACCCGGTAAAGAAGTGGTCGAAAATCCAGGTGAACTTGGTGAGAAGACCACCACAACCACCCACACCATCCAAAATGGTCAGGTGACCGCTTCAACTCCAGGTCAAACTGTTCAAACCAAGGCGCCAGTCAAACGGGTTATCCGCATTGGGGCTAAGTCCAATGGCAGCCACCAAGTGACTGAACCCATCCCATTCCAAGTGGAAGTCAAGAAGGACCCAAGCTTGAAGAAGGGCGAATACAAGGTTGAAACCCCAGGTAAGCCAGGCAGTCAAACCAAGACCCTGACTATCGAAAACTCGCAAGTAATCGCTACTTCTGAACCAACCATTAATGAACAACCAAGAAATGCGGTTGTCTTAGTGGGTGACCAAGACTTTACTGGCGAAGTCAGCCACGATGTCACTGAAAAAGTCCCATTCCCAGTCAAGGTCATTGAAGATCCGACTATGGACAAGGGCACCTACCATGTCGACCAAGAAGGCCTTCCAGGATCTAAGACCACCACTTACACCCAAGCCATCAAGAATGGGGCAGCGGATGGCGCCTTGACCTCAACCGTCAAAGCCAAAACCGCGCCTCAAGAACACATCATTCGTGTCGGAACCAAGCCTTTAGCTGGCTCAACAAATGTGATAACGACTAACCAAAAACCATTTGATGTGGAAATTGAATATGACGCGACTAAACCTGCCGGAACCGTCGAAGTGGTGCCAAATACGGGTGTACCAGGTGAAGAAACCAAGACCACCCCAGTGACTGCAGCGGATGGCACAGTAACTCCAGGAACCACCACCACGACTGAGACCAAGGCCCCAGTCAATAAGAAGATTATTGTGGGGACCCAAGGCTATAACGGTGAATTCAGCCACGAATACACCAATGTCGTGCCTTTTGAAACGGAAGTCGAAGTCGACCCAAGCTTGGCACCCAACGAAGTGGTTGAAGTTCAAAAAGGCCAGTTAGGCGAAACCACCACCAAGGTGACCCAAACGATTAGCAATGGCGTTCCTGGTGAGAAAGTGGTCTCAGATCCTGTTCAAACCAAGGCCCCAGTCAACCGCAAGATCAAGGTGGGCGCTAAGACAGAAGGTAAGCATACTTACACTGAAGAACTCCCATTCAACTATACGGTGGAATACGACCCAGCTATCCAAGCCGGCAAGTATGAAATCGTAACTCCAGGCGCAGTGGGTTCACGAACCACTGAATGGCCAATTACCAACTCTGTTGTTGGCCAAGGCAAGGTGACCCAAGAAACGCCTGCGACCAATGCGCTCATCAAGGTTGGCAACAAGGACTTCACCGGCCAAGTTTCCCATACCGAAACGGTACCGGTACCGAACACGGTGGAAATCCGTTACAACCCCAACGTCAAAGCTGGCGAGACCAAGGTCCTTGAAGAAGGCAAACCGGGTTCTGTTGATGTGACTTACACTCAAGCCATCAAGAATGGCTAAGCGGACGGGGACTTAGTGAAGACCGAAGCCAACCGCGTAGAACCAGTTAACCGCGTGATTGAAGTCGGCACCCAGCCAGCATCTGGCACTGAAACCCCAATCCAACAAGATGTTCCGGTTGAAGTCGAATACGTTTACGACAACACCAAGGACAAGGGCTTTGTTGAAGCTGGTCAAGTCAGCCCTGGCAAGACCGAAAGCAAGGTCGTTTCCAAGGTGGTTGACGGCCAAGTGGTCAACACCGTTGAAAATGTCGTGACGCCAGCCAAACAACAAATTATCGTTGGAACCAAGGATTACACCGGCAACTTTGAATACAAGGATACCGACGTGATACCAAACAATACCCATGTGACTATCAACCCTAACTTGGCACCAAATGAAATCAAGGTGGTTGAAGCGGGTAATACTGGTCTCAAGGAACGGACAGTTCGCCAATCCTTCACCAATGGAAAACTCGGTGAACAAGTCCTTGGTGACTACACCACGGTTAGAGAACCTAAAGACCGCGTGATTGAAATCGGTGCTAAATCCGATGGCACCTATACCCACAAGGAAGCTCTCCCATTCGAAGTTGAAGTGAGAAAGGCGCCTGACCTTAAGAAGGGCCAAACCAGAGTCCTTCAAGAAGGTCAACCCGGTGAACAAACCACCACGGTAACCATCGAAAACTCCCAAGTCGTTGGCACACCAAGCGTGACGACCACCAAGGCACCGGTTAAACATATTGTTGAAGTCGGCGACCAAGACTTTACTGGAGAAGTAACACATAATGTCACTGAAACACTGCCATTCAAGGTAGAAATCCAAGAAGATCCAAGCCTCCCACTCTTTGAAATCCAAGAAGTTCAAAAGGGTGAGAATGGTTCCAAGACCACTAAGTACAGTCAAGCCATTAAGAATGGGGCAGCTGATGGTGAGTTGAAGACGGAAGAAATTGCCCGCATTGAACCCAAGACCCATATTATCAAGGTCGGCACCAAGGCTCCGGAAAATGCTGAAACGAGAGTCAAGGAAGTTCCTGCTGAGATTGAGTATGTCTACGACAAGACCAAGGATAAAGGTGTGGTTGAGAAAGGGGCTTACACTCCTGGCAAGGTTGAAACGAAGATCGTCAATAAGTTCAACCCTCAAACTGGCCAAATTGAAACCACAACCGAAGAAGTGGTCACCCCAGCCAAACAAGTGATTGTGGTGGGGACCAAGGACTACACCGGTGAATTCAAGCACACCGAACAAAGCTTGGCACCATTCAAGACCGAATATATCCTTGACCCAAGCCTGAAAGCTGGCGAAGAAGTGGTTAAAAAAGAAGGTAAACTCGGTTTAATCGAACGTGATGTCAGTCAGAAATACGTCAATGGCACACTGGCTGATAAGGTCTTCGGTGAGACTCGAGAAGTGATCGCTCCTGAAAATCGGATCGTCCGCATCGGTGCCAAGACGAATGGCAGCCATACGTCTACAGAAGAAATTCCATTTGATGTGAAAGTTGAAGTCGATCCAAGCTTGCCTAAGGGTGATTACCGAGTGGTGACTCCAGGTCAACCAGGTACCAAGGAAACGACCGTCAACATTGAAAATTCTCAAATTGTTGGCGAGCCCGTCTCTAAAGTAACCAAGGCACCTGTAACTCAAGTGATCAAGGTCGGTAACCAAGACTTTACCGGTCAAGTGAAGCACACGGAACGCTTCGACGTGCCTTACAAGGTTGAAGTGCGTGAGAATCCAAATCTCAAGGTTGGCGAAACTAAGCTGATTCAACAAGGTCAGCCAGGTTCATATGACGTGACCTATACGCAAGCCGTTAAGAATGGTCAAGCCGATGGTGACTTAGCTAAAACCATCACCAACCCGGTTGAGCCGAAAGCGCATATCGTTGAAGTCGGCACCCAGCCGGTTGTAGGCACAGAAACGGCCATCAACAAGGAAATTCCAGCTGAAGTTGAATATGTCTTCGATGATACCCTTGAAAAAGGTCAAGTGGAAACCGGACCATTAACCCCAGGGAAGACAGAAACAAAGGTCGTTTCTAAAGTGGTGGACGGCCAGGTGGTTAATACGGAAGAGACTCTTGTAACCCCAGCTAAACAAATTGTCCGCGTGGGGTCTAAGGACTTCACCGGCGACTACAAGTTCTCCAACACTTGCCCAGTCCCATTCTCAGTTGAAATCAGAGAAAATCCTGATTTACCAGTCGGAACGACCAAGACTGTTCAAGAAGGTGTCCCAGGCTCCAAGACCACGGACTACAGCCAAGTTATCAAGAATGGCCAAGCGGAAGGGGCACCTGTCAGCCAAGACGGCGCCTACACCGCACCGAAAGCCCACATCATCGAAGTGGGTACCAAGCCGGTGGCAGGTAACACCCATGAAAGCAGCACGGATGTCCCTGTTGAAACTATCTTTGAATATGACCCAAGTCTGGACAAGGGCAAGGTGGAAACCGTCCAAGTTGTGCCAGGCCATGTGACCACCAAACTGGTCAACAAGGTGGTTAACGGTCAGGTGGTGACTGAAGAAGTCCCAGTGGTGACCCCAGCCAAGCATATCGTTAAGGTAGGGACCAAGGACTTCATCGGCAGCTTTACCACCGTGGATAAGAATCCGGTGCCATTTGAAGTGGAATATAAACTGGATCCAAGCCTGGCACCAGGGACTGAAGTAGTTGACCAAGAAGGCGTTCTCGGTGAAGTAGAAACCCCAACCACCCACACCATTGTTAATGGTCAAGTGACCGAATCGACTCCAGGTGAGACCAAGCAAACCAAGGCTCCAGTGAAGAAGATTGTCCGCATTGGTGCCAAGACCGATGGTAGCTACACCCATACGGAAGAAATTCCATTCAAGGTGGTCGTGGAAGTTGACCCAAGCCTGAACAAGGGTGAATATAAGGTCGAAACCCCTGGTCAAGTGGGCCAAAAGACCACTACGGTGACGGTTGAAAACTCTCAAGTTGTCGGTAGTCCAAGTGCTGTGGTCACTAAGGAACCGGTGACCGAAGTCATTAAAGTAGGTGACAAGGACTTTACTGGTCAAGTCAGCCATACGGAACACTTCGAAACGGCCTTTAAGGTGATCGTCCGTCGCAATGAGGCCTTGAAACCAGGTCAAGTGAAGACCGTTCAAGAAGGGGTCAAAGGCTCTTACGACGTCACCTTTACCCAAAAGATTAAGAACGGCCAAGCTGACGGGCCGCTCCAAGCAGACCGTCACAACGAAGTCGCAGCTCTTGATCATATTATTGAAGTGGGACCAGATTGTCCAATCTGTCCAGTTCCTGACCAACCTGACCAACCTGACCAACCGGGTGAAGACAAACCGAATACTGACAAGCCTAATGAAGAAAAACCTGGCGATAACACACCAGGTGGCCATACCTCAGATGGTGAACCAGACAAGCCTACACCAGGTGGAAACACCCCAGGAGGCGGCTCTTCGGAAGATCCTAGTTCAAATGCTGACAAGCCCGGTAAGGACACCCCAGGTAACCCTAGTTCAGAAGATTCTCAACCAGGGGACAAGAAACCCGATCAAGACACTTCTGAGTCGGACAGACCGGGCGGATCTAGCTCAAACGGGCTAGTCCCAGGGAAGGATCCAGCTGATGGCAAGACTCCCGGAAATCCAACACCAGGCTCTGGTATTATCGGGGAAGCAGTCTCAACGGATAAAACGTCAGAAGCAGATCTGCCAACCGATAAACTAGTCAGTGAGGATCCAGCTCTTGAACCAGCTGCAACTGACAGCCTCAGCCCGGGGAGTCACAAGGCCAGCTCAACAGCAAGCGCTCAACCTGTCCAAGTGGCGTCAGTCTTACCACAAACTGGTGCGGTTGCTTCAGTGACAGGAGTCGGTTTATCCCTACTTCTGGCTGGATTGGGCTGTCTCAGACTCGACCGTAAGAAGAAAGATTAAGTCTTTTACTGAAAAACTTAGAACTTTTTAAAAGTATGACAAAAGCCCCTGAAGTTGAGCTCAGGGCCGACTTTTAAAATAGGTTTTTAGCCGAAGTGTTAAGCTTCGGCTTTTTTGCTTAAAACGAGATGTAGATAGTGGGAAAGGGATTGCTATCTAGGTAAGAATTATTGGTGTCCATCCCAGACAGCAGAGGTAGTGACATTTTTCTATAAATCATCTAAAATTTTTGAATTTACAATTTATCATTTTCTTATTTTAATTTATAATATCTAATGCATTGTTAAGTGCTTTTAAACAAAATAAAATGAATGGATGATTAGAAATGGAAAATTTTGAAAAAAGACAGCGTTTCTCTATTAGAAAATTATCTGTTGGGGTGGGCTCTGTATTAATTGCTACCCTTTTATTTGCTCAGTCAGGGACCGTTTATGCGGACGAAATATCTCATACTGAGAGTAAGTTAGCTCATGTTGGCGAGGGAGAAGGTCCCAATATAGCTAGCGAAAAAAATGCCAACCCGGCTACTGGTGCGGAAAGTGACCCTGCTGATAAGCTAAGTCATGATAGTGCCGCAAAAGTAGAAGAAAAGAAAAATACTGACCAAAAAGTTCAAGACAATGTGGTTGAAACGGGCAAAGTTGAAACAGGAGAGTTTACCAATACTGTGGCGGCTCATCCAGCAGAGACTGCAACGAACGTAAAAGATAGTTATCCTGAAAGCACTTATGAAGTAGGAAAAAATGACGAGGGCTCATTAGATACTTTAGTTGATCAATTGAAAAATGCTAAAGATTCAAGGGCTGTATTAAAAGCTCAATTAAATGAAGTCTATAGTGAAGAAGATAGCGCTGCTATTCTTTCTCGTGTAAAGATTGAAAATATAACAGATAGCAAGTCTTTAAAAGAAGAGCTGACCAAAGCTGGCCTTGACTATGCTAATAACAGTTCCTTGTTAAATAAAGCGCCAGTCTTAGCTGCTATCAATAATGAGGGGAAAGATGTATCAAATCTCTTAAATTTTACCAGATTTGACTTAAAACACAATGCCTGGAAGCCTGACTTTAGTAAGATGGAATTAAAGGACTTCAACGAAGCTCAGCCAATCAGGTCCTATATGGGCGAGTCTGGTTATGTCGATTTTGATGTAGAAATCCCTGATGCCACAAAGGCTGGAGACTACTTTATCATTGACTATGGTAAGAATGTAAGACCAGGTGGCATCGAAACACCAATTGGTTTAACGCCACTTATCTCAGAGGGCGTTTATATCACGGATATCACCTATGATGAAGCCAACAACCGTGTCTTCCATCGGTTTAACAAAGAGGTTGAAAAGAAAGATAAGCATAAAGTCCATTATCAAGATCCTTTCTGGCAAAAATATGATAGAGTCACCGATAGTAAGAAAAAATATCCCATTGAGCTGACAGTAGGTGGGAAATCATTCAAAAAAGAACTTTCTTATGATTATGGGAACGAGTCACAAGGTAAGAAAGTAGTCTTTGGTGCTAATATCAATGTGGATGACTCAGGAGATAAGAAGAGAATAACCCAAGTTTGGCATGTCAACCGCTATGGTGAAAAAGTACCGGAAGGAAACCATAGCTTACTATGGGAATCCAATACTGGCGAGGACTTCGAATCCATCAAGGTTTATGAAGTAACAGACGATCGAGCACTTACAGATAGTCCAAATCCAAGACCAAATCCTGCCTATGTAAAAGAAATCAAGGTCACACCTGAAGTAACTCCTAATGGAACGGCGCGGGTAGATTTAGGAAGTGGTGTGGCAGAAGGTAAGAAGTATATTGTTGTTACAGTAGCAAACCCTACTAAGCCCGGACCTAGCGTGGATTGGCTATCTCTTAGAAATAAAGATGACCACTCAAGACCACAAGATTCCATGGGGATAACAATTGGTGTTAACAATAGTGCCAGTTCGGGTAGCGGCCAAAAAAGACCAGGAATGTTTATTGAAAACCATCGCTATGAGCTGGTAGATGAAGATGGCAACGTATTGAAGGTCGAAGACCGTGTAACTAAATTCCCACAAAAGGGCTTTAGAGATGAGCAATATACAACAGCAAAAGAAGACCGTGAAGGCTATAAGTTTGTAAGAGCGGAAAACCCGAAAGAAGCGCCAACATACTCACCAGACGGAGCGGAGACTAAGGGAAATTACAAAGCAGGTAAAACCCAAGAAATCACCTATGTTTACCAAAGAACAGTTAAGACAAAAGGCTCCTTCCAAGAACATCACATTTATAGAACCGTAGATAAGAACGGAAATGTGATCTATGAAGATTCAAAAGAAGACGGAAAGACCACGGAAGGAAAATCTTCTGACCACTACACTACTTCCAAAAAGGATAAGCCTGGCTATAAACTGGTTAAAGTTGAAGGGAAAAATGGTGGGAAGTTCGCTAAGAACGGAGCCCAAACCAAAGCCAATTACGTTGACAATACTAAACAAGAAGTAACCTATATCTACGAAAGAGTTCAAGAAGAAAAAGGTTCCTTCCAAGAGCACCATATATACAGAACCGTAGATAAGAATGGCAACGTCCTTTCAACCGATGAGGTTACCGATGGTGAAACCAGTGAAGGGAAATCTTCTGATCAATACACCACTTCTAAGAAAGACAAGCCTGGCTATAAACTGGTTAAGGTTGAAGGTAAGAATGGTGGTCGATTTGATAAGAATGGTGCTGAAACCAAAGGTAACTATGTTGACAACACCAAACAGGAAGTAACCTACATCTACGAAAAAGTACAAGAAGAAAAAGGAACCTTCCAAGAGCACCATATTTACAGAACTGTTGATAAGAATGGAAACATTCTTTCAACCGATGAAGTCAGCAATGGAGATACTTCTGAAGGAAAATCTTCTGATCAATATACTACTTCTAAGAAAGATAAGCCTGATTACAAACTCGTTAAGGTTGAAGGTAAGAATGGTGGTCGATTTGATAAGAATGGTGCTGAAACCAAAGGTAACTATGTTGACAACACCAAACAGGAAGTAACCTACATCTACGAAAAAGTACAAGAAGAAAAAGGTTCCTTCCAAGAGCACCACATTTACAGAACTGTTGATAAAAACGGGAATGTGATTTCTGAAGATTCCAAAGAAGACGGCAAGATTACTGAAGGAAAATCGGACGAAACTTACACCACTTCGAAGAAAGACAAAGCTGGCTATAAGCTGGTTAAGATTGAAGCTAAAAATGGTGGGAAGTTTGATAAGAACGGTGCTGAAATCAAAGGTAATTATGTTGATAACACCAAACAAGAGGTAACCTATATCTACGAAAGAGTTCAAGAAGAAAAGGGCTCCTTCCAAGAGCACCACATCTACAGAACCGTAGATAAGAATGGAAATATCCTTTCAACTGATGAGGTCAGCGATGGTGAAACTTCTGAAGGAAAATCTTCTGATCAATACACCACTTCGAAAAAAGACAAGCCTGGCTATAAACTGGTTAAGGTAGAAGGCAGAAATGGTGGTCGATTTGATAAGAATGGTGCTGAAACCAAAGCTAACTACGTGGACAATACCAAACAAGAAGTGACCTATATTTACGAAAGAGTTCAAGAAGAAAAAGGGTCCTTCCAAGAGCACCATATCTACAGAACCGTTGATAAGAATGGCAACGTTCTTTCAACCGATGAGGTTACCGATGGTGAAACCAGTGAAGGGAAATCTGACGAAACTTACACTACTTCTAAGAAAGATAAAGCAGGCTATAAGCTGGTTAAAATTGAAGGCAAAAATGGTGGGAAGTTTGATAAGAACGGTGCTGAAACCAAAGCCAACTACGTGGACAACACCAAACAGGAAGTAACTTACATCTACGAAAAAGTACAAGAAGAAAAAGGAACTTTCCAAGAACACCATATCTACAGAACTGTTGATAAAAACGGCAATGTGATTTCTGAAGATTACAAAGAAGATGGCAAGACCACTGAAGGAAAATCAGACGAAACTTACACCACTTCTAAGAAAGATAAAGCTGGCTATAAGCTAGTTAAGATTGAAGCTAAAAATGGTGGGAAGTTTGATAAGAATGGTGCTAAAACCAAAGCGAACTACGTTGACAAGACTAAGCAAGAAGTGACTTATATCTACGAAAGAGTCCAAGAAGAAGCACCAGTTGAGAAGAAAGGCTCCTTCCAAGAACACCATATTTATAGAACTGTTGATAAGAACGGCAATGTGATTTCTGAAGATTCCAAAGAAGATGGAAAGATTACCGAAGGAAAATCAGACGAAACTTACACCACCTCCAAGAAAGACAAAGCTGGCTATAAACTGGTTAAGGTAGAAGCTAAAAATGGTGGCAAGTTCGATAAAAATGGTGTTGAAACTAAAGGTAACTATGTTGACAACACCAAACAGGAAGTAACCTACATCTACGAAAGAGTCCAAGAAGAAACACCAGTTGAGAAGAAAGGTTCTTTCCAAGAACATCATATCTACAGAACCGTAGATAAGAATGGTAAGGTGATCTCCGAAGATTACAAAGAAGACGGTAAGACTACCGAAGGAAAATCAGACGAAACTTACACTACTTCTAAGAAAGACAAGCCTGGCTACAAGCTGGTTAAGATTGAAAGCAAAAATGGCGGTCAATTTGATAAGAGCAGTTCCGAAATCAAGGGTAATTATGTGAACAACATTAAACAAGAAGTGACTTATATCTACGAAAGAGTTCAAAAAGACCTGAGCCAAGAGTATCCTATTACTCAAACAAGTCATAAGAATGGTAAGGTTACTTTAGTTAATAAGACAGTAAAAATCCCTGACCAAGAAACACCAGTTGTGAAAAATAAAGAAAAAGATGCAGTTCTTCTTGAAACACCGAAAGAAAATAGTAAAAAAGATAAAGTTGAAAGCCCTACTGTTGGGGAAACAGTAGAAAAACACTCTGAAATCCATCCAACAGCTGAAAAAGTTGCAAGCAGTTTACCTAAGACAGGGGCGATTGCACCATCTTTATTCAGCTCAGTGTTTGGTTTTGCTCTTACATTTGCAGGGTTTAGAGTCTTCAAGAAGAGAAAATTTTAAAGCTTTACTTGGAAAAATATCTAACTTGACGACCTATTAAACAAATATAAACTTATAGATCCGTAAGTTTTTAGCCGAAGTGTTTCGCTTCGGCTTTTTTTAATGATCGAGATGAAAATTCATAAAAGTTAGAAACATTTGCCTAATTAATTCATAGCTTTTTCACAAATGGTCTTTATGATAAAGACAGTCCAAATAAATTTCTTTATATTTTTCTCCCAGCGAGCTTTCAAGCGAAAGCTCGTTTTTTGTTGGGAAATTGATTAAGAGGTAAAAATTTTTACTAAAACATGTGAAAATTTACAAAAACTATACTTTGAATTGACGGTATTTTTATATAAGTATGAGATCCTGTAGGTGTAAGAGTAATTGAATAAACAGCCTACAAGGAGGATAAAATGAGTATCAAAAAATGGCTATTGAGTGGTTTAAGTGTATTAACCGCTTTTGGTTTGGCAGCTTGTGGTAATGAAGGTGGAGAGAGTGGGGATTCAGCTGAGGCAGATAATCATATCGATACGTTATCAGTAGAATTCGTTCCTTCTCGTGACCCTGAAGAAATTATTACGGTCACTGATCCCTTGAAAGACATTTTGAAGGAAGAATTAGAAAAACAAGGGTTTACTGTTGATAATGTCGATATCAACGTGGGAACCAGTTATGAAGCAACGGGTGAAGCCTTAGAAGCGGGGACTACTGACGTTGGTTTTATTCCTGGTGGGACCTATGTCCTTTATGAAGAAGGTATCGAACCGATCTTAACTGCTACTCGTGGCGGACTTTCGGTGACTGGTGAAAATCCTCAAGACTGGAATAAAGAACCAGTAACTAAAGTAGACGACCAAGTCACTTACTATCACGGTCTAATCTTAGCGGGACCAAGTGAAAAAGGGCAAGAATTAGCCGAAAAGGTAAATAATGGCGAAGAACTCAACTGGGAAGACCTCAATTCAGCCAACTGGTCAGTGATGGGTACTTCTTCACCAGCTGGTTATATTTATCCATCTCTTTGGTTACAAGATAACTTTGATAAGAACATTACCGACTTAGACAATGTGGTTCAAGCGGATTCCTATGCTTCAGCCTTTGCCCGTTTAGCTTCTGGTCAAGTGGATGTCATGGTTACCTATGCGGATGCCCGTTTAGATAATGAAGAGAAATGGCAAGAACAACTCGGTGGTAGTGATGACATTTGGAAAGAAGTTCAAGTGATTGGAGTCACTAAACCAATGATGAACGATACCATTTCCGTGTCCAAGAACTCTGAAAACATGACGCCTGAATTGGCTGAAGCCTTACAGGAAGCTTTCATCAATATTGCCCAAACCGATGAAGGAAAAGAAATTATTGCTGTTTACACCCACGAAGGTTATGAAAAGGCCGAACCAGCTGACTATGATACCGAACGTGAAGCCCAAAAATTAGTGCAAGAAATGAATTAATTAAGACGATAACTCGATGGTTATTTTGAGTTTATGAATAAGTTATTAGGATAAAAAAGTGCTTCGATCAATGGCTAACTATTGGTTGAATGCACTTTTCCTATTTCTACTTATGGGGAATAAGTCGTTTGTTTAAGCGGTAGTGAGTAATCATGTTTTGGAGAAAGGAATAAAAAATGATTCGATTTGAACATGTGGATAAGGTTTATGAAGGTGGATTAAAGGCTTTAGATGATATTAATTTAGAAATTCCCAATGGGCGTTTTGTCGCCATTGTGGGGAAATCCGGAGCTGGTAAATCGACTTTAATTCGTACTATTAATAAAATGCATGATATTAACGGGGGTAAATTAACCGTTAACGATAGGGATGTTTCGGCCTTAGAAGGTAGCCAATTAAGAAAATTTCGGAGAGATATTGGCATGGTCTTTCAGTCCTTTAACCTCGTGGAGAAGACCACCGTCTTAAATAATGTTTTAAATGCCTTTTTACCTGACTTAGCCTGGCATCAAAAACTATTTTCCTTGTTTACAGAAGAGCAAAAGGTTAAAGCCCTGGAAGCTTTAGAAAGTGTGGATATCCTCGATAAGGCCTATGACCGGGTCGACCAATTATCTGGTGGACAAAAACAGCGGGTGGCTTTGGCTCGAACCTTGGTTCAGGAGCCGTCGATTATTTTAGCGGACGAACCGGTGGCCAGTCTGGACCCAATTTCTTCTAAGCAGGTCATGGATTACTTTAAAGATATTAATCAGAGCCAAGATATTACCATTTTAATTAATATCCATGATGTCGATATGGCCCTTGATTATGCCGATAGTGTGATCGGGATTAATGCAGGGAAGATTGTTTATTATGGCCCAAGTAGTGAGGTTAATCAAGAGATTTTAGATACGATTTACAAGAAGTCTTAGGGGGATTAAAGTGTTTAAACGAAAAGAATATCAACTGGCTTCTGGAAAGGTATTTAAAGAAAAACGCTCTTGGACGCCAGTGATTGTACTAGTTTTAGCCATTGCTTTATATGTTGCCTTAGAGGTGACCGAGTTTGATTTCGCTGACATTATAAAACGGGGCCACCAGTTAACTACCATTGTTGCCCAACTCTTTCAACCGGATTGGTCCTATCTATCTGATGTCATCCAACCCTTAATGGATACCATAAAGATGTCATTATTTGGCTCTTTTGCTGGGGCAGCAGTTGCTTTACCCTTTGCCTTTTTAGCCTCATCCAACATGGTCCATTTTGCGCCAGTAAACTGGTTGGTTAAGGTGCTATTTACCATTATTCGTACCATTCCAACCTTAGTTTCTGCTTTGATTGCGACTTATTTGTTTGGTCTAGGGACTTTGGCGGGGACGGTAGCCATCTTCCTATTTTCATTTTCCTATGTGGGTAAGCTATTGTATGAAGAAATTGAAACTACTGATCTAGGAGCCTTTGAGGCTATGATTGCCATGGGTTATACCCGTCCTTTTGCCTTTTTTAAAGGTGTGATTCCTAATATTATGCCTTTCTATCTGTCCACCGCTCTCTTTAACTTTGAAGGGAATGTGCGTTATGCCTCGATCTTAGGTTACGTGGGCGCCGGCGGTTTAGGATTACTCATTAATGAAAATATTGGTTGGCGTGATTATGAAAAAGTGGGGACCATTCTCTTTGTCCTATTAATAACTGTTTTCATCATCGAGAACTTAAGCCGTTATATTCGGCGTAAGATTAGTTAGGAGGGCTAGCTGTGACAGATTCAATTCAAAGCGTATTAGACAAAGAGCCAAATTACCGTGCCATTCAGGGAGTCATCACTGTCCTTGTGCTGCTGGTATTATTTTGGTCATCCAGTGTGATTGATTTTTCCAATTATAGCCAGGACGGTTGGGCCGTAGCTGGAGAAATCATCTCTGGGGTGCTTCATCCCGATATGACTATGTTGACTGATTTTTCTTCCAGTGGTTTATGGTTTTTATTATTTGAAACCGTCTGTATTGCTTTTGTTGGGACCTTAATTGGTGGTATCATTTCTTTACCTTTAGCTTTTTTATCATCCAGTAATGTGGTTCCAGCTTGGCTAGCCGCAATCTTCCGGGTGGTGATTATGATGCTTCGGACCGTCCCAGCCATTGTATACGGATTGATGTTTATCCGGGTAACGGGTCCTGGGCCAGCTGCTGGGGTCTTAACCATGACCTTTACCTCGATTGGGATGTTAACCAAGCTCTTTTCAGAAACCATTGCCGATTTAAATACCGATATCTTGGAAGCCTTTCGCGCCATGGGAACGACCACCATGGATCAAATCATGTTCGGTATTATTCCACAGTTATCGGCTAGTTTCTTATCGACCTTAATTTACCGTTTCGATATGAATATTCGAGATGCAACTACCCTAGGTTTGGTTGGTGCTGGTGGGATCGGGGCTCCTCTACTATTTGCGATTAACTCTTATCGCTGGAACCAAGTGGGCGCCATTCTAATTGCTTTAATCTTACTGGTCTTCTTAGTGGAAGCCATTTCTACCCGCCTACGTCAATACCTCGCCTATGGACACTTTTAGAAAGGACAAGCATGAAATTAACTTTACTCGCCATGAGTGATGTTCATGGACATTTTTCAACCCAAAGTTTTCAAGCAAGAAATAAAAAGACGACTAACGGTCTATCCCGTTTTGCCAGTGTTTTAAAGGCCAAGCGTCGCCAAGAAGATCATCTCCTGTATCTGGAAAGTGGGGATATGATTCAGGGCTCGCCCCTGACCAATTATGAGGAAAGCCATCATGACTATGCCAAGATATCCAGCCAGGTCTATAATTATGTGCAGCCTGATGTCTGGACCTTGGGTAACCATGAATTTAATTTTGGCTTAGATTATTTAAAGAACACCATTAACCATATGCCTGATTCCCTGGCTTTGGCTAATGTGATTTCAGATGGAGAGGTTTTCTGCCATAAGCCCTATCGGATTTTTCAATGTGAAGATATCCGAATAGGTGTCCTGGGATTAGTTACCCAATATATCCCTCACTGGGAGAAGGAAGAAAATATTGCGGGCTTAGAATTTAAGTCCGCCCTGGAGACGGCCCAATACTATATCCCATTGATGAAAGAAAGCGAACACTGTGATCTTATCTTCATTACCTACCATGGGGGCTTTGAATGTAATTTGGAGACCGGCCAACCGGAAGAGGACTTAACCGGAGAAAATGAAGGCTATGCCCTATTAACTAGTGGTTTACCGATTGATGCCTTCTTTACTGGTCACCAACACCGTGAGATTGCGACAATCTGGCAGGGGATACCCATCATTCAGCCGGGTTTTCGGGCGCAAAAATATGGCGAAGTCATTTTAGAGCTGGATAAAGAGGCAGATGGTCAACTGAATAAGAGGGTGGAGAGCTGCCAATTACACTCACTCGCTGACCAGCCGGCTGACCAAGAGCTAGAAGAACTTTTGGCAGAGGATAATGAAAAGGTCCAAGACTGGCTAGACCAACCGCTGGGGCATTTGGATCGACCCGCCCTAGTGGATAATTTCTTTGCAGCCCAAGTTGAGGGGCATCCTTATTTTGCCTTGACCAATAAAATTCAGATGGAGGCTGCAGGGACTGATATTTCTGCCTCTTCAGTCTTTAATCTGGATGTTTATGGTTTGAAACAAGAAGTCACTGTGCGTGATTTGGTGATTAATTATCCCTTCTCCAACGGTTTATGTAAGATTAAGCTCACCGGTAAAGAATTAAGAGAGAACTTAGAAAAAAATGCCGAATATTTTGCCTTAGATGACCAAGGTAGGTTGGAAATTAGTGAGGACTACCTCAATCCTAAAGTCGAAGTTTATAACTATGATATTTATTCGGGGATTGACTACACCATTGATGTGTCTAAAGACCGAGGCCAGCGGATTGTTCAACTAGACTATCAGGGGCAAGAAGTTAAAGATGATGATGAATTATACCTAGCCATTAACCAATATCGGATGGCAGGAGGCGGTAACTTCCCGCATTTCTCTAGAGACAAGGTCCTAGAAGAACTGACTACCGACATTCCCAATTTAATCATCGATTATTTCGCTGACCATGACCTTGTTGAAGTCCCAGAAAACGACAATTATCAAGTGATAGGTTATCAAGCAATCAGTGACGATATTTAGATCAAGGTGTTGAAGGTGAGTAGATGACAACTTTAAAGGATATTGCCAAGGCAACAGGTTATTCTGTATCAACGATTTCTAGAGTATTGAGAGAAGATCCTACCCTATCCGTTAAAAGCTCTACCCGTCAAGAGATTAATGCTGTGGCGCAGGCCATGAACTATACCATTCGTGGAGTCAGTAGTTATGCCTATGATATTCTCGTTATCCATAAAGATGACCATTTCCGCGATCATATTGACAATGCCTATTATTTTAATATGCGTTTTGGCATCGAGTCCATCGTTCATGAATATGGTTACAGCTGTTATTTTGTCCCCATTAGTCGCTTAAAGAAATTCAAACGGACTTTTGATGGCATTTTATTATTGGGCAATTTTACTCGAGAAGAACAAAAAGAGATTGTAACTTCTTACCACAATTGTCCCATTGTTACGGTTTGTTTAATGAATTTTTTCCCTGATCACATGGACCAGGTGGCCTATGATATTGAAAAAGCTATGGAACTTTTGTTAGACCAGGTCGCTGATGAGGGTTATCATTCCTTAGTCTATGTATCTGGTGAAGAAATTGACCAGGCTCATTTGATGAGTAGTAAGGAACAAATCCTACGGGCTATCTTACCGAAGTATCCGACCATTAACTGCCAGGAAATTATTTCTATCAAACAAAGTTCCTATTCCGGCACGCAAGCAGCTAAGAAATTCTTTAGTCAAAGCGAGGCCTTGCCTGATGTTATCATCTGTTCCAATGATCCCATCGCCTTTGGGTTTTTGGGGGTCATGCAAGATTTAAACATTGATCTGCCACTCTTATCCATCAACGGCGATTCCTATGGGGAAGTGACGACCCCACAACTGACTAGTGTGGATGTCAGAACCGAAGAAATTGGTCAGGTTGCAGTGGAAAGGCTATTAGAGCGTTTGAAAGACCCCCAAGCGCCCTATCAAAAAATCCTAATCCAACCGCAAATGCTCTTGCGGCAAAGTCATTTGCCCAGTCCCAGTTAACATGCTAGACTAAAAAGTTTTACTTGGCCTACCATACGGATGAAAGTTTTATCATCAATGTCATACCTCAGAAGGGTATGGCATTTTTTAGTTTTTAAGCGTCCTTAGATATTTTTTGATTAAATCAATCTTAGGGGAGTTCTTGAGGTAAATTAATTGGACTGCATAGGGGCTAGGACGGTTTTCGATGGGGAGGTAGCTGATTTCATTTTGAAGGGGCAGGTCAATCAGTCCACCGCAGTAATGGGCGATGGCCTGGCCAGTAGCGACCAGGACTTGGATGTGCTGGAAACTCTGTTCGCGACGGATTTGTAATTGGTTGAAAGGAATTTCGATAGACCTGAGGAAACCTTCTTGGATATAGGTGGAATCTTCTGGTGTGTAGAACAGGATGGGGTAATCTTTGAAAGCCGCTAGGGGAAAGGCTGGCTTTTGAGCGATTAGATTCTTTTTACTGATTCCCATTAAAATATTATCTGAATAAATCGTTTTTAATTTGAAGCGCTTATCATCGAGTTTGAGCGGATTATTTTGATAAACAATCAAATAAGCCATATCGATGATGCCAAATTTCACATCGGATATTAAGTTTTCGATGGCTTGCTCATGGATGGAAAATTGGACGCCTAATTGTTCTTGGGCTTGATTGATATGCTGGGTGACTAGTAAACCCTCAAAAGGGGAGTGGTAACCAATATTGAGTGACTGGTATAGGGCTTTATCCTCTCCTTGGAGTAAATGAATCGTGGTATCTAAATTATTGACCATGTCTTTAACATAGTTGTAGAAACGCTGCCCCACTGGGGTGAGATGGATACGGTTCTTTTCACGGATAAATAACTGAAAACCAACTTCCTCCTCTAATTTGCCGATGCTAATTGATACGGCCCTTTGACTAACAAAATTGTTATCTGCCACTTTTTGGAAACTTTTTCTTTCGACACTTTCTAGAAAGTAATTTAATTGTTGAAAATTCATTTCGTCCCTCCCGAAATATTATTTCTACTATCATACATTTTACCCTCTTCCTCATCTTTCAGCAAACGCTTACAATATATGTGAATGAAGTAACAATGCTTATAAGGAGGAATAAAAATGACGACTAAAACTTATGATGCCGTGGTGATCGGTTTAGGTGGTGCAGGGCTTTCAGCTGCTGTAGAATTGGTGGAAGCAGGTAAATCAGTCTTAGTGCTAGAAAAGGGTGAAGACTGGGGTGGCGCCAGCAAGTGGGCTGCCGAAGGAATCTTTGCGGTAGAATCCAAACATCAACGTAATGCTGGTTTTTATCCAACTAAAGACCAGGCTTTTAAACATTTAATGGAGTGGTCACATTGGCGGAATAACGGCCGTTTGGTGAGAAACTTTGTTAACCAATCTGCTGACACCATCGAATGGCTAGAAGAACATGGAATGAAAACCGTCCTTACTGGGAATATTCAAGACTATCACTGGGAAGATCCAGGCACCTACCATATGTTTGTCGATAAGTATGACTCTTTTGATCGCTTAGTGGAATACCTCAAAGAAAAGGGTGGTCAGGTAGAGACCAAAGCCGCTGCTAAAAAATTAATTATGGATAATGATCAATTAGCAGGGGTCGTCTATGAACAAGATGGTCAGGATATCGAGGTAGCAACGAAGACCGTCTTTGTGGCCGATGGGGGCTTTATCGGTAATGAAGAGATGGTTGAGAAGTATGTTGACCAAGACGTGAGTGATTGGTTTATCGCCGGAGAATGGAAAGCGACCGGTGACGGTATTCGCATGGTTCACGAAGTAGGTGGCCAAGTCAGAGCCATAGCTAACTTCCAAAACCATAATGCCTGTGTCTACCCAACCTTTGAAGCTGCTGGTGGCGAAAAGGGTAATTATTCCATCAACCAAATCTATTCCCTACCCTTGCTTTGGATAAACCGTCGTGGGGAACGCTTTACTGATGAGAAGGCTGTCTATGATAGTGTCCTATGGGGCAATGTGACCATGAAACAAAATGGGAAATATTTCTCCATTGTGGACCAAGCTACTTTAGACCGACTCAAATCAGAGAAAGTGCCTATGATTAATGCTTATACCCGCTATAATGCAGTACGTGAGTTTATCGACAACTTAGATGCTGATGAATTGGACAATCCAGCTGAACTTTCAGCGCAAAGAAGCTGCGAAGCGGTGACTGGCCCTTTAGAAAACCTAGATGCTGACTGGCAAAAAGCCATGGATGATGGCTATGTACTTAAGGGCGACAGCTTAGAAGACTTAGCGGAGAAAATGGGTGTTCCGGTAGAGAACTTTAAGGACAATATCCAAGCTTATAACCAAGCGGTTGAAGATGGCTATGACCCAATCTTTAATAAAGATGCTCGTCTCTTACAATTTAAGGTAGAGGAAGGTCCTTTCTATGCTATTAAGGTACGTTCAGCTGTCTTAGGAACAATTGGTGGGATTGAAGTGGACGAATACTGCCGGGCAATTGGCGAAAATGAACAAGTCATTGATGGGGTTTATGTCGTTGGTGCCAACGCTTCCGGTATGTATGATAATTCATACTCTGATATCGAAGGAGTTACCTGTGCCTTTGCCTGGGGATCAGGACGAATGGCAGCCCACCAAGCCCTTGACTATCTTAAATAAGTAACATCCTAATCCAACCGCAAATGCTCTTGCGGCAAAGACATTTGCCATAAGCTAAGTGGGACCCATAGCCCATTATCACTGCCTGTGTTATTATTAATAATGAAAGTGATAAAGGAGCGTGGAAATATGGCAAAAGTTGAAAGTTTTGATTTAGACCACAATAAAGTCAACCCCCCTTATGTGCGGGTGGCTGGTCGTGAAGAGGGAGAACATGGTGACCAAATCACCAAGTTCGATATTCGTTTAGTCCAACCCAATGAACAAGCGATTCCTACTGCGGCCCTCCATACCATTGAGCATATGTCAGCGGCTTATATTCGCGATTATCTGGATGGGGTTATTGACTTGTCCCCAATGGGCTGTCGAACCGGTTTCTATTTGATCATGTGGGGCCAAGCGGAACCCGAAGAAGTTGCGGTGGCCTATACTAAGGTTTTGCGTGACATTGTCAAAAGTGACTGGTCGGATGTCCAAGGAACTGAAGCGGTCTCTTGTGGGAATTATCGGGACCACTCCCTCTTTGGTGCCCAAGAGTGGGCCAAGAAGATCCTTGACCAAGGTTTCTCCAAAGATCCTTTTGACCGTCAAGTGGTAGAAGTTCCCAAAGACTAGTCAAGTTAAAGGCAAAAGAAAAAGCGTTATTCCCAATGTGCGGGTTTAACGCTTTTTTCTGTCTTCTAGAAGGATTTACTATCAGGATCAGGCGCTTCTACGTCAGCTACTGTATCCAGTAATTCTATATCGCGGTCAGTCAGTTGGATATCAAAGACATCTAAGTTAGCCTTGATATTTTCTGGCGTTTTTGAGCGAGGAAGTGGCACAAAGCCGTGTTTCAAGGACCAGGCCAGGGCGATTTGAGCTACGGAGTAACCTAACCGTTGGGCAATGGCTTGGACTTCTTCATTATCGAAGATCTCACCTGAACCGAGTGGACTGTAGCCTTCTAATAAAATATTATGTTTCTTGCAATACTCCACGATTTCGTCTTGGGTGAGTCCGGGAGTTAACTTAATTTGGTTAACCATAGGGATTACCTTAGCTGTTTCTAAGAGGGCATCCAGGTGGTAGGGGAGGAAGTTAGAGACCCCAATGGCCTTGGCTAGGCCTTTTTCATAGATGGTTTCCAAAGCCCGCCAAACTTCGGCGTTCCGTGCTTTATAGCCGGGTTCTTCTCGGTAAGGTTTGGGATTAGGCCAGTGGATGAGGAGCAGGTCGACATAGTCAGTCCCTAATTTCTCTAAGGACTCTTCAAAGGAGGCTAGGGTATCTTCGTAACCGACTTTATCATTCCAAACTTTTGTGGTTAAGAAGATGTCTTCACGGGGAACGGGACTCTTTTTGATGGCTTGGCCCACTTCGTGTTCGTTGCCGTAGTATTGGGCAGTATCAATATGGTGGTAACCCACTTCCAAGGCGTAGGAGACCGCATTGACCGCCATGTCGCCTTCTAATTTCCAGGTACCGAAACCGATGGCAGGAATTTCAACACTGTTAGATAACTTATAGGTTTTCATTGAAACTTTCCTTTCTCTATTTTGTCAGACTGCTTGAATTTGACTTCATAGTAACACGGATCAGATGAGAGACATAACAGTTTGATCTGATCAAGAGTGAATGGCAGAGGAATCCTTTTTAATAAAGTGGTGGTCGAAAAACTCAACCATGGCTTTGGTGGTCTCGATATCCACTAGGTGGCCAGCGTCTTCAGTTAGAAAATGGATATGGGCATCGGGATTTTGCTGAACAAAGGCTTCCGTCTGAGCAAAGGGCACGCGTTGGTCTTGGTGGCCGTGCCAGATAAACAAGGGACGTTGACCTAAGCGCTCACTGTGTCTAGACAGGTCATAGTTTTCTAGCCAGGCGATGAGGTCAAAGTAATCATCAGGCATGAAACGTTGAGCCGCTATGGCGTGTTGGTATAAACGCTCAGCATAGGCTAGAGGTTGGGGTGTTCCCATCAGGACCGCTGCTGCCTGGATCTCAGGGTGTTGGCTTAGGAGAGAAAAGGTGGTCATCCCACCCATAGATACCCCAGCAACCGCTACTTGGTCATTGGCTAGTTGACGCTTTTGGAAGAAGTTGACGATATAGGAAAATTCAAAAAGATTGCTTTGGATACTCTGCCAGAAGGTCTGCGAAGGAATGCCCTGGACCGGGACTTGGCGCTCTCCGTGGTTAGCCGCATCGGGAACGATGACCCGACAGCCTAAACGGGCCAGGCGGCGAGCGGCGGTGAGGTTTAATTCCTTGTGCGACCGCCAACCGTGGTAATAAATGATTAAGGGTAAGGCGGAATGCAGCTGGTCTTTGGGCGCACACTCCAGTAAAGGAATGGTGCCCAGCCAACGATGGCGGATAGTGATGGACAAGTGAAGCCTCCTTTTCTAGTTTAAAATCGTTTGGGACTTTTAAATAAGGATAAAACAAAGTGGAAGAAAAGTATAAAAAAGCGCCTGTCCGTTAAAAATATTTCGCCAGGAGGTATTGAGAAACAGGCAGACTTTTGCCATGATATAATAGAAAGGACCAAAGAGAGAGGATGTCAATATGGCAAAGAAAAAATGGCAAGCGCCCGTTAAGAAGAATCAAATACTCGATGTCACCATCACTGACCTGACCTATGAAGGGATGGGTGTGGCTAAGGTCGACCGCTACCCCCTCTTTATTCAAAATGCCTTGGTGGGGGAGGATTGCCAAGTTAAAGTGGTCAAAGTGCTCAAAAAGTTTGCCTTTGCGATTGTTTTAGAACGCTATAATGACGCAGATAGTCGTGTCCCCCTCCGTGATGAAAACGGCCTAAGAACGGGGACCATGCCACTCCAACACATGGCCTATCCGGCCCAGCTGGTCTTCAAGCGCCAACAGGTGGTCAACAGCTTACAAAAACAAGGCCTGCTGGATCAGACTGAGGTTTTAGAAACCCTCGGTATGGAAGACCCTTGGCACTACCGCAATAAGGCCCAGATTCCGATTGGAGAAGCGGATGGCCAGCTCTATACTGGTTTTTACCGCAAGGGGTCCCATAAATTAGTCCCTATGACTGATTACCAAATTCAACTGCCTGGGATTGACCAGACCTTACAAAAAGTAGTGACCATTTTTAACCAGTATCCCATTTCTGCTTATGATGAAGACAGCCACCAAGGCTTACTCCGTCACTTGATCGTTCGCCAGGGTTATTATACTGGCCAAGTCATGTTGGTGATTGTGATTAACGGGGAAAAACTTCCTGATGAAGAGAAAATTGTAGCAGAATTAAAAGCTCAAATCCCTGCCTTAGTTTCTATTGTGATTAATATTAACCAGAAAAACACCAATGTTATCATGGGCCAAGACCAGCGGGTGGTTTATGGTGAGGACCTTTATGAAGACCGCATGTTTGACTTGACCTTCCGGATTTCCTCTAAGTCCTTCTTCCAGGTCAACACCAGCCAAGCGGAAAAACTCTACCAACAAGCTCTTAAAGCCGCTGATCTCAAGGGGGATGAAGTGGTGGTGGACGCTTATTGTGGGATTGGGACCATTTCACTTTGCCTAGCCCAAGCCGCTAAAGAGGTTTATGGGGTTGAAATTGTTCCAGACGCCATTGATCAAGCCCGGGAAAACGCCCAGCTCAATGGACTGGATAATGTGACCTTCCAAGCTGGAAAAGCAGAAGAAGTCATCCAAGACTGGGTCCAAGCGGGACTCAAACCCGATGTTGTTGTCGTTGACCCACCACGCAAGGGGCTCGCAGAGGACTTTATCCAGTCTGTCTTAGAAGTTCAACCAAAGAAAATTGTCTATGTCTCCTGCAATCCTGCCACCCTAGCCCGTGACTTGGCCAAATTTGTCGACCAGGGTTATCAACTGGGTAAGGTTCAACCCGTCGATATGTTCCCGCAAACCCACCATGTTGAATCAGTCGTTTTGATGACAAGAAGCGACTAGCGACGCAGTCATCAATTACGAATGATTGATGCGATATCTCATAGCTCTTTGAGCGTAGCGAATGAGAGATATGACTGCAAAGCAAAGCGTAGAAGCTGTCGCAGATGCTGCAGCCATTCGAGCAAAGCGAGTTACGGATGGAGTATGCGTTAGCTACGCAGTGAGTTACAGCGTCAGCTCCGTAGCGATAGCGTAGGTGATTTTATGGGAGCGTTCGAGTGCAACGAGATTACGTTCCTAAATGCGTTAGCTGAAAAGAAAAGCTGATAGGGATAGGGTTTGTAGAGGTTTTAGATGTTGAGAGAAGCTCCAGAGATGGGGCTTTTTTCTGTTGGTTGGATAAAAATGGTAGAAATGTGGATAGGCGTATGGGGAAACTGATCGACTGAATAAGGTGGAAATGCAGGCAATGATAAAAAGCAACGACGATTTCAGACATCAAAGCCTTCTTGAAAACTCAGCACCAAGGGATGGTCGAATATGATGAAAGCTTAGTTCATCGTCTGATTGAGAAGGTTATGGTTGAAGATGGCCAGCTTGAAATAACCTTGAAGACGGGAAAAATTGTAAGAATAGATAAATAAGAGAAACCAGGTCTATGTTGTAGTGATGACATAGTTCTATGTCTCTTTTTTGTCACTACTACTTTACACGTACTACGCGTTGCGATATAATATAATTGAAAAAGGGAAAGAAGGTTATGAGATGGTTGCTAAATCAGATCTAGAAAATGAACTCCCTTTAACGGAGACGCATTTTCTGGTTTTATTAACCATGGTTCAACCGAATCATGGCTACAATGTGATGCAGGAAGTAGAAGCTATTACACAAGGTCGGGTAACTTTTGGGCCTGGCACTCTCTATGGAGCCATTAACAATCTCACTAAAAAAGGCTGGATAGAAATGCTGGAACACGATAAAGCAAATCGCCGTAAGATTTATCAAATAACACCCATCGGTCGGAAATTGCTCGATTTAGAGTTAAGACGAATGAATCAATTAATTATAGCCAGTCAAAATTATCTAGCGAAAGGAGAAGAATCATGTTAACTAAATTGAAAACTTTCTTAAATCCCATTGAAGGCAGAGAAAAATATCTCAATGAGATGGCTGATCAGGGCTATCGTCTGATTAAAAGTGGTAGTATGCTACAAAAATTCGAAAAGACAAATAATCATATACACCATTATATCGTTCAATATATCGGTCATATGTCCAACCGAGAGCGAATGAATTATTGTGATTTCTTACATGATTTAGGTTACAAAATTTTCTTTGCCCCTCTTAATATCGGCAAGGTTAGTCTGGGAAATGTCCGCTTACGTCCTTATAATCAAGGTAGAGCCGCTTTGGCAACCAACCCAGGCATGATCAATAAAGAGATCATCATTATTGAAACCGATGGATCCAAAAATATTCCAGCTTTTAGTGAGAAAGAAGGTCAGAAGAATGATCTCAAGCGGAGATTAAGGCCCGCTGTTTATCTAATGATTGTCTCACTAGTGATGCTTCTTGTCGGACTTTTGGTGCATCTCGATATGCCCCGAGATTGGTGGCATTGGACGTATTGGAGTTATCGCCCGGTTGAAAAAGTTTTATGGCCTTGGCTAGGTATCGGGGGATTGTTGCTCATCTATTCTGCTTGGCGTATTATGAAATTGCGATTTTTAATCAAAAACCTAGAATAGATGATAATCACTAAGAGACCTAGATCTATGTTGCATTAATCTAGGTCTCTTTTTTGACATATATATTTTTTGTTACGGGCATTCTAATACTCTTTATGGTTAACAATATGAGTGGACATAAAAATGGATAGAGCTAAAATGATTACATTTACTAAAACTAAAGCAATCAATGTATCGGTCAAATAGTGCTCAATATTTTGAATATACTTCTTAAACAGATCAACCTGTTTACCAAAAAGGGAGGTCATAGCAAACAAGATAAAGAAGGCACCCATCATAATGATACGACCATTTTCAGACCCATATTTTAGGAAGAAGGGAATCTGGATTGAGGTTAATAATACTGGAACCAGGATGATTAATAGTGAAAAAACAACAGCAATAGGAATCTCAGCCCCCTGTTGATAAAACAGATAGAGACTAGAAGCAAGACCTAGCATTGAAAAAACGAATGTGGGAACATATTTACTTGTCACATACACCCATCGGGGAATCGGTGTGGTAAATATAAACTTCGGAAAGTCAGCCTGGTCATCAAATCCAAAAGTTAGTCCACTGAAAATGACAGGCATGTAAATGAATAGTAAGGGAATGAGTAATGGCGTTCCCTGGTATAAGGCATAGCAAGAAATAGCGATAATGATCATAAAGCTGATCATATAAGACAGCTTAGCAGACATAAAGTCTTTATAAATTAGCGCTCTCATTGTGATCCTCCTTAATGGTATAGACCATGATATCTTCAATTGAGGAGATATTAAAAGAATGAATATTCAATCAAAGTACATACTCACTCCCTCATTTTCAATCCATAGCTTATCCACGATACATGTGGAAGCGGTCGTGGGTCTGACGCGGAAGTAATGACGGAATGATGTGGGAATAGTGAACCACTGAGTGCCTAGTATCAATGTCAGAGGCCTAAGTGAAGAGAAATTAATAAACAGCCCCCATGTCAAAAATTTCCAAGAAGTCGACTAAAAAGAAGGATGCTAAGCCCTCTCAAAGACTGCAAAAAGCTCTATTAGTGAATAGTTTTTAAAATTTTAGATCTTTGTTATAGTAAAATAAAAGGAGGAAGAGGGTATATGGCACTATTTGATAAAAAAGATGAAAAGAAATATGAACAAATTGTAGAAGATTTTAATCTTGAAGACCTTAATAAGGATGATTTAGAAGTACTATTGAACAATTCAGATGCAGCAGCTGGTGGCTTAAGTGCCTTGTTAGTCCAAAATTATATCATCATGAGACAACTTGATAGACTAAATAAAAATATAGAACAATTAATGAAAAAATAATAAGTAGAAGTCTAAAAATAGATTTATTATCGATAAACTCAAACAAGCAAAGTCACAAGCCGTGGAATTTCTTTATTCAAAGCCTAACTTGATTGTTCTTGGCTATAAGTAGATGAATTTTCAAAACAGAAGAATGATAAAATAGACCCGACAGGCCTCTTATATTAAAGAGGACCAAGTCGGGTCTTTTGCTTGCAAAAAAATAGCCACACCATATGAGGAATGTGAGGAAGATGATCAAGTAAGTTTCTCAAATCTAATAATTGAAGATTTGAAAATAATTCTTGACCTGTCCCTGAGGCTCCGTGATATCTTTAAATTGAAGGAGGGGATCATATGTTACGTGGTGAAGTGCAAAAGCAAACTGGATTAACACGGAAGGCAATCGAATACTATGAAGAAAAAGGGCTGGTTGCACCTCATAGGGAAGAAAATGGCTACCGTAGCTATAGTGAATTGGATGTTGAAAAATTACATAAGATTGCTACATTAAGAAGGTTAGGGTTAAGACTGAATGAAGTTGAAGATATCTTGAATAATGAGAACCAGCTTGCGACTATCCTTCGAGAAAAACAAATAAAAAGCGAGTTAGATCAACGCAAATATCAACTTCTGCAAAGATTAATTACTGGAGCCTCTATTCAAGGAATTAATCAAAAAATATTAGCGATTGAAAAAAATGAAAGCATGTACGAACGCCTGCAATTGATTTTTCCAGGTTACTTTGGTCAGGCCTTCTTTTATGCCTATCAACCTTTTTTGAATGAGCCAGTAAAGCAGCAAAATGAAGCAGCTTTCACAGAATATATTCATTACTTAGACTCCTTGCCCATGATTAATTTTTCTAAGGAAGAAAAAGACTGGATTGAAAAAATTGCTTCAGACATTGATCTATCTATGTTAGATAAAGTGAATGATAGCAAGCAGGCTGCGGTTGAGGAGCCTAATCGATGGTTTGAAGATAACCAAGAAGCTGTCGAAGCATACCTGGCGTATAAAGAAAGTGATGACTTTAAAAGCAGTCCCTTATATTCGATGAACGAAAAAATCAGAAATTATATGCGTGATAATCACTATTATGAAAAGGCAATCCCCTTAATAAGGAAGTTTAGTCCACAGTATGATGCCTACTATAAAAAATTGCTGAACGCAGATAATTTATTGAAGGATAAATTATAGGAGTAGAATTTTTGTGAGAGTAAGGGATGAGGTTTAGGAATATAATTTGAGTGTAGAGATAAGCTCCAGCAATGGAGCTTTTTTAATGGGATAAATTTTATACCGGATAGTATTTAAATAATTAATAAGATAAATTAAGATATTTAAAATAATAAATTACCATTTGTTTAATGTACACGCTTGATCGGTAAATGATAATTCATTTTTAAAAGTCCCATGATAGAATAACTTAATCATAATGAACTTAAATACTATTGATATTAGATTTAAGTAAAGGAGGAAAAAAGATGAATAAACATTTTACCACACGAAACATTGTTGCAGTCGCTATTGGAGCAGCCTTATTTGGGATTTTGATGACTTATGGAGGGATTCCGGTTTTTACTAATACCAAGTTATCCACGGCTTATATCGTTCCTATCGTCGTTGGCGCCCTCTTTGGACCGGTTCAAGCAGGCTTAGTTGGTTTGATTGGAAACGTCTTTGCTGATGCCTTAGGCGGCAGCGGCTTCTGGGTGGACTGGACCGTGGGCAATATGTTTGCTTGTTTCTTTATCGGCGCTTTAAAACTTTATGGAGCGGATATTCGGCGGGGCATCTTTACCGCTAAACACGCGGTCATTTATGCCTTGGTATCGGTGGTTGGTTTAGAACTTTCCTTTGGTTTGGTCACCCCGCTCTTGACTAAAGTCTTCTACGGTGGTGAATTAGCCATTACCATCACTCAAGCCCAAGTGGCTGTTTTAACTAATTCCATCGTCGTTCTTGTCGTGGGAATTCCATTGCTCTTTACTCTAGCCAAGCGTTATCGGGGGACAACAAATTTGGTGGATGAGGACTAATGGAGCACACTAGCCTTTCACCAATCATTCAATTTAAAGATTTTTCTTTTACCTATGCGTCTGCCCAAGAACCAGCCCTCAAAGACATTAACTTGGAAATTTATCCAGGGGAAAAGATTTTGATTTTAGGCGCCAGTGGGAGCGGGAAATCAACCCTGGGACAGTGCATCAATGGACTGATCCCTAACCAGTTTGAAGGAACTATCACTGGGACAGCGACGGTCGCTGGACACGCGGTGGGATCTTCATCGGTTTTCGATTTGTCCCAAGAGGTAGGGTCTGTTTTGCAGGATAGTGATGCCCAATTCGTTGGTATTAACGTGGCTGAAGATATTGCCTTTGCCCTGGAGAACCGTAATACACTTAGGTCTGTGATGAAGACTTTCGTTGACAAAGTCGCTCGGCGGGTTGGTGTGGTTGACCAGCTAGACTCCCTTCCCTACTCCCTCTCAGGTGGACAGAAGCAAAAAGTTTCTGTGGCCGGGATTCTAGGGGAGAAAAATCAGATTTTGCTCTTTGATGAACCCCTAGCCGCCTTAGATCCCCAGATGGGCCTATCCATGGTTGAACTCATCGATTCCTTGAATAAAGAGGATGGGAAGACTGTGATCATCATCGAACACCGCTTTGAAGACGTCCTCCACCGTCCCATTGATCGAGTGGTCTTGTTGGACCGAGGGCAGATTGTGACCGTGATGACGCCAGATGAGCTGATTGCTTCCGACCTCTTGATTCAATATGGGATCCGGGAACCCCTTTATATTAGTGCCTTGAAGAATATGTATGGAGGCTTGAAGCAAGAGGAGGGCTTAACCCAGTTAGAGACTCTCGACCTTTCTTTCTACCAAGGTAAAAAGCCCTGGCTAGCTGGTGAGGAGTCTGCTTCCAAAGAAGCTGAAACAGGTGGCCAGGATCCGCACAGTGAGGATGAACCGGTCATTATCCACTTAGAGGACTTACGCTTTGGCTACGATCCCAAGCAACCGCTCATTCAAATCCCCAAGCTAAGCATTAGACGGGGAGAACGTATAGCCATTGTGGGGGAGAATGGGTCGGGAAAATCCACCTTGGCTAAGCTGATAACTGGCGTTCTAAAGCCACAGGCGGGTAAGATCGAGCGCCTAGGAAACCCTATTACTATCCAAGAAATCGCTCAACTGATTGGTTATGTCATGCAAAATCCTAACCAAATGCTGGTGACGGATTCAGTCTACCGGGAGATTGCCCTGGGATTGGAATACCGCCAAGTCGATCAGGCTGAAATCGATTATCGGGTCCAGCAAGTTCTCCAGGTCACTGGACTCTATTCTAAACGGAACTGGCCAATTTCGGCTTTAAGTTACGGGCAGAAGAAGCGCTTAACAGTGGCTATTGTGCTGGCCTTGGAGCCAACCTGTATTATTTTAGATGAACCGACTGCTGGATCGGATTATGCTCATTACCGCGAAATTATGGAGTTTATCGATGACTTGAACCAGACCTATCAAATGACCATGATCTTCATTACCCATGATATGCATCTGGCCCTAGAATACACCGACCGGGGCCTGGTCATTGAAGACGGTCAGTTAATCGCTGACCGGCCGATTTTTGATATTTTAGCGGATGATCAACTGGTTGAGCGGGCTTCCTTGAAGAAGACATCCATTTTTGACTTTGCCCAGCGTTTGAATTTACCGGTGGCTGACTTTATCCAAGCCTTTATCAAAAGTGAAAGGGAGGGGAAGTAGATGCATGACCAATTGATTATCCGTTATGACATTGGCGATGGTTACTTTGACCGCCTGGCGGGTTCAACCAAGCTATGGGTCTTTGTGACTGCGCTTGCCCTAATGATGGTCTCTTTCGACCTAAGGATTATCCTTCCCCTCTTTCTCATCCATGCTTGGATTTTTAAGCAGGTTTACCGGAAAAGTCGGGCCCTGAAGTTTATCTTTCGTTTTATGTTAATCATGAACCTGATTAATGTCTTTCTTTATTATTTGGCTAACCCTTTAACCGGGACCGAGCTAGCTGGACAGGTAACGGTTTTGTATCGCTTTAACGATTACTTTGTCGTCACCTATGAGACCTTGGTTTACTTCTTAGCCAGAATTATGAAGATGATCGGCAGTTTGATTATCAGTCTGTGCTTTATCTTAACCATTACCCCCACCCAGTTAGCTAGTGGTTTGTATGCTATGGGAGTTCCTTATCAAATTGGCACCATGTTCTCCTTGGGGCTGAGATATATGCCCGATATCTTCCGTGATTTTACCGCCATTAAGGAATCTATGCAGATGCGGGGCTTGGAGCTCAATCCTAAGCGGGCCGGCCTTTTTAAACGACTCAAGGCCAACACCGCCATTCTCTTGCCCTTAATTATTGTCTCCTTTGACCAGGTGGAAACCATTTCTAGCGCTATGGACCTGAGGGGGTATGGCCAAGGAAAGAAACGGTCATATTATGGGGACCTTGAGCCTGGGGACCACGATAAGCAGATGCGACTCTTGGCCATCGTTCAAGGAGCAATCTTTATTATTTATATGTGGTTACGGCTTACCGGAAGAATCCATGAATTGTGGGTCATTTAGCTAAGTGATGACCAGTAAGGAGAGTCGTAGTCACTGTTCACAGTGATTGGACGCCATGATAGAAGGGAGACCATTAACAAATTGAAACCTATTTTAGTATTTCAGACCGATTTTACCTATAAAGAGGCCGCTGTTAGCGCCATGTATGGGGTGGTCAAGTCAGTCGACCGCGACTTAGAAATTATTACCGGAACCCATGAGATTTCTAATTATGATATCTGGAGCGGCTCTTTCCGCCTCTACCAACCCATGCAATTTTGGCCTAAGGGCACTATTTTCGTCTCAGTCGTTGACCCCGGTGTGGGCACGAGTCGGCGAGCTTGTATTGCCCAGACCAAAAACGGCTACACCATTGTGACCCCTGATAACGGGAGTTTGACCCATGTCGCTGAGCACTTTGGTATTGAACGAGTGGTTGAGATTGATATTGACCGTCACCGCCTCAAAGGCCAGGGGACGGAAGGAATCTCGGTCTTTCATGGCCGTGATGTCTTTGCCTATTGTGCCGCCCAGCTAGCCAGCGGACAGGTGGCCTTTGAAGATTTTGGGACTGAATATCCGGTTGACGAGATTGTCACTTTTGATTTGATCGAGCCGGTGCAAGCCAAGGATCGGTTGACAGGCATGGGGGAAATTATTGATCCTAACTTTGGTAATTATTGGACCAATATTCCCTTTGCTTGGTTAAAAGATCAAGCCGGGAAGTCAGTTTGGGTTATTGTTCGATCAGAAAGTGGAGAAGTGGTTTTCGATGAGCCGATTCAAATTCATAAGACCTTTGGCGAGGTGAGTCTGGGCGAATTAACTATTTACCAGAATGAATTTGCTAACTTGAGTCTAGCCATTAATCAGGGGAGTTTTATTTCTAAATATGACCTGCCGTATGGGGTTGGTGTCAGTGTTGAAGTAGTATTGAGTGAGGAGGAATAGAGAATGGTTGTTGATTTCAGTAAATTACCGGCTTTTCGTCAGCAATTAGTGTTTCAAAGTGACTTTGGACTGAATGATGGAGCGGTATCGGCCATGACGGGAGTGGTGGTGACAGTCGATGAGAGCTTGAGCATTCATCACTTAACCCATAATATTCCCCCTTATGATATTTATTTGGCTGGCTACCGGCTCTATCAGACCTATTCCTACTGGCCTGAGGGGACCATCTTCGTATCGATTGTGGACCCGGGCGTGGGCTACAAGCAAAAGTCAGTCATTGCCTTATTAGACAGTGGCCACTATATCGTCACCCCTAATAATGGGACCCTGTCCTTCCTAGCCAAATATGTGGGAATCCAGGCGGCCTTTGAAATTGACAAGGAGAAAAACTTGTTACCTTCGACCAACCAGTCCTATACTTTCTATGGCCGTGACTTGTACGCCTATACGGCAGCTCGCTTAGCCAGTGGTCAGCTGGACTTGAGTGAGGTGGGTGAAGAACTTGATATCAGCGAGCTTAAGCTCTACGAGATTGATGACTTCCAGATTAATTCTGAGGAAGGTGTACTCAGCGGTCACGTTGCCATTCACGATGAACGTTTCGGCTCGCTCTGGACCAATATCCCTTATGAGTCTTTGCAGGACTTAGAAGTAAAAACAGGAGACCAACTCCATCTCAAGATCAACCACCAAGGGCAAACGGTCTATGATGACGTCGTGCCCGTGGTCCAGTCCTTCCAATCTGTGCCTCAGAGTCGGGCGTTGATCTATTGTAACTCGCTTAGGAATTTGGCGGTTGCCCTTAATCAGAACAGTTTTGCTCAAGCCTACAAGGTCGGTTATGGATCTGATTGGCAGGTCAAGTTTCAAAAAATTAAGTAGCTAATAATGTTTTCGTCTGTGTCTTTAAGGTTATAGAAGAAAATTTGTGAATTGAAAGAAGCTCCAGAAATGGGGCTTTTTTTAGCGAAAAAGGATGAATTGGTTGATGTTTGTAGCAGTTAGACCACTTTGATAAAATTTCATATCATTGAAAAGAAACATAAAAAAATATGAGAAAAAATGAATAATATTGTTTTATGTATAGAATGATTTGCTATAATAGACTTAATTTAAGAAATCCGAGGTAAAAAAGACATGGTAATTTTAATTTAAGCATCTGAGCAAATGAATTCCCACAATTTAGGGGGATCAGTGTGTACTCAGACGCTTGGTTAATTTAGCCATGTCTTTTTGTGTACACATTTTTAGCTCACATTTATTTATTGATGATAGGTGTACTGAACTTAAAGGAGAGCTAAAGATGGAAATGATAAAATTTTTACATGTTTCGAAGATCGTTGCAGATCGTCAATTATTTCAAATTGACCAGCTAATAGCCAATCAAGGAGATAAGATTGGCCTTATCGGCAAGAATGGCGTGGGAAAATCAACATTATTACGCGTCTTGGTTGGATTAGATGAGGACTTTACCGGACAAGTGTTTATTCATCCAAGTTATGCCTATCTTCCTCAACTCAAAAAAACGACTGAAGAATCTGGGGGAGAGCAAGAGAAAAGACTCTTGGAAGAAGTTTTCACTAAAGGGGCAGATCTACTAATTCTCGATGAACCTACTTCTAATTTGGATGTTAAAAATATTGATTGGTTAAGCCAAACTTTAACTAAATATTCGGGGACAGTTTTGTTGGTTTCTCATGACCGCCGATTATTAAATCAAGTTGTGGACCAGATTTGGGAACTCGACCAAGGAAAACTGACTAAATATGTAGGCAACTATGACGACTATCAAACAGCTAAGGCAAAAGCTGTTCAAGGACAGGAAACTGCTTATAAAAATTATCAAAAGAAAGTGCATCAGTTAGAAAAAGAGATCCAAGAAAGAAATCTGCGGGCCCAAAATTTTAAAAAGAAGAAAAAGAATCTTTCCCGCTCAGATTATAAAGTAAGTGGCTACGCGGGAAAGTATGACGGTCAACAGAAAGGTTTAGCCAGGTCAGCTAAGGCCTTGCAAAGAAGAATTGATCAGATTGAACCAGTCAACACTCCCAAGAAAGAAGGGCAGTATCGCTTCAAAGCAGTTGGTAATTTAGCGGTTAAAGCTGGGCAGAGCTTGCTCCGATTAGAAGCAGGTCAAGTCCATGTCGATGAGCGTTTATTATTTACAATCCCAGAATTTAAATTGCAGGCAGGAGATAAAGTAGCTATTCAGGGACGCAACCAAGCAGGAAAAACCACTTTTCTTAGCCAGTTATTCCATCGTCAGCTCCCCGGCTATTACATGGAAAATTTGAATATTGGCTATTTTAGGCAAAATTTTGATCAGCTTCACTTGAATAAAAGCATTCTAGAAAATATTAGTGAAGAAAGTTTGCAGTCGGATGACCTGATTCATCGGGTTTTAGCCGCTTTGGGCTTCGATCAAAACAGAGTGACGGACAAGGTCAATTGCCTATCAGGAGGTGAGCGCGTTCGCTTGGCTTTCGCTAAATTATTACTAGGAGACTACCATCTCTTGCTATTAGACGAACCGACTAATTATTTAGATATTCAAACCCTTGAAAGCGTTGAGGAGTTTATCAGAAGTCATCCTGCTGCCATTCTGTTGGTCTCTCACGACCAGGAATTTGTCAATCATTGCGTGGATAAGCAATTTATCATTAAAAACAAAAAGCTACTAAGTCCTTCTTATCAGAAAGATAATCAGGATCAAGTAGAAAAAGAAATTATCCGCTTAGATTTCCGACTCAATCAGATGATTGCCGATAGAAGCGTAGGCCTAGAGGAGATTAGAGAGGTCCAAAATAAGATTAGGCTATTAAAAGAAAAACATAATATAGAATAAGCATTTATTAATATAGGAGGATAACTGTTGGGAAAATCCGAATAGTTACCAGAAAAGGGAAAGAAATTGAGTAATGTAGGAATTACGCTCATCGTAGTTCACTATTATTCCAAAACAAAACATATTGTGACTTTACTATTCGATTAAACGGCTGATAAGCTTTATACTGATTGTGTATGGATGGAATGCAGCCTAGCTACTCCTATTTGATAGAAGAGAGGAAAAACTAGAAGTCCTATATTTAGGCAAGAAAATAAGGCTGACTAAAAAAGCTAGAGAAGGTGAAGACATGTCTTTTGAAACTGAAGATATTTTTAGAAATATTCAAAAATTCCTCGACCAGCATAGCAGCGAGTTTGAGGATGGGGAAGCAGCCATTACCCACGCTATTCATTTGCATAATGCGGGCTTATTGTCCTTTGATGATGAAGATGAATCGAGTCGCGCTATGGATTTGTTTGAGTCTGCTATGTATACAGAAGATCCAGACCAACAAGCAGTCTTGTTAGAAGAAGCCTATGCTTTAGATTCTGACAACCTAGATATTTACTGTGCTTGGGCACTCAGTCATTTCTCAGATATCGAGGCGATTTCGAAGCTTCAAGCCAAAGCAGATGATTATTTCAAGGCCCACCGTAAGGAAATCAAAGAGTCTGGCTATTTTGCTGTAGAAAATCGGCCTTATTTCCGCGTACAAAATACCTTGTTAGATTTATACAAGGAGGGTTTGTTCATGGAGGAAGCTGAAAAAATAGCTAAGCATATCCTGCGTTTTAATTCCAATGACAATATGGGGGTGCGCTATAAGCTGATGGCGATTTACGTCAATTCATTTCAACATAAGCAGGCCAAAGCGCTTTTCAAAAGAGACTCCAGTTATCGATCAGACGATCAAATGCTGTTCTACATGGCCACCAGTCTTATCTTAGCAAGGGATTTTAAACTGGCCCAGCAACGTATCAAAGATTTACAAGAAATCAATTCGGATATCCTTTATTTCTTTGAAGATGAAAACTTTAATGAACTTAAGGTCTTTGTCAACTTGCCTAAAGAGGACTATCGCCCAAATTCTAAGCAGTCTTTGGCTATCGCTTTAAACGAGGTCTTACCACTCTTCAGCCAGTCTAATCTCCTCTATCAGCACTTTAAACAAAGTTTAAGGGAACTCATTCCTAACTACTTTGACGATGTGCAAGCTCAAAAAGAAAAGAATATTATGTCCTATTTCCAAGCCGATAAACTATCGGGTAAGGGAATTTTCGCTAATATCGCTAGCCAATATGTCCGTGCCTTACTCTTAGAAGATTTGGAAACTGCCGATGACTTTAAAACAAAAACGGAAAAAGAAGTCCTAGCCATTAATGGTATCGGTAAAGGCACAATTAATAAATTAAAGGCCAATGGGGTCCGCTTTAAGGAAAGTTAACTTTAAAAGAAGTTGCCCCCTAAGCGCTTTGCGATTGATAAAAAGTTTAAATTAGCTTCAAAACTCCTTATAAGAGGTATATAATTTAGCCTAATAAAATGCTAGTCCAGCAAGTATTCTAATGATTACTTGAGGCATTTTTATACCTTTATCCATAGGAGATGAAAGTCTATGATCAGATCTATTCAAGAGACTCATGCTAAAGCGATTCAAGAAATATGCCAGGTCGCACTCGGCTACGATGCTGATCTGAATCTTGTCCAATCACAAATCAAAAAATTATCCCAAGACCATGATCACCATATTCTAGCTGTTTATGAAGAGGAGACTGCTTCTAGGGCGGTTGCTTTTGTTCACGCTGAGATCTATGAAGGACTCTACAGTGAAACGGGCTTAAATATTCTTGGCCTTGCGGTAAATCCTGACTATCAAGGCCATGGCATTGGTAGGGAGCTCATGTCTTTTGTAGAAAATTATGCGATTAACCACCAACTCCACTACATTCGCTTAAATTCAGCGGTCCATCGCCAGGAAGCCCACCAATTTTACCAAAGCATTGGTTATCGTCACGATCGTACTCAGAAACGCTTTACGAAGACATTTTGATAGATCGATGAGTCTATTATCACCGACCTATATATTAATGGTCTATTTATCTTTGGGATGATCGACTTAGCTATTATTAATCACTTTTAGGAGGAATTATCATGGCGATCACAGCAATAATCATGGCAATCTTCGGGCCTCTATGGATTATGGGAGCTCTATTTTTGAATTATAATATATATAAGCTGGTACTGATTGATGCTAAAGCAAGAAAAATGAAGCGTCCCCGCTTATGGGCCTTGCTAAGTATGGGCCACAATAACGGGAGTGCCTTTTTACCGATCTATTTCTTCAATAGGCGAAAGTATCCGAGAAAGGCATTCAGTCCTCAGGAAGCTGAAAATTACGAAAGATATAAAAAACAAGCGAAAGTTTCCTTGGCTCTATTTCTAATAGGAGCAGTGGTGTTTTTTATCTGTTTTATTCATTATTTTAAAATTTGGGAGTAGCTGTTTTGCTACTCAATCCTTTGCCGGGCAAAAAAGAGACACAGAGTCATGTCGTTATAACTACACGCTCTGTGTCTCTTTTATTTGTATTAGTTATAATATTTCAAATGAGGTCAGCTTATTGAGCTTGACGCTCTTTGACTAAGTTAGAAATCGCCTTGAAGTGTGGGTTCTTGGCATCTTCAAGCAGGTAGTAGAGTAAGCTCTCACTGGATAAGAGTCGGGCGCCATCCGCTTGGAGTTGGCTGAGAGCCCATTCGTGTTCTTTTGCACTTCTAGCGGTTACTGCGTCACGGACCAAAGTGACTTGGATTTGAGGATAGTCGTCTAATAACTGATGGGCGGTTTGCTCGATGCAGATAGGGGTTTCCATCCCGACAATCACTACATGTTCAATGACAGGAGTGATGTGGTTGACGACTTCGGGAATGCAGGCATTGAAACGGGTCTTCGTGTAAACTGGTGCCTCACTCAAACTACACTTGATGGCAGGATGGGTAGCGCCCAAGCCTTGAGGGTATTGTTCGGTAACTACCTTCTTAACGCCTAAGTGGTTCAAGCCTTCAAGAAGAAATTGCAGCTTAGTCAGATAAGTATCGGAATCATGCATTGCGGGAACCAGCTTTTCTTGGACATCGATCACGAGAACTAGGGTATTATCAACAGTCATTGAAGTCATGGTGAACTTCCTTTCTAAGAATCTTATTTCTTCTTTAATTATAGCAAGCACAAGACCTGATGCCTAGGTTTCTAAAAAATCTCCTAGGAATATAATGAGGCTTAGCTCCTTACAGGAAAGAGTTTCCTTTTTATTGACTGAATTGAGAGTGGTGATTTTTAGGAGATATTCAATGAGAGAATCATCCTGAAAAGCATTTTACAGGGGTAATGTATATACATTTGGATAGTCATTTGGTAAAATAGGATTGAGGAGGCGATAGTATGCAAACGAAAATTGCCCAATGGGGAAATTCAAAGGCGATCAGAATTCCATCAGCGATAGTTAAACAGCTCAATTTAAAGGATAATCAAGTGCTCTCACTTGAAATCAAAGATCAATCCCTAGTGATTAAGCCTAAGGAAGCAGAGACTATTCAAGAATTATTTGCCGATTACAAGACTTCTTTCACTTATGAGGAAGAAATGGATTGGGGACCAGCAGTGGGAGAAGAGATCGAATGGTGATGCGGCAAGGGGATATTTTTTATGTTAATTTTAACCCAAGTATCGGACATGAACAGAGAAATAGTCGTCCAGCCATTGCATTAAGTCATGATCTCATTTTCCAGACGAGTCACATGGCGATTGTTGCGCCTATCTCAACGACAAAACGAAACTATCCAGCCTATTACGAGCTCCAAGAAACTGATCAGATAAAGGGTAAAGTCCTTTTAGACCAAACGAAAGCTCTTGATCTTTATCATCGTCAAGTCAGCCGAGAAAATTTTATTGAACGAGCTAAACCAAATGAATTTAAGCGCATTATTCATCGTTATAAATTGTTATTCGATCTGGTAGATGATTATCAATAGGCAATAATAAAACGCTGAGATTGAAAGAAAACCATTGTTGTGATGGTTAGACTCTATTCAAATTTGTTCCAAGGGCAGAGCAAGCGTCGACTTCAGAAAATGACGATCTTGCTCTTTTTTGTTCTTATCATACTCTTATCCTTATTTGGCGATTAATCCAAACACTCTTCATTCATGAAATATTGTAAGCCTTCTTTTTCAAGCCTTATGAAGTGGACAAGGCAGCCCTTATCCCTTGCTACTTGGACTGGATGGCGTCTTATCTTGCTTATGAATGAACTTATGAATAGCTAATAAGGAAAGACTATAAATTAAGAGCTGTCCATAACCCACATAGGCAAAGATTTGCCAACTTTTTAAATCAATGAGTGATGCGACAAAGCTTCCCAGAGGTGCGAAAATACCGACGATAGTAAAAATGAGAGAAAAAATACGTCCCAAGAAATTGGAAGCGACTGAGACCTGCATGTGGGACATGAAACTGACATTAAACATAGAGACTGTGGTCGAAAAAATAGCGAATAAGATTAAAAGCATGGCTTGATAATTTTTGAAGACCTCTAGGAGGATTAAGGCGATGGCTCCTGGCAGGAGAAGATGGAAGAAGCCTTGCCCTGCAATTTTCAACTTCATCGTTGCAATAAGCAAGGCACCTAAAATACTCCCTAGGGATTGGGCAACGAGAATATAGGCATAGATATTAGAAAACTGTGAGAAGGTTGATGTAAAGGGAAGGTAAAAGTTATAGACCGCCTCTAAAAAATTAAGGAAAGCGGTAGCGCAGAGAATTATAAACAACATTTTATCTTGATAAAGATATAAAAAGCCTTCCTTTAGGCCTGCCAACAAGGGGAGTGGGTGATTTTCAACCTTATGCAAAATATAGAAATGATATTCGCATAAAACTGAAACCATAAAGGAGAGAGAATTGATCAACATACCGTATTTAAAACCAAATTGCTTAATAATAAAGACAGCAACTAAGGGAGCACCAACCCCAACCATTTCGGCGATTATTTTGGAGAAGGAGTTATAGCGATAGATTCCCTTCCTAGACAAGAGATCTTTGATGATGGCCTTATAAGCAGGGCCATTAAAACTGAATAGGAGGGCCAACAGACCGTTCACGATCACTAGGGCCCAGATGTTTTCTGGATTATAAAATAGAAAGAGTAAAAAAGTAGCAATAGCGGCAATCAAATCGGTTAGGATTAAGACCTGCTTGCGGTTAGAAAAATCGGCCAGGTAGCCGGCAAAGAGATTGAAGACGAGACGAATAATGGATTCACTGGATTGGTAGAGCATCATAAAAAAAGACGATTGGCTAGCCAATTGAGCAATTAAGAGCTTATTGGCATAATCAAAAATGATATTACCAAAGTTTGTGGTTTGTCCTCTTACCAACAAAAGAAGCGTATTTTTATGTTCTTTGTTCATGGGAATAATCCTCCAAATGGGTATAATTTTTTAAAGAAGTTTGACTCTTTCGTTCAACATGGATTTCATTGAATATGTCCTTGGTAGCCTAAAATTTTCAAGGCGTCTTGTATATTTCCAAAAGCGCGGAACACTTGGTCGAAATTCAATAAAGTCGCAGACTGAAGCTTTGACTGGGTGATTCCCATTAGTATCGCCATGCCTGCGTACATATCTTTTAAATCAAAGACTTGTCCTGGGCGAGAATAATTCGTTCTTCTTCCTTGGCTTTTTAGGGCGCCGTTTTCGAGATCTTTAATCAAAATTCCCAGTTTTTTTAATTCAGGAATATGACTGGTCCGGTGACTAAAGACTTCATCGAATAAAATGGAGGGAATATTTTCTAAAGCAAAAAATTCCGATAGAATGGGCCCTAAGTCCGTACTGATGAAGGGAGCAGCACCTAAAGGCAGAAATTCAAAATAATTTGAATCAATGGGAGCCGTTTTTTGAAATTGTAAGCTATGCTTATTTTCATACAAGCTCAGACCTAATTTTTTGAAAAAATGATGGTAACTTGCGGGGATATCTTTGATTGTTAAATTATCAAAGAGGATATGGTCTAGCTGATTCCAAAATAAAAGGACATAAGCAACTAACATTGTCATATCAGGTGGGACTTGAATTTCAGTCTCAGTGACTTCGATAAAGTCTACCTTAGGGATGATAATTTTATCTGGACTAAGATAACAAACCTGACGATTGCTGGCTTGTTCAAGTAGTCGAATTAAATAGTTAACGGTTGGGTTTGGCGATAAGCCATTTATTCGAATTTCATTGGGATAGACATAGGCAAGGTTGATCGCGTTAAAGAAGGCACCGACACTTTTACTTCCATCGCCATAACAATTCAGGCTAATATTCTGATTCAAGCGGTCTTTTTTCTGAGCATAGAAAATTTGACTGTTTGAATCATATCGATAGCTAGCTACAGTCGAAAGCATGTCCAAGTGCAGGTCGATAGGACGATGACCAAAATTATCGCCGCCTGGAAAGCTAAAAAGAAGTTTCTGGTAACGATAAGTCAATCCGGAAATAATTCCGATACTTGCACGACTGATTTGATTGAGGGAGACAATATCTTGAGGAATATTATTAGAACGAATGTGAATGGTGTCTCCATGTGTAGAGGTCTCTGACCAGCCATGGTAGCCCAATTCGTATAAGATATTAAGAAAATCAAAGGCTTGCGGACAATTTTTAAGGGTTAAATCATGTTTGTCCAAAAATAAATGGGACAACAAAAGGTGGATAGCAATAACTCGATCACCTTCGATTTTGATATGTGTTGGTTGAGATGCAGATAAAGAATGACTACTTTGTCTCTCTAAGTGGAAACAGAAATGTTTGGGAATTTGTCTGCTTTGTGGCTTAGTGGGTGATTCCTTTAAAGGGGTTTCTGTTTGGTCAAGATGATTTTCTAAGTCTTCAAAAGAGATTTCTAATAGTTTGGCATAGGCAAGCAAATCTCGAAGGTTGATTTCCCGAGAGCCGTTCTCCCAGTTTGAAATGGCTTGCCGACTAAGCTTTAATTGATGGGCGACAAATTCTTGGGTAAAACCCATAGCCAGTCGACGCTGTTTTAAAAAATTACCCAGCATAGGATGAGCTCCTTTCTTTAAATTTGAGCTCTACTATACTCCCTTGATAAGAGATTTCAAGAAATTCTTGGCAACGATTTGTGGCTCTAGTGTGCAGTATTAAAGAAGTCATTCGCTCATTTTAATTAAGAAAGGATCAGCAGCTTGCACCTGGGTTGAGAATATGCTTTACTAAACAGGATGAATTTTTCAGATTGATACAAAATTTACTAATAGAGGGGATTTGCCGATGAAGCACCGTTATCCAAGTGAACAATTAGAAGTGGAAGTGACCGGACTTTCTGAGAAGGGGCTAGGTTTAGCCGAATATCGTTTTCCGGATACAGAATTAGGAAAAGGGCGGAAATTAAAACTTCAAATTCCTAAGGCCCTACCTGGGGATAAATTGCTAGTCACTGTACCCAATGCAAGGGGACGGAGACGGGCAACCCGTACCTATGACCGGATTTTAGAGCCTTCGCCCAGCCGGAATGGGGGATATGAATTAGATGGTCCCCAAGTTGGTGGGGCACCCTTGGAGTATATGAATTACCCGGACCAATTGACCTATAAAAGAGAGCTGACCCAGACCTTTTTAGCTGACCAAGGTTTTGATTCCAGTGTGGTGGGTGAGGTATGGGGGATGGATGACCCTTATCATTACCGCAACAAGCTCGAGTTAAGTTTCTCGATCGATGGCGACTTGGGTTTCTTCGCCCAAGGTGACCAATATCAAATTGTCGATTGGCAGAAGAATATCCTGGCTCCTGAAATCTTCATGACCCTAAAGGAAGAGGTTCAAGCCTGGCAAAAGGCTTGGGGATTAGCTGGTTACGAAAAACAGTCTAAGCAAGGTTTGCTCAGACAATTACTCTTGCGCCAAGGCCAGCAAAGTGGCGAAGTCATGGTAGCGGTTTTTGCTCAAGAGGATGCGGAAAATCTCGATTCGGATGCCATCCACGATCTCATCCAACGCTTGCAGGCCTATCCTGAGATTAAGAGCTTGATGTGGATTAAGAATACCGCCATTGCTGACCGGATGGGGGCTGACAAGGTGGAAGTCCTGGCTGGACGTGACTATATCCGTGATGAGTTGGCTGGCTTTAACTACCGCCTTTATTTCGATACTTTCTTCCAACCAAATCCCACCCAAGCCCAACGAATGATTGATTTAGCCTGTGACTGGGCTGACCTCGATCAAGATAGTCTGGTGATAGATCTTTTCTGTGGGGTCGGTAGCTTTAGCCTACCTCTGGCTAAGCGAGCTAAGGCCTTAGTGGGGATTGAAATTGTGGAACAATCGATTGAATCAGCTAAACGCAATGCTCGGGATAACGGCATTACTAACGCCCACTTTATGGCTCGCGATGCCCGTCATGGCTTGGCTGAAATTGAAGAAGAATGGGGACAAGCGGACCTGCTCTTACTCGACCCACCCCGCAATGGTGCCGGTGGAAAAATTATGCGCCGAATCGGCCGGATGGGTTTAGAGAAGATTATTTATGTTTCCTGCAATCCCAAAACCCTAGCTGAAGATCTAGTCTGGCTAAGAGAGTTCGGTTATGAGATTGCCAAGATCCAATTAATCGACCAGTTTCCTCATACTCAGCATGTTGAATGTGTTACGCAACTAGTCAAAATGAATTAATTGAATGCTTAGTTACAGATAAATCTTATTGAGTCCGATGGATAGTTGGAAAAGAAATAGAATGAAATAAATTGCAGAAGAAGCTCCCGAAAGGGGCTTTTTTATTATTGAAAAAAATGGTGGAAAGGTAGATGTGTTTATGTAGAAATTGAATGACTTAATAAGTTGGGAAAAGTAATTCGAAGCTAAAACTTTATAAATAGTTTCTTTTATAACATAGTTAGCGTTTCATTCAAGATATAAACGGAAACTATGATCAGACAGTGGGGAGCTAACCAGCTTGAAACCACTTTGAAAGCGAGGGGAGTTGTCAGAATAGAAAATAAGAGAGGTCTAGAGCTATCTTGTATCGATAACATAGTCTATGTTTCTCTTTTTGGTATAATGACTTAGAAAGAATTAATCGTGAGTGAATCGTGCGAAAATCGTGCAAAATAATATCAGAATGTTGATTTAATGCGGTGTAGATTAAGAATTAATCGTGAGTGAATCGTGCGAAAATCGTGCGAAATAATATCAAAATGTTGATTTAATGCGATTTATATCAAAATAATCGTGAGTAAATTGATATAAAGAATGGGGGGGCATTCAAGTGAAAGAGTCCGAAGTATTAGAAATTAGTGAGGGAAAATATGTCGAGCTTAAAAAGGCCAAAAATAAAATTCCTGATTCCTTTTGGGAAACATATTCTGCCTTTGCAAATACAGATGGCGGTATAGTTATTTTTGGCGTGGATGAAAAATCAAGGCAAGTTGTGGGAATAGAACAACCAGAAAAAATGAGGGACGATCTATTTAATATGGTAAATAACCCACAAAAAGTAAGTACTAATCTGATTAACGATGATGATGTGCATATTATAGATGTAGACAATGGTGTTCAAATAATGATGGTGAAGATTTCAGAGGCGCCTTATCAACTGAAACCAGTTTATTTAAAAGGTAATCCGCAACTCGCTTTTGAGAGATTAGGTGAAGGGGACAGAAGGTTGACACCTGATAAATATAAGGAATTAGTTGTAGAGTCTCAACCTGAGACAGACAATGAATTGTTATTAAATTATGATTTGTCAGATTTATACATCGATGATTTGGAAGTTTATCGAAAAGAATTATATGAACAAACGAATAATACTCGATACAAGAACATAGATTTTAGAGAATTATTAATAGAAGTAGGCGCTCTTCGAAAGGATCGACAAGGTGACGGTCAATTTCATTTGACGGTGGGTGGCTTGCTATTCTTTGGAAAATATACGTCTATTACTGATCGTTTTCCAGGCTTTCAGTTAGATTATTTTGAGAAGGAATCTTCACTTGATGTAGATTGGAAAGACCGAATATCGTCAGGGGATGCGGCGTTTCCCCAATTAAATGTATACGGCTTTTATAGAATGACACTAGATAAATTAAATGGAACGCTTAAAGATGAGTTTATGTTGGACGAAAATACCAAGTCTAGGCTTCCTTTTAGAACAGATTTATATACAGCTGTTAGGGAAGCTCTAGTTAACTCACTAATGCATGCTTATTATGATTCGAACAGTCCCATCACGATAACAGCTTATCCAGATTACTATGAATTTTCTAATCCAGGGAAAATGAGAGTTACTGAGGAAGAATTTGTTCACGGTGGTCATTCTGATATCAGGAACCACACAATGTCTACAATTATGCGAAGAATAGGTATTTCTGAGAAAGCTGGAAGCGGAGGGCCAAGAATATTTGATGTTGCTTCCAAATATAATTTAAAATTACCTGAGGTTATTAGGGAGCAATATAAAACAACATTGAGAATTTGGAAGGTTGATTTGGAGAAAACATTTGAAGGGTATTCAGAAGATCAGAAAAAGATACTTTATTATTTAATTGAAAATCAATCGATTGCTAGAAGCGAGGCAAAGGATCAACTTTCGATGGATAATTATACCTTTAGAACGACGATCAATCAGCTTTTGGAGAAAGATATGGTTGATGTTATGGGTAAAGGGAGAGCTACTCGATATATCTTGAAACTTTCATCACCAGAACAGTCCTATAATATGAAAAGAATTTTAAGGTTTATAGAAGATAACATTATTAATAGAGGATAGATTGCTACTACACGCTTTATTTACTCATACTTTAGTTTCGACATACCAAAACCAATCCATAGCTTATGGGTGACACATGCTGAATCAGTCGTTGCGTTGGATAAGAAATGAAGTTATCGAAAAATTGCAGAAGACGTTCCTGAAAAGGGGCTTTTTTGCTAACTTATGCAATAAGTTTAAACCACTAAATCTTTTCAATCTATATAATTGATAAACACTTGATTCTGTTTTTGATATGCATTATCATTATATACGAAATGGAAATGCATATAAAGACAGGTGGTTATATGAAAAATATCCAAGTAAGAGTGAATTCGAATATAAAAGATAAATCTGATGAAATCTTTGAGGCGTTAGGAACGACTACAAACGAAGCGATAAAAATATTTTTGAGCGCAGCTATTAATGAAAAAGGGTTTCCGTTTAAAGTTAAGCTACCAAAAAATAATACTTTGGAGGAATATGTTAACGATCACATGCTTCCATTAAGTGATAAAGAAATCGATGAAGGCTATTTCTTCGTGGAGGGCTCTTTTAGCAAATCAACAGAGTTTTTACAAGGAGTTTACCTCGAAAATATAAAAATAAAAGGTTTTCTATTTGAAGAACAAGAGGATAGTATTACAGTAGCAGAAGCTAAAATTATGACAATCGATGGTAGCCGGGAACATATAGCTGAGGTGGCTGACGCGTTTTCGGGTGATACGGAGCTTGTTGGTAGCACAATGATGTACAATAGTAAAGTTGTAGATGCGTATAGTAAAATTGCTATTCTGGATGAATTCTTTGTTTTTTCACAATATGCTACAGCTAAGACAAGAGTGAAATTGTTTGCGGAATATGTGCTCCCTTATTTAGCGGATCGCGATATTGAATATGTAGGATTTATGAATGCTGGGCTATGGAGAACTGAGAGTGCGGAAGAGAGAAGGGCACAGACCAAAGCTTTGAAAGAATTAGATATACTAACAGAAAACTTTAAGTCTGAAAAATGGGCTGAAAGCGTGAATATTATAGAGATTGATGAGATATAGAAGTATTTTATAAAAAGAAGCTCCTGAAAGGGGGCTTTTTATTATGAGAAAAATAGTTGGAAGGAAGTCTTTCTGACAAACCATTATTAATAATATATTAAATAAAATATATAAATAATGAACTTTTATTCATATTTATATTTATTTTCGCTTTGATATGAATTATAATTCATAAAAGTAAAATTTTATGGAGGGCATCATGGCTAAAGATAATAAAGAAAAGTTAATTAAAGCGACTGATCGCTTGCTTAAAGATCGAAGTATTAGCTCGATTACAACTAAGGAGATCACCAAGGAAGCGGGAGTGTCTGTTGGTGTTTTTTACAACTATTTCAATAGCAAAGAAGAGGTCTTTACCGAATTGGTCAAGAGCTTCTTCAATTATTCACTAGCAGAACTGGAAAAACTTCAAGCAGAAATTACGGGCAATAATCTCCGCTCAGAATTAAAGTTTAAAGAATTTTTGGTCAAGGGGATGGATAAGAACTGGGAAAATCGGTTCTTAAATAGCGATATTCTGATGTTGACTCGAAAAGACCAGGTCTTTAAAGAGATGATGCTGGATTTTAATGAGCGGATGGTTGCTATTATTGTTGCTATTTTAACCATTATTCAATCATATGCTCAGGAGAGCGAGTTGACTATTAAGGCTAAATTAATCATGAATTTGATTCAAAATTCCTACCCTGTTTTTTCTAGTTTTGCAGACGACCAAGAGCAAGAAGCATATATGGAGAAAGTGGTCAATATTATTTTTGATCTGAGCTTTAATGAATAGAGGACGAAACTATGGAGAATATATTAACCGTCAAAGACCTATCGAAAACCTATAAAAACGGGAGAAAAGCCCTAGACCATCTGAATTTTCAGGTGAAAAAGGGTGAAATCCTGGGCTTTTTAGGCCCCAATGGTGCGGGGAAAAGTACCACTATTAATATTTTATCCACGCTGTTAAGGGCGGATGAAGGCAAGTTGACCTACTTTGGTGATGAGAGCTTATCCCTTAAGGCCATCAAACAAGAACTCGGCATTGTGCCGCAAGAACTGGCTATTTATGAAGATATTTCTGCCTTTCAGAATGTGAAATTCTTTGCTTCTCTCTATGGCATCAAGAAAGCTGAAATGAAGGACAAGGTGGACAATGCACTCAGAAAGGTCGGTCTTGAAGAGAGAAAGTATGATAAAGCCGCTACTTTTTCGGGTGGGATGAAACGACGGTTAAACATTGCCTGTGCCATTGCCCATGATCCACAATTAATTATTTTTGATGAACCCACGGTGGGAATTGACCCTCAGTCTCGAAACCACATCCTCGACTCCATCAAGTCCTTGCGGGATGAAGGAGCCACGATTATCTATACCACCCATTACATGGAGGAAGTCCAGCAAATTTGTGACCGGGTCATCATTATGGACGGGGGAGTAGTTTTGTTAAATGATCGTTTGGATAATATCCTGGATGATTACAGCGATTCCACTTATCAAATTAGCCTCGACCAGCCTATTTCTCAAGATTTATTGGACAAGGTCCGTCAGCTCCCTCATGTGCTGACGGCTGATCAAGACAGTAATTTGCGTTTGAATCTCAATATGGAGGCTTCAGACTCTTCATTAAATGCTATCTTGTCGCTTTTGCTGCAATCCCACATTGATATTAACGCTATCCAAACCAAGAAGAAGAACCTAGAGGATGTTTTCTTAAGTTTAACTGGGAAGACCTTAAGGGACTAAAAGGGGGGCTGCTTATGTTGACCATCATGAAACAAGATCTGATGAATCTCTTTAAAAATAAGCCGATTATGACCTATCTTTTACTCTATCCGCTGCTCTTAATTACTGTGACAGGCTTTGTGTTTTCTTCGCTTTTTAGCGATGACTTACTCACGGCCCATGATTATTATGGCGTCACTATGATGATCTATTTATCCATGGCCACGGTGATTATCCTGCCCGAGCTCTTGTTTGGTCACCAGGTCAAGTATGCCAATTATCGGATTGTCTATGCGCCCATAGCCAGGTATAAGGTTTACCTTTCTAAATTAATCGTGGCTATTCTGGTTTCCTATACTATTCTAGCCAGCTATATCTTGGTTTTTAATAGGATTGGATTGGTTAACTATGGGGGAAGGTATGTGGGTGATATCTTATTACTTGATTTAAGCTTGGTTATTTTTTCGATCAGCTTTGGGGGAGCTTTTTGCCTCTTACTAAAAAGTGAAGATCTGGCCACTAAGATTCTAAATTTAGTGATTAACCTTTTTGCGATTCTGTCGGGTTTATTCTTTCCCATGTCTATCTTTGGCAAGCGGGCTAGTCAAATCGCTAGCCTGTCACCGATTGGGCAAGTGATGAAGAGCTTTTTTGAGATCATTTACGATGACAATGCTCATTCTCTTTTAACGACCATGATGACCTTATGGTTAGCGTCACTAGGCTTTTTAATCATTATTCACTTAAAGTATCACCCCGAGGATTTTGGAGAATAAAAATGAAATTTATCATTCTAAACAATAATTTAAAGCGACTATTTCAAGCAAAATCTTATCTCTGGCTGTCTATTTTGATTGTTTTTGTAACGGTTGGCGCCAGTGCTTTTGTCCTTACCATGGATCCTCCTAAGCCCATAATAGGAGTCGATTCAAGTGCCAGTGACTTGTTAGCCATGGATAATGATGATTTAACTCTTGAAGAACTGTCAGGAGAGAAGCAGAACTATAGTCAGTTAATTACTGGTCAATATGACGCCTACATCAGTAAGGACGAAGGTAAATACCATGTGACCACGGTAAGAAATGCTGCTTTAGGGGAAGGCTTAAGTCAATGGCTCAATGAGGGAAAAATTCCCAGTCAACCTGCGTCGAGTGATGATCATTTTAAAGTGATTCTCAGCCTTTTAGCCATGAGCTCAATGATCCTCTCCTTAATTCTTTATCGCTTTTATTTTGATGACCGTCAGGGGATTGATCAACGGATTTATTCCAGCGGGCTTTCGACCCTTTCCTACCTTTCCCAGCAAGTGCTTTTTACTTTCTTGTTGCTGTTTACCATTAATGCCTTAGCGTGTGGTATCGTCTTACCTTGCTTTGACCTGGACCTATCTGGGGGCCTTTTCTTAGACTTATTTATAGTTGAATTATTTGCGGCCAATTTTGGCATGGTCTTATCGAGTCTGACCCAGAAAAATCAAGGAGCACTCCTAGTTGGTACCATGTTATCGGTTTTGACTATGCTGCTTTCGGGGGCCCTATTAGCTGTAAAGGAAGACTCTTTACAAGAACAGATCCAGCCTATTTTCCCGCAATTCTACATCGCCAAATTAGGCTCAGCCTTGGATGGTCAAGTAGAAGCATTGAGTCAATCTCTAGGGGTTCTTTTACTATATAGTTTGGCCTTCTTTGTAATCGCGCTGTTGATGCAAAAGCGAAGGATAGTCGATTGATGTAGAGCGCCGGATTTTCCCGTTTTTTGGGAGTTTGTTACAATAAGTCTAGAAATATTTATAAAGGGGATTCGATGACTGGCATAGTTTTTACTGATGAAGATAAGCGGTTAACTGTCGATATTCTTGGTTATGAATTCAAAGATCTATCTGAAAGTGATGATGTTTTTGATCGGAATTGGTTAAAAGTAGGGTTTAGCTATTCGGATTCAGTCAAGTCCTTTAAACAAGTGGATCCTTGCCTATTAAGTTTTGAACTGGGAGAAATCATTGAAAGTATCCATTCGCTGATATTGGGGAAGAAAACGGCTGTCTTGAAGAAATTTACAGAGCCCTATCTGACCCTGGCTATTACGCAAATCGATCATTCCTATACTTTCCAAATAAGCTTTGTCTATGACACTAAGGATAATGATTGGAAAGAAGTCTGCCTGTGTCAAACATTGAATTGTGAAGAGCTTAAGCAGTTGAACCTTCAACTAAAGGATTTCTTTCAAAGATATCCAGTAAGGTAAGAGTGTCATAAATTGCTTTAAAGGAGAAAAAGTTCCAATATGTTTGTATGGAAGAAAGCTGATGAAGTTATGATTAAGCTGTAATTAGGAGGTAGGAAATGACCAAACAAGTCCGGGCTTGCCAAGAACTTTGGGCGCAAAATAAATACCTGGTATTGAGTAAGTCGCAAAAGATTTACCTAAGAATTCGGGAGTATTTAAAAACAGAAGCCCCTGAATTAGCCGTGCTAGAAGCTTACATCGACCAAGCTCAGGCCATGCCCGAAGACCGGGGTCAAGTGATCAATGCCTACCAGCATGTCTGGGGCTACTTTAAAAATAGGGCGACCGACCAAGAGAAGGCTGATTTTATAAAGCTCTTGTCGGCATACCAAAAGGGCGAGGCTAGTCAAGAGGACTTGGCTCAGGCTGTGAAAGACTTACTGGATATTTATCCTAATACTTACTTGGAAAGATCTAGCTTATTAGATAAAAGTTAACGAATGGATTTCAAATCGATTTTAGAAATTTTGAAAGCTCCTGCATGGGAGCTTTTTTAGCGCTTACATGATACTTGCAGCCTACTATTTATCAGGATATAGTGAAGATAATAGATGACTACATTGATAAGTGAAGGAGTTTTAACATGAATTCCCTACTTTTAGTGGAAGATAATCCCATGATTGGCCAAGAGATTGTCGACTTTTTGACCAAGCATGGCTTTGATGTCCAGCTGGCGAAAAATTTTGCTGAAGGGCGAGCGGCTTCTAAGCAGGCTTATGATCTGGCTATCCTGGATTTAAATTTGCCGGATGGGAATGGTTTTGATCTTTTGGCGCTCTTTTTACAGAACCATATCCAAGTGATTATTACTACTGTGGTTGCTGATGTGGATTTTATTGCGGAGGCTCTCGATGCGGGGGCGTCGGACTATCTCACCAAACCCTTTAATCTGAATATCCTGCGGGCCCGGATTGCGGCTTGTTTGAGGGACTTTGGACCTATGGAAATGGACAGCGATATAGTCCTTAAAGAAGACCAGGGGATGATTTGTTACCAGGGGCAGGAGGTTGCTTTGACGGCTTTGGAATATCGTCTTTTGGCCCACTTTATCAGACACCGGGGCCAGCTTCTGACTCGAGACCAATTGCTGGAACGTTTCTGGGATGCCCGGCAGGCCTATGTGAATGACAATACCCTGACCGCCACGATTAAGCGGATCCGCGACAAGACCTCCAAAGACCTGATTGAAACCGTCCGCGGCATCGGTTACCGGTTGAAGCTATGATTTATGTATTGTGGCTTCTAAGCATACTTGTTGTGGTCTGCTGGTTGAAGTTCCGCCAGCGCCGACGGATTCAAGAGCTGACAGACCTGATCGACCAACTCTACCAGAAAGATTATCAGATCCCCATGAAGCAGGATGATTTCTCCCAGTTGGAAGACCAGATCTATAAGTTATTTATTGAGCTCGTTGAAGAAAAGGAAAAGGTTCATCAACTTTCCCAAGATCAGAGTCAGAATATCGAAGACATTGCCCACCAGATTAAGACGCCGATTACGGGCATGCTCTTTGCCTTGGAAAATGATAAGACGGATCCGGCGACTTTCTCCCAGCAATTAAACCGGCTCAACGACTTGTCCAATGCGCTCTTGAAGTTGGCCAGTCTGGATAATAACCTTGAGGGCTTCAAGTTATCGCCAGTTCACTTGAGGGAAGTAGTAGACTATGCTCTGGATATCTTGAGTGATGAGATTGATGACCGAGGAATTGTTGTCGATATCAATATAGGGGAGGCGGTTATGCTTGGCCACTTCAACTGGCTGAGTGAGGCTGTCATTAATATCCTAAAGAATGCCGTCAACCAGGAAGGCACACGTCGAATCTGGCTAAGGGCTAGGGAAAATCCTATTTATTTGGAATTGTCTATCCAAGATGATGGAGGAGGGATTGCTGAAGGCAAGCAAAAGAAGATTTTCCGGCGTTTCTATAAGGATCCTGATTCTAAGGGCTTTGGGATTGGCCTCGCTATGGCCAAGCGCATTGTCGAGAAACACCAGGGGCAAATTAGCTGCCGAAATACCGAACACGGGGCAGAATTTATCCTGCAATTCTATAAGTGAGAGGGAAGTAATCGCGGAGATAATTTTTTCTCTTTTTAGCCGCTTTGTCACCGACTTGTCACCTTCGTCCGCTATAGTCAGACTAGGAGGAGATCTTATGGAAATACTTCGCGTTGAGAATTTGACTAAGATTTATGGCCAAGGAGAAAAGCAAGTGCGGGCTGTCGATGGGGTGAATCTGTCCGTCAACAGGGGAGAGCTTATCGCCATTGTCGGGCCGAGTGGGTCGGGTAAGTCTACCCTACTCCATATGCTTGGCGGAGTGGACCGGCCTAATGAGGGGAAGATACTCATTGAAGGGTCCGATATTGCCAGCTATTCGTCTAAGGAAATGGCCTTGTTCCGGCGGCGCAAGGTGGGGCTGATCTACCAGTTCTACAATCTCATCCCCAATCTGACCGTGGCACACAATATTAAACTGCCCTTGAAGTTAGATGGCCGCCAGGTGGATGACGCCTTCTTTAATGACCTGGTGACTAAGCTGGGCTTATCTGATAAGTTGCAGGCCTTTCCCAGTGAGCTATCGGGAGGTCAGGAGCAGCGTGTGGCCGTGGCCCGCAGCCTGATCTACCGGCCTTCGATCATCTTAGCGGATGAACCGACCGGGAACCTGGACCGGAAGAACTCTCAGGAGATCATTGACCTCTTGAAGTACTTCAACCAGACCCTCAAGCAGACTATCCTGATCATCACCCATGATGAAAAACTGGCCCTTCAGACCCAGCGGATTATCACCATGGTCGACGGGGCTATCGTAGGAGATGAGCCCAATGAATAAGAAGAATTTACCGATTTTCATTTCACTCCTGATTGTTAGCCTCTTTTTCACAGTAATTTTTTACTATGGCTATACCAATATTTCGTCAAGTAACCGCCAGCTGAAGGCAACGAATTTCTACGATGCCCGCTTGTCAGAAGACCTGTCCCAGGAAGAGATCGCTAAACTCAACCAAATGGAAGCGATTGACCTGGCGGGTGGGACTTCTGCCAGAGCCCACAGTGCTAAATACAAGGACCATCTCATTTCTATGGTGGGACAGGATGTTCAGGTCAAGCAGATGCGAGAAGAGTCTTATTTGTTGGCTGGGCGCTTTCCTGAGTCGGCGGATGAAATTGTCCTGAATGAATCTCTAGTTAAGCAGGAAGACCTCTCCCTAGGCGATGAGCTAGCCATCGAGCTAGGGGAGCGCCAGGTGGACGGGAAGACGATCGATGCCCGGTCGACCTATACCGCTGAAGAAAGCTTTGAAACCACAGAAAGGCGCCACTATACCCTAGTTGGTGTCTACAAAGATTTCTATAATGAGAATTTAAAAATCAATTACGGCATGCCTCTGGTGGATGACGACGAAGTATTGATCCCTTTGATCAATTTTCATGACTTCAAGGCAGCCTATGCCCAGAGCGAGGCTATCCAAGATGAGATTCAAGATCTGCTAGGAAAAGAAGTGGAATTGGACTTTAATGACTCCCTGGTCCGCTACTACGGCCTGGATGTCAGCCAGAGTAAAAACCTGATGACCAAGCTGGTAAATGCCCTTTCCCTCCTCTTATGTATGGGAATCTTTGTTTTCTTTATCAAAAATATCTTCTGGGTTTGGGGTCTGCAGAAGATTCGCGAGCTCTCCATGTATAAATCCATCGGGTCGACGAACTTTCAAATTTATCTCTTATTGGTGAAAGGGGCAGTCACAGTCTCCGTCCTGCCCGTTTTAATCGGTCATGTCCTAGGCTTCTTCCTTATTCGTTATCTCTTTGAAGTCGCCAATAGTGGCAAAGCTGAAGTGGTTTTCTTTAACCAGGTTCACTTTAACTGGATCTTGTCTCTGGTCATTATCCTGGTGGCCCTAGCGGTTGTCCTAGTCGCGGTCATCTATCCGGCGCGCAAGATCGCGAAGATCGATATTATTGAAGGACTCAAGGGAAATTTTAGCCTGTCTAAGAAGAAGGGCAAGAAGCGAAGTTCCAAACTCTGGAAAGAACTTCGGCTGAATAATATGGCCAGTATCAAGTCCCAGCGCTATATCTCAGCTATTGGCATCCTGATTGTGGTCATCTTCTGTATTGTCTATGCCATTGCCGACTACAATCGAGACTTCTATGCCTTTGATGATGGCTATGATCTCACGGTCCACTACTACAATGACACCGGTGAATTACCCCCTATCCTGCCAGAAATTCTTGCTGACTATGAGGGGGAGGGCTATATTTCTAAGGAAAAGAACCTAGCCATTGAACCTAACTTAGAGCTATCCCAAACCGCCCAATCACTGGGACTGGATGAGCAATTGGAGCAAATGATGGCTGACACCAAGCCCCAATACATCAGGGGAATTCTGGTCGCCCTCAAAAATGACGACCTCCAGAAACTGGGTGGCAGCCCAGGGGAATTTACCCTCTACAACCAGGTCCAAGCAGATCCCAACGAGCCCCTTGCTCAGGCTGAAAAAGTGCCGTATTTTGATCATCCTGATCAATTAGAGGTTAGTATTAATGAGAAGCGGCGCAGCCTTCCCATTGCGCAGACCATTGATGATCTTGGCCCCTACCAAACTCGGATCCTGCCCTTTAATGTTATGATCTATACGGATTTTGAGACTTATCAAGAGCTGATGGAAGCGGCTCAAGACGATAAAAACTTCAATTACCCCTTCGAATTGAAGCTGAAACTTCCCGAAGGACAAGCTGGCCGGGCAAAGGAGGAAATCACTAGTCGCATCGAAAATACCATAACTTATAATGAAAGTTTCAAGGTCTTCACAGATGAGGAGATCCAGGCCGAACAGTTTACAGATATTCAAAGCTTCAAGCTGATCATCTATGGGATTGCGGCCATCATCTTCCTGATGAATATCACCAACGGCTATTCCTCCATCAACCTCAGCCTGATGAACCGGCGCAAAGAAATCGGGACCCTCTATTCGATTGGGATGGATATCCAAGACTTGAGAAATCATTTCAGTCGCGAATTTCTCTTTGAACAAGGGAAGTCCTTCCTCTTGTCTGTCTTGATTACTTTAGGGATTATGCTAGGGATTGCCGGGCTATTCAAGAGTGTTGATATGAAGTCCTTAATCTTATACTTCCCCTACCTAGTCTTTCTAGGCTTCTCACTCTTAGTTTATGGCTTGAACTTGCTCATTTACTGGACAGGTCTCAGTGCTATTCTAAACCATGAACCGATTGATTTGATCCGAGGAATATAATAAAGATTGAATAAAAAGTAACCGACTTTTTGAGCCTGTTTTTAGGAGGTGAAAAGTCGGTTTTTTTATTGAGGAGAAAGACGCAATGAGTGGGCATGGTACTTTGCTGGTTTATTTTCTCATGGTAAGCTAAAAGCGTAAATTGTAACTCGTGGGGAAGTGACTAGTGTCTCCCACTATTCCGTTAAGGAGGTTACTGATCATGAAATCATTGAAAGAATTAGAAGAAGCTCAACAGGCCGCCCAAGAAGTGTTGATTCATTTAGATAAGGGAATTGAACTGCTCCAATCGGCCTCCAAATGGGGGATGTGGGATTTACTGGGTGGGGACTTTCTGCCTAGTTTGATCAAGCGGCGAAAAATTCAGGCGGCAAACCAAGAAATTGAGGCTCTTGGTCAATCTTTAAGATTTTTAAACCAAGAGTTAGCAGATGTCAGCATGGCTTTGCCCCAAGGAATGGCTGATGGGCTCAAAGATAACTTCTTTGATACCTGGTTTGACAATGTTTTTACGGATGCACGGGTCCAATCAGATATTAAAGACCAGCTCCAAGCCCTACAAAGGATGCGTCGGTCGATCAATCAATTAAAGACAAAATTGGACCGGCAGATTAAAGAATATTAGCCAAGTAAAAAAGACGAACAGTCGTGTTTTCACGAGTTAACTGTTCGTCTTTTTATATCTTTTAATTGATTTTACCTAGGCCTGGTACTGTCCTCTCGCTTTCGGCCAGATCGCTTCTTGACCGGGTTTATCCACCAATTTCTTACCCCAAGTCTCCAGGACTTGGTTGACGTAGGGAAGGATATTATGACAGTATTCCACACAGCCAAGGTAGTGGCCGTCTGCGTCATAGATTCCCTTAAAGGTACAGATAATCCATTCACCTGGAGATGTGGAAGAAATAAAGAACTTTTCGTTAGTCTTCTCTTTAGATTTAAGAGCAGCTAGGATATCTTTGATGGTTTCATGTTCCGTTTGGGGGTAGTTATAGTTTATATCTAGCCCCACTGAGCTGACGGTTTTAGGGTTCAACATTTCATCGACGTCGTTCTTATAATTGAAATAAAGCAGGCGGTCATCCTGGTCATAGTAGGCTACTTCTACAGGGATCTGTTTTAAGAAATGGTTCAAGTGAGAAACCGTGAGAAGGCCGCGGTCTAAGCAGACATAGTCTTGGCCACTGGCTGGATCTTTAGCCTCGATTGCTTGGTCGAGCCAGTGGTTATCAGGATAGACTTGACTTTCTAGCCGGTGGGGAGCTTGGGATCCCTGGGTCCAGTCGTCGAACTTCTTATCGACAAAGCGGGATGAGCGACTGTCTAAGATCACCTGTGGCTTAGACTTGGGATCAGCAGCCTCGTCATCGACCATCTCCTGGCCGGTCATCTGGCAGTAATACTCCAAAATCGGCAGGTTGTCTTGCACCCATTCCATGGTGCCTTCATAGCTCCCATCAGGATTATAGAAGGCCCGGTGGTTATGGGTGACGAAACGCTCGGTCTCACTCCAATTCGACCGCAAAACCACCCGGGGAACTTGGTGAGTCCGCATTTCATAGATGAGTTTGGCGACACTCTCAGCCACTCTTTCGGGGTGGATGTTGAAGAGGGCTTCGCCGACTGCTTCAGGGTTACGTTTGGCGACCATGTCTTCTTTGGGCTTGTGGCGGTTGTAGAAGAGGTATTGGTTATTGGCGTCGCAAGTGGTCACCTCATGGTCAATATTGGCTAAGAGCTGGTTAATTTGATCAACGCTTAATACGCCACAGTCGAGCTTAACTGCATCACTAGCACGAGCCGCCTGGGTTTTCTCGGCAGCGACTTCTACCCAGTTATCGAGAGAACGGTCGATGTCAGTGATGGGGCTTTTCATGGGGTGTTCTACTTTAAGATCTTCAAGGTCTGTATATTTCAATGCTTGGCCTTCCTTTCATGGCTTAATAAAAGTCTAAAACAAAGTGACCTTTTGGGTGATGGAGACGGTCGGAATGGACTTGGTAGGTTTCTTCAATGATGGATTCGCTGAGGATCTCTGCGGGTTTTCCGCCGGCGACTAATTCACCTTCTGAGAGCAGGTAGGCATAATCGCAGTAGCGCAAGACCTGGTTGAGGTCGTGGAGGATCATAACCACAGTGAGACCTTGGTCTTCATTGAGTTGACGAATCAGATTCAGAAAGTGAATTTGATTGCGGATATCCAGGTAGGTCGTCGGTTCATCGAGAAAGAGGAGGTCAGGCTCTTGGGCCAGGGCGAGGGCCAGCCAGACTAATTGTCGCTGGCCGCCCGAGAGTTCCTGGAGTTGTTTATCGCGGTAGTCACTTAAGCCCACCATGTCAAGGACTTGGTCGACAATATCTTGGTCGGTCTTTGAGGATGAGGTCAACCAGGACTGGTAGGGGCTCCTTCCCAGGCTAACAATATCCCTAACCGAAAGCAAGAGCTGGTTGCGGTGGCTTTGTTGGACTACGGCAATCTTTTTGGCCCGTTCCTTTAAGGTGATAGCATGTAAGTTCTGTCCTTCAAAAATGACCTGGCCGTTTGCTAGAGTCTTACGGCCATTCAAGCAGTCAAAGAGGGTGGTCTTGCCCGACCCGTTAGGACCGATTAATCCGGTAACACTTCCTGCTTGAATAGATAGAGAGATATGACTCAAGTGAAAGTCTGACTGCCTTCCATAAGAATAGCTGATATCTTTGGCTGTTAATAAGATGGTCGATCACCTCCGAGTTGATTGGCGGTAAAGCAGGTAGAGGAAGAAAGGTCCTCCAATTAAGGACATGGTGGTCCCAATAGGAATTTCCAAAGGAGCGATGACCGTTCGTGATAGGGTATCAGCCAGAATAAGTAAAATCGCCCCCAGGATTCCGGTAAAGGGGATCAGCCGACTATGCTTGCCACCAACCAATAGACGGGCAACGTGGGGAATGATTAATCCCACGAAGCCGATCATACCCACAAAGGAAACCGTGATGGCAGCTAGGTAAACACCCACCAGAGCCACCATCAAGGCAATGACCTTGGGTGGATAGCCCAGGGAATGGATCAGTCCATCCTCTAATTGCAGTAAATCCATCTTGGGATGGATGAAGAAGAGACAGAGATAAGCCGGTAGGGCATAGAGGAAGAGCAAGAGAATATCTTGCCAACTATGGCCACTGAGATTACCATTTAGCCAGAGGATGGCCCCGTGGAGGCGGTCACTATTCATGGTAACGATCACGCTTTGCAAGCCGCCCAATACTGAGCGGATGGCTAGACCCGTCAGTACAATCCGTACCGAAGAATAACTTGACTGAAAGGCTAAGAGCCCCACCAGGAGAAAGGCTCCCACCCCGCCGACAAAGGCGAAAAGGGGAACCATGGCGGTCTGCTCCGGAAAGAGGATCAAAATCACCACTGCTAGTAGGCTAGCTCCCGCGTTAATCCCTAGAATATTGCTATCGGTTATCGGATTTTTGAGGACGCTCTGGATCAGTAGTCCGGAAAGGCCTAGGTTTAGTCCTGCTAAAAGGGTAATCACGATCCGGGGGTAGCGGATACTCCAGAGAATCTGCCCCCGCTTAGTGGCTTGACCGGTGAAACTTGATAAGATGTCTTCCAGATTGACGGGTATACTCCCTAGTCGCATGCCGATCAGGGCAAAGATTGCCAGCACCACCAGCAAAAACAGAAAGAGCAGCCAGCGACTTCTGCTTTGTTTGATCACACTAATTTTCTCCTAATAGAGCTTTCTTAACGAGGGCCAGGTCATCTGCTAGGCCTAAGCCACCATTGATACTAATATCATTGGAGGTTAGGGAGATAATGTGGTCATTCTTACCTGCCTTGGTTTCTTGCCAGATTGGTTTTTGTAATTCTGCTTCGATTTGCTCTTGGGAAGTGTTTTCGTCAGCGGTCCCCTTGTTCTTTAAGTTAAAGACATTGGAGAGTGAATAGCTGATAATATAGTCTGGATCAGCATCAATAATGGCTTCTGAGCTGAAGTTGACTAGACTACCGTCAGTAATCACATCACTGCCTGCTTCCAGAGATTCATCAGCAATGTTTTTCATGCCTAATTTTTCTAAAATTGAAGCTAGATAGCTATCATCAGAAGCTACAGAACTGCCTTCTTCGGAGTTAAAGATAATGACGAAGGTCTTTCCGTTCAGGTCTTCGGTACCTTTTAAGACCTCTTCTTCTTTGGCGTTGATGTCATCGACAATGCTTTGGGCCTTATCTTGGCGACCGGCTAATTTCCCAATGTCTAGGAGGGTTTGTTTGACGTCGTTATAGCGAGTATAGTCAAAGTAAACCGGTTCAACCCCAGCGCCTTCTACTTGTTGGCGAGTCATGGCTTCCAGTTTCTTATTGTTCAAGTAGTAATCAGCTTCAGTAGCTGCTAGGGTTTCTAAATCGATCTTGGGACCGCTACCCACTTTAGGGAGGTCACGATAGTCTTCAGGTAATTGATCGGGAGCGTGCGAGGTGACGCCGACTAGGGGAATCTCTAAAGCATCGGTCATTTCAGCTAGGGATAGGGTTCCTGCAACGAGGGCTGGTTGTTCTTCGCTCCAGTCAGATTTTTTAACAGAGTCTTTTTCTTCTTTGGGAGCCTCTGCTTGGGACTCTTGGCTAGCCACTTCTTCGTTCTGGTTAGAGGAAGCGGCTTGGTCGTCATTACCATTGCCATCGTTTGAACAAGCGGCTAAAAGCGCCAAGGATGTAAGGGCAGTCAAGGTTATCTGTAATTTTTTTCTCATTTAACAATCTCCTATCTCAAATATTTATTATTTATATATTATTTTATCATGAAGTATACATACAATGTAAGCCTTATCAAAAGTTGAGCGATATAAAAGTCCTATATTGTTCGCTATTTAACAAAATTGCTTGGAGTTGCATACTAGGATTCTTTTTGAAAAAGGGGTTAAATTGGGAAAAAAGAGTGTCGCTTATATTTGACAAGTCAATTATTTGTGACTATACTGATATTTAAAGATGAAATATGACTGATTGAATAGGGAGATGATCAAAAATGGAAATTATCACCACGAAACTTATTGCAATTATTGTCATCCTAGTATTGCTCGCTGGCCTTACGGTTTACGTGATCCGTAAAGCTAAAAAGCCTACTTCATCCCATGACCATAAGGCTAAGCACAAGGAAAAAGAAGCCGATGACCATATTGGTGTGGGGATTGCCCTGGGATTATTCGTAGGGGCTTGCTTCGGGGTGCTTTTCGATAATATGCCTTTGGGGATTGGCATTGGCCTATGCATCGGTACCGCTATTGGGGTGAATTATTAAGCTTTCAGTTTTTAGCTTGGTATGAGCTCTTCCACTATTTAGATCTCATCTCGATAGAGGAAGCAATCCTTCTCGTGGGAATAAATGATTCCGCAGGCTTGGAGATAGGAGTAGATAATGGTGGGCCCGACAAAGGCCATCCCCCTCTTTTTGAGGTCTTTAGCAATAGCTTGGGATAAGGGGCTAGTGGTTTTCCCTAATTCTACCTGCCTTTCGCCTTGGGTAAAGCGGCATAAATAAGCGTAAAAGGAGCCGTATTCCTCCTGGATATTTTGAAAGACTTGGGCATTTTGAATACTGGCTCGAATTTTGGCTTGGTGGCGGATGATTTTCTCGTTAGCTAGTAATTCTTGCACTTTATCCTCACCGTATTGGGTCACCTTATTGACATCGAAATGGTCGTAGGCCTGGCGGAAGGCTGATCTCTTGTTTAAAACGGTTTCCCAGGAAAGTCCGGCTTGAAAGGATTCTAAAATCAGCATTTCAAAGAGATAATCATCCTGGAAGTTAGCCAGACCCCATTCCCGGTCATGGTAGTTGACGTATAAGGGATTAGCTAAATTGCACCAGTGGCAGCGTTGCATTAGTCTGACCTCCTTTGGGCCAGGTAAATTGACGCATATCCTGGCCTTCTAACTTGAGCAGTTGGTATTTATTCTCTAAGCCACCAGCATAGCCGGTGAGTTTCCTATCCTTGCCCACTACCCGGTGACAGGGAATGATGAGACAAATCGGGTTCCAACCGACCGCGCCACCCACCGCTTGGGCCGACATGCTAGTGATGTGACGTTTTTCAGCGATTCTATCGGCAATTTCCTGGTAGGTCATGACTTGGCCGTAGGGAATGCTTAGCATGATTTCCGCTACCTCTTGACGGAAGGAGGTAGGGTCTTGGAGCCGGAATTTAGGGCTAAATTGAGGTTTTTCTCCAGCAAAATAAGCATCTAACCAGGCGATACTTTCTTGGAAGGGTTGGCTGGTCTTTTTAGCGTTTTCTTGCTTCAGTCTGCTAGCATCCTTTGCCCCCGCAAAATAAAGCCCCGTCAAGGCTTGACCATCACTACTTAAGATAATATCATCGAAAGCTTTAGGGGTGGAATAAGTCCAAGTGAAAAACAAAGTGTGCCCTCCTTTTTTGTGGGAAAATGGTTATCAATCGATCAGTCTTATTGTAACATGTTGCTTTTGGAGAGCCGTGTCCGGTCCAATAATGATTGTTTCTTTATCCTTGACAAAGGCTGTTTATATTCGTTTTTTGTTATAATAGAAGTAGATAGATAAGTAAAGCTTAACTACTAAAAGCAGGAGTGAGTCTTATGAAAAACGGTTTATTTATTCGCTTAGTCGCTTATTTTATTAGTAGCTTTTTTACCTTTGTCGTCTATTTCTTATTGACGGATTATTTTGGGATTGAACTCACTCAATTTCCCGGTCTTTTATTGGGGGTCTACTTAGCCCTGGCTTGGTTCCTCTTTCCGAAAGTCGTATTAACTCTCCCATACGATTCTGAGGCGGGCTATATGGTTACCAGTAAGATTCTCTATCCAATCTATTTCTTAATTAGTCCAATCTTATTCTTATATTGGCACTTTAAACGGGTGCTTTAGAGCTGTAGATTTAGGAAGCATTGGTTCACGAATTAGGAAAAATAATAAAATCCGCCTAGTTTTTACCACTGGGCGGATTTTTCAAGTTCACTTCAATAATCAAAAGGGGCTGAGCCGGGGAAGACTACTTTGCCCAACAGACATGGTAAACTATTTTGGAGAAAGATTCGTTCAGATGCTTAAAAAATAGAAAGGAATGGGAGTATATGGAAGGCGCCTTTACTGTGAATTTTATCCAGATTGCGGGGGTACCTCTGGTGGAGATCTATTCACAAGAACAAGAGTCTAAAGATATCGTGATTGGCTACCATGGTTATCAATTGAATAAGGAAGCCTTGATTAAACAAGGATTGATCTACGCTGCCAGCGGTTTCCATGTCTTCTTGCCAGATGCGCCCCTCCACGGTGACCGCCAAGTTGATCCCTTCCCCGAGACTTCTATTAAGATTATGCCCGGAATTATCGTGCAGAGTTTTACCGAGTTTCCCCGTTTACTGACTGCGATTCAAGAACGGCAGGCGGTTGACCGGGTCTTTGTCTATGGGGCCTCTATGGGTGGCATTATGGCTGCCATGATCGGGACGGCATACGCGGAGCGATTAAGTGGGTTAGCTATTCACATTGCTGGGATTAATTTAGAGGACCAGCTACAAAGAATTTACGGGGACCGCTATCCCGAGGAGTTGGATTCAGAAGCTTTAGACATTATCTTAAAGAACAGCCCAAGTGCTCATCCGGACAAATTTTTAAGCCAGCCGGTCTATGTTTACAATGGGGGCGCTGACGATGCTGAAATCTTGGAATTCAACCAGCGCGATATTCAACAGTTAAGGGCTGACTTTCCCCAAGCCCGCTTGGAATGGACGGTTTTAGATGAAGTCGGCCACCGGGTCCCGAGTCAAATCAGCCGGCAAACGGCAGCATTCTTTAGATCTAGCCGATAAATTTATTAGCCAAAAAGCAAAAAAGAAGCACAGTTCCTTGATAAGGAGAGCTGTGCTTCTTTTGCTTTTATTCAATATCCAAATCGATGCGGTCGTTCATGGTTTCGCTAACATATTTGCCATCTTTCTTACGTTGCTTGACACATTCGGTAAGCAGGTATTCGATTTGCCCGTTAAGGGAGCGGAAGTCATCCTCGGCCCAGGCAGCTAATTGCTCATAGAGCTTTTGCGAGATGCGGAGCGGGACCTGTTTCTTAGCCATTAGTAAAGACTTCCCGAGTTCACGATGGGGGAGACTTCGCTATTGCCACAGAGCACGACTAAGAGGTTGGAAACCATGGCTGCCTTGCGTTCCTCATCTAAGTCGACGACTTGCTTGTCTTCAAGCTTGTCCAGAGCCATCTCTACCATGCCAACTGCGCCATCAACGATCATAGCCCGGGCGTCAATGAGGGCAGAAGCTTGTTGACGTTGTAGCATGGCTGCGGCGATTTCAGGCGCATAGGAGAGATGGGTGATGCGGGCTTCGACAATTTCCAGCCCGGCAAAGTCCACCCGATTTTGGATTTCTTCCTTAATTCTAAGGGCAACAATTTCACTCGACCCACGTAGGGACCCGTCATCGGGTTCACCATCTCCGGTGGTATCAATTTCAAATTGTGGATTCACATCATAGGGATATTGGCGAATAATGTTACGAAGGGCAGAATCGGTTTGTAAGGACAGGTATTCTTTATAATTGTCAACATTGAAAACGGCCTTAGCGGTGTCACTCACCCGCCAAATGACTGCAATGCCAATTTCAACCGGGTTGCCCAAGTAGTCATTAATTTTTTGCTTACTGTTATTTAAGGTCATGGCCTTGAGGGAGATTTTCTTGCTAGGGCCAAGCGAAATTTCCATTCCATTTTGATCTTTGGCCGACTTCTTTTCGGCTTTTCGGACGTCTCCACTTTGACCGAGATAGGTGCCGGCCGCAGGATTGATGGCTTGGCAGAAGGGGTTAACAAAGTAAAAACCTTCGCCCTTAAGGGTACCAATATATCTACCAAAAAGGGTCAAAACTAATGATTCTTGTGGGCTTAACACTTTAAGTCCAAAGAGAATTAACCAGGCTAAGGCCAGGTAGGCAAACGCTAGTAGGTTCACTAGGGGGTGTACTTGGAGGATCAGGAGGATGGCAGCGAGGACAAAACCGATAATATAAGTGATCAGTACGGTCATCCCGTTTTTCTTACCTGTTAAAACAGTTTCCGTAATGCCAGTATCTAGTTTTTCATCTGTATTGGCCATGGAAATCTTCCTTTCTAATAAGACCAGTGACGATTAGCCCCTGATAGGTAAATGACCAGGTTGACCGGCTGAGAATGAATGGCCATTGCTATCCTAGGGCTAAAAAGAACTTTTTACCTTTCGACTCAGCTTTTAAGTGCCTATCTATTTGATATCTTTATGATATCACTTTGAAACGGGATAGGCAAGAAAAGAACGATTAAATCCAAAAAATACCGTTAATAAGATTTGTGAGTTAATTTAAAAGTTGTTTTAGGGCTAGTTTTTAGGGATAAATTAGTATATGATGGTAAAAATTTAGCTTTACAAGCAATTGCAAGATGAGCGTTTTTTTACAAGCGCTAAGTAGCAGGTCAAGTGAATCGAGGAGGATGAAGCATGCTGGAAGTAATTGGTGTAGGAATCGTGGTTTATTATCTACTGGGCTGGAAAAAGCAGAGAAGTCAAAACACTTCTGATTCCAAGCAGCCTTTTATGAGCTCACTTAGCTGGTCGCTCTGTTTACTGGCCTGTATGGGGATTATTTTTCATAAATTGCCTCTCTATTTAGGTTTAGGGCTGCTTCTCTTAGTCATTGATTATTTTGATAGGGCTTAGTTATTCCTTTAGATATCAGCGAGTAAAAATAACGGTCTAGCTGGCTTTGATAGCTAGCTAGACCGTTATTTTTATTTTATAGCTTCGACAATGGACCGAGTAAATTGACGGATTGGTTTTTCGGCCTGGTCTTGGTATTGGTCAATCAATTTAATGATAGCAGACCCGATAATTACCCCATCAGAGAGGTCAGCCATTATCTTAGCCTGGCTAGGATTTGATACCCCAAAACCGATGGCGGCTGGAATATCAGGGTTGGCTTGGCGAATGGCTTGAACCATGGAGGCCAGGTCAGTTTGAATGTTTTGTCTGGTCCCGGTCACTCCCAGTGAAGACACCACATAAAGAAAGCCTTCTGCTTCTTTGACAATTTTATGGATGCGGTCATGGGAGGTGGGGGCGACCAGAGAAATTAAGGCGACACCGTATTTTTGACTGTAGGGGAGGAGTTCGCCTTTTTCTTCGTAAGGCACATCAGGCAGGATTAGGCCTTGGATCCCCACTTCCTGGCAGCGGCGCATAAATTTCTCAGGGCCGTAACCAAAGACGATATTGGCGTAGGTCATAAAGACGAGGGGAATGTCGATCTTCTCTTGGAGGCGTTCGACCATGGCGAAGACGTCATCGGTACGCAGGCCAGCCTTTAAGGCGGTTTCAATGGCGTGTTGGATGACAGGGCCTTCCGCGGTAGGATCGGAGAAGGGAATGCCGACCTCAATTAAACTGGCACCCTCCTCAGCCATAGCTTGGATATACTTTTCCGTGCTGGCGAGGTCTGGGTAACCAGCGGTGATGTATGGGATAAAGGCTTTTTTATTTTGGAAAACGGATTGAATACTAGTCATAAATTTCTTCCCCCCGGTAACGTGCAATAGCGGCACAATCCTTATCACCACGACCAGACAAGGTAATACAGATAATTTGGTCGGGGCGCATGGCTTTAGCTAATTTGATGGCGTAGGCAACGGCGTGAGCGGATTCGATGGCGGGAATAATCCCTTCCACCCGGCTAAGGTATTCAAAAGCTTGGACCGCTTCTTCATCCGTGATGGGAACATATTGGGCCCGCTTTCTGGCAGCTAAATCGGCGTGCTCAGGCCCAATGCCTGGGTAGTCAAGACCAGCAGAGATGGAATAAACCGGATTGACCTGGCCATCCGCATCTTGGGCGATGATGGTCTTCATGCCGTGGTATACTCCTGGACGTCCTACTTGCATGGTGGCAGCAGTATCTGGACTATCTACCCCATGACCCGCGCCTTCGCAACCGAATAATTGCACTTCAGGGTCATCGATAAAGGCAGCAAAAGACCCAATAGCGTTAGATCCGCCACCAACGCAGGCCAGGACCGCATCCGGCAAGCGACCTTCGCGTTGGAGAATTTCTTGACGCATTTCTCTTGAAATCACACTTTGGAAGTCACGTACCATGGTTGGGAAGGGGTGGGGACCCATGGCCGAACCGATGCAATAGTGGGTGTCTTCCATCCGCCGGCTCCATTCTTTCATGGTTTCATTGACGGCATCCTTTAAGGTCCCAGTACCTGAATCAACGGCCACCACTTGGGCACCGAGTAACTTCATCCGGTAGACATTTAAGGCCTGGCGTTCAGTGTCGTGCTTACCCATGTAAACCACACAGTCCAGGTTCAATAAGGCGCAGGCCGTAGCAGTAGCAACACCGTGCTGGCCCGCCCCGGTTTCAGCAATGATCCGGGTTTTACCCATTTTTTTAGCCAGGAGGACTTGGCCGAGGACATTATTTATCTTATGGGCCCCAGTGTGGTTGAGGTCTTCCCGTTTGAGATAGATCTTTGGTCCGCCTAGGTCTTCGGTCATATTCTTGGCGTAATAGAGTAGACTGGGGCGTCCAGCATAATTATTTAATAAATCGGTCAATTCGCTTTGAAATTCAGGGTCATTTTTGTACTTATTATAGGCAGCTTCCAATTCAATAACAGAAGGCATCAGCGTTTCTGCGACGAATTGGCCACCGTATTCTCCAAATCTTCCTTTAGACATTCTTTACCATCCTTACTATTGCTTTGATTTTCTTTGGGTCTTTGTATCCTTGACTTTCTACTCCCGTTGAAAGGTCCAGCCCAATGGGATTTACTTGTTCCATAGCCGCTTTGATATTATTGGCATTGAGTCCTCCGGCGAGGATAAAGGGGCGGTCGAAATCCTCTAAGAGCTCCCAGTTAAAAGACTTGCCACTGCCGGCCTCCTTATAGTCGAGGAGAATCTGATCAGCTGGACTGGTTTTAGCCTTTGCTAAGTCGCTAGCCTCACTAATGGCAAAGGACTTCCAAATGGACTTGTTAGTGAGATTTTGTAAATAGATAATGTCAGCTGGGCTTTCTTGGCCGTGGAGTTGGGCGATATCGATGACGCCTTCATTTAATAAGTCAGCAATAACTTCTAAATTGTAGTTGACGAAGACGCCCACTTTTTGAATCTTGGGATCGACGGCTTGACTCAAGTCATTGAGGGTGGAGAGGCTAACTGAGCGCTGACTTTTGGGATAGTCGACAATGAAACCGACATAGTCAATGGGTAGGGGGTTACAGTAGCTGATATCGACTGACCGCTTGAGGCCACATATTTTAAGCTTCATGGATCAAACTTGCCTTTCGAAAGACTTGGATAAGGGCGCTGGGGTCGGCTTGACGCATCAAGGCTTCTCCCACTAAGACGGCATCGGCGCCAATTTCATTCAGGGACTGAATATCTTCTGGTCCTTGTACCCCGCTTTCTGCGACAAAGAGAACCGAATCTGGAATCCGACTCCTTAGCTCGGCTGCATGGTTGAAGTCGACTGAGAAGTCCTTCAAGTTGCGGTTATTGACCCCGATAATCTTAGCGCCACAGGCTAAGGCCAGGTCGATTTCTTCCAGGTTATGGGTTTCCACCAGGGCACTGAGGCCTAGGTCATTACAAATACTTAAATAATTTTCTAACTTCTTGGGGTCTTGGTCTAAGAGGGTGCAGATAATCAAGACCGCATTGGCGCCCATGATTTTAGCTTCATAGATCTGATAGGGGTCGACGGTAAAGTCTTTTCTAAGCATGGGCAGATCAACGGATTGTCGGATTTCTTCAAAGATTTCCTTGGAGCCGAGAAACCACTTGGGCTCGGTCAAGACAGAAATGGCATCGACTTGGTTAGCCTGGTAGTTTTTAGCAATTTCTAAATAGGGAAAGTTTTGAGAAATGATTCCTTTAGAGGGAGAGGCTTTCTTGATTTCAGCAATCAGGCTCAGTCCTTCCTTGGCCAAGGCCTGTTCAAAGATAAGCTCTCCCTTAGCAAGACTGAGTGCGCGCTCTTTAACGGCTTCTAGGGGAAACTTGGCCTGACTGGCTTGGACCCGTTCCTTACTATGTAAGGCTAACTGCTTCAAGATCATGGGCGACTCCTTCCTGGCTAGCGGAAATATAATCTTGTAAAAGTTGGTAGGCAGCGCCAGAATCAATGATTTGACGAGCCAGTTCAATTCCTGCTTCTAGGCTATCGACTTTTCTGGCCGCATAGAGACCGGCTGCGGCGTTGAGCAGGGTAATGTCGCGTTTGGCCCCTTGTTCTTTGCCAGTTAAGATGTCGATAGTAATTTGAGCGTTGTCAGCTGGCGTTCCTCCGACTATATCAGCCTTTTGGTAGTTAGGGAAACCGTAATCTTCTGGTTTGATGGTGAAGCTTTCTTCATAGTCACCATCAAAGAAGAGGGCAGATGTAGGGGCAGAAATGGAAATTTCATCCATCCCGTCTTGGCCGTAAACCACCAATCCACGTTCAACCCCTAAATTCTTAATGACTTTGGCCATGGGTTGAATCAGGTCTTCTTGGTAGACCCCCAACACTTGGTATTTAGGTTTGGCTGGGTTAGTGATGGGTCCTAGGATATTGAAGATGGTTTTAATTCCTAGGTCTTTGCGAACGCCACTGACATTCTTCATGGAAAGGTGGTAGTTTTGGGCAAAGAGAAAGCAGATTCCCACTTGGTCCAATAATTGATTGGCTAGGTCAGGATCTTGGTAGAGATTGATGCCTAGTGCTTCAATACAGTCAGCTGCACCTGATTTGGAAGAGGCTGACCGGTTACCGTGCTTAGTAACGGGAACGCCAGCTGCGGCGATGATTAGGGAAGCGGTCGTTGAAATATTGAAGGAGTAGGATTGGTCGCCACCAGTTCCCACAATTTCTAGAGTGTCTTTTTGGGTGTCGATACTTTTGGCTTGGTCACGCATAGCCGCTGCAGCTCCTGCAATTTCTTGGTCACTGGCGCCTTTGATGGCTAGGGCGGTCAGGTAGGCAGCCATTTGCGCTTGGCTGACTTGGCCAGACATCATGGCCTTAACCGCTTGGTAGGATTCTTGGTAAGATAAGTCTTGATGATTAATTAACTGTTCGATTGCTGCTTTCATTGTTGTTCTCTCCTTTTTAGCTCTTGATAGACAAAAAAACTTGCCCTTATAACTAACTTCATTGCTGATTAGTTATAAGGACAAGTTGTTTAACCTGCGGTACCACCTTGATTGGCATTCTTTGATGCCCACTCAGGAGCGGTCATTCTGACCACCCGGGCTGATAACGCCAGCCTTGCGTCTTGCTTCTGGCTTTAGTTAAAGCCCTTGGCAAGCCTTCCAAAGGTCCATCGCTAAGGCCAGCTAAACGTCTTCCATCAACACGTTCTTGCTCTAAGCTAGCTACTTAGCTATTCCTTCGTCATAAGTTTGATTTGCAAATAAAAAAGCGTTTATCCATAAAACATTAAAAAAGTTAATGTTCTAAGGACAAGCGCTTTTCAACCTGCGGTGCCACCTTAATTGATCGCCTGGGCGATCCTCTCGAGATAAGCTAAGCAGCCTATCCCTCAACCCGGCTAACGGGGGTCAATCCGTTATGGCTACTCTCCGGTTCACCATACCCTCCAAGGCCCATCCATTAAACTAATCAGACGCTCTCACCCTTCGTCCTCGCTAATGATTAGTGGTTTAATGTTACTTCCTCTTTAACGGTTTCTTGATTTCATCCATCATAGCCAAGTCTATTAATAAAAGCAATATAAATTTAATTTTTATGAATTTTGATTATATGATCTAAATTGATCGCCTGAACCGATCCAGGTTAATTAACATGATCCTGACAATAATAGTTAATGGCTTTTTGGGAAAACTTTGCCGTACCTTCTCCTGCAAAGTTGTCGATGTTTTTGGTGAAGTTCTAAGAATAAGATTTTGTGAGTTAATCAGACTTTTTATGATTAGGAAGAGAATGGTATACTTAATAAACCGAGATGTCAGGAAAGGAGCGGTAGAGATGGCTGAGAGAATATTTGTGGTTGAGGATGATCCGGTGATTGCGGCCGGCCTGGAGCGGGAACTGACCAAGTGGCACTATCAGGTCAAAAAGGCAGAAAACTTTGAAGCGATTGACCAGGAATGTCGAAGTTTTGATCCCCATTTAGTCCTCTTAGATTTGAACTTGCCGTCTTATGATGGTTATTACTGGTGTCAGATGATCCGTAAAGACAGTGCGGTTCCCATCCTTTTCCTATCGGCCCGCGATACCAGTATGGACCAAGTCATGGCCATGCAGGTGGGTGGCGACGATTATGTCACCAAACCCATCGACCTGCCCCTCTTACTAGCCAAGGTCCAAGCTCTCTTACGCCGGGCCTATCGCTACAGTTCAGCCAGTGAGCTCTTGTCCTTTGCTGGGGTCCAACTGGATCCCACTAAGGCTAGGCTGCTTTACCAAGGCCAGGTTAGCGACTTAACAGCTACGGAACTGCTCATCCTTAAGCAACTCTTTCAAGCTCAAGGGGACTATGTCAGCCGGGAAAGCTTGATGGAGGAATGTTGGTTGGGGGAGAGTTATATTGATGACAATACCTTAGCGGTCAATATTTCTCGCTTGCGTAAGAAATTAGCTCAGCTGGGGCTGGCAGATTTTATCAAGACCAAGAAGCGGGTAGGCTATGCCTTAAATGAGGAGGTTGCTAGTCAGTGAAAGACTTTCTTAAGCGTCAAGGGTTGACCCTTTTTACTATGGCTTTTACCTTTCTGGTTTTAGTATTAGCGGTCCTACTTTTTGATTTAGATGTCATGGTCGCCCGTTTTCTCTTGCTTTTCTTGGCTTTCTTTTATGGGCTGACCTTGCTGTTGGCTTACTGGCTGTCAGGGCGGCAGGTGGACTACCACCAACTCTATCTGGAGAGTCAGGCTAAGGCTGAAGCTGACCGGGTCCAAGCTGACCTGGTCAAGCAGGAGCAGCAGGGCTATTTTTTGACTTGGCTTCATCAGATTAAGACCCCAATCGCAGCCGCCAAGCTCCTCATCCAGGACCTAGAACCTCAAAGAAAGGATGACTTGGAAGCCCAACTGTTAGCGATCGAGAATTATACCACCATGGTTCTCACCTATTTGAAGGTAAGTAATGAACAAAAGAACCTGCAGATTAAAGCCGTCAGTCTGGATGCCCTCATTGCTCCCTTACTTAAAAAGTACCGACGGATCTTTATTAATAGTCATACCCGCCTCCACTACCAAGCCATTCCTGATCAAGTCATGACTGATCCGACGGCTTCAGAAATCATGATTGAGCAGGTCCTCAATAATGCCCTGAAGTATGCTTCTGGTCGCGAGATTTGGATTACTTATCAAGCGGACCAGGCCTGCCTGACTATTAGGGACAATGGCCGGGGGATCAAGGCCAGTGACTTGCCCAAGGTCTTTGACCAGGGCTATTCGGCCTTCTTAGGCAAGTCTTTGCGACGGTCAACGGGGATTGGTCTCTTTCTGGTCAAGCAATTGGCTGATCGCTTAGATCAACCGGTAGAATTAGACTCTACTTGGGGTGAGGGGACCACAGTTAGGATTTACTTCCACCAAGATGCCTTTAGCGCGTCTTAGCTTACAATTTTGTAAGATTGGGTCCTGCTTTTGTTAGTTTAGATAAAAGCAGGGCGCTTTTTTTCTTTCTATAATAAAGGCAAAGAATGGAGGAAAGAAGAAATGCTATTAAACGTGATTCATTTAGAAAAAATATACGGCCAGGGTGGCAATGCCACGACGGCTTTACGGGACGTGACTTTTCAAGCAGAAGCTGGCGAGTTCGTGGCTATTATGGGGGAGTCCGGCTCAGGAAAATCTACCCTGTTAAATATTATTGCTACTTTGGATAAGGCGACGGGTGGCCAAGTCTTCTTAAATGATCAATCCTTGGCTGCCTTAGGAGAAAGTGACCTCGCTGCCTTTCGCCGCCAGGAGCTGGGTTTTGTCTTCCAAGATTTCAATATGCTGGACACTTTCACCAACCGGGATAATATCCTCCTACCCTTAGTGCTTTCCAATATGGATTATCCAGAAATGGAGCGGCGTTTAGCTAAAATTGCGCCCTTACTCGGGATCGAAGACTTATTGGACAAGTATCCCTATCAGATTTCTGGCGGACAGCAACAGCGGGTGGCCATTGGTCGGGCCATTATTACCCAACCTAGCCTGATTCTTGCAGATGAACCCACTGGAGCCTTAGATTCTAAAAACAGTGAAGCAATCATGAAGCACTTCACCCAGTTAAACCAACAAGGCATGACCATCTTCATGGTGACCCACTCCTTACGTTGTGCGGCTTATGCTAAGCGCGTTCTCTTTATTAAGGACGGGGTGGTCTACCATGAAATTTACCGGGGCGAGGATTCCTTAGCTGATTTTCAGGAGAAGATCGCCGATAGTCTCTCCTTTTTAAACCGGGAGGAGGTCTAGTATGAACCGACGCTTAACTTGGCAATTAGCCAAACGTAATTTAAAGGTCAGCAAGGTGATTATTCTCCCTTTTCTCTTGGTGAATTCGCTTTTGTTTGCCCTTCAATATGTGATGATCTCTTTAATTGGCAACCAATTTGTCTTAGAACGAAATCCTTATTTTCCAACGGTAATGACCTTTGCAGCCGTTATTAGCTTTTTCTTAGCCCTAGCCTTTATCCTTTACGCCAATAACTTTATTCAAAAGCGGCGTAGCAAGGAGTTTGCCCTCTATAGCGTATTGGGCATGGAAAAGCGGCATATCAAGTCCCTACTCGCTCGGGAAAGTCTCTTACAGCTGGGATTTATCCTTCCCTTATCCCTAGTTGGTGGCCATCTGATTGGGACTTTTGCCTTTATGGCCGTCAACAAAGTCATGCGCCAATCGGGGATGACCTTAATGGACTATCCCGTGAAGTGGGAGGTCGCTTTGATCACTATTCTTGAGATTCTTTTGGTGCATGGCCTGATTTATCTATTAAACCGCCGCCGTATTCAAAAAAATAACCCCCTTGAACTGATGGAGAGGGGTCAGGCAGGAGAAAAAGTCCCTAAGGGGAATATTTTTGTGGCCTTACTCGGTCTGGCCTTGGTGGGGACCGGCTACTACATTTCACTGACCACAACCAATATTATGCAGGTCATTTATCAATTGCTCCTAGCTATTGTCTTAGTTGTCTTGGGGACTTATTGCCTCTATAATTCTCTATCAATTATGTTTTTAAACTGGCAGAAACAACGGAAGTCCTATTACTATCAACCTAAGCATTTTCTAACGGTTTCCGGGATGCTTTATCGGATGAAGGCCAATGCCTGGAGTTTAGCTTCCATTGCCGTTCTTTCGACCGGGGTTATGCTGGTCCTCGGTTTAACCGTTTCAACTCAACGGGGGATTGAAAATTTGATTGACCGTTTTCAAGCCAGAGACTATAAAATTGAATTGCGGGGGCCAGTGGTTGAGGAATCATTAGACCAGCAACTCGAGCGTTTAGAGACAGCAGTTGATCAAGTTAGTCAGTTAGCCCCTTTGGAAGAGGTTAACTACCAGTTGAGCTTTGGCCAGTTAGCTCTTAGCCAAGTGGAGGATAAGAGCTTAGTCTTACAAGCCTTTACCCCAGATAACCAAGTCACTGAGGGTCTGGTTTTCTTTGGAGAAAGTTTGGATGGCTATAACCAAAACTATGCCAGTCAAGAAAGTTTGGCAGAAGACCAGGTCTTAATGGCCACTAGCCAAGACCAATTGGATAAGGTAGACCAAATTAAATTAGGGGATAAGGCTTACCAAGTCAAGCGTATGCCTAAGGACCGTTTACCGGTGGTGGCGGGGCTGGATGCCTTGATGCTGGTTTTTCCTAGTCAAGAGGCCTTAGTGCAAGCCTACCAAGCGGCCAATACTAGTCAAGACATTGGTTATCTCAAGAGCCCGCTAAGTTATAATGTGACTTTTGATGCTAAGGACAATAAGGATGTCATTGACCAACATTTGGAGGATTATGATGGAGAAGGGATTGAAATCACTTCTAAAACAGTTTTTCGAGAATCTTTCTATCAGCTCAATGGCAGTTTTATTAGTATCGGCGCCATTGTTTCTCTAGTTTTATTGATTGGTTGTTTCTTGATGCTCTACTACAAGCAGCTCTCTGAAGGGCAGGAAGATATGAAAAACTATCGAATTATGCGCCAAATCGGTTTGCCAAATTCCTTGATCAAGGCAAGCATTCGCCAGCAGATTTTCTGGGTCTTTGTTTTACCGCTCTTGACCGCGGTTATTCATATGGGCTTTGCCTATCCCATTCTGCGCCAGGGTTTAGGTCTGATCGCTATCAAGGACCGGGTGCTTATTTTAAGCAGCTTCTTTGCGGTCATTGTTTGCTTTAGCCTGGTTTATTATCTCATGTACGTCTTGACTTCTAAAGCCTATTACCAGATGGTCACTGCTGACCAGTAATTGAGTCGGCTATTTTAGACTGTTAAAGTGATACAAAAGGAGGTTGCATTGATGACTGAAGAATATACAACAAAAGGGAAGGGTTGGGGCCAGCGTTTCTTGGATATTTTGAAATGGTTGGCCTTGATGGTTTGGGCAACCCTGCCTTTTGGATTAATGTTTGTGGTTAACAGCCGTTCCCACATGTTCTCCTGGCCCGTAGTGGCTGAGCTGACGCTCTTAGTGCTGGTATTTGCCTATCTGACCTATCGCTTTCTTTATAAGTTTTATTACAAGCGCGCCCAAGGCAAGGATAACTTTGATCGCTTGGGGTGGAAAGATATTGGCATTAGCTTTCTCTATTATCTTGGCTTCCGAGTGGTGGCGGTAGGTTTGACCATGGCCAACCAAGCCCTCTACGGCAGTGAGCTATCGGCCAATGACCAGCTGCTATTCTCGGGAGATCCCAACCTGGTATCGCCGATATCCAATATTACCTTTTTCGTAATGATGGGCTTTGTGGTACCTGTCCTAGAAGAATTGGTCTTTCGCGGCATCTTCCAGCACCTTTTCTTTAAGGCCGAAAGTTTCTGGTGGCCGCTAGTCTTGAGTTCGCTAATTTTTGGTCTCAACCACATGTCTAATAACCCCATTGAGGCGCTCATGTATATTCTCCTGGGTGCCGCCCTCTATCTAGCCTACCGGCGACGCAGGAACATTAAGGACGCCATCCTACTCCATATGATGAACAACGGTGTCGCGGCAGTTATCCTGTTAGGCTCCTATCTCTACCAAGTTTTCGGCTAAGTCACTACTCTCACTCCCTTTAAGTTGGGAGCCTAAATTAGATGGCTAGCTTTTCAAGGCAGTCTTTCTTTCAAATGATTGAAAAGACTGTCTTTTTACTATATAAAAATATTTTCAGGTAAGATTTTTCATCTAGCGGAATGGTTTTTACTTGAAAATGAAAGCGCTTTATATTAAATTATATAGGAAGGCTATTTTACTTATTCAAAAGGAGGAAAAATCATATGGCAGATTATGTTGCAGGTACTGAAGTTAAGGACTTAAAAATCGTTAACTTATATGATGTAGAAGAAGAAGCTAGAGAAATTATCCCTGAAGCAGGATATGGTTACATTCGTTCTGGTGCAGGGGATGAATTCACTCTAAGAAGAAATATTACCTGTTTTAACAGCAAAGGGATCCTACCACGGGTGATTGGTGATGTTGAACATCCAGATACATCAACTAGTTTCCTAGGAAAAGATTACTCAGCACCCTTCTTCTATGCACCAATCGCTGCTTTAGGTATTGCTCATGAAGAAAAAGAAATTGGTATGGCTAAAGCCTTTAACGAATTCGGCACCGCCTTTTCAATTTCCTCTTATGCTGGATCAAGCTGGGATGAAATGGCTCCTTCCTATGAAGACTATGAAGACCGCCCACGTTACTTCCAGTTATATATGAGTAAGAACCACGACTTCAATGAAGCCATGTTAAATGAAGCCAAAGACTTTGGTTGCCAAGCTATTATTTTAACTGCGGACTCTACCGTTGAAGGGAACCGTGAATTAAATAAACGAAATCATTTTACTTATCCATTTGGTATGCCAATCGTTGAACGCTACTTAGCAGGTTCCGGCGAAGGAATGGCGCTAAAAGATGTCTATGCTTCCTCTAAACAAAAGATTTCACCAAAAGACATTGAATACATTAAATCCATTTGTGACCTACCCGTAATGCTTAAAGGGGTACAAACGCCTGAAGATGCTTTGAAGGGTATCGGTGCTGGTGCGGATGTTATTTACGTGTCCAACCATGGGGGACGTCAATTAGACGGGGCTCCTGGATCCTTTGAAACCCTTGAAGCGATTGCTCAAGCCGTTCAAGGCGAAGTGCCAATTGTCTTTGACTCCGGTATCCGTCGTGGTGAACATGTCTTTAAAGCCTTGGCAGCAGGTGCAGATGTCGTAGGTATTGGACGTCCAGCCCTATACGGCCTCGCTCTAGGTGGACATAAGGGTGTTCTTTCTGTATTGAACTACTTAAAAGACGACTTAACCCGGATTATGCAGTTAACCGGTTGTCAAACTATTGAAGACATTAAGAATGCACGTCTAACCGACCTACCTGCATATAATGAAGCGGAATTAAGACACCACGGTTACTAAAATCAAATAAATAACTAAGAAGAGACGCTAACGGACGTGACCAAGCTGTTTTTACTGAGCTTTTGGGGCCGTTAGGGTCTTTTTTTGCTTTGAATTTATTTTCACAACCGAAGAAAACTTTGCTAGTGACGACAGCAAAGTCCGCTATAACAACATGTGAAAGCCAATAAAAACTGGGATTTTTTTGTAATTATTTGTCATTTTAATTACCAATCTTTAGTTTAGTAAGGTATAATGGGGTTCGTACAAGTCGTTATAGATTTTAGGAGGTATATTTAATGGCTTTTTTAGTAAATGGTAATGAAATTTTGAAGGACGCACGTCGCAACCAATATGCGGTGGGAGCCTACAATACAAACAATCTCGAATGGACCCGTGCCTTAGTGAGCGGCGCTAAAGAAACCAGAACCCCATTATTGATTCAAGTATCTACTGGTGCTGCTAAATATATGGGTGGTTACAAATTAGTTCGTGACTTAGTGCTTAACGTGATGGATAGCATGGATATTGATGTTCCAGTTATCTTGAACTTAGACCATGGTGATTTCGAATCAGCCAAAGAATGTATCGAGTTAGGTTATTCTTCTGTTATGTTCGATGGTCATAAATTACCAGTTGAAGAAAACCTTGCTAAAACTAAAGAAATCGTTCGTTTAGCTCATGAACGTGGTATTGCTGTTGAAGCTGAAATCGGTAAAATTGGTGAAAACCAAGGTGTCGGTGAATTAGCTTCTGTTGAAGATGCGATTCGTTTTGCTGAAGCGGGCGTAGACCGTCTTGCTTGTGGGATTGGTAACATCCACGGTGTTTACCCAGAAGGTTGGGAAGGCTTAAACTTCGACCGCTTGAAAGAAATTTCTGACGCTGTTGATGTTCCGCTTGTTTTACACGGTGGTTCTGGTATTCCTCAAGACCAAGTGAAGAAAGCTATTTCTTTAGGTATTGCTAAGATCAACATCAATACTGAATTCCAATTAGCCTTCCAAAAAGCTACTCGTGAATACATCGAAGCTGGTCATGACCAAGACCGTTCAAACAAAGGTTTCGACCCACGTAAATTGTTAAGACCTGGTACTGACGCAATTACTGAATCCATGAAAGAAATGATTTCTTGGATGGGTACTCGTCCAATTGACGACAGAGACTCTAAATTTGTCTTCGATGAAGCTTCCTTAAACGAAGAATAATCAAGTTTATATACATAAAAAGAAAGGATTGTGACTTAGTCGCAGTCCTTTTTTCTATAAGCAAAATATTTTTAATTGGTCTACTGGCTTGCTATACTCTGTATATCGTTAATGTAAAAAGCCAAAAAATGGAGGATTTAATTTATGACACAATTTAAAGATCTTGCTGCTAAGCGTCGTTCGATTTACCATATTGGAAAGAATACTGACCACAGTTCTAAAGAAATCGTTGACGCTTTAAAAGCAGTCTTAAAAGATGTGCCAACGGCCTTTAACAGCCAAACTTCACGCATTGTGATTGCTTTTGGTGACAAGCACCAAGCCTTATGGGATGAAATTTACCAAGTCCAAGAAGGTGTTTTAGAAGGTGACATGTGGGAACAAATGTCTGGCGTGATTCAAGGTGCTAAAGAAGGTTTAGGAACCATTCTTTTCTTTGAAGATTTAAATGAAGTTGAAAATATGCCAGCTAACCCAGAACGTTCAACTGCTTACAAGGAAAATAACAGTGCCAACCACCAATACGCTGCTTGGTTAACCTTAGCTGAATTAGACTTAGGAGCAACTTTGCAACACTTTAATATTGGTTATGAACAAGGCTTCGATAAGTCTATCCGTCAAATGTTTGACTTACCAGATTCATACGCCATGTTAGCGCAAATGCCTTTTGGTTCTATTGAAACCCCTGCTGGCGACAAAGACTATATCGACCAAGATGAAAAAGTACGTGTTTACGAATAAAAAATTGTAGTTCAATAAAAGTTAAAACAACCGGTAGGGAGAAAATCCTACCGGTTGTTTTTATTAGCTATTGCTTAATTCTTGGGCTGCGCTGATCCAATTTTTCCACTCTAGGGCCAGGTGGAGGCAGTGGTCTTTAACAATATAGCTGGGACAAGCAGCAGGAAATTCGACTAGGGTCTTGGCTTCCATGCCGGTCTCGGTATTCCTAAATTGGTGACGTATCCCCCCTACTGGGATGCCATTGGCCAAGTAAGCCAGTCCCACCATTTGTAAGGGATAAGCAGGATCAGCTTGACTGACCAGTCCCTGGTCGCTTGAAAAATCAATAAAAAATTGTATGGGCAGGGGACTGGCCCCGGCGGTCTCTATTACCTCAAATAGTTGTCCCCTTGGCTCTAGGACATAGTGCTCAGGATTAGCTTCCAGGTTAATTTGGCGAATTTCAGTACTATCCTTGCTGACGAAATCTTTGGCCAGGGGAGCAAATTCTTCGATAGTTAGTTCATCCACTTCAAGAGTACAAGCGGCATATTTTACCCGGCCAAATGAAAGCCGACTAATATAACGCATAACAAGAGCCATAAGCTTTAACTTCCATCCCAAGCGGTGGACGATTTCTTCATAGCTTAGTGATTGCTTCAATTGATTGAGCTTATTTCTCAGTGTTGTTAAATTGTCTGCAGGCTTAGGCGGATTTCCCAGATTTTTAAGCGCCTGGCGGGTGTGCCGATATTCCCAGTTATCTAGTTTTTCCTGACAGACCACTTGGCCGGCTATGGTTATTTTCATGATGTTTACCTCTAGTTGATTCTTAGTAGTAATGAATTATGGCTTATTTTTGCCTTTAAGTCTACAATTTATTGTCAAAGTATGCTATACTAATCGTATTGATCCAATTTGATCTCGGGATGTAGCACAGCTCGGTAGCGCACTAGCATGGGGTGCTAGGGGTCGCAGGTTCAAATCCTGTCATCCCGATTGTATATTTTCTTTCTAAATGGAAGGAAAGTTAACGCATAAAATCGCTTGAGGAGACCACAGATGTCTGCTTAGGCGATTTTTTCATTGATGTGGTTAATTTCATGATCATTTTTAGCGATCACAGCTAATAGAATAAATATAGTTATATGGAGAAATCCTATCATATCAAGCTTTTTGCTGATAGGATAAGCAAAACAAGATGGTTTTCAAAAAGAAGTCATGCTAGAATAGATTGAGTTTGATAGAGGGGGAGAATGACTATGACTAATAAAATTTTGACCACACATGTAGGTTCCTTACCACGGACAGAGGCCTTGTTGGAGGCTAATAAACGCCGTACTGCGGGTACGATTGCTGAAGACGAATTTAACCAAATTATTGCTGAGTCGGTTGACCAAGTTGTGAAAAAGCAAAAAGAAATTGGGATTGACCAAGTGAATGATGGGGAATACGGTCACGTGACTTCAGGTGCGGTCGACTATGGTGCCTGGTGGAACTATTCCTTCTACCGCTTACGTGGACTAGAGATGACGGATGAAGACCGTTGGGCCAAGAGTGAAGCCATTCGTTCCACTCCAGGGAATATTAAATTGACCAACTTTCCTGACCGTCGTGACCGGCAAAAATTTAGAGCAGCCTATGAAGACCCTGATTCAGGGGTTTTAGGCAGACGTAACAAGGTGGCTAACCCAGTTTTTGCCGATAAGGTGACCTATATCGGCCAAGACCAAGTCAACCGTGACGTCAAACTCTTGACCGAAGCCTTAGAAAAATATGATATTAAACAAGGCTTTATGGCGGCCATTTCTCCAGGAGCAGCGGCGCGTTTGGAAGACCGTTATTACCACGACGAAGAAGCGCTCTTAAATGATGTTGCCGATGCCTTACATGAAGAATACAAGGCCATTACGGATGCGGGCTTAATTGTCCAATTAGATGCTCCAGACCTAGCCGAAGCTTGGGACCAAATTAACCCGGAACCAAGTCTGAAGGACTTCCAAGCTTGGCTGCAAAAACGTGTCGATGCAGCTAACCGGGCCTTGGAAGGTATTGACCCTAGCTTGGTCCGCTTACATATCTGCTGGGGGTCTTGGCATGGACCGCATACCACCGATATTCCGTTTGAAGATATCGTGGACCAATGCTTACAAATCAAGGCGGGCTCTTTCTCCTTTGAAGCTTCAAGCCCTCGTCATGGTCATGAATGGCGCGTCTGGGAAAAAGCAGGGCGCTTGAAAGCCGGGCAAAAGATTGTCCCAGGCTTTGTTTCTCATTCCACCAATGCAGTTGAACACCCACAATTAATCGCAGACCGGATTGAACGTTTTGCTCAATTAGTGGGGCCAGAAAATGTCATTGCCTCAACTGACTGTGGTCTGGGTGGTCGTTTGCATGAGCAAATTGCCTGGGCGAAACTGGAATCCTTAGTTGAAGGGGCAGCCATTGCTTCTAAGCGTCTCTTTGGCTAATCAAAGAGCTTCAATTAGAAATAAGACTTTTCCAAAAGCTGTGACTTTGTTCCCAGCTTTTTTGATTGCCAATTTTTTCAGTGACAGCCTTTTAAATTGTTTTTATGGATAGATAAAATTATGGTAAGCAATTTTTTAATGATAAAATAAGCGTAAAGAGTGAGGAAAGTGTTTTTGGGATCAGGCTAGTCTCTGGTCGTTTGTGTGCTCTTGAAGCATTGAAAGGATGGTTAACCATGCGGATAGGCAAGGTCTTAAAGCGAATTGACCGTGATGAACGCTACGTGGTGGAGAAAGATACCGGTTTAGTTCACGGCCAGGTCAATGGTTATACTTTATTAGTTGATATGATGCATTTAGGTCAAGAATACGATATCGTTTTTCATCTAAGCAAAGAGGGCCAGCTGCCTGACCGGCAAGAACTTCTCTCCAATATGCCTAAGCATAAAAATTTGAAAAATGTGCAGGTTGAAGGCAATAAGGTTACCTATAAGGCGCGAACAGCTTTTTTAGTCCAATCCACTGTAGATAGTTTATTTGAAATGGTGGATTTAATTACTCAAGTCCTTAACGACTTATCCTACCAAGACGCCTCCTAGCTTTGTCGAATGACATGATTAAGCGAAGTAAAAAAGCCATGTTGTTTTTTTCAACATGGCTTTTATTGTTTTCCTTGTGTGTAAAGGGCTTAATTTTGTTTGGCGTAGAGGGATTCGCCGATGGCATTGAGCCGGTCTTCCCATTCTTCATCACTGAGTTCGTGTTCTTTGACGTAGAGATTACGTGGGTGGCGGCGACATTCTGCGGAACAGCCCCGTAAGTATTTATCTTCGTTTTCCTTAGAAGAGAAGAACTGCTTATTGCATTCAGGGTTAGCACAGTTAACGTAGCGGGCACAAGCTTGGCCGTCGTAGTGGTCTTTGGAGATGATGGTTGGGTTGACGTGGTTGATCGGAACTGAGATCCGTTCGTCAAAGACATACATCTTGCCTTCCCACAAGTCGCCTTGTACTTTAGGGTCTTTGCCATAGGTATCGATACCACCTTCGAGTTGGCCGACCTTGTCGCCGATACCTTCTCGTAGCATCCAACCGGAGAATTTTTCGCAACGGACACCCCCGGTACAGTAGACGGCGACTTTTTTATCCATAAATTTTTCCTTGTTGTCTCTAACCCATTGGGGGAGTTCACGGAAACTACGGATATCAGGGCGGATGGCACCTTTGAAGTGGCCAAGGTCATATTCGTAATCGTTTCGGGTATCTAAGACCACGGTATCCTCATCTAAGAGGGCTTGGTGGAATTCTTCAGGTTTCAAATAGTCACCGGTGATATCCAGTGGACTCAAGTCGTCATCCAAACTCAAAGACACGATTTCGTTACGAGACCGCACAAACATTTTCTTGTGGGCGTAGTCATCGGCTTCATCAATCTTGAACCAAACATCTTCAAAACCGGGAAGAGAGTGTAGGTGGTCCATATATTGGTCAGTTTGTTCTACTGTTCCTGACACCGTCCCGTTGATGCCTTCTTCACTGACCAGAATGCGGCCTCTTAAGCCAATCCGTTTACAGAAGACCAGGTGTTTCTTGGCAAATTGGTCGGGATCGTCAATGTCTTGGTACTTGTAATATAGTAATACGCGATAGTCTTTACTCACGTAAAATCTCCTCCTTTGTAGTTGCAGGCTACAAATCACTCTTATATTCACTATACTACCCAGGAGCGGGAATTACCAATTTGCTGGCTTAGTTGGCTACTTTGGATAGAGTCAGGGCATCGTTTGAAGAACGAATTCAAAAAAGGCTGCGACATTTGTCACAGCCTGGTTTTCTGTTTAACTAATTAATATTTTAATTAATAAACGTTATTAAAGTAAGCATCGATGGCATTAGCGGTTGCTTGAACTAATTTGTCTTGGTAATTAGTATTTCTCAAACGACTTAATTCTTGGGAGTTGTCACCAAAACCATATTCAATCAATACGGCAGGAATATCGGTTTCACGTAGGACTGCAAAGGTATTGGATTGAACACCACGGTTTACAGCGCCGGTAGAGCCAATCAATTGATTTTGAATTTGTTTAGCTAAGTAGGCACTATTGGTCAGCCGTTGGGCATTATTGTGGTAAGGGTTAATTTGAGATGGATAATTGGTAAAGTATTGATAATAGTAAGTTTCAATCCCTTGGGCGGTGCCGCGGTTAGCTGCTCCCATGGAGTTATGGTGCATGGAAACAAAGATATCGGCATTGGATCCGTTAGCGATTCGACTCCGTTGGGTTAGGTCAGTATCGCTAGTTCCAGGACGGTCAGTGAGGACGCGGTAGCCGCGGTTTTGTAGGACTCGGGTTAATTTATCGGCTAAGTTCTTATTTAGCGTTCCTTCGTTGACGCCGGCGTATGCGGCACCTGACCAATTACCATGGCCTGGGTCTAACATGACTGTCCGCACCCCATCATAGGTTTGAGTGATGTTCATCGGTTTGACCGGTGCGTTCGGAATTTGTAAGACTTGACCATGAGCCAGATAGTTACCGCTGATGCCGTTCGCATTCCGGAGGGATTGAGGACTGATACCAAAGGCGTTAGCAATACTGTTGACGGTTTCGTTAGGGCCAACTGTGTAAACTAAACTGGTGGTTACAGTGCTTACTTGGTCTTTAGGAATGGTTAGAACTTGGTTAGTGTAGAGCACATTACTGCTTAAACCACTGGCTTGACGGATACCCTCAACGGTTACGCCGTATCTTTGGGCGATGGACCAGAGTGACTCGCCGTGGCTAACCACGTGTTGGTTAGGGCCAGGTGTCTTGGTGCCGCGTTGGACGATTTGGTCGACGGGTTGTTTAGTTACTTTTTCATCAATTTGTTGACGGCTGACTTCCTTACCGTCTTGGTAAGTGACTTCATAAGTGACGGTCTTTTCACCATTTTCACCTTTTTGTAAGACTTTTTGGCTGCCAGCCTTGTAGTCATTATTGTCGGTATACTTGGTTTGGAAAGGAATGCTTACTTTTTGGGTAAGGATTTTTTTCGTGCTTAATGCCTTAGTCCCCACATGGACAACTTTATCTTCAGCCGGAACATATTCAATCGTCTTTTCAGAACGGTTAATTTCTTTACCTGCTTGGCTTTGGATGGTGGTTTCAACTACGCGTTTGCCTTCCTTGCCTTCTTGGACAGTTTTTTCTTGTCCTAGAGCTAATTGGTCATCAGCAACATATCTCACGCCCGGGTGGATAATGAAGGTCTTTTGAAGGCTTACTGAAGTGATTTCGTCAGCTGGCTTTTCTTGATCCTTATTGGTCTTGTCTTCTGCTGTCTTTTCTGGAGCGGGTTGACTAGTTTCGGACTTGTCCTTAGTTGTTTTTTCAGGAGCCGGTTGACTGCTTTCAGCTTTGTCCTTTTCCTTATTGTCGGCTTTGGGGTTGGACTCTGCTTGAACTTCTTTTTCCTTCACTAACTTTTCAGTTGGCGCTTGGTCTTTGTTCTTAGTTTCCTGAGCCTCTGAATCTTTGTTTGTATTGGCGTCTTCTAATTTTTCATCAATAACAGTTGGTTTTTCTTCACTTTCTGCCTTGTTTTGTTCTGGTTCAGCCTTTGCTTCAGTAGCCTGTTGATTTTCCTTACCAGCGTTTTCTTCTGGCAGGGCAGTGTCAACGGATGCAGGATTTTCTACGATGTGCCCGCTAAGACCGCTTTCTGGGTTTACCGGTTGAGAATTGCCTGGTGCGCTGTTTACATCACCTGCTGGTGCTTGGCTTTGAGGGGTTAAGACCGTAATCTTCACATTTTCAGCTAAGTCTTTTTCAATAGCTGCCTCAGTTGCTGCTGGGCTTAAATCAGCACTGGCTTGGTCTTGACCTTGACCGTTGGCTGGCGCCTTTGGTGCGCTAGTTTCACTGGTGGTTGTCGCTGGGCTAACTGTTTTAGTTGATTGAGTCCCACCATTATTTTGGCTAAGTGGGGAGAGGACCCCAGTTAATAAGTCACCAGTAAAGATTAGGTGGATATTGCCTAAATGGTTAGCTTGAGCCAAGCTGTTGAGGTCTTGGCCAGTCGCTTCAGCGAGTACGCTGAGAGTATCTCCCCATTGAACAACGTAAGCTTGGTAGCCGGCTGCTTGTTGGCGGGCGATCTCAGCCTTGACTTGGTCGACACTGTTCTTGGTCCAAGTTCCTTTAATGCGTTTGAGCGCATCCTGACTGGCTTGTTTGATTTGTCCATTTTCGCTCAGTTGGTCTTTACCCGCAAAGTCAGAACTGGAGAAATTTTTAATTCCTTGACTGGCCAGGGTGTTGACATTGGCTCTTACTTCTTCATTACCTAATGAAACCGCACCTAGTGAGCCGGCTAGGAGTAAACTAGCGACCACCCATTTACCTTTTGATTTGTGCATTGTTTTTTTAGATTTTTTCTCTTGGAAAAAATTGCCTTTCATGCTGATACTCCTTTTATGAATTGTTTATTATCTTGTTTTTTAAAGTTTAAATCTTTTTAAAATTGGTTAGACAAATAATATTGTAACAGGAATTTTAAAAATGTTCATTAAAATACGAAGAAATTCACTGATTTTGTTTTTTTATCACCTAATAAAATCGCTTGGCTTTTATAACAAGAACTGCTTGAATGAAGGAGTATCTGCCAGGGGTTTATTTCGCGTGATTATGGGGAAATATGCTATGATAACCATGATTGTATTAGTGAAAAAGAAAAGAGGTATTTATGTTAAAACGAATTGCGAAAATTCCAGCGGGGACTTTCTTAGTGCCAATGATTATTTCTATGTTATTGATCTCTTTCTTCCCCGGAATGTACGATGTTTTTGGTGGAACCACCCAGGCGGCTTTCCAGAATGGAACTAGTGTGGTGATTGGCTTCCTGGTTTTTGCAGCGGGAACGACCTTAGATTTTGAAAAAATTGGTCCTTTACTAAAGCGGCACTTGCCTATGGTTGTCTTCAAGTTGATTTTATCCACCTTGTATATTTTGGCTTTCTACTGGCTCTTTGGTCTGGAAGGGATTTGGGGGATTAATCTCTTAACCTTTGCCTGTGTCATCTATTCTTTAAATCCAGCTGTGGCTTTAGCCATCCATAGTGAGTATGGTGATCAGCAATTTGGTGCTGTTTATGGGATCTACGGTATTCTTGGTATGTCTTTTACCCCTTTAATCCTACTCAGTGTCCTTACTGCGAGTGGGAGCGGTAGTGCTGGAATGGACTGGAATCCGATTATCTCGATTTTTATCCCCCTTATTGTAGGGGCTGTACTGGGGAATCTTGATCCTGATTTTGCGGATTTCTTCTCGCCTCTGATCGGTAAACTGCTTCCCTTTTTAGGTTGGAATTTAGGGGTAGGGATGAACTTGATGGATGCGATTTCTTCTGGCCTATCCGGTGTATTGATGGCAGTGCTTTTCATGGTCTTGATGCTACCTTTAATCTTATTTGATAAGTATGTGGCCAAGGTTAATGATGGGGTAGATGGTGTGGCTATCATGAATGTAGGGGGCGTGTCGGTAGCTAACCCGGCCATTATTGGAGCCGCCTTACCTGCTGCTTTTGCCAATCAAGTGACCTCGGCGACCGCTATCGTGATGATGGTATGTATTATTACCTCTCTTGTTTCACCAGCCTTGGCTCAAAAGCTATCCAAGGAAAGCGAAGACGAACGCTTAGAGAGGGAACTTTCTTAAAAAATATTAGGAAAGAAAATAGAAAAAGCACTTAAATCACGCTGCTTAGGAGTGGCTGTTTAAGTGCTTTTTGTGTTTTTAAAAGCTAACTTCTAAAGGATTGGAGCTTTATGATCGCATTTTATGATCATAGACCATAAAAATTAAGGGCTTGTATCTGACATAAAAAAATATATAATAGACCTATTGAAAAATTACTTATTTAAAGTAAGTGAAAGGGTGACATTGATGTTTGATTTATTGGCATTAATTACGATTCTATTATTATTTTTAGTTTTACGCTGGCAGGCGAGTCAGGGCAAATCCTTTACGGTGCGGGTTTTGACCGCGACCTTTTTAGGAATCGGCGCTGGCTTGGTCTTTGCTGGTCATACGGCCTATGTGGGGGCGATTGGTACCATATACGCTCATTTATTGAAGGCGATTGTGGTACCGGTCCTCTTTTTCTCTATTATCTCAACGGTTTCTTCATTAGGAAACCTAAAAACTTTAACCACAATTGGGGCTAAGACTATTGGCGTGCTTTCCTTGCACAATGTTTTAGCCTCAGTGACCACCATTGTTGCGGCTTTGACCTTAGGGGTAGGGCGTAACGCGCACATTGATCTCCCCAGCAATGTGGAAGTCAAGGAAGTTCCGACTCTCACCCAAGCGGTGATTAATTTCTTCCCGCAAAATATTATTGAGGATGCAGCCAATAACCGGGTGATTCCTATTATTGTCTTTTCTTTATTTGTTGGGATTGCTATTCTGACTTATCAAAATAAGGCAGAAATTAAGGCTTTCACTGATTTTATCGATGCTGGCCACCAAGTGATCTTCAAGGTAGCTGCTTTGATTACCCGCTTTACCCCCTATGCCGTTTTAGCGCTCTTAACTGATAAGCTGGGCGGCTTGAACTTAGCCTCCTTAGGGTCTCTATTATTAGCTTTAGCGACTTTATATCTAGTCACTCTCTTCCATTCATCAGTGACCACTGGGGCAATTATTGGCCTCTTAGGTCGGCTGAATCCCTGGATCTATTTAAAACGTTTCTTCTCAGTGTGGATGATTGCTTTTTCAACCCAAAGTTCAGTAGGCTCGGTTCCTGCTAATGTTAGTGCCCAAAAGGAGATGGGGGTTCCCGAACACATCGCTTCCTTTACTTCTTCCATTGGAACGACTTTTGGGATGCCAGGTTGTGCTGCGGCTTGGCCGGTCCTCTTAGCTATCTTTACCATTAATGCTTTGGGGTTGGATTTTGGTCTACTTGATTATCTTTATATGGTGGTTGTTGCCCTCTTAGTATCAGCGGGGACAGTCGGTGTTCCCGGCACGGCGACCATTACCGCAACGGCTATGTTTACCGCTATTGGCCTACCGGTAGAAATGATTATTGTATTAACTCCAATTTCAGCCATTGCCGATATGGCTAGAACCGCAACCAACGTCACTGCTTCGGGGTCGACGGGACTTTTGGTTGCTCGCTTTGAAAAGGTCTTAAACCTTGACCAATACTATGACAATGATGGACAAGAAGGTAAGGCTTACGCCAATTCATAAGGAATAACTCGAAAGAAAAAGAGTGTGATTAGTCCACTTGGAATGGACTAGCCACACTCTTTTCTTTGATTATTGGTTAATCTCGCGTCGATTTTCTACAACTAGGTTACCTAAGAAGCGGTAGAGCGGCAAGATGTGAGTTTGCTTAGGAAATTCAAAGGTCAAGCTTTGGGTATCTTCCTCACGGGGACGACGGTAAATGTTATTGAGATAAGTGATGGTGATTTCACTATCATCAAAGGCCAAGCCGGCACTCTCCATTTCTACATCAACGATATGGCTGAGGTAAAGGGAACGGAAGGCAGTTTTCTTCCCGCTAGCGCCTTGTTTATCGACTAAGATGATCCGAATATTAGTAAAAATGATAGCGTCCCGGACCAATTGGTAGCCGGAATAAATTTCTTCATCCTTAAAGAGAAAATCGCCGTATTCCTCATTGAGTTCGTCTTGATCTTTTTGGGAAAAGTTTCCCAGGGCTCCTTGCATTAAGCTATTCAAATTAAAAGCCATCCAAACATACTCCTTCTCATACTATTTATCCCATCCTAACACAGTCCGTTCGAGAGAGAAAGAAATTGCCCTTTGTTGGATAAAAAGACCGCTAAGGCTTAGCCGATTGATGCTAGACTTTAGCGGTCTTTATGATTTAAGGATTGACTGACTGTTGTTTATTTTTCATGGCAGCGTAGAGACTGAAGGCGCCAGCGACTAATAATGCTGGCAGAAGCCATTCTAAACCTAGTTGACTAAGAGGAAGCTGGTAAGTGAATTGGGCGAGTGGGCCAAAGAGGCTTTCGAGCACGCCTAACCCAGTGCCAGCCAAGGCTTGAATCAGACCCACGGCTCCAGCGCCAATAACGGCTCCCGTATAGGTTAAGTCATAGCTAATTTTTCGGTCAAAGACGGAGAAGAGAATCAGCACCATGAAAATAGGATAGATGGTGGTTAAGACAAAGGAAGCCAGGTAAATGATCTGGTTAGTCCCTAAGAGAGAAATCAAAAATTCAATGGCGACAGCTACCAGGGTGATGGCTTGGTAGGACCAACGTCCCTTGGAGACTTCCACAAAGAAGTTACTAAAGGCAGAGGTGAGCCCAATAGCGGTGGTTAAACAAGCGAGGGCTACACAAATTCCCATAATTAAGTGCCCCCATTGCCCTAGGATCGCGGTCACCGTGCCGTTGAAACTGGCCGTGCGGTCAATATCCGCGCCCATCAAGCTGGAAACCGTTGAACCCGCGTAAGTCAGGGAGAGGTAAACCACAGCTAAGAGAACAAAGGCAACCAGACCGACTAAGGCGCCGGCCTTGATCTGGGTATTCTTGTCGCTGTAGCCACGTGCCCTTAATTCTGACATGACGATGCTTGCCATTAAAGAGGCTCCTAGAGCATCCATGGTTTGATAGCCTTCTTTAAAGCCATAGGCGAAGGGTTGGCTAATTTGACTGGGAGCTGCAGGAGCTGGCGGATTGAATAGGGTAACCAAAACTAAGAAAAAGAGAATAATTAGAATCCCGGGGGTAAGATATTTACCGATATTATTAATCACTTTACTTGGATTTAAGGCCAGATAAGCGGTCAAAGCAAAGAAAACCAGACTGCTTAGCCAAATCGGAATATTGGGCCATAGGGATTGGATAAAGACCTCATGGGTGGTTGCTCCAGTCCGCGGTACTGAAAAGAGCGGTCCGATTAAGATAATAGCGATTCCGGCTAGGACAGTCCCGAATTGAGGGTGGATCCGCTTACCCAGGTCGTTGGCCCGACCGCCCAGGTAGATGGTCACTAAGACCCCTAAAATCGGAAAGAAGGGGTCTGAGGTGAGAAAGCCTAGGGCAGCACTCAGCCAACTTTCCCCACTGACGATCCCTAGGTAAGGAGGAAAGATTAAATTCCCAGCGCCAAAAAAGATCGCAAAGAGGGCAAAGCCGATAATTAAAATGTCTTTGGTTTTTATTGTCATGATCAATACTCTTTCTGTCTATTTCGTGCTTATTTTTCTCTATAATCAAATCAATAGGACATATCATAGCATAAAATTGTTCCCTTGCGACAAAGGAATCAGTAAGCTGGGCAAGTTTTTATAGGAAAACAGCAGATTTAAAAGTTTACTTAGTCGGGCTTTGTTTTTATTAAAGTCAAGCAAAAAAGTGGATCAAATATTTGCCTAAAGGACTTGTCAACTGGGGGCGATTTGTTTATATTGGCTAGTAATGATTAATCGTGTCTGAACAGAAAGGGGTTTTTAGTCCAGGCAGATTGTTGGGACAATGATAGGGAGAAAGGAAGAAAGTTTATGGCAATAACGGGCGCATTGGTGAATGCTGGCTTAATTTTACTAGCTGGCGTCTTGGGGAGGTTCTTTGGGCATTTTATCCAGGATGATTTGGCTAAGGCCATTAATCAGGTCTTGGGTCTGTCGGTGGTTTTGATTGCTATTCAAGGCGCCTTGACCACAAAGAGTATTATCGTCGTTATTTTATCCATGGTGGTGGGGGTCATTATAGGCCAGCTGATGGATATTGATGGCCGGCTTAACCGCTGGGGCAATCGGATTCAAAGTCGACTTGCAGGTCCAGACCCTGAGTCGCAATTTGCGGAAGGCTTAGTTACAGCGGTTTTGATTACTTGTGTCGGTGCCATGGGTATTGTAGGAGCCATCCAATCTGGCCTATATCATGACCATGCCACCTTATTTGCTAAATCGATTTTGGACTTTATTATTGTGCTTATTCTTGGGGCAACCTATGGGATGAGTCCAGCTTTTGCCAGTTTACCGGTTCTCTGTTATGAAGGGGGCATTGCTCTCCTAGCTCAGTGGCTAGCTCCTTACTTGCCGGAAGCTTCTCTCAATGAGTTATCAGCAGTTGGGTCACTTCTGATCGGGGTGATTGGCCTTAGTCTTTTTGAGGTCAAAGATTTCAAAGTCTCGAACATGTTGCCAGCTACCTTCATCCCCCTGATCCTGGTTCCGCTCTTTCAATATTTGGGCTTATATTAAATAAAAAATGCTTCCGCAGCTGGAGTGCTAAGCGGAAGCATTTTTTAATATATTTCAAATGTTTTATGACAAATTATTGGTCACTGGACTTAATTTTTTCCTGGTAGATTTTATCGATAAAGACAGCGATGGCATTGTCTCCAGATACATTAGCAGCAGTTCCAAAGCTATCTTGGGTGATATATAGGGAGATCATAATTTGTTGCATGGCCTGACTAGCGATCCCAATCATAGGTAGGAAAGGTAGAGCAGACATAATCGCACCCCCAGGAGTTCCTGGAGCAGCTACCATAGCAACCCCTAACATTAAGATAAAACCGAGCATCATCAAGAAACCATGAGGCATATCATAAATCAATAACAGGGTCGTTGCGCAGGAAGTGATGGTGATAATCGATCCTGCTAAATGAATAGTCGCACAGAGCGGTACCACAAAGTTAGCGATCCCTTCAGAAACGCCATTCTTTAAAGCACATTTAACATTGACTGGAATGGTGGCAGCTGAGGATTGAGTTCCTAGGGCAGTCATGTAGCCAGGGATTTGATTTTTGATGAGTTCGATCGGATTCTTGCCGGCATAGGTCCCAAAGACAAAGAAGAGGAAAGTAATGTAAAGTAAATGCATAATCAACACGCAGATAAAGACCTTCCAAAAGACATTTAAAATGGCAAAAACTGTCCCTGTGTATGCCAGGTTAGCAATATTACCAAAAATGTAGACCGGTAAGAGCGGCACAATGATGGTGGCCAGTACTTGGCTAATAATTCCACCAAAGTCACTAAAGGCTTCATAGAGGACCTTTCCGCGGCCACGTTGGCGTAGCCAGGAAATTCCCAATCCCATCATAAAGGCAAAAATAATCGCTCCCGTCACATCAAAGAAAGGTTCTAAGGGAATAGTAAATAAGGGCTTGATCCCTTCACCCGCTTGGCTGAGTTGGTCGACTAGGTCAGTAGTGATGAAGAGGGGGAAGAGGTTTCTGGCAACCAAATAGGCCAGTAAACCACCAATGACGGTCGAAATATAAGAGGTTAAGACTGTGATTCCTAATAATTTTCCTGCCCCGTGGCTCAAGTCAGCAATTCCTTGGACCACAAAACCAATGATCATAAAAGGAATCACAAAGCTGAGGAAGTCAGAAAAAATCGTAGTGAAAGTTGCAAAAATTTGTAGTACAAATTCGGGAACAATTGGTAGGCGGCCCACAATAATTCCTAAAATAATCGCTAAAATAATACGAGGAACCAAACCAATTTTCCGTTTTTCAAGACGCTTGGTCATAATCATGCTCCATTCTAAAAAAATATTAAGCTTGATCGCTTGATATAATAACTATCCTACCAAACTTCATTCAAATTTGGTATAGGCTTTTTTGTGATTTAATAGGAAAAGTTAAATTTTTATAAATACTTTTTAGTTTAAAATAAAGCGATCTGCTTTTCTTAAAGTATCGTAAAAAAATCGTCGCCTGATGAGTCCCTGTTTCCTCAATTTCCCATAGAAAAAAGCCATGACAGCTGGAAGGCTAACATGGCTTTTTTCGCTTATATTAGGTCTTTATCGATTTAAGCTTTTTCCAGCTCTCCTGGATAGTCTGGAACGCCTTTTTCAACGTTGGTGACGTCAAAACCGTTTTCATCTAAAATTTCGCTGGCTTTTTTGGAGCCTTTACCATCATGGCAAATCGCATAGTAATGCTTGTCTTTATCTAATTCATCAAGATGGTCTTCAATTTGTGAAAGAGGAAAATGTTTGGCTCCAGGCACGTGACCTTCTTCATAGAGTTCGCGTGGACGAACGTCTAAAATGTTAAGATCATCTTCATTCTCGACAATTTTATGAAATTCTTCAATAGTAACTTCTTTCATATTCTGTACCTCCTCTTAACTATATAACACACTAACTAAGTATAGAATAACAAACTTACCTATACATATAAACTATTTAGCCTCTGTCAGCTGTCTTTCCCTAAGTCTTCATAAAAATTTGGTGACTTAAATTGAAAGAAAAGGGCAGCATTTTGCCTGTGTTAAGAGGAATTTCTAAGAGTTAGCTGTATAGTCCATAAAAACCCTTATCATATTTTTTTGAAAAGTAAAATCGTCATGTTATATTTAGCGTAAAGGATTTATATTATTTAAAAAAATTATTCATGATGGAGGAATGTTTTTATGAGAATCATCGTAGCAGGCGGAGACGGATTTTGTGGTTGGCCTACCGCCTTATATCTATCCAAACAGGGTCATGATGTGGCAATTGTCGATAATTTGGTGCGTCGGCAATACGATAAGGAGCTCAACTCTAATTCCATCACGCCCATTGCCTCCCTCAACGAACGTGTTGATAAATGGAAAGAATTAACCGGTAAAGCTATTACTGTTTACCAAGGCGACTTAAACCACTATGACTTTCTTTCCATTGTCTTTAAAGAATTTCAACCAGAAGCTTTTGTTCACTATGCAGAACAACGCTCTGCGCCTTATTCCATGATTGACCGAGACCACGCCCGCTATACCCAAGCTAATAATGTCTTAGGAAACCTCAATGTCCTCTTTGCTATCCATGACTATGCCCCAGATTGCCACCTGATTAAATTAGGCACCATGGGAGAGTATGGGACGCCAAATATCGACATCGAAGAAGGCTGGTTAGAAGTTGAACATAAGGGCCGCCGTGACCGCATGCTTTATCCTAAGAAACCGGGCTCTTTCTACCATTTAACCAAGGTGCATGATTCTCATAATATTGAATTTGCTTGCCGGTCCTGGGGGATTCGGGCAACTGACTTAAACCAAGGGGTCGTTTATGGGGTCAACACCCAAGAAACCGCTATGGATCCCGTTCTATATAACCGTTTTGACTACGATGGTATTTTTGGGACGGTCTTTAACCGCTTTATTGTTCAAACCGCCAATGATCTCCCTATGTCGGTTTATGGTAAGGGTGGTCAAACCCGGGGCTTCATCAATATTGAAGATACCGTCCGCTGTATTGAAATTGCCGCTCTTAATCCAGCTGAACGGGGAGAGTTCCGCGTCTTTAACCAAATGACTGAACAATTCTCAGTCATGGATATGGCTCACAAGGTAGAAAAAGTGGCCCAAGAAATGGGCTTAAATCCTGTCATTAACCATGTCGATAACCCACGGGTGGAAGAAGAAGAACATTATTTCAATGCGGTAATGACTGAGTTGAAAGACTTAGGCTTGGATCCACACTACCTAACCGATGAAGTGACTAAGAACCTGCTGGAACTGGCCATGGAGAACAAGGACCGTGCTCACCAAGAAGTGATCATGAATTCACCTTCCTGGAAGTAATGCCATGAAGATTGTTATAATCACGGAAACTTTTTTGCCGGCAACGGATGGGGTAGTAACCCGTTTAACCCATGCCATTGACTATATGTTGGACCGTGGTCATGAGGTGGTTATTTATGCTCCTGAGATGGAGGATATGCCCATACAATATAAGGAGGCTTTGATTATTCCTTTTAAAGCGGTCTGGTTTCCCTTCTATCGTTACCGGCCCTGGGCCATTCCAACTACTGATATTCAAAAGCAGTTAGCTATTGATGAGCCGGATATTGTGCATTCGGTTAATCCCGTAGGCTTCGCTGCTGCCGGAATCCACTACGCGGTCAAGATGGACATCCCTTTGGTGGCGAGTTTCCATACCAACGTTCCCAAATATCTCTCTTATTATCATTTAGATGTGTTGTCTCCAGTCATCTGGTCCTATTTGCGCCACTGGCATAATTTAGTCGCGGCGAATATGGTGACCAGTCAGGCCATGTATGACTTATTGGCTGATAATGCTATTGAGAACTTGGTCATTTTGCCTAAGGGAGTGGACCTTGACCAACGTGATCCTAAATTTTATTCAGATAACATGCGGGAGCGTTTGACGGCTGACCCCAAGCGGGACAAATTATTGCTCTTTGTGGGCCGGGTTGCTGCGGAAAAGGAGATCGATAGCTTACTCCCTTGGCTAGAGCAACGTGATGATGTCAACTTAGCTATTGTAGGTGATGGCCCGGAAAAAGAAGCCTTGGAGGAAAAATTTGCCCAGCTACCGGTGACATTTACCGGTTTCTTGCATGGGGAAGAACTGTCAGCAGCCTATGCCAGTGCGGATGCCTTTATTTTTCCCTCGGTTAGTGAAACCTTGGGTCTAGTGATTACTGAAGCCATGGCTTCGGGACTGCCAGTGATTGCTGCTGAATCAGCTCCAACTAAGGAACAGATTAAGCACTTAGAAAATGGGCTCATTTATCAACAAGGGGATACGGATTCCTTAGACCAATGCTTGGCACTCCTAGACCAAGAAGAGGTCGTAGAGAATATTGTGGCTAAGGGGCAAGACTACGCCCAACAGTTTTCCTGGGAAAATGCTTCCCGGGCCATGGTGGACGTGTATGAGTCTGTCTTAGAAAAACAGAAAAAGTAGAGTAAGGACACTCTAATTGAGGTCGAATAATTGTAAGGAGAAGGCGGTGGCTGCGTGAAAGAAAATAAATGGGAGTTCTCTCAGCTGATCTCGGGAATTCTCTGGATATTAGCCGGACTAGCCTTTATCTTATGGCAGGGACAGGCTTTATTAGGCTTGAATAGTTTGGTGGCTTGGGTTATTGGCCTGCAAGGGATTTTTCGTATATTAGCCCAAGTGATTTTTGATAAAAATGCTGGTGGGGCTAAGAACCGTATTTTTCAGCTCTTTGTCGCTTTAGGACAGGTTGTCGTTGCTTTTATTATGCTGTCTTTCCCTATTTCATCGACCTACTTTTTGATGCGGGTGATTGGGATTTACCAACTATTAATGGGCTTGGTGTCCTTTGTAAGTTATTGCTTAATGCGGATCGACCATGTGCCTGGCCGACTTAAGCGGCTTTTATTTGCCTTGATCCATTTGATTTTTGCTTTGGCGAGTTTGTTTTTGCCTATCCAAGACCATAATGTCCTCTTCTGGTTAGGCCTTTATCTGGTCTTTATTGGACTGACTTATATCTCTGATGCTAGGACCAGCTTGCCGAGTCGAAGTCAAGATCAGAAGATTAAGCGGCGCTTTCGTTTTCCAGTGCCTATTGTGTTTAACCTATTAGAGCCAAATCGTTTGGCCAATAAGTTAAATCATTTTATCCGTCAAGAGGTAGAAGATGAGCTGGCCTTTAGTACGGCTTATCAGGATTATATGGAAGAAAATGAGACCGGTGCGGTTGATAGCCTGCAAGTCTTGGTCCAAACCTCCAATGCCCATCTAGACTTGATCGGCCATTTAAATATTGCCTACCATGGAACGGTTTATTCTTACGGCAATCACGACGTCGATTCGGGGCACTTGTTTCGTTCAATTGGGGACGGCGTCTTATGTAAGATCGACCACCAAAAAAGCATTGAATTTGAATTGGCCAATGGGATTACCATTTTTGAATATGATATTCAATTAAACCAGCGTCAAAAGGAAGCCTTGGAAGCCAAATTAGCTCAAATCGATGACTTACTCATTCCCTGGTCACCGAAAACTGAGAGTCAGTGGGATTCCTTTGGCGGACGCTTAAAACGCGCCACCGATTGCGACATGTTTAAGTTTAAAGCCGGCCAGTATAAGACTTATTTTGTCTTTGGGAGTAATTGTGTGCTCTTCTGTGATGAAATTATTGGTTCTATTGGCTTAGACCAATTTTTGATGGTGGGAGTGATGACTCCGGGGACCTATTTTGACTATTTTAATAAGCAATATGAGAAAGGCTCCACACCGGTCATTAATCGGAGAATTTATTCCACTGACTTATTGCAATTTACCCAGCTAGATAAATTGAAAGATCGATAAATCAGTCTAAAGAAACAAGCTAAGCCTTAGGGCCCGGCTTGTTTTTTTATGCTTGAATCGCTAAGCTTAAGGGAGTAGAGAAAGGGTGGCATGTATGGAAGAAGATAAATTAGTTGAGATTGCTATTGAATTACAAAGTATTGCCCAGGCCGGCTTGCATTACGGGCGTGATGATTTCGACCGGGAACGTTACCAAAGGATTCGCGATATTGCGGCCGAGATTATGGCTGAGAAAGCTCAGCTCAATTGGCAAGAAGTCCAAGACCTTTTTTGTGGGGATGAGGGTTACCAAACCCCGAAAGTGGATACCCGGGCAGCGATTATCCAAGATGATGAGATTTTATTAGTGAAGGAACGCAATGGTCTATGGTCCTTACCTGGCGGCTGGTGTGAGATGAATATGTCGCCGATGGAAAATACCATCAAGGAGGCCCAGGAAGAAGCTGGGCGTAAGGTGAGGGTGAAGTCGGTCATCGCTGTCCAAGATCGTGATAAACATAACCAACCGCCTTATGCTTATAGCATTGTAAAAATATTTTACCTGTGTGAAGACTTGGGCGGTCATTACCAAGAGAATATTGAAACCAGTGCCAGTCAGTATTTTAAAGCCGACCAATTACCCGACCTGGACCCAGAACGAACCACCCAAGAGCAAATTGCTATGTGCTTTCAAGCTTACCAAAGTGAGAACTGGCAGACCCAGTTTGATTAATTCAGAGAGAATATAGTTGAAGTAAGAAAGGAGTGAGGGGAATGATGCCTTATAAAAATCCTAGCCCAGGTAAGATTAAAAACGCCCACCCACTCTTAGTGACTTGTATGCAGTGTAAACACGATCTCTGTGTTTACTGGAAGGTTGGCCGCGGAAATCTGATCAAATTACAAATTCACCGAATTATTGAGTCAGCGTATGACTTTGGCCGGCGTGACAATGCCTTATTATGTCCGCACTGTCAGGAACAGCTGGGCTCCTTGAGTGAACATAAGGGCCGGCCGTGTTATTTCTTGCATCGGGGCCGAGTACAGACCAAACGCTTGCAGCATTATAAATGCTAGCTAGGGCTCTCGTTTTTTTGTTATGATAAAATAAAAGTAAATGAAATTGGGTAGGTTAGGAATTACAAAGCTTGATTTGATAGGGATCCTTTAGTCTTTTTCCCGCACATGCGGGGGTGATCCCGGTGAGGAAATATTAGTTGAATCTGCATTTTTCTTTTTCCCGCACATGCGGGGGTGATCCCCACTAGGTTATCCAATCGCCTATGGTTATACACTTTTTCCCGCACATGCGGGGGTGATCCTGGTTTACGTAAGCCACGTTGTGCTAAAACATACTTTTTCCCGCACATGCGGGGGTGATCCCGGTAATGTCGAAGGCAACCAACAAGCTGAAGACTTTTTCCCGCACATGCGGGGGTGATCCCCAAGGCTGAACAACAAAAAGAAGATTTTGAAACTTTTTCCCGCACATGCGGGGGTGATCCCGAGAAAAAGATGATCTCTATTATCACCTTAACCTTTTTCCTGCACATGCGGGGGTGATCCCACTTATGAAGACGATGGCACAGGGAACTATTACTTTTTCCCGCACGCGCGGGAGTGCCCCCTATAAGCGTTGATTACTCATTAGGACAAACCAATACAAAAGATGGGGTGATTTATATGTCTAAAGAATCTGTTATTAGCGTAAAGGTTGACGATGAGCTGCTAGAAAGTGTTGAGACAATTTTAGATGACTTGGGACTTGATATAAATACGGCGATTATCATGTATCTAAAAAAGGTTAATGCTTATCAAGGTATTCCTTTTGACTTGACGTTAAATTAATTGATAGGGATATAAAAATAGCCTACTATATTATATAGTAGACTAGTGATTATCTTCATATGCTTTAGCTACCAACATTATATAGTCAGCCATGGTAAGATCAAGCTTTTTTGCTTGGTCTTTTAAATATGCGTGTTCTTCTTCTGTCACATAGGCATTTACCTTTTTACTACGCTTGCGACCAGTAGCAGGGCGACCACGTCCGCGCTTCTTCTTAGTAGGTTGTTCGTTCATTGGTTGTCACTCTTTTCTTTTAATGATGTAATATAAATAACCAAAGGCGTCAGCAATGCTGCCGCCAAAGAAAACTACATTATGGGATAAGGCTTACTAACTCTTTTAATAGTTTGATAATGGCCGTTATCAAGTCTATTAATTCTTTATAGTTAGTAGGCTTTTTCTTTTGCTCATTCTTAGCTTTCACCTCCTTTCGTCTAGGAGGCGGTTATTTATTTGTAAGCTAAATAAATCAACTTACGGTATTATTATATGAAATCACATTTAATCAGTAAAGTGTTTTTAAAAATAAAAAATATTTATGATATAGTGTAGATATGCACGATGCCCTCTATATGGCTAGGGATCTTCTTGAAGGATGGCTAATTGTTGCCAAAAAAGAAGGGGATCCAATTCCTGAAGCATCATCTCCTGATGACTTGACAGTTTCTAAAGATGCATTATTGATTCCTATTAAAGTGGATCTTGAACTTGTCTAATTAAATATACTCAACAATTAGTCGAAAAAACTTTAAGCACTCTGTGATAATGAGAGAATTTTGGTTTAAAGGTAGGAGCTTTATTGTTGACTTACGATATTGATAATAGAAAGTAGGAAATGTACTGTGATACAAGAAAAGAAACGTCCTCGTGGCCGCCCAGCAACAGGACGGAAGCGCAATATAGATATCGGGATGAAAGTCACTAGAGAAGAAAGAGATTATCTAAAAAATCAAGCAAAGAAATATGGTCTTACCCTAGCTGACTATTTTTTAACAGTAGCCAAGGAATATGAAAAGAAGCATTAGTTATTAGATTGATTGTACCTATAGAAAGACTCTTAGAATAAAATTAATTAAGATGAAATGTCTTTGTCTTTACGCACTAAGTTCATAATATAATCGGTCATGCTAATGCCATGTTTTTCGGCTTGAGTTTTTATAAGCTCTTTTTCTTCTGATGATAGGTTTATTTTCAATTGTGCATTACGTTTCCTTCCTGTGGCGGGTCGACCTGGTTTTCTTTTATGTTCTGTCATGTGATTACTTTCTTTCTATACATTATGTAATTAAATTAAGTTTAGATGTACTGACCGATTTTAATAAAATATTGTAGCATTGTTGCTGGTTGAATGGGAGCACAATTGTTAAGCAGATAATTGTCAAACTTGATATATATTTCTAATCCAACTTTTTGAGCGGTCTAGTGGCCGCTTTTTTTCTTTTGAAATCTTCAGCTCCAATTATCCAAGCTTAGTAATGAACATGCTATAATATAAAAGTAAAATAAATTTTTCATCCTTTCCTGTGTTAGAGGGATTTAAAGCAAATAGGCATCATTGTAAACTTTAGGAGGTAGTAGCTTATGGCTGAATCTACTCGGAGTGTTTTCATATCTGGGTCGAGAACGCAAAACCAATTATCCCAAGAAGTACTAGATTCCATTGACGCAATTATTGACCAAGGCATAAAGATTAACCTAGGGGATTCCAACAAGGGAGTCGATAAGGAAGTGGCTGACCTGCTTCGACTCGAAAATTATCAGGCGGTTGAAATCTTCACCATTAATCAAAAGCCACGGATTGCCCTTGAAAAGGACTGGAAGGTCCGCTATGTTCATCCTGATGACAATCTTAATGGTCAAGCGCAACAAATGATGAAAGACCGGCAAATGGCCAATGACTCCCATTGGGGCTTAGCGATTTTTGACCCTATCAAGAAGAACCGTTTTGGCGCCCTGCAGGTTTCTTCCGGCACCCTAAGAAACACGATCCAGATGCTCTTGCAAGGCAAATCAGTGAAGTTTTTTTATGTCTTTGAGAATGCTATGCGCTATCACAATTTAAAGGGCCAGGACGGGCTCAAGCAATTAGAAACATTGATTAATAGCTATCAAGAGGAGAAATTGACTGGAGAAGAAACAGACTTAATTCTTTCCTCTCGTGGCGTAAATACAAACGACCATCCCGCTACAATCAAGCGCGATAAAATTTTTAGCAAATTTACTGATTTATTACAAAGCGAACTTCAATTGACGGATAGTGAAGATTCTGATTTTCAACAAACGACGCTTTTTTAGTCTAGAAAGGCTACCATTATGACAGTGAATCAAGCAGAAAAACTAAAACATATTCATCCTATTAAAGAAATCACCGATTTTGAGGCTTATTATCTGGATTGGTATAAGGACAAAATCATTGAGGATAGAGGTCCAGAGCATACCGACATTGGCAAGTGCGTTTATCAATTAAAATATGTATATACGCCCCAAATGCGCCAGCCCTATAGTGATTTACCCGAATGGCTGGAGAAAGCTTATATGGAAGAGTTAATTAAATTAGCGAGTTTTGTCGTCCAAGGAGTTAAAGAAATTGACCTCGCTTTTGATTTCATTATTCCGGCTCCTTCTTTTAATCCACGGACAGAATTTAATCCTCATGGGCAAGTCAAATTTATCTATGATTTAGTCAATGTTCTCTCTGCTCAATTAGGACTTCCCTATCACAAACGCTGTCTCTTTAAAAAGGATAATGTAACAGCAAAAGATAGCATCGTCAGCAGTGAAAACTTCGCAGCAAGCAGTATTCGACTCCCCCAAGATTTTTCCAGCTATTCAAGAACTGGCTCAGCGCAACCGATTGGCTTAGTGATTGATGATCTCTTTGAAAGAGGGGATACGGCTAAGATTTCGCTGGGGCTGTTAAAGGCGAAGAATCCGGGAATGCAATTTAAATTTTTATCCTGTACCAAGAATAAATACCATGGCCTAGGAAAGAAGGTTCAAGTGAAAATCTATTCTTTCCAAGAATTTACCGCAAAAAATGACAGTCAATTTATTAAATTAAAAGTTGTTTCTCCTGGCGAATTTCAGGGCAAGATAGTCCATGTATTTTCTGATAATGCGGGTTATGACATCTTTAAAGAACAGCTGGTAAACCATAATACAAATTCCCATAATAATATCTCTTTCCCAGTTGACCCGACCTTTAATATCAAGATTAAGGAAGGTAAGGATGGTTATATTGACTTTTTTGGTCTCTTAGATAGTCCCCAAGAAGCAAGCAATCAACTCCTTGACCCTGGCTTTGATCCGGTCCCTAATTTTGATCCTGCTCCGATTCCTGATCCCTACTTTGACTTTGACCTGCCTTTTTAGTGAAGGACAAGAGTTCGCTAGTTTGTTGATAGCGAGCTCTTTTTCATTGCTTTAGGCTTCTATTAATTAGGCTTTTATTACTATAAAAGCACTGAATTTAGTATAATTACATTGAATAAGTAAACTGAGGTGGTGGAAGTCGTGAAAGAGGATTCTAATCATTACCATAAGCGCAGGCATTTTATTCGCTCACTTTGGCAGAAAGACCGGTATTTTTACCTGGCCGCAATAATTTTAGAAATCGCCTTTGTAGGGATTATGGTAGAGTTTATGGTCAATCCTTCCTGGTCGATTGCCCTGGTATTTCTGTTTTTAATTTGGCTGCTTTTAACCGCTTTTGTCAATGGGTCGCTGTTAGTTCGAAATCTTCCTAAAAGCTCCTATTGGCACCGAGTCGGGAGCATTTTAGTGGAGAAATCCATTGAGGCGCTTTTGGTGGGCTTAGTGGCTGCGGGAGCAATTATGATTTTAACGATGGCTAGTTAAGTAAACTTAGTAAAAAATATCATCTTGAGCGGAAAACTATCAACAGTCAAGTCCCTTTTATATAATAAGAGAGTAAGAAGACAGAATTAAACCAAGAGGAGGGCTTTTATGACAACCGTTTATGCCAAAGATTATGATTACCCCGTTGAGAGTGGCCGCTATCAGTTAGTGATTTCTCAGTCTTGTCCCTTTGCGCAAAGAACTGATATTGTGCGCTCTTTGTTAGGTTTGGAGGAGATTATTGGAAAATCAGTCGCCTCTCCTATTAAGACGGATAAGATTTGGGAATTTTCTAACCAAGAAGGTAATAAAGATGCTGTCTTAGAAGTGGAATATTTAAGTGAAATCTATCATAATACCGATCCTGATTATGATGGACCTTATTCAGTGCCGGCCCTAGTCGGCTTGACTACTAAAAAGGTGGTCAACCAAGAATCTCTCGATATTATCAAGGATTTTGCTAGTCGTTTTAAGGACCTAGGGACGAGTCAAGTGGAGGACTTGTATCCCCAAGACCAACGTCAAGCAATTGACCAATGCTTTGACTGGGTGGGTGCTGACCTCATCGGAGCGCCAGCAAAGGCCCACAAGGCCAGTGACCAAGCAGAATACGATCAATATGCCGATCAATTCTTTGACCGACTAACAGAAATCGACCAAGTTCTAGCTGACCAAGATTATTTAGTGGGCGACCACTTGACCCTAGCAGATGTGGTTCTCTACACCCCTTTGGTTCGTTTTGATACCACTTATTACACGGCCTTTCAGCTCAATAAATACCGCTTAAGTGACTTCCCCAATTTATGGAGCCATTTACAGAAATTACATCAAATCCCAGCCTTCCAGCAATCGACTAACTTTCAAGCCATCAAGGAAGGCACCTACCTGGGCAAGAATGGGCGCGATTCCTTTGGTAAAGAAATCCTCCCCCAAGGGCCAGTTTTGGATATGTGGGAAGTGAAATAAGGCATTCATGACCATAAGAAAATAGCGCACCTCGCTTTCATTAAAAGCGTAGATGCGCTATTTGTTTTTTTACCGGTCGTTTTTGCTTATCTTTTGACTTATTAAGCAGAGAACAATGGTTATGGTAGCTGGGAGGAGCCAGGCAAAGCCGAGGTCGAAGAAGGGCAAGTAATGACTAGCCCATTGAGTTAGACTACTTCCCAAGGCGCTTTGGCTAATAAAATCAGGCGAAGCCTTGATAAAGTCTAAGCAGGCTGGGATGAAGGTCACTGCCATAGAAATTTGGTAGAGAGCCGGACTTTGCCAGCGATTGGGCAGCAGACTGAGCAAGATTAACACACAAGCTAAGGGATAAAGTAGCATCAATACTGGCAGGGATAGGGATAGAATCGCTTCGAAACCGATATTGGCCACCAGAAAGGCTAAGAGGCAGGCGATAATGGTCCAGTGTTTTTGCTTAAGATTAAAAAAGTGAAATTTAGCAAAGGTTTCTGCTAGAGCTACCACTAAGCCAATGGCGGTTTTTAAACAAGCGACGGTAATCATAACCGCTAAGAGAACTTGTCCCGCTAAACCAAAATAGTGACGGGTAATCAGTGACAAAGCCTGGCCACCGTTTACGGATAAGGGGATAAATTGTAAGCTGTGGGTACCGAGTAAGGCTAGGGCAATATAGATGAAAGCCATCAAAAGAATACTTAAGCTGCCCGACGTCATCACTTCTCGGGAGATTTGCCGAGGTTGTTGAATGCCAAAGTCACGGATGGATTGAATAATAATAATCCCAAAGGCTAGCCCGGCTAAACTATCCATGGTGTTATAACCTTCTAATAAACCCATGGCTAAAGGGGCCATCTGGTAGGCGGGGGTAGGATAGAGCACCTGGCGAAAGCTGCCGGTGTCAAAGAGGGCTCGGACTAAGATGACTGCCAGTAGGATTAGAAAGGCTGGGGTTAAATATTTACCCACCCATTCAATGATCTTAGAGGGACGTAAACTAAAGAACAGGACCAAAAGGAAGAAGAGCGCCGAATATAAGAACAGGGCGGGAGCTTCTAAGTGGGGAGGGACAAAATCAGTGATACCGACCTCGTAGGAAACGGTGGCTAAACGCGGTGTGGCAAAGAGTGGTCCAATGGTGAGGTAGAGGGCGATGGTAAAGAAATAGGCAAAGGGGCGGTTGACCTTATTGGCGATTTGGAAGACAGATTCGGTTTCTGAAAAGCCCATAGCCGCAATGGCGAGTAAGGGTAAGCCGACCGCCGTAATGTTAAAACCGGTCACAGCCAGTCCCACATTGCCGGCTGCTTGTTGACCTAAAGAGACGGGGAAGATGATATTCCCGGCCCCAAAGAAAAGACCAAAGAGCATGAGAGCGATGATCAGCCGCTCTTTCCAATTTAAAGCAATTTTAGACATAAATAATTCCTCGTTTCTAACATTGAGGATTATAGCATTAAAGCCACTTGGCTGAACAGTAAGAAAGTAGAAAAATTGCAAGATAGTTGCTGTGCTTTGCTTGAAGATTAGTGCGAGTGGAGTTTGAGTATATTGGATCATTTCTGTTTTGTTTGAAAGCGCTCAATGATGAATTGGTTTTGGAAGAAGTTATTATAGCCAAAGCCTAATTTTCATAGTACTATTATTAAAAAGTGAAAGAGGCGATTTTATGACTAAAATTATCGTTTATGCTGTGACTGCTGAAGAGAAACCTTTGGTAGAAGCCTGGGCCAGTCGTCATCAAGTTGAAGTGAAGCTGGTAACAGAAGAGTTGACAGTGGATACTGTGGACTTGGCGGCAGGTTTTGACGGAGTATCGACTTCCCAAGTGCCTCGGATTGAAGAACCGATTTTTTCGCGTTTACATGACTTAGGCATTCAACAAATCGCCCAACGTTCAGCAGGTGTGGATATGTATGACTTAGACCAAGCTAAGGAAAATGGCATTATTATTACTAATGTGCCTACCTATTCCCCTGTTTCTATTGCTGAATACACCTTAGGGACAATTATTTATTTAAACCGACGCTTGAATAATATTCTGCCACGGACCAAGGCTCATAATTTCTCGCGGTCTCCTGAGGTACGTGGTCGGGTCTTAAAAGATTTAACCCTAGCTGTCATTGGGGCTGGGCATATTGGGCAAGAATTAGCCCGTATCTATTCTGGCCTTGGTGGGAAGGTTGTGGCTTACGATATTGCTCCTGACCCAGCGGCTGAAAAATACTTAAGCTTTGTCGATTCGGTAGAAGAAGCGGTAGCTCAAGTAGATATTGTCAGCTTGCATATGCCATTAACTAAGGATAATTACCATATGTTTAATGCTGACTTATTGGCCCAATGTAAGGAAGGCACCATTCTGGTTAACAATGGTCGGGGAGCATTAGTCGATACTGATGCCTTGTTAGCAGCCATCGATTCCGGCCATATTGCTTCAGCGGCTCTGGATACCTATGAGTCTGAAGGCCCTTATGTCTTCAAGGACTGGAGTGATAAAACCGTTGAAGATGAACGGCTAAAAACTCTGATTAACCATCCTAAGATTCTCTACACTCCGCACTTGGCCTACTACACCGATGACGCCATTAAAGCTTTAGTGGATGGCGGTTTGGATAGCGCCTTGGAAGTCATTGAAACGGGGGACGCTAAGAACCGGGTCAATTAATCCTTGGAAAGAACTCAAAAAATCTAGCTACAATAACCTCTGCAGGTGGCGACTAACTTGCAGAGGTTTTTCTTTACTTACCAGTCGCTTTCATTTTAGTATAATGATGATAAGCACCTTAAGGAAAGGAGGGCAATCGTTATGCGCTTACTGGGTCAAGAATTCCCTAAAAAAATCTATGAACGCGGCTATCGCTATTATGCTGATGACCGGGTGGAAGATAGCTATGTCAAGGATCAAACCTACCATTTCTGGGTCAGAGGCAGTGAAAAGTATCAAGTTCAATTGAACCTGGACCCAAAAGAAGAAGTGTCAAAGATGACCTGTGACTGTCCCTATGCGGATAGTGGTAAAGCTTGTAAACACATGGCCGCAGCGGCTTTATACTATCAGTTTGGTCCCTATAGTGAATATGCCATGAGCCATCACTTCCCTGAATTGGACCGCTTGCTTTCCCAATTGCCCAGGCTAAGCTTACTCCACTACTTTAAGCAAGTCCTCCTTGACCATCCTCAACTTGTTCATGATGTTTATGATAGTCTCCTAGCAAGAGAAGATGAAGTTGCCGATGACGAGTTAAATGTTATTCTTGATTTGTTTGATGAGGTCGATGACATTTACTATAAACATAGTCAGTCTGGAAAAATTCCTATTTTTAAGGGCTTTGCTTTAATTGAAGACTTGACCAAGTATTTAAACAGCAACCTGAATGACATTCTCCACCATGGTCAGACTCTCATTGCTTTGATGTTGTTAAATCATGTTATTGAAATGGTCGACCAGGTCGAATTTGAAGAGGAATTTGGGCAAGCCGCGATTGTGATCAACCTCTGCGACCAGGCTTATGAATCAATTGTGGATTATCTCAGCCAGGAAGAGCGCGAAGAAGGGCTAGCCATGCTACTGGCTCTATTAAACAACCACCATAGTTTCTGGATTGACCTCCTCCTCCCCCAAGTGATCAGACGCCACTTTGACCGTTTTCACGAGCGCCAGCGCTTACTGAGAACGTGTTTGTATCGCATGGAAAGCTTGCAAGAAAAGTTTCCTAACCAGGACTTAGAATGGTATTTTGAGGCCCTGTTTAAACTCTATCAAGAGCTAGAACCTCGTGAGAAGGTGGTTGCTTTTGCTAGCCAGCATCTAGATTACCTAGCTAGTGTCGATTACTTGCGTCGTTATTCTCTCAGCGAGAGGGAAGATAGTGGCCAAGTTCCTGATAAAAGGGAGAAATATCCTGTGCAAATCTTAACTGGCTACTTGAAACAAGCTATGGTAGAAATACAGACCGCCAATAGTCGACCACAATACCAAGCAATAGCGACTTTTCTCAAGAATATGGATACCATTAGCGGGGGCCAATTTGTTCGCCACTGCTTTATTAGTCAATTGAAGGCTCATTACCCTGAACGCCAAGCATTATTGGAAGAATTTGAAAGGTCTTGGTGATGAATGTGTTTCCTATAATGGGGCCAGTGGAGTCAGGATATTTTTAGCGATCCTTAGTAATAGGGCATTACGCTGCTTTATGATAAACTGAAAGAACTGAAAGAAAATGTAAAGGAGCCGACTAATTAATGAAATTTATCTCATGGAACATTGATTCTTTAAATGCCGCCTTAACTAGCGATTCCAATCGGGCTCAATTGTCACGCCAAGTCTTAGAGACCATTGACCAATATGATCCAGACGTTATTGCTATTCAAGAAACCAAACTATCTGCCAAAGGGCCTACTAAAAAACACCAAGAAGCCTTAGCCGAATGGTTTCCTGACTATAATAATGCCTGGGTCAGCTCAGTCGAACCTGCCCGCAAATCCTATGCCGGGAATATGGTCCTCTATAAAAAAGACTTAGAACCAACTATTTCCTATCCTAAGATCGGGGCGCCAGAACCCATGGATAGCGAAGGACGGATCATTACCCTCGATTTTGGTGAATTTTACTTTACTCAAGTGTATACGCCTAATGCAGGGAATGCCTTGAAACGCTTGGCTGAACGTCAGGTTTGGGATGAGAAATATGCCCAATATCTCAGTCAACTGGACCAAGAAAAGCCTCTTATTGCGACGGGTGACTTTAATGTGGCCCATAAGGAAATCGACTTAGCTCATCCAGAAAACAATCATAAATCAGCCGGCTTTACCGATGAAGAGCGGTCCGGTTTTACCAAGCTATTAGACCATGGCTTTACCGATACTTTCCGCCACATTCATGGAGATGTAGAAGGTGTTTATAGCTGGTGGGCGCAAAGGGTCAAAACCAGCAAAATCAATAACTCAGGCTGGCGGATTGACTACTTCTTAGTCAGCGATCGGATTGCCGACGCCGTTGAAAAGTCGGAAATGATCGATTCTGGTACCCGCCAAGACCATACCCCCATTTATTTGGAAATTTCTGATGAAATTAGAGAAGAGGCTTAGTTTTCTTTCTATTAGCAGGACTAGCTAGGGGTCAAATAGAAACTGTAATTGATAATTCCCGCACTCGCGGGGGGTGATCCTATTGTCATTTTGATAAGATGGAAAGCACAGTTTTACAATATGGTATGGCTTCTTGATTAAAATCAAGAAGTTTTTTTGTAAAATGCTAAATTTAAGGCAGTTGTAATTAATAAAAAAGGGGTGATCATATCAACCGAATGATTTCTGCTTTATGGGGCAAAAAAAGCGAAAAGTTTGGACAGTTTTATTGGCTACCTTTAATTCAACATTTAAAGGATACTTATGGGGTAGCTGGAGCACTTTGGGAACACTGGATGAGTCCAGGTCAAAAAGAATTTATTCAAATAGCTTCACACACTGATAGTGATAGTGCTAAAAAACTTTATCAATATCTTGCTGCAGTCCATGACGGCGGGAAAGCTAGTCCCGCTTTTCAGGCTATGCCCAACTTTTCGCATAATTCAGAAGACCTTGAAAAGTTATTGTTAGAAAAGCTAGAGAGAGTTGGGTTTATAGGAATAAGTAAGGTGCAGTTATCCGATCGTCAGAAAAGCCATCATAGTTTGGCGGGTCAAGCTCTTCTGATAGATGATCAAATCAATAAGGATATTGCTTCGATTGTTGGGGCCCACCACGGGAAACCGGTAGATTCTAATCGAGACTATAAACATCAGTTAAAATCTTATGGGAATAATTATTTTCAAAGTGATAATCCAGATGCGCCTATTTACCGAACCTGGCAAAAAACACAAAAAAAGATTTTTAACTGGGCTTTAAATTTATCTGGTTATACTCAGGTGGATGAACTTCCTGAGATTAGTCAAGCAGGACAAGTTTTGTTAGCAGGAGCCTTAATTATGGCTGACTGGATTGCTAGTAATGAACATTATTTTCCTTTAATTCCAATTGATCAAGAATACATTTTAGACTCGCAAAGTCGACTGGAAAAAGGATTTACACAGTGGAAGCAGACTGATCCCTGGCAACCTCATGAGGCAAATGACATTGATAATTTTTACAAAAAACGTTTTAAGTTTCTACCGCGAGATATGCAGCGAGTATTTTCAGAAACCATTGAAGCAAGTGATCAACCAGGAATCTTCATTTTAGAAGCACCTATGGGGTTAGGAAAGACAGAAGCTGCTCTTGCAGGAGCAGAGCAATTAGCCTTTAAAACCGGGCGTTCTGGTGTGTACTTCGGTCTACCCACCCAAGCCACTTCGAATAGTATTTTTTCGCGTATAAAAGATTGGTTAGAAAGAGTTGAAGAACTTAATGGCGATAGAGCGTCCCTGCGCTTAGCTCACGGAAAGGCAGCACTGAATGATGACTTTGCCAAGCTAGCGCATCAAGTTGACCCTGATGGTGGGGAAGAGAGTACGATTATTGCCAATGAATGGTTTTCCGGCCGAAAAACAACCGCTTTAGATGATTTTGTCGTTGGTACTGTCGATCAGTTTCTCCTATTAGCGCTTAAGCAAAAACATTTGATGCTTCGTCACCTGGGCTTTAGCAAGAAAGTTGTTATCATCGATGAAGTCCATTCATATGATGCTTACATGAGTACTTATTTGTATCGAGCTCTTGAATGGATGGGAGCTTACCAGGCACCTGTTATTATTCTTTCAGCTACTTTACCAGCGGATAGACGACTAAAAATGGTACAGTCCTACTTAAAAGGAAGAAATAAACAAGTAAAGAAAATTGACTTATCTGACCAATTTGAAACGACTGATTATCCTTTAATCACTTATACTGATGGAGACACTATCCATCAAGAGACACATTTTGATAAAAATGAGATTGAGCATAAGACTGTAAAGGTTCATAAATTGCCTGTGATGGAACAGATGGACCCTCTCATAGAATTAGTGGAGGATTTGTTACAATCAGGAGGAGTCGTTGGTATTATTGTGAATACTGTCAAACGAGCTCAAACTCTAGCAAAAGCTCTTTCTGAAAGAATAGGGGAAGAGTTCGTAGAATTGCTTCATTCTAATTTTATTGCGACTGAACGTGCTGCTAAGGAAAACCAACTCCTTCAGCAAATTGGTAAAGATAAAAAACGGCCAGAAAGAAAAGTAATTATTGGTACTCAAGTGATCGAGCAATCCTTAGATATCGATTTTGATGTATTAATTAGTGATTTAGCCCCTATGGATTTTCTAATTCAAAGGGTTGGCCGCATGCACCGTCATGATATTGACCGGCCTAATAAACATCATGAGCCCGTTCTCTATGTTTTAGGAATAAGTGAATCTTTAGATTTTGAAAAAGGATCAGAAGCGGTGTATGGCGGCTACCTTTTAGCCAGGACGCAATATTTCTTGCCGAATAAATTATATATACCAAGCGATATTTCCTCATTGGTACAAGCTGTTTATAGTAATCAAACCATAGATTTAAATAAGGACTTTCAAGCAAATTATGAAGAAATGGGCTTAAAACATGAGCGCTATCTTAAAAGTAAAAAAGCCAAGGCAAAAGGTTATTTACTAGCGTCACCTGATCATAGTGGAAGAAAATCTTTAGTTGGGTGGCTAAAAAGTCCCTCTACGGAAGAAAGTGAAGAAAGAGCTTATGCGCAGGTCCGTGATAGCCAAGAGACTATTGAGGTAATTGCGCTTAAGAAAATTGGAAGTGGTTATGGTACTTTTGCTGAAGAAATGGATCTTTCTGAAAGAATAGACGATCCAGATGTAGCTAAAGAAATTGCCAAAGAAACACTGCGTTTACCTTATCAATTGGGCTACTTGTATAATGATATAATTGATAAAAATATTGATTTTTTAGAAAGATATAATCTTAAATATTTATCAGAATGGCAAGGACAAAGCTGGCTAAAAGGTAGCTTAGGTATTATATTTGATGAAAATAATGAATTTGTAATTAATGACTATAAATTAATTTATGATCGAAAATATGGTTTGATTTGTGAAAGGATGTGACATAGTGGCTAAGTTTAATTTAATTGATGAGCCTTGGATTGCTGTCATTAGTAAAGATAGTGGCGAAAATTCACTGCTTTCTCTACGTGATGTTTTCGAACAAGCACCAAGTCTCAAACAGCTAGCTGGAGATAGTAAAACGCAAGATTTTGCCGTCCTACGGCTATTGCTTGCTATCTTACAGACAGTTTATTCGCGAATGGATGCTAGTGGTCAACCCTATGATCAAGTAGATTTAACGGATCGCTATCAACAAATGAAAGATGTTGATGAGTTTGATGAAGATGATTATGTTGAGTGTTTAGAAGAAACCTGGCAGTCAATCTGGGAAGAGGGAGAATTCACTGAAGCGGTTAATAATTATTTAACAGCTTGGCATGATCGCTTTTACCTTTTTGATGACCAATACCCATTTTTCCAGGTTACTCAAGCTGACATTGGGGAAGATAAGATTAGTATGTCTAATGGAACTAGTATTAACGCTAAAAATATTAATCGTACAATTTCTGAGAGTAATAATAAAATAGCTTTATTTTCACCTAAATCTGGGAAAAATAAAGATTTCTTAGAAGCTAATGAAATAGCGCGCTGGCTATTAACTTTTCAGGGGTATACTGGTCTATCTGACAAAGTTATTTTTGGTAAAGAAAAGTATAAAGTGTCTAAGGGCTGGTTATTTGACATTGGAGGACTCTATTTAGGCGGGGGAAATTTATTTGAAACTTTGTGGTTAAACACAATCTTAGTGCATCCACGAGAAGAGTATCGTTTAAATAGACAAAAACCCTGTTGGGAATTTACCGGATCAGAAAACATAGATCACTATTTTTCAACTGATAATTGCAATAATCTAGCGGAACTTTATAGCAATTGGAGTCGGGCTATTTATATCGATCCGGAGACTGATTTAAATAAGCCTTTTGCTTTTGAAGTGGTTAAGTTACCAGAAATCAAGCACGTAGATAACTTTTTAGAACCGATGACAGTCTGGCGTAAAAATGCCAGCGGTGAAAATAAAGGGAGGTATACCCCCAGAAAACATGTTGTCGGACAATCCCTATGGCGGTCTTTCGGTTTAGTTCTTCCGTCGAATTCTAAAAAAGAAGAGGGAGAGGGGGAAAGCCATCGCCCGGAAATAATAAATTGGCTTGACTATCTAGACGATATGACAGATTCATTATTGGATGATTACCCCCTAACTATTCATGCCGTAAGTATGCAAGATAATGGAAAGTCTACTTCCTGGGTACCTACTGATTAAATTTATGATGAGCTAAAGATCGATGACCAAGTAGCTGCTGATCTCAGTTCAGCGGGGTGGATTCCTCGGATTAATGATACTGTGACAGAGACAAAAGAAATTATTGAACGTACTTTCTGTTACTTTTTAATGGAAATAAAAGATATTCGAAACTTGGGAAACAATGATTTTGTTGACCAAAAAATTGAAGAGTTATATTTCTTAATTGATTTACCCTTCAGAGATTGGTTAATAGAGATAAAACCAGAAGATGCTAAAGATAAAAAGATTATTCAGTGGCGCCAAACTTTGCGGAAGATTGTTATAGATAAAATTAATCATATGGTCCAAGAAGCTGGTCCACAGGATTATAAAGGAAAGGTGTATGAAGCTAAGGACGGGCAAAGATATTTAAAAAATATCGCTACGGCTTACAACACTGTGACCTACTTTATTAATAAAAAATTAAATGTAAGGGAGGATCGAAATGACTGAGACAAACGAAAAACAAATATCTGTCTACCAAGTAACAGCTAAAATAATTGATGATTTGAACCGCAATGATGGGACTTCTACGAGTAAAGCGTATCTCGCTAGATTACGTCAGTCAATTGGCAAACCCTTAAGTCAGACGGTTGATATTTGGCCATTACTATTCCAATATCTACCAGAAGAATTTCTAAGCAAGAGCGGACAAACAACCTCAGAACAAAAGGCGATATTATCGACATTGCAACTCTATGCTCTATACCATCAAGGTAGCACTATTGGAGAGGCCAGATTAAATAGTCAGGAAAAAGCAACTAATATTGGCGCTTCTTTATCCTATTTGCGAAGAGAAAAAGACCAACGAGTTGCTAGCGATCGCCGTTTTAATACTTTAATTACAGCAACGGATTTTACAGAATTAATCTACTATTTGCGCCAAATGATTAAATTATTAAAAGGTAAATCGCAGGGGCAAGTCCTTATTAACTATCCACGTTTAGCCGAAGATCTTTACTGGTATTTGAGAGGATACGAAGAAAATGTGCGCATTCGTTGGGCGCAAAGTTACTATAAGAACAGAGAAGAAGGAGTAGATAGTGATGAAGAATAATGAGAGAATTTTTGTTGATATCCATGCCATTCAAACCGTTCCGCCTTCCAATATCAACAGAGACGATACGGGGTCGCCAAAGACAGCCCAATACGGGGGTGTTAGACGGGCGCGCGTTAGTTCTCAATCTTGGAAACGGGCGATGAGAGAATATTTTTATGAGAATAGTGTTCAAAGTCATGTAGGGATACGAACTTTACAAATTGTTCGTTATTTAGCAGATAAAATTCAGATTTTGGATGAGACTATGGACGATGAAACGGCAATGAAATTAGCTGATGAAACGATTAATAAGGCTGGAATTAAAACAGTAGCGCCTAAGGGCTCTAAAAATAAGGGGCATAAACAAGCTAAAGCCTTATTTTTCTTAGGAGATACACAAGCCAATGAATTGGCTCAAGCTGCGGTTGACGGAGTGACTGATAAAAAAGTACTTCAGAATATTTTGAAAGAAAACCTACCTATTGATATTGCTCTCTTTGGTCGCATGGTGGCAGGGGAATCTCCCTTGAACGAAGATGCTTCTTCCCAAGTAGCTCATGCTATTTCTACACATGCGGTTCGGCCAGAATTTGATTTTTTTACTGCGGTAGATGATTTAGCACCAGAAGATAATGCTGGAGCCGGAATGATAGGGACAATTGAGTACAACTCGTCAACTCTTTATCGTTATGCTAATGTAGCTGTTCATGAGTTAAGCCGGCAATTAAATAACCCTCAAGCAACCTTAAATACTTTGAAATTGTTTATAGAATCTTTTACTAAGTCTATGCCGACTGGAAAAATCAATACTTTTGCTAATCAAACCTTACCTCAGGCACTCCTGGTAACGGTTCGGGACGATCGCCCAGTGAATCTGGTTTCAGCTTTTGAAAAACCAGTCAAAACACAGGAAGGTTATGTTGAGCAATCGATTGAACAATTATTTAGTGAATACCATAAAGTAGAAAAAATAATTGATCAACCTCTAAAAACTTTCTATCTTGTTTTAGATGACCAGAATATCAATTGTGATGAAGGCAAGCAAGAGGATAGTCTCTCTCAATTATTGAATGATTTTGATAACTTTGTTGGACCACTTATCGAGAAAGTACAGGATCAAGGGGATGCTTAGTGAAAACTTTAGTTTTGAAGTTTGCTGGCCCCCTCCAAGCCTGGGGAACAAACTCTCATTTTGAAACTAGACATACTGATCTCTATCCTTCTAAAAGTGCCGTCATTGGAATAATTAGTGCGTGTTTAGGCTATAAACGTGATGACGATGAACACATTCAAGCTTTAAATGCCTTAGATTTTGCTGCCCGGATTGATCAACAAGGCAATTTACTCCGTGATTACCACACGGCTAGAAAAAATAAAAATAATGGGAAATTTGAACATACTTATGTAACGAATAGGTATTATTTAGAAGATGCTATTTTTTTAGTGGCAATTGGTTCAGAAGATGTAGGTTTAATGAAGAAAATTGAGATAGCACTTAAGTCTCCCTATTATCAACCTTTTATGGGGCGTCGGGCTCTCCCTGTGAATGCTGATTTTATTTTCCAGTCAACCGATAAGGATGTACTGACAATTTTAAAAGAAATTCCTTGGCAAGCTGCTCTATGGTATAAAAAGAACCATAGTAAGCGACTATCGATCTATGCTGATGCGCACTTACAAACAAATCAACCTTCACATCAACGTAGAGATAAAGTAAATTCATTTTCACAAAAGGGACGTCAATTTACTTATCGAAGTGAATGTCGCATTGATATCATAGTTAAAGATACGGGTGCTTTTGGGGATCATGATGCCTTTTCTGTTTTGAAGGAGGTTGATTAATTGTGTATATGTCTCGCGTAGCTATTGATACTAATAATCCAAGGAAAATGAAGTCCTTAAATCATCTTGGGGCCTATCATAATTGGGTGGAAAGTAGTTTTCCTAAAGAATTTATTGACCAAGTTCGTACACGTAAATTGTGGCGTGTTGATAAAGTTAGTGGACAAGAATATTTGTTGATCGTCAGTCCTAGTAAACCTGACCTTGAGTCTTTAGAAAAATATGGTGTTACTGGCAGTGCTCAGTTAGCCGATTATAGTTCATTTTTAGATAGCTTAGAAGAGGGGATGGAGGCGCAATTTCGCGTGCGGTTAAATCCAGTCGTTTCCCAATCCCAAGCAGGTAAGAAGAGAGGCCGTGTAGTTCCTCTCTATGGTGATGAAGCTCAATTGAACTTTTTGCTGGATAGAGATAAAAAGAATGGTTTTGAAATTAATCCAGCAACACTTTGTATCGTAGAAAAGGGTTTTGAACCGGTAAAGAAGCGAAAAGAAAACACCCTCAAGCTTAGTTTTGCAACTTATGAAGGTGTATTAAAGATTACTGATCTTGAACAATTTAAGCAAACTTTAAAGGAAGGTTTTGGTCGTAAGAAAGCCTATGGTTTTGGCTTAATGACAATTATTCCCATGAGGTGAGTATATGATTAAACAGAGTGGTGCCAAAAAAGCTAATCTTACGGAGTTACCTCGGATTGGGGATCGGGTCTCTTTTATTTATATTGAACATGCTAAGATTAATCGAATAGATAGTGCGATTACAGTAGCGGATAGCAGAGGGACAGTACGCATTCCCGCTGCCATGATAGGGGTTCTCTTATTAGGGCCAGGGACAGATATTAGTCATCGGGCAATAGAATTGATCGGAGATACGGGGACGAGCTTGGTATGGGTAGGAGAATATGGTGTGCGTTATTATGCACATGGTAGATCTTTGGCTCATTCAACGCGTTTTCTAGAAAAGCAGGCAAAATTAGTTTCGAATCGTCGCTCGCGATTAGCCGTTGCTCGTAAAATGTACCAAATGCGTTTTCCTAAAGAGGATGTCTCCTCGTTTACCATGCAGCAATTGCGGGGGAGAGAAGGAGCACGAGTTAGAAAAATTTACCGTCAAGAAGCAAAAAGATGGCAAGTCGAATGGACTAGGCGGGACTATGATCCGGATCATTATGATGAGGGCACCCCAGTGAATCAAGCTTTATCTGCTGCTAATGTTTCTCTCTATGGCGTAGTTCACAGCGTTATCACAGCCTTAGGCCTATCCCCTGGACTAGGATTTGTTCATACAGGGCATGATAAATCGTTTGTATATGATATTGCAGATTTATATAAGTCGGAAATCACTATTCCTATTGCTTTTCAAATAGCAGCTGAGTTTAATAGTGATGACGAGATAGGGAGAATTGCTCGATTAAGTGTTCGAGATGCTATGGTGGATGGGAAACTTATGAAGCGCATTGTTAAGGATGTTCAATACTTATTAGATGTCAATCCAGATGAAGAGGTAGACATAGATGTTATTAATCTTTGGGACGACCGGAAAGGCTTAGTTAAATATGGAATTAATTACCAAGATTATAATGGAGAGGATTAGATGCCATTAACTGTCATTACTATGAAGAACTGCCCGCCATCTTTGCGTGGGGACCTTAGTAAGTGGATGCAGGAAATTGCCACAGGTGTCTACGTTGGTAATTTTAATAGCAGAGTTCGTGAAGCGCTATGGGAACGTGTGAGTCAAAATGTGGGAGTAGGAGAAGCTACTATGTCTTATGCTTACCGCAATGAAATTGGCTACCGATTTGAAACAATTAATGCTAAACGCCAAGTAGTGGATTATGAAGGAATTCCTCTAGTCTTACTACCTAATACTTTGGCGGATAAAAAAACGAGTAAGAAACATGGTTTTAGTAAAATCGCTAAGCAACGGCAGGCTAAGAAGTATTCGATTTCTTCAAAAAATAGACGAGATGGTAAAGAACAATTGTCGTATATAATTATTGATATTGAAACAACTGGTCTGGATCCATTGAAAGATTCTATTATTGAAATTGCAGCGCTTGCGATTAAAAATGGAGAAATAGTTAAAGAATTTGACTGTCTTGTAAATTATGAGGGCATATTGCCTCTTGAAATTACTTCATTAACAGGCATTGCTGATCAACTTTTGAAAAAAGAAGGTCAGAAGCTAGAAGATGTTTTGAAAGATTTCAAAGCCTTTATTGGTGAGGCAGATCTTGTAGGGTATAATATTTCCTTTGACATTAAATTTATTAATTATCATCTAAAACAATTAAAGTTGCCTAAATTAAATAACAAAAGTATCGATTTAATGAGTTTTGTTAAAAAGGAAAAATTATTTTTGTCTAATTATAAATTAGAAACAGCTCTACCGGCCTACGGTATTAATGAGGAAGTTCCTCATAGGGCTTTAGCTGATGTGCATTTGATTTATCGGTTAGCGTTAAAAGTAAATAAATTTTCAAAATTTATGAATAAACAGTCGCGTCGTTAAAGGGATCCTTTAGTCTTTTTCCCGCACATGCGGGGGTGATCCTTTTAGAGATGGATCAAGAAATCGACATAGACCCTTTTTCCCGCACATGCGGGGGTGATCCCGACTAACCACCTCTCCGACTCCTTTATGGAGCCTTTTTCCCGCACATGCGGGGGTGATCCTTGAAAAGGAAAACATCCTAGACTTTTCAGAAACTTTTTCCCGCACATGCGGGGGTGATCCTAAGCCATATCTTCTACATATAGCCAACAAAGAGATTAAGTTGCAATACCGGGAGCTTTTGAAATTTGATAGCTAGTGATATCGCTTTTTAGAAGTTTTTCTATTTTGCTTGTATCTATAATCAAAATCATCTCTTCTTTCTATCAAATGTTAACCAAACAACTAAACAACAAAGCATAACAAAAATAAATTCTTTCATGATAATAATTCCTTTCTATGATAAGATAAGGATAGGAAGAGGAGTGGTGTCTCCTCTACATCCTTTAGACGATTTACTTACTCCTGCTCGGAAGGTTGATCGTCTTTTTCTTTGACTTTAAGTACTTCGATTAGCTTAGCAATTCCAGCAATCAAAGCACCAAGGCCGCCTGTTACACTTTTCCCGCACATGCGGGGGTGATCCTAACTATTTTGGGATTAAAGGCGACGGGGTCGTGCTTTTTCCCGCACATGCGGGTGATTTTGTTTAATTGTTATAAGATTATTTTTATAATCTTTCTTCCATCTTCTAATTTTGGACAGAATAAAAGCACCTCACCTTCGATTAGCTGGTGCTTGTTAGCGTATTGGTTCTACTTTAGGTAAATTAATAAACTCTTTATAAGCTTCAACTACTTCACTTGGAGCACCTGGTCTAAGTCTTCTCTTGTCTTTAGAATCAGAAAAATCAAAATAAATATAATCTTCTATGACTTTATATAATTTTTCTTCTTTTTCAATTAGATTCATTTGATTTACTCCTTTATAATAGTTACTTTAAAATCAAAGTTTGAGAGTGCACTAATAAGCGATACTTCAGCAAAAATTGTACATTCTTTCTTAATTAATCGATTTCATTCCTAGATATTTACTAATGTCTTTAATTAAATTATATCCGTCGCCATTTAACATATCAATGATCGCATCAGCGTTTTCAACTTTTCTTGCCATTATTTTCTCATTACTTAAGCTTGAATTATACATCTCAACGCAAGAGTATCCTTTAGATCTTGCTCTATGGCTTAGATACCCTTAAAATCGTTATAAATATATAGATGTCTTGGTAACGGATTATTGGAAGCTAACACACTTTTATAGAATTCACTATTATCAGCTCTGACAATTTTTTTAGGATTAAATCATAATTGTTCATTTTTGCAGAAATAATTCTTTTTTATAATATGAAGCAGCTAAATATAGACCAGTCTATTTTTGATATATAATTAATTTGAAACACACAGCATTTGAAAGGAGCAAGCCATGAAAAGATCTTATCCGGCCCTTTTCTATTTTGACAAAGAATTTGATGGCTACTTTATAAGTTTTCCAGATTTGGATGATGGCGCTACCCAAGGAGAAAGTATTTCTGATGCCTTGTATATGGCTTCGGAGTATTTAGGGATTGTTTTAGGGGATGCCTTGGAAAGTAATAAAAAAATCCCTCAGCCATCCAATATTAATGATCTATCGCTGGTTGAAAATTATCCCTATAAAGAGGATACCAATTGGCAAGACGACTATGATATGGAACAATCATTTATATCGATGGTGGTGACTGATGTTTCGGTGTATTTAAATCTCGATGAATTAGTTGATGTCACTGTCAGTATTCCGGTTTGGGCTGAAAGTCTAGCTGAGGGAGATGGGTTTGATTTATCGAAGTTACTTACCGAAGCTATCAGTGATAAGCATATTCATTTATAATTTCTAATGACTTCTCGATTTAGAAATTTTTATTTAAAGTAAAGTTGTCATCTACATGGAAAGAGTTGAAAGATGTGTTAGTATTTCCAGCTATCTTTGAAAGAGAAGTATATTATTGTCAAATTTCCTGATATTCCTGCGGCAATGACCCAGGGAGAAGACCTGTCACAAGCTTATGAAAAGGCTGTGGAAGTCTTAGGTGCTGTTCTTGACGATTACGATAACTATCCTGAACCGAGCTCGATTGAAAGTGTTAGTGAACAGTTTCCAGATAGTGATCTTGCGCTTATTGGTGTTGACTTAGTTGCTTATCGGCGCAAATATCACTCTAAAACAGTGCGCAAGACGGTTACTATACCCGAATGGTTAAATGATTTAGCCATTGAAAAACAAATTAACTTTTCGCAAACTTTAACTGAGGCGCTCAAAGAAAAATTAGGCGTCTAATTTCTAGATACAAAAACAGCTGTCAAAAGCGGTGACCAGTATGCATCATACCGGGCCACTATTGGCAGCTGTTTATCTATTATTCATTCAGCGGTTAGAAGGGGAAGGATTATTTTGTTTGTCCTTTACCATGGTGTTCCGCTTGGGCTTGTTTGAGTTTTTCTGGGGTGATATCGGTGCCTTCAGGGTCGATGACTTTGGTATTCATCATAATGTTTTTGAAGTTACCGCGGAAGATCTTCAAGTATTCTTGACGAAGTTGTGTTTGTTCTTCCTTTTCTTCGGCAGTTAAGCCGTCTTCTTTTTGTTTTTTAGCTAATTCATTGATGCGTTTGAGTAATTCGTCCATGTTAAGACCTCCTTTAATCTTGGTCTCTTGACCTTAAGCTTTTTGCAGCTAGTACAATATACCAAGTATCTGATTAGCCTGCAACTTTCTTGCTTCTAAGTGCCAAGCTAGCACCTAGCCCCATTCCTATAATAATGTTAGAATAGACCTACATGAGTTTGAAGCACAAAGGGGATTATCATGCGAACATTAGCTATCGATACATCAACGGTTTCTATGAGTATTGCGCTGATTGAAGATCAGACCAGCAAAATGGAAATCACCACAAATACTAAAATTAAACATTCTAAAGCCCTTTTACCCTTGATTAAACAGTTGTTTACTACGGTTGCTTGGGAAGTAAGTGACCTGGACCGAGTGATTGTTACTCGGGGACCGGGTTCCTATACTGGACTTCGAATCGGGGTAACCACTGCCAAAACCTTGGCTTGGACCTTAAATATTCCACTTTATTCAGTGACCAGTTTAGAAGCCATTGCTGCCAATGCCGTCGGGGAGGATGGCATCATTTGTCCTCTAATTAATGCTAGACGCCAAACCGTTTTTGCTATGGCTTATGATAGTAATGGAGAGGAAGTAGAAGGCCTAACTATGGGGCATTACCGGCTAGCAGACTGGCTAGACCAGTTAAAGACAGCTTGTCCAGACCAAAGCTTGTATTTTATCAGTTCGGATATTGACCAATTTGAGGAACTAATTAAAGAACATTTAGGCGAGCAAGCTAAGTTATTACCGGCAGAAAAAGGGGTTATCCACGCTCCCTTACTGGCTAAGCTAGAACTAGAGGAAGAAGATGTCGCCACTTTCTTACCAGACTATGCTAAATTAGCGGAAGCCGAAGAGCGTTGGGAGGAGAAACACCCCGAAGAAGCGGAAGCAAACCGAGGCCATTATGTGGAAAGAATGCTTTGATCGCTGGCTGTTTCAGCTGGGCAATAAAATTACCCAGTTATTTGCTGATGAACCTAGCCAGGCTCTGAGTCAGCAGATCGATTTGGATAAGTCTACTTTGACTTACGGCCTAGATCAGGAGCTCGATTTAGCCATCTCCGATTCGGAGTGGATTGACCAAATGGTGGCTTTGGAGCGGGCGGCTTATGATGGGCATCAGATGTGGTCCAAGAAGGATATCTATAATGATATGCTTTACAATCCGTCAACTTTTTACCTACAAGCCTTTAAGGAAAAGGAACTGCTGGCCTTTGTAGGTTGTCGGCGGGACAAAGCATCGATTCATATTTCGAATTTAGCCGTACGACCCAGCTACCAGTCCTTAGGGATTGGGTCCAAGCTCTTAGACTTGGTCAAACACTTAGCTCCTGAGCTGGAACGTGACTCGATAACCTTAGAAGTGCGTTTATCCAATGAAGGAGCTCAGAAATTCTATCTACGAGAGGGGTTTAAGGCAACGGGAAAAATGCCGCGTTATTATCGTGATAATCATGAGGATGCGCTTACTTTGACTTGGCAAAATGAATCCCACCAGGTTGCCCAAGAAGATGAAGCAAATCATAGTCTACCACCGACCGGAGGCCAAACAGATACCCGGGATTAGCCAGCAGGTGCTAGCTTTTTACCAGGAGGCTTTTGACCATATGCCCCACATCGCCAGGGATTGGTTGGAACGGGGCTTAGCCAGTTCGCGACTCTATTTATTCTTCTTGTTAGATGAAAAGCAAGTCGTCTTAGCGGCAGCTACTTTTCAATTATTGGCTGATGAAGGGGAATTATTGCATTTTGCAGTCAGCCCCCAAAGAAGGCGCCAGGGCTTGGGGGCCTTACTTTTGACTCAAGCCCTGGTCTATTTAGAAGAAAAAGGTTTAGCCCGCTGTTTCTTAGAAGTCCGCGCCCACAACCTCCCCGCCCAGGCCTTGTACGAGAGCCAGCGTTTTAAGTGTATTGACCAACGCAAAAACTATTACCAAGATAATCATGAAGATGCAAAAGTTTATTTATGGGAGAGATCGACCAGTGACAACAATATTGGGAATTGAATCAAGCTGTGACGAAACCGGTGCAGCGATCGTTATTGATGGCAAAGAGATGAAGTGTAATGTCGTTGCCACACAAATTAAAAGTCATATGCGTTTTGGTGGGGTAGTCCCAGAGATCGCTAGCCGCCACCATGTCGAGCAAATCACACAGGTGATTGATTATGCCATGAAGGAAGCAGAGGTGACCTGGCCAGAGATTGATGCTGTGGCGGTTACCAAGGGGCCAGGCTTAGTGGGCTCTTTACTTATCGGGATTACTGCGGCTAAAACCCTGGCCTTTGCCCATGACAAACCCTTAATCGGCGTCAACCATATGGCAGGTCATATCTATGCCAATAATATATCTGATCAAATGGTTTTCCCTTTATTAGCCTTAGTGGTTAGTGGGGGACATACTGAATTGGTCTATATGAAAGAAGATGGTCATTATCAAAAAATTGGCGATACCCGTGATGACGCTGTGGGGGAAGCTTATGATAAGGTCGGCCGTATTTTAGGGGTTCCTTATCCTGGGGGCAAACGCATGGATGAAATGGCCCAAGAAGGTCAGGCCATTTATGACTATCCTCGCCCCATGATCAATGAGGATAATTTTGACTTCTCATATAGTGGACTGAAATCCGCGGTCATTAACCATGCCCATAATGCGGAACAAAAAGGGGAAAAGTTAAATCCCAATGATGTAGCAGCTAGCTTCCAAGCAGCCGCTGTTGAGGTCTTAGTAACTAAAACCATGCGGGCGATAGAGGCCTACCCAGTCAAACAATTAGTGGTTGCCGGAGGCGTGGCCGCAAATTCTTCACTTAGACAGGAATTAGAAAGTCAGCTGGCCCAAGAACATCCTGAAGTGCGCCTCTCCTACCCACCATTAAGTTTATGTGGGGATAATGGCGCCATGATTGCAGCGGCTGCCTATCCGCAATACCAAAAGGGCGACTTTGTCGGCTTGGACTTAGATGCTAACCCTGGTTTAGACTTAGGTGATGAAAATTAGTTGCCCTTAGGCGAAGGTCAATTGATTTTTAGAGAAAGCTTAGGGAGGAAAGATGGTCTTAATCGGTTTAGAAGTCACTTTTATCATTGACCAAGCTTATACTTTGAAGGATAAGCGCCGGATCGTCAAAAGTATGGTGGAACGGGCCCAACAACGTGAAAAGATGACTGCTGCTGAGATTGCTGACTTAGACTTAGTTAACCAAGCGGTAGTTGCTTTTGGCCTAGTTTCTAATTCATACAGTAAGAGCCGGCAGCGTTTGCTGAACTATCTGGATAAAATTGAAGCCTGGTATCCCATTGAGGTCATTCATACCGAATGGCTGGAAGCCTAAAAAGAAAAGGTATGCGCACAGGAGGACTTGGTCTTGAGTCCTGGTGTAGGCATACCTTTTTTATCTTTATTGGCCAAATTCTTCTAATTGACTTTGGACGGTTTCCCATTCCTTAAAGAGTTCTTCTTGTTGGGCTTGTTTATCTTTAAGAGATTGGTCGAGTTGGTTTAATTCATAGTAATTTTGTAAAATATCAGGATCAGTCATTTTTTCTTGGATCTCTGCTATTTCTTCATCTAAGCCTTCAATACTTGCTTCAATTTTTTCGCTTTGTCGTTGGAGTTTTCTTTCTTCTTTTTGGCGTTCCTTACGATTTTGATAGGCTTGGGCGGACTGGCTGGGTGCTGGCTTTTCTTCAGTAAGACTGTCTTGATTTTCTTTGTTTTCTTCTTCTAGCCGCGCTTCCTGCTCGGCTTTTTTATTGAGATAATAATCATAATCGCCCAGGTAGAGAGTGGAACCCTCCGGACTGATTTCAAGCACTTGGGTGGCAATTCGATTGATAAAGTAGCGGTCGTGGCTGACAAAGAGCAAGGTTCCATCATAGGCAATCAGGGCATTTTCGAGAATTTCCTTAGAATCGATATCTAAGTGGTTAGTTGGTTCGTCCAATACCAAGAAATTATCATGGTTAAAGGAGAGTTTGGCGAGGGCAAGCCGGGCCTTCTCCCCTCCACTCAGCATGGCAACAGATTTTTCCACGTCTTGTCCGGAAAAGAGAAAAGACCCCAGGATGGTACGAATGTTTTCCTCGTTAATGGTCGGATGGTCATCCCAAAGTTCGTGGAGGACATCCTTATTGCTGTGGAGTTTGGCTAATTCTTGGTCATAGTAGCCAATAGTCACGTTGGCGCCATAGTGAATTTCCCCTTTGATGGCGGGAATTTCTTGGATAATGGTTTTTAAGAGGGTAGATTTACCCACGCCGTTGGGCCCCACTACTGCGATAGCTTGTTGCTTTCTAACATCCAGTTCAATCGGATAGGAAAGTAAGTGATCATCGTAACCAATGCCTAAGTGGTCGGCAGTAAGGACCACATTGCCACTAGACTTGTCGGTTAGAAATTGAATGTGGGGACTTTTTTCGTCTTGCTTAGGCTTTTCGATTTTGGGCATCTTTTCGAGTTGCTTACGCCGACTCTGGGCCATCTTGGTGGTTGAAGCCCGGACCAGGTTACGAGCCACATAGTCTTCTAACTTGGCGATTTTCTTTTGTTGTTTATCATAGGCCTTTTGCCAGCTTTCTAGGCGAACAGCCTTTTCTTTGAGGTAGAAGGAATAATTCCCCTTATAATATTCCATACTGTGTCCAGTCATTTCATAGGTTTCATTGGTGACATGGTCTAAGAAATAACGGTCGTGGCTGACGATCAAAAGGGCTCCAGGATAGGAAGGTAGGTAATTTTCTAGCCAGGTTAGGGTTTCAATGTCTAAGTGGTTGGTGGGTTCGTCGAGGATGAGAATATCGCGCTTTTCAAGGAGGACCTTGGCCAGGGCTAGTCGCGTTCGTTGACCACCAGATAATTGATTGATAGGTTTGTCGTAATCTGATTCGGGAAATTGAAAGCCGTGGAGGACCATGCGAATCTCGGAATCATAACCGTAAGCATTGCTTTGGTTGACTTCTTCTTGTAATTGATCATAGCGTTTGAGGGCCTCTTGGTAGCTTGCTTCATCCTGGGCATCGGCCAAGTCTTGAGCGGCTTGCTCGGCATGGTGGATGAGGGCGATGGATTCTTTAAAAACCGACCGCATTTCTTCATAAATTGTCCGTTGACTGTTTTCAATGGCGGCATGTTGGTCCATGTAGGCAATGGTCTTGCCCTTAGCCCGAGTGACTTGCCCTTGGTCAGGCTCTTCAATCCCTGCCAACATTTTGAGTAGGGTGGATTTGCCGGTACCGTTTCTACCGACTAGGGCAGTACGACTATTATCTTGGATGGTCATTTGGACATCTTGGAAAAGAATATCGGAGCCAAAACGTCGCATGAGTTTTGATCCTTGTAATACAATCATTGGATCCTTTCCTCCTAAATCGTTTATTATTGTCTTCACTAGTGTATCATATTTTATCGATAGATATTTTTTGGCTTTGTGAACTTTCCCTTAGAAAGGGGCGGAATTATTCACAAAGTTTTAAAATTAATGAAAATTAGCCAAAAAGATTTATGTGATTTTTCACAAAGTTCTTTCCATTTTATGATTTAGGTGATAAAATGTATTTGATATCTTGTGAAAAGGAGTGGAAACATGAAGGAAATTCCACGTGCAACGGCTAGGCGGTTACCGCTTTATTACCGTTACTTGCATAATTTTAAGAATATGGGTAAGACACGGATTTCTTCCAGTGAACTCAGTGAGGCGATCAAAGTGGACAGCGCCACTATTCGTCGGGATTTCTCACATTTTGGTGCCCTAGGGAAGCGTGGTTATGGCTATGATGTTGAAGCTCTATTGGACTTCTTTAGTCGCCAACTCTACCAAGACCGCCTCACCACAGTGGCTTTGATCGGGGTCGGTAATTTAGGGAACGCCTTATTAAATTATAACTTTAAACGGACCAATAATATCCGGATTGGGGCGGCCTTTGATATTAATCCTGAGATTGTAGGAACCGTCCATAGTGGGGTACCGGTTTACCCCATGAGTGAATTAAAGGAACGGATTCAAGAAATGGAAATTCTGATTGCTATTATGACCGTTCCGGAAAAGGTCGCCCAAGATACCGTGAGTGAATTAGGTGAAGCCGGTATTCAAGGCATCTTGAACTTTACGCCGGTGGTTTTAGATGTTCCTGAAGATATTCATGTCCAAAACGTCGATTTAGCCAATGAGCTGCAAACCTTGATTTACTATATTGGTAATCGAAATGGCAACAATAAAAAGAAAAATTAGTAGAACTAGCAGAAGTTAGCAGAAACCTGACAGAATGATCAGGTCTAACTTATGCCAGTCGCTTAGTAAAGCTCTCTTCAAGTGAGGGCTTTTTTCTTGTCATCAATAGTAAAAATCAAAGAATAAAGAGTTTAATCTAGCGTTATATTTTCTGGTTTCAAGCATAATATACTTTTTAAATGATATTTTATACTTTTAAAGTGATAAAAAGAAAAAAGGTCAAAAAAAGTCAACGAATTACTTGATTTATATCTGGAAATGTTTTACTATAAACATTGTAAGTTAGCAGTCGGAGATGATGAGTGCTAACAAATCGTTAAAAGTGTTATTAATTAGTATGTGAAATTTGGAGGGATATTTTAAATGTTAAAGCCGTTAAATGAACGTGTGATTATTCAAGTCCAAGAAGAGGAAGAAAAAACCGCTTCTGGCATCGTTTTACCATCTGCTGCTAAAGAAAAACCTCAAGTAGGTCAAGTGGTAGCCGTTGCTGATGCTACTGATGACTACACCCCTCAAGTTAAAGTGGGCGACCAAGTTATTTTTGAAAAATATGCAGTAAGCGAAATCCGCTATGAAGGGGAAGATTACCTCATCATTAAAGAAAAAGATTTAACTGCTGTAGTTGAATAATCATTGACTGAACTTCGACAATCAACAAAAAACATTGAATTCTCGATCATGCTTAGATTTAGAATAGGAGATAGATAGAATGGCCAAAGATATTAAATATTCAAGTGATGCAAGACAATCTTTAGTAGAAGGTATTGATAAATTAGCTAATACCGTGAAAGTGACCTTAGGACCTAAGGGACGTAACGTTGTCCTAGAACGTAGCTACGGGTCTCCATTAATCACCAATGACGGGGTGACCATTGCTAAAGACATTGAATTAGAAGATCACTTTGAAAATATGGGAGCTAAATTAGTTTCTGAAGTCGCTTCTAAGACCAATGATGTTGCTGGTGACGGGACAACTACCGCTACCATCCTAACTCAAGCCCTCGTCCATGAAGGTTTCAAAAACGTGACAGCAGGGGCAAATCCTGTGGGCATTCGTCGTGGGATGGATCAAGCTATCCGCAAGGCAGTAGAAGCCTTGAAAGAAATTTCTGTTCCAGTGAATGCTAAAGAATCCATTGCTAACGTTGCGGCAATTTCTTCCGGCGACCAAGAAGTAGGTCAATTAATTGCTGACGCTATGGAAAAAGTAGGCCAAGATGGTGTTATTACCATTGAAGAATCACAATCCATGGACACTGCCTTAGATGTTGTTGAAGGGATGCAATTTGACCGCGGTTACTTATCCCAATACTTTGTAACCGACAATGATAAGATGGAAGCTGTTCTCGATGATCCTTACATCCTTCTCACTGATAAGAAGATTTCTAATATTCAAGATATCCTTCCATTATTAGAACAAATCGTACAACAAGGTAAATCCCTATTATTAGTGGCTGACGATGTTGAAGGTGAAGCACTTCCTACTTTAGTCTTGAACAAGATTCGTGGGACATTCAATGTCGTTGCTGTGAAAGCGCCTGGCTTTGGTGACCGTCGTAAAGAACAATTAGAAGACTTAGCTGTTCTTACCGGTGGTACAGTCATTACTGAAGACTTAGGTCTTGAATTGAAAGACACCAGCATTGATCAATTAGGTCAAGCTGCCCGCGTAACCATTACTAAAGACGATACCACCATTGTTGAAGGTAAGGGTAACAAGGAACAATTGGAACAACGTGTGGCTCATATCAGAAAACAAATTGAAGAAACTACTTCTGACTATGACCGTGAAAAATTACAAGAACGTCTTGCTAAATTAGCTGGCGGGGTTGCCGTTGTTCGCGTGGGTGCAGCGACCGAATCTGAACAAAAAGAACGTAAATTACGTATCGAAGACGCTTTAAACGCTACTCGTGCTGCGGTTGAAGAAGGTATCGTAGCTGGTGGTGGTACTGCCTTCATGAATATCCAAGACAAGGTGAAAGAAGTCGTTGACTCCTTAGAAGGTGACGAACAAACTGGTGCAGATATTGTGGTTCGTGCCCTCGAAACCCCACTACGTCAAATCGCTGAAAATGCTGGTCTAGAAGGTTCTGTCATTGTAGAACACATTCACGATAAAGACCAAGGTGTTGGTTACAACGCTGCTAGTGGTGAATGGGTAGACATGATTTCTGATGGTGTGGTTGACCCAACCAAGGTGTCACGTTCTGCTTTACAAAATGCAGGCTCAGTAGCTGGTTTAATTTTAACTACTGAAGCAGTTGTTGCTGACCATCCAGAAGAAAATGCAGGAAATGATGCAGCTGCAGGAGCAGGCGCACCAGGTATGTATTAATCCAAAAACTGAATAGGATAAAGATTGAAAAGCGCTTGGGAATTTCCCAAGCGCTTTTTCACAAAAAAGTAAGCTCAGATTAAGGAGATTTTCCTCAGTCAGAGCTTACTTTTTCTCTTTATCGTTTTTACCAAATATTATCTAAGATTAGGGTTTGGGTTCGGTCAGGTCCCACTGACACTGTGGCAATGGGGGCCCCTACGATTTCACTGATGCGACGGACATAAGCTTTAGCATTTTCGGGAAGTTGGTCAAAGTCTTGACAGCTAGTTATGTCTTCTTCCCAGCCAGGTAAACTTTCATAGATGGGTTGACATTGGGCCAGGTAGCGCAGGTTAGCGGGATAGGACTTGGAGATTTCGCCATCAGGGGTTTGGTAGCCTACACAGACCTTGATTTCATCTAGGCCAGTTAAGACGTCTAAACAGTTCAAGGAAAGCTTGGTTAAACCAGAAACCCGGCGCGCATGGGCCGTCACCACCCCGTCGAACCAACCTACCCGGCGTGGACGTCCAGTAGTGGTACCATATTCATGGCCGACTTCACGGATGCGGTCCCCAATAGCATCATGCAATTCAGTTGGGAAGGGACCGTCACCTACTCGAGAGGTATAGGCCTTCATGACTCCGATAACGGTATTGATTTTGCTTGGGCCAATCCCACAACCGACTGTAGCACCACCGGCAATGGGGTTAGAGGAAGTCACGAAGGGATAGGTCCCATGATCAATATCCAATAAGACCCCTTGGGCCCCCTCAAAAAGAATGTTTTCTCCTTGGTCATAGGCATCATTCATCAATAAGGAAGTATCCGTGACATATTTTTTCAGTTTTTGGCCATATGCTAGATATTCCTGGTAGATGGTGTCGTAGTCTAATGGCTCTTCGTCATATACCTTGGTTAGGAGTTCGTTCTTGACTTGAATTTGTACAGATAACCTTTCCGCGAAAGTTTCAGGGTCAATGAGGTCAGCCATCCGGATACCATTACGGGCAATCTTATCCATATAGGCAGGGCCAATCCCTTTTTGGGTAGTACCGATCTTATTGTCGCCTTTACGTTCTTCATCCAAGCGGTCGATCAGTTGATGGTAGGGCAAGATCACTTGGGCCCGTTCAGAGATGCGGAGGTTTTCACAAGAGATTCCTGCTTGGCGCAAATAGGCCAATTCTTCAAGTAAAGATTTAGGGTTAACAACCACGCCATTTCCGATCACACTCAGCTTATCTTCTGAAAAAATTCCTGAGGGAACGAGGTGGAGCTTAAAAGTTTGCTGGTTGAATTGGATCGTGTGGCCAGCATTATCACCGCCTTGGTAACGGGCAATAATATCGGCTTGGCTACTGAGGTAATCGGTGATTTTCCCTTTTCCTTCGTCGCCCCATTGAGTACCTACAACAACAACTGATGGCATATGCGTTCTCCTTTATCTATTCGATCTTAATAATGTCTTCATCATGTTAGCTTGTGGCATAACACCCAAAATATTATACCGCAATTTTTTTTGAAGAAAACCTTTTTTTAGGCCCTGACCTTTTTAATCATAAAAAAGTCCTTGCCTGCCCCAAAAAAATAGCATACATTTATAAAGTACAGAGTGCGACAGTCACAACGAAGGACGAAACCATTGGAGAAAACTGTCATAATAAGCTCAGCTAAAAGGATGTGAGGACGCCGTTAGAGACTTGAATCACTGGAGGAAAATACCATAAGCACAGGAAACTGTGCGTTGGAATTTTCTGAAGTGACTTCAAGGCTGGCGTCCGAACTCAGCTAAGCTGAGCGCTGGCAGTTTTTGAAATGGACGTTCGTCCTGTGACTGGAGCAGGTTTGGACAAAGTGCGACAAGCGCGCCAAAAGTTAAGAAGCACAAGGCAGAAGAAACTGCCAGAAAAGGAGTCAAAGCAGATGATTAATCGCTATACCCGTCCAGAAATGGGACAATTGTGGTCGGATGAGAACAAGTACCAATCGTGGTTGGAAGTGGAAATTTTAGCTGTTGAAGCTTGGGCTGAATTAGGAGAAATCCCCCAAGAGGATGCCCAAGCAATTCGTCAGCAGGCCAAGTTCGATGTCAACCGTATTTTAGCGATTGAAGCGGAAACCAAGCATGATGTGGTGGCTTTTACCCGCTGTGTTTCGGAGTCATTGGGCGAGGAGAAGAAATGGGTCCATTATGGTCTGACCTCGACCGATGTGGTGGATACAGCTTATGGTTACCAATTAAAGCAAGTCAATGACCTCCTCCGCCAAGACTTAGATGATTTCTTAGCGATTCTTAAAAAACAAGCCCTCAAATATAAAAACACCCTCTGCATGGGGCGGACTCACGGGGTTCATGCGGAGCCGACAACTTTTGGTTTAAAAGTGGCCCGTTGGTATAGTGAATTTAAACGTCATCGTGAACGTTTTGAACATGCCGCTAAGGGTGTTGAAGCGGGAAAAATTTCTGGTGCAGTGGGGACTTTTGCTAATGTTCCTACCCAGGTGGAAGCCTATGTTTGTGAGCATTTAGGGATTCGTGCCCAAGAGATTTCGACCCAGGTCTTGCCACGTGACTTGCATGCAGAATATATTTCAGTCTTAGCCCTAATTGCTACCGGAGTAGAAAATATGGCGACTGAAATCCGCCACTTACAAAAGTCAGAGGTCAGAGAAGTGGAAGAATACTTTGCTGCGGGACAAAAGGGCTCTAGCGCCATGCCCCATAAGCGTAACCCGATCGGTAGTGAGAATGTCACTGGGCTGGCCCGGGTAATTCGAGGCCATGTAGTGACTGCTATGGAAGATGTCAGTCTCTGGCATGAACGGGATATTTCCCATTCCTCAGCCGAGCGGATTATTTTGCCTGATACCACCATCTTAGTGGACTATATCCTCCATCGTTTCGGTAATATCTTAGCTAATCTGACGGTCTTTCCAGAAAATATGAAGCGCAATATGCAGGCTACCCACAATTTGATCTTCTCCCAACGGGTCTTATTAAAATTAATTGATGCAGGTCTTTCTAGGGAGGCGGCCTATGATTTAGTCCAACCCCTAACCGCTAAGTCTTGGGACCAAGGCCTTGATTTTAAAGGCTTAGTCGAAAATAATGCGGAAATTCGCCAGTCTCTCGACCAAGCGGCCATTGATGATGCCTTTGATCCGGCTTATCACTTGCGCCGAGTGGATGAAATTTATGCGCGTTTGGGATTAGCTTAGTTGATTATTTTTAAATGATCTCTTTGTCCTTCTTCAGTTATCCTCTAATATGCTATTGAAAACGTTTACTATTTATAAGCAATATGAGATGATAGGTTTATATCAAATCTTAAATAGACTTAATGGAGGTAGGCTTATGCATATTACAAAAGATCACTATGTGTTCTCTATGGACAAGAACCATGAACCCATTGCTAAGGTAGCTAGTGGCCAGCGTTTGCAGGTTGATGTCTGGGATTGCTTCAAGGGCAGCGTCCAGGATGAAAAGGACTTAATTTCTGGGATTGATTTTAATGAAATTAATCCAGCAACTGGTCCGATTTATGTGGAAGGCGCTCAACCAGGCAATGTGCTGAAAGTGACTATTCATAGCATTGACTTAGATCCCCAAGGAGCTATTATGACTTCTCCAGGGCTCAACAAATATTTCTCCAAGGAAATTACTGAAGAAGAGACAGCCATCTGTAAGGTCAGCGAAGACCAAAAGACCTTTGACTATTATGGAGCAACTTTCCCGGTTCATAAGATGATTGGTGTGATCGGGACAGCACCTAAGGGCGAAGCGGTAGCTACTGGATTGCCTGACTTACATGGTGGCAATATGGACAACAATCAAATAACCGAAGGCTCTGTCGTTTACCTGCCTGTGGAGGTCGAAGGGGCACTCCTGGCTTTAGGTGACATGCATGCCGCCATGGGTGATGGCGAGATTTGGGGCAGTGGTGTTGAGATCGGTGGCTCGGTTGACCTAACTGTAGAAGTCCTCGAGTCCTTCCCTTGCCCAACGCCTTTTGTGGAAACTGACCAGGCTTATTATTCCTATGGTGTCGGTGAAGACTTTGAAACAGCAGTTGTTCAAGCCAATGACCGGATGGCAGAATTTCTCATGGCTCAAACCGGCTTATCCTATAATAAAGTTGGCATGTTCATGACCTTTGCCGCTCATTTAGAATCTTGTCAGATTGTTAACCCCAATATTTCCATGCGCGTTCGGGTCGACAAGGCCAGTTATGAAAAGTTAAAGGATGTTAAAGAGTAAGCCTAAGTAAAAAAGGAGTTGCAGTGAGCAACTCCTTTTTAATTCGGCCTTCTTTAGGCATTTTCGAAGGTACCGTATTTAATGATTTCTTTGTTTTTAATCATTATCTCTGACATGGCAATCACGGTATCGATGGCTAGATTGTCTTCATCTAAGAGAAGGATATCTGCGTCCCGTCCCACTTCTAAACGTCCCTTATGGTCAAGTTTTAGGATACGGGCAACGTTAGAGGTGACTGCTGGGAGGGCCTTTTCAAGGGCAATATTTTCTCTTTGAACAGCTTCTTGAATACCGACCAAGAGTGACTTAGCACTGCCCACACCAATACGGAGGAAGTTGCCCTCTTCATCGAAGCGAGGCAGACTTCCTTGGCCATCAGAACTCATGGTAATGCAGGATTCATCTAAGCCTTGGTCTAGGACTTGTTTGAGAACGGTTCTAAAGGGAATCTCCCCGTCTTTTTCATAGGTCATATCGGGGTCTTCACTTCCGGTAATATCGAAAGTCCCCCCGCGTTTGGCAAAGGCAATGGCTTCATTAACCAGTTCCTGGCTCCGGCCACAGTGGGTCGGCAGGAAGGTGGTGACTGGAATATCAGTTTCATCTAAGGCCCTAAAGAGGAATTCTAGTCGGCCCTTGTTGGGGCCTACATGGCAATTGACCACGCCGGCCTTACCTGCTAATAGACCACCAGTCCGGGTATCAGCGGCTGCATGGGCAAATTGTTCAAAGGTTGGTGCCCCATTGCGGTGGTCGGAAATAGCAATTTCACCAATGCCAATCACCTTGTCAATGGCCATAATGTCTTTGATGATGGATCCGGTGAGGGTGGTTGCCGGGAGACGGTAGTTTCCGACATAGATATAGGTGGAAATTCCCTCTGCTTCTAAACCGCGGGCCTTGGCTAATAGGGCCATTTCATCGCGCGCAACGCCATCAGTCCCCAATAAGCCACAGGCAGTAGTTACTCCAGCCGTGGTTAGTTGGCTTAATTGGACTTCTGGTGTCCGGTTCTGAAAACCATTCTCACCACCGCCTCCTAGGAGGTGGAAGTGGCTATCAATGAAACCAGGGGTAGCGATTTTGCCTTGACCGTCGATCACTTCAATGTCGATCGCATTACTATCAATTGTGATGTGGTCCTCAATGGCAATAATTTTGGAACTGTCCATTAAGATATCTTTAACCCCTAATTTTTCAGGGGCGTAAACAGTGACTTGTTTGATTAATTTCATACTTTCCCAACTTTCTAACTGTAACCGATACTAATGGCAATAATAATGGCAATGCTTCCTAAAACAAAGAGGAAACCCTGCATTTTAATTTGGAACTTAGCCCAATCTGCCCAATCGATCCGAGCGACTGCCAAGCAACCCACCAGGCTAGCAGAAACTGGGGTGAAGGCGTCCACAAAACCGGACCCTAATTGGAAGGCCAAGACGGCAACTTGACGACTGACTCCGATAATATCCGCCAGTGGAGCCATAATCGGCATGGTGAGGGCGGCTTGACCGGAGTTTGAAGTCACCACAAGGTTGAAAAGTGATTGGAAGATGTACATGAACCAAGCGCCTAGAACGTTAGGAATACCAGATAAGAGGTTACCGACGCCATAGAGAATGGTATTTAAGGCGGAGAAGGTCCCCGCGTCTGATCCTCCTAAGACCAGTAGGATCCCCTTGGCCATCCCGACAACTACAGCGGTAGGCGCCAGGTCAGAGACCCCATCTTTAAAGGCGAAGGCAATATCATTAACGGTCATGCCATCAATTCTAAAGATGAGGGCGGTAATTCCTGATACTAAGCCCATAACAAAGAATTGGGAAGCTAATTCAGGAATGGAAAAGCCTTGACTCATCACACCCCAAACAATCCATACCAGGCCGAGTAACATTTCTAATAAGATCAGTTTGTGGCCCAGGGTAAATTCATGGCTGACATCCTCTTGCTTGGCTAAATCGGTCCGGAAGTAGGCGTCTGATTCATAAGAGGCTGATAATTGTGGTGCCTTACGAATTCGCTTCGCGTAGACCATGGTAAAGCCGCAGGAGAGGGTGGTAATAATCACCCACATCACAATCCTAAAGCCAGCCCCTGACAGGGCCGGAAGCCCAGCGATCCCTTGGGCAATAGCAATGGAGAAGGGACTCATCCAGGAACAAGCGTTACCAATCTGTGAAGCAGCAAAGGTAACGGTCACGGCTGTAATGGAGTCATAGCCCAGGGCAATCATAAAGGGAGCAATAATCATCACAAAGGGAATAACCTGTTCAGAAGCTCCAAAGGTTGCTCCGGCAAAGGAAAAGAGGAAGAAGAGCAGGGGAATGGCCAAATGTTCCATTCCTTTGGCGCTATTGACAAAGGCATAAATTCCGGCGTCGATAGCTCCGGTCCGCATAATAATTCCAAAAGAACCCCCAACGACTAAGAGAAGGGCCACAATCCCGATGGCGGAACCATAGCGGTCCCCGGTGACAATCCCTTCAAAGATATAGTTTAACACCCCAAAGCCATAGTGGTCCTGGGTTCCCCATAGGCCAGCGGTTTTATTTAAATTTTTACTGGTGTCGTAGATACTATCTCCATACATGGCATAGAGTTCGGATTCTTCTAAGTCGATTTCTTCTAACTGCCCCAGGGTCAAGGACTCTGACTTTTCTAGAAGCTTGGATAAATCCTCCTGGTCAACTTCTAGTTCTTGCAATTTAGCGGGTTCTTGGACCAGATCTTCCAAGTTGTCCCTTAAAACATCCTCCTTTAAGGGATGCATGTAACGGAAGGAATCTTGTTGGAGAACGGTCCGGGTTTGGGTTTCCCCATTGGCTCCTTCATATTCCAAAACTTCGGTGGTATATTTACCAGCCGGAACGATGAATGTTAGTAACCAGGCCACGAGAACAATACCAAAAATAATGACGTAAGTGTGTGGCGTCTGGAAACGCTGTTTTTTCTCAGCGGTTTCATTCATTTTTCTCACTCCTTATTTTATATTTATAAGGTTATTGTACCATGATAGCGCTTTAGGTGATATGTCTTAAAATGAAATTCCTTTTAATTAATGAATAAGTCCATTACGGTCATTTCTTCTTGCTTGAGTCTCTTGGGATTTTTTTAGATAATAAGAACGAGGTGATGATTATGGAGAACTATCGGAATTTTATCAATGGAGAATGGATAGCATCGTCAAGCCAAGAATTAATGCCAGTCATTAATCCGGCGACAGAAGAAGTCATCAATCATGTACAAAAAAGTAACCAGGAGGATGTTGATCAAGCAGTGGCCGCGGCTAAGGCAGCTTTTCCTGATTGGAATGCCTTAAGTGTGGACCAACGTTTAACCTATTTAGAGAAAGTTTATGACGGCTTGAAGAAATATGCTGACCTTTTAGTTAAGACCACGGTCTTAGAATTAGGGGCTTCGGTCAATTTTGCTAAGGATAATCATATTCCTATGGCCATCAAAGAGATGCGTGAATATATGGATTCGGCCAAAGACTTTGACTTTGAAGAAGAAATCGATGGGGCACGGGTTATTAAGGAAGGTTTCGGTGTGGTGGCTTGCATCACTCCTTGGAATTACCCACTCAATCAAATTCAGCGGAAGGTCACCCCAGCCCTCATTGCCGGAAATACAGTAGTGGTTAAACCGGCGTCAAATACGCCTTTGACCGCCTTGGTCTATGCTAAGGTCTTTGAGGAAGCTGATCTTCCTCATGGCGTCTTTAACTTAGTCACTGGTTCCGGGAGCGAAGTCGGTGACTACCTGGCGGGGCACCCTGATGTGGCTGTCATTTCCTTTACGGGGTCTACTGAAGTCGGCCGAGGTCTCTATGAAAAAGCTGCACCAAACATTAAGAAATTAATTCTTGAATTAGGTGGCAAGTCGGTCATGCTCTACTTAGCCGGTGGGGATAAGGACTTAGCGGTTAAAAAGTCCATGGATTCGATTTTAAACAACCAGGGCCAAACCTGTTCCGCCTTTACCCGCTTATTAGTGCCTGAAGCTGAACTGGAAGACTTTAAGGAATTGATTGAATCTTATTACCAAGACCACGTCAAAATCGGTATGCCCGGCGAAGGCGAAACCATGGTAGGGCCGATGGTATCGGCGCAACAAAAAGAAACCGTCCTTGACTATATTCAAAAGGGGATTGATGAAGGCGCTGAGCTTTTCTTAGGTGGTCAAGATATCGACCACAGTGGTTTCTATGTTCAACCTACAGTCTTTACCCAGGTTGATAATCAAATGACCATTGCCCAAGAAGAAATTTTTGGTCCGGTTTTATGTGTATTGACCTATCAGGATGAAGAAGAGGCTCTTGCTATCGCTAATGACTCGGCTTATGGTCTATCCGGTTATGTGGTTGGGCCTAAGGAGAAAGCGGTAGCCATGGCTGAACAATTGCGGACAGGAAATGTCTTCGTTAACCATGCTTCTGGGTCTTCTAGGGCGCCATTTGGTGGCTATAAAGAATCCGGTCTCGGTCGGGAAAAAGGTCCTTACGGAATTGCCGACTACTTAGAAATTAAGACGATCTTTGTCTAAGGGCTTGCTTCTTTTTCATTTTAGGATTAAACTTTAGGAAAAAATAAAAATAAAGATTGACAATAAATAAATGTCCTTTATAATAACATTAATTTATGAAATCGATGAAGCAAATAAGTAATTAACTCACTCCTGCAAAGCGAGGAACGTTTGGTGCAAGGTTCCCAGGATGACTAATGAAACGTCTTGCTGAGATAGTTAGTCGAAGTTTTGAGATTAACTCGCAGATGTCTGCGTTACCAAACAGAGTTGTCAATAGTTAGTAAGCTATTCGCAAATTAGAGTGGTACCGTGGAAGAAGTCCGCCTCTTAGGAGGTGGGCTTTTTTTGTTGTTTATGAGCCATTCATTGATTGAAGTGATGTTTAGTTATTATAAAGGGAGGTATTTATATGTATCAATGCAAGAAAATGTTTAGTGCGCTGTGTTTGTTTGCTTTGACTCTTTTAATCTTATTTAGTCCAAGCAGTGTTTACGCAGAGGAAAACGAGGGCAAGCAAGTTGTCCAAGACGATCAACTACTTCAGGAAATTAAGGACCGCGGCGTACTTCGCTTTGGTACAGCGAGTGGCTATGCTCCCTTTGAGTTTACCGTCTTAGAAAATGGCCAAAACCGCCTAGTAGGGACGGACGTTTTCCTCGCCCAACAAATTGCTGACGATCTTGGGGTGAAATTAGAAATTGTCGATATGGAATTTGGCTCTCTGATTCCAGCCATGGAGACCGGGTCTGTTGATATGATTATTTCCGGGATGTCCTATACCGAAGAGCGGGATAAAAAAGTGGATTTCTCTGATGTCTACCAGTCCGACCAGCAATATTTTGTGATTAGAAAGCAAGACCAAGATAAAATTAAAGATGTTTCTTACTTTGACCAAGGTGGCAAGATTGGGGTTTCCGATAATACTCTCCAAGATACCTTGGTGACCGAACGAGTTACCAGTGCTGAAAAAGTAGCCATGCGGAAGTCGGCTGATGCTGTCGCTGCCCTAATGGCTAACCAGGTGGATGCCGTGCTCCTCGATGAATCGGTAGCCAAGGCCTTTGCTGCTGAACATGGGGAACTTTTAGCTATTCCTTCTGGTTTAGATGTAAGCTCTGATGGTAAGTCGGTGGCTATCCCTAATAACCAACCCACCTTCTTAGCAGAAATTAATAAAACGGTGAATGCCTGTGTAGAATCGGGACAAATGGATCAATGGATGGAAGAATCCTATGACTTGATCCGGCAAAGTCAAAAGTCGAACTGGTTGAGCTACTGGCCTTACTTCTATGACGGGATAAAAGTCACCTTGTTGATTTCAGTAGTGGCTATTTTAGCTGGGATTATTTTGGGCTTGATCATCGTCTTGATGAGAATCTCAAACTTACCTGTCCTACCTCAACTGGCCAGTGCCTATGTTGAGTTTGTTCGGGGAACCCCTTTAATGGTTCAAGTTCTCTTCGTTTTCTTGAGTATCGGAGCCTTGTTCTCCTTATCTTCCCTGCTATCGGGGATTATCGCAGTTTCCCTAAACGCTGCGGCCTATATTTCAGAAATATTTAGGGGCGGGATTCTTTCCGTCGATCGGGGGCAAGTAGAAGCTGCTCGTTCCTTGGGACTCAATTACTGGACCACCATGAAGAAGGTCGTCTTCCCGCAATCCTTGCGTCCAGTCTGGCCGTCTTTAGTGAATGAAGCGGCGACCTTGATTAAGGATTCTTCCATTGTTTCTACGATTGGGGTAGCGGAATTAACCTTCCAAACCCGGGCGGTGACCAGCTTAACCTATCAGGGAACGATTCCTCTATTTATCTCGATGTGTTGTTACTTTGTCCTTACTTTTGTGACTTCGATGGCTTTACGTTTATATGAGAATAAGATGCAAGCGAAAGTATAAAGTCGATGAGGAAGGCTTGAAAACAAAAATTTTAGAAAAGGTTGTGTTAAAATGGCACTTTGGTCGAATACTTATCATCAAGCCATGGCTGAGTCAGCCTACCAGTTAAATCAATCCTTGGCTATTGACTTGCGGTTACTTCCTGCAGATCTTGAGGCTAGCCAAGCCCATGCCAAAATGTTAGGTCAACAAGGGATTATTGCTAAAGAAGAAGCGGAAGCTTTAGTAGCAAGTCTAGGGGATATGCAAAAAGAATATGCCCAAGGAGAACTCACTATTGATCCTAATTCAGAAGATATTCATAGTTTTATTGAAAGTGAACTCACCAAACGCTTAGGTGATATCGGTAAGAAAGTCCATACTGGACGGAGCCGTAATGACCAAGTGGCCACGGCCATGAAAATCTATGCGCGCACAGCAGCTGACGAATTATTAGATCAATTGGACCAAGTGGTAGAGGCCTTTTGCCAGGAAGCAGGCCAACACCTAGAAACCATCATGCCTGGCTACACCCACTTGCAAAGAGCCCAAGCGGTTACTTATGGGCATTACTTGATGGCCTATGTGGAAATGTTTATGCGTGACTACAAGCGTTTGATGGATGCTCAAAAACGGATTAATCATTCCATGCCTTTAGGGGCAGGCGCCTTAGCTACAACCACTTTTCCCTTGGACCGGCAATTAACCACTGAGTTATTAGCTTTTGATGCTTATGCCGGTAATAGTATCGATGCGGTTTCCGACCGGGACTATAGTATTGAATTACTGAGTGCCTTGGCCTTGATTAGTATGCACCTGAGCCGGTATAGTGAAGAAATGATCTTATGGGCCAGCCAAGAGTTCCAATTGATTGTAGTGGATGACCGCTTTTCTACGGGGTCATCGATTATGCCTCAGAAGAAGAACTTAGATATCCATGAATTAATGCGGGGCAAGGCTGGCCGGGTCTATGGCGACTTGATGGCGGTCTTAACCATCATGAAGGGCATCCCGCTCGCCTATGATAAGGATTTACAAGAAGAAAAGGAAAGGCTCTTCGATGCCATTGATACAGTCCAAGCCTTACTTAACTTACTGCCAGCCATCTTGGATGCCACCCATCCTCAGGTGGAAAACATGTACCAAGCCGCGGGTAAGGGTTATTTAAATGCCACTGACTGTGCCGACTACCTGAGTGCTAAGGGTTTACCCTTCCGTGATGCTTATCGCCAAGTTGGGGATATTTTAAAGTATTGTCATGAAACGGATAAAACTTTAGAGGAACTCTCCTTAGAAGAGTACCAATCCTTTAATGGTTTATTTGAAGCCGATATCTACCAGGCCATTGACTTGAAACATGGAGTCTATGCCCGTCAGGTGGCAGGTGGACCAGCTCCAGACCAGGTCAAAGAACATATTGCCCAAGTGAAAGAACGTCTGAAAAACTATCAAAATAAGAGAAAAGAAGGGAAGAATGAAAAATGTCATTGATGAAGAAATTGAGTCATTGCTTTTTAGCTGTTTTACTGATGCTAACGACCCTATCCGGTCTCTTAGCCCCACAAGTCTATGGTGAGGAAGACCAGGGCCAGACCCCTAGCGAGAATTCACTCCTCCAAAGCATAAAAGACCGTGGTGAACTTCGAATGGGAGTTAGTCCTGACTATCCACCTTTTGAATTTATTACCATGAAAGACGGCCAACAAACCGTGGCCGGAGCGGATATTGAATTAGGGCAAAAAATTGCCGATGACCTCGGGGTTAAATTAAATGTTGTGACTATGGAATTCTCTAGTCTCCTATCTTCCATGGAAGCGGGGAATATCGATATTATCATTTCTGGGATGGGTTATACTGAAGAAAGAGCCAAGTCGGTTGACTTCTCTGATGGTTACCAAAATGATGAACAAGCCATTATTATCCGTAAAGACGATGCCGAAAAGATCCATGATAAAGATTCCTTCACCCCAGATATGACGGTAGGTTACCAACAAGGATCGATTCAAGAAGGCTTAGCCAATGAACAAATGGCTCATGTGGGTAAGCACGCTATGCAACAACTCCCTGATTTAATCTCTGCCTTACTGACGGGGCAAATTGATGGAGTTATTATCGACTCTGGTGTGGGTGGTGCCCACGTTCGCGCCCATGAAGATGCCTTAGAAATGATCAATGGCCACTTTAAATTAGAAGACGATAACTCTAAACGGGTAGTTATGCCCAAAAACCAACCTGACCTACAAGCAGCTATCAACCAAAGTGTTCAAGAAGTCAAAGACCAAGGTTTGATGGACCAATGGCTAGATGAATCTTATGATTTGATTATTAGTGAAGGCCAAGAACAAGCTGAACAAGGGGTTGACTGGTTGTCCTATTGGCCTTACTACTGGAACGGCATTAAAATGACCCTGCTGATTTCAGCGGTCAGTGTGGTCTTTGGCTTAACCTTAGGGGCTATCTTAGCTGTTATGCGTCTGACTGAGAACAAAATTTTATCCGGTATTGCTATGGCCTATGTTGAATTCATTCGGGGGATGCCTTTAATGATCCAAGTCCTCTTCATGTTCTTAGGAATCGGTGGATTATTTAACGTACCTGCCTTGCTTTCAGCCTTGATTGCGGTGTCCTTAAACTCGGGGGCTTATATTAGTGAGATTATCCGTGGGGGGATTCAAGCGGTTGATAAGGGGCAAACTGAAGCCGCACGTTCTCTTGGTTTAGACCGTTTGACCACCCTGAAGAAGGTTATCTTCCCACAATCTTTACGGTCAATTTGGCCAGCCTTGGGGAATGAATTTGTAACCTTGATTAAGGAGTCATCCATTGTATCGACTATCGGTATTGCTGAATTAACCTTCCAAACCCGGGCGGTTACCAGCATTACCTATCAAGGGATTATTCCATTGTTGATTTCTATGGTCATTTACTTTATCTTGACCTTTACCTTAACCAAGTTCTTGAACCGTTGGGAAAAACAAATGAATGCCAAATATGCTTAGATTGGCTGAATTATGTTTATAATAAAGAAAAATCTTTACTAGATAACCTTTGTGAGCATTCGTTCTGCTTTTGAATTTTGGCCGTTGAAAAGTCATGGCACCGGCTCGAGCCAAGGTCTCTCGCCTAGCGAGCTTCAAACGGCTAGTACGGCTGATGCCTACTATCCGGTAATTCACATCGCTTGCTTATGCATGGCTAACGGCCAATTTCAAAGCGCCACTACTGCTTACAACTATTATCAAAGTAAAATTTACTAAAAAATAAAGAATCGAAAAAGCCACTTACTGCTTCCTTGAGGGGAAGGGGTAAGTGGCTTTTTATGAGGCGAATGTTTTAGTAGCCTTTCTTTTTATCTAGGCGGTTGATACTTGGATAGTTACCGCTTAGGTAAGCTTGGTAGTTTTGATAGAAAATCTTAAAAATATCATCACGGAAGTGTTCTACCCGTCCAGAAGAATGGGGTGTGATGAAGAGGTTTTTAGTCTGCCATAGGGGACTGTCTTCCCCTAAGGGTTCCTCTTGAAAGACATCTAGATAGGCTCCGGCGATCTTTTCCTCTTCCAGGGCGGCTTGGAGGTCAGCCTCTACGACAGCATTGCCACGGCCCACATTGATGAAATAGCTATCGGTTTTCATCTGCTTAAAGAAGTGCTGGTTAAAGATGTTTTCAGTCTCTGCTGTTGCCGGAAGGGTATTAATAATGATATCCATTTCGCCAAGTCGCTCGGTCACACTCGTTTGGGTGTAGGTATTTTGGAAATGTTCTACCGGTCTCCCTGAGGTATTGACTCCGTAGCAGCTTAAGCCAAAAGCCTGACCAATCCGGGCAATTTCACTGGCTAAATGGCCAGTCCCGTAAAGGAGTGCCTTTTTACCTGCCAGATTCTTCACATGCTCATAACGGTGCCAGTTATTTTCTTCTTGTTGGTCATGGTAGATAAAGAGTTGGTGGAAAATCCCTAAGAGATAACCATAAATACTCTCAGCAATGGAAGGAGCATGGATTCCTGAAACGGTCGTCACCGTTACGTTGGGGTCGGCCATAACTTCTTGGGGCAAGTAGTCAGCTCCAGCGGTATCTAATTGAAGCCAGGCTAAATGGCGGTCTTTTCCTTGGTAGATGGCCCTTAGGGTATCTAAGTCGCTACCGAAAAAGATTTCGATTTGGGCGTAGTCACTCGCTTCAAGTTGGTTTTTGTCTTTAATTTGATAGCGGTCACTCAGCTCTGCTAGTTGCCCACGGGCTTGGCCCTTATATTTGGCAGCTAGGTAGAGGATGGGTTTAGGCATCCGCCTCACCGCTTAGTTTGTTAGCAGCTGCTTGGTCCAGAATGACAACGACATTAGGGTGTTTTTGGAGGGCACTAGCTGGGACTTCTTCAGTCACTGGACCTTCCACCATAGCTTTCACAGCGGCTGCCTTTTCTTCACCAAAGGCTAAGAGCAAGATGTTTTTGCTGTTTAAAATGGAACCGATCCCCATACTATAAGCCGCGGTTGGGACATTGCTAGGAGAGTCAAAGAGACGGCTGTTAGCCTCGATAGTTGATTCCGTTAGTTCAATTTTACGAGTCTTACTGGTGAAGGAAGAACCAGGTTCATTAAAGCCAATATGACCGTTGCGTCCAATACCGAGTAATTGTAGGTCAATCGGATGTTCTTGGAGCAAGTTTTCAAATTGTGAACATTCTTCTTCTTCGTTAGGGTTGGCCCCATTTAAGAGATAGTTATGTTTGAAGGGTTTTTCGTTGAAGAGGTGTTTGTGCATAAAGTAATTATAGCTTTGTGGGTGGCTGGCTTCTAAACCAACATATTCATCCAAGTTAAAGGAAAGACTGTCGGTAAAGTCTAAGTCAGAAGCAACGATTTCTTGGTAGAGTTTTTCTGGTGTCGAACCGGTAGCTAAGCCAAAGACTTTAGGCCCATCAGCTAAGGCTTCTTGGTAGTAATTTAAAGCGGCTTGGCTGGCTGTTTCGATGTCATCATAAATATAAACTTTCATTTTTGTACCTCCATAAAAGATATAAGTTGATAAAAATCTTATCCCTAGTTTAACACGGATAGGAAAATAAATCTGTGGCAAAAGTAGATTTTGAAAGTAAAACCGGCACTTTAACAAAAAAATCACAAAGGTTGAATAGGTGAAAAGGGGGGAGAAATGATTAAAGCATCTTGGCATAAATTTTGGCAGCGGGCACTTTGCCAAAACTAGCCGGCAAATCCATTGAAAGCGTATACAGATATTCTGTACAATAATGGTGTAAATACTTATTACAATGATTCGATGAAGGAGGAAATATTATGGAACAGTCACAAGCCAAGTCTTCCGGCTTGAAGGCAGGTATCCAAAAATTGGGACGCCATCTCTCTAGCATGGTCATGCCTAATATCGGTGCCTTTATAGCCTGGGGGATTTTTGCTGCGCTCTTCATTCCAACGGGTTACCTACCTAATGAAAGCTTAAATGCTGTTGGTGGAGCCATGCAACGTTATCTCTTGCCATTATTAATTGCTTATTCTGGTGGTGCCCTGGTCTACCAACAACGGGGTGCTGTTGTTGCGACCATTGCTACGATGGGAGTTATCGGTGGTGCGCCACCCGAAACGCCAATGTTTATTGGTGCTATGGCCATGGGCCCCTTTGCTGGTTGGGTCATTAAGAAATTTGACCAAGCCTTCCAAGAAAAAATCCCTTCTGGTTTTGAAATGTTAGTCAATAACTTTTCCAGCGGGATTCTGGGCTTCTTCTTAGCCTTACTCGGTTTCTTTGCAGTTGGACCACTGGTGAGTTGGGGAACTGAATGGATGGAAATTGGCGTCAATAAGATCATGGAACTGGGTTTCTTACCTTTGGCCAATGTCTTGATTGAGCCCGCTAAGATCCTCTTCTTAAACAATGCCATCAACCATGGGATCTTAACCCCACTAGGTTCAGCCCAAGTTGCTGAAGTGGGTAAATCGGTACTCTATCTCTTAGAAGCCAACCCTGGTCCTGGTCTGGGTGTTTTACTAGCCTTTGCTATTTTTGGTAAGGGTAGCGCCAAATCTTCCAGTTGGGGAGCTATGATCATCCACTTCCTTGGTGGGATTCATGAGATTTACTTCCCTTATGTGATGACCAAGCCCCTCTTAATCTTAGCGGTTATCGCTGGTGGGGTAACGGGGACCTTTGTTAACGTCCTCCTCAATGTTGGTTTAACTGGACCTGCTTCTCCAGGCTCCATTTTTGCTATTTTTGGGGTAACTGCTCGTGGCGACCATCTACCTATGCTCCTAGCTGTTGCTGCCGCTGCTGCGGTATCCTTTGCGGTTGCTGCTTTAATCCTAAAAACCGACCGTTCCCAAGAAGACAACTTTGCTAAGCAACAAGCAGCTGTTTCTCAAGCCAAGGCTGAATCGAAAGGTCAAAGTGCTGATGTTGAGGCGACTTCAGATGAAGTTCCAGACGTTAACCAAATCGATCGGATTATCTTTGCCTGTGATGCTGGGATGGGGTCAAGTGCCATGGGGGCTTCCCTATTAAGAAAGAAAGCCAAACAATTAGGCTTGACTCAACCCGTGACCAACTCAGCCATTAATAACCTGAGTGACGATGCGAAGACCTTAGTCATCACCCAACAAGAATTAACCCCTCAAGCCCGTAAGAAAGCGCCATCTTCCACCCATATTTCGGTGAATAACTTTATGGATTCTGACCGCTATGATGAAATTTTAGCGGATATGTTAGATGAAGATGTAGAAACGGTTGAAGCTGAAGTATCTGATGGCTCTAGTGAGTCCGCTGATAAAGACGCTAGTCAAGCGCAAGCATCTGATTATGCTGGTATTAACCAGGTCGTCTTTGCCTTCCAAGGACCTGGTGTTGGTGGCACGACCATTGCCGCTTCCATCTTTAGAAATTTACTCGTCAAAAAAGCCCCTGATAAAAATATCCATGCTTCTGCTCAAGCACTGGAAGAGATTAATGACCAAGACAATATCTTGGTGATCGTACAGAGTGATGACTATCAAACAGCCAAGGAACATTTCCAAAAGGCTAGAGTCATTCATTTTGACCGTTTGATTGATGAAGGGAATTACTATTCATTGATTCAATCCTTAGGGGAATAAAGCCTTTAGCCATCCTTTGATAAATAAGCGACTTCAGTCAGATAAAGTTTTCCATTAGCCCGTCTCATGGTGTACTATAAAGGCAAAGTAGCTTTTATAGAGAGGATTAGGCCATGTACTTTTCAGAACGAGAACGGGTCATATTACAGTGCTTTATGGAGCAAGGCGATGGCGTGAGCTTGGAAAGTTTAAAGATGACCTTACAAGTCAGCCAGCGTACAGTTTATCGGGAATTGAATAATTTAGCAGCTTCCTTGAACAAGTTTGGGATCGAAATCGGTCGTGACCGCAAGCAGGGTTACTTCTTACGTTATCCCAAGGACTTTACGGCTTATGATTTAAAGGATATTCTCGGACCAAAGCAAAGGCAAGCATCCTGGCCTTTCTTTGACCGGGAGATACGCCAGCAGCATTTGGCCTGCCAATTATTACTAGAAAACCCAGAATTGACCAGGCAAGGTCTGGCAGAGGATTATGGCGTCAGCCCAGCCACCATTCAAACTGACCTCAAAGCGGTTGGTGAGGCCCTATTGAATTATGACCTCCACTTAGTCCGTGATGATAGGAAGAGTTATTTGGTTAGGGGCTGGGAAGCCGAACGTCGGCAAATGCTGAGTTCACTTTTAAGTCAAAATGTTGACGAATATACCTTCTTCCATCCCAACCGCCAAGGCGGACAAAACAGTCAAGCCTTTATGGCTTTACTAGAGAGGGAAGACTTGGAATTAGTCCAGCAAATCTTTAATCGTTTGAATCCGACAACCTTTGCTAAGGTGACGGATAACCAGTTGAAGCTGATTATGCTCCAAGTCACGGTCACTATTTTTCGATTAAAGTCGGGTCAGCATTTAGAAGATGGAGGGCAAGAAAAAAGCAAACACTTAGCCCTTTCCCGGCCCGGAAAAACTGAACAACAGTTAGCCCAGCAAATCATGACTTGGATATCGGATGCTTTAGCCTTACCGATTGGTATTAATGAACGGAATTTCTTGGCCCAGCAATTAGAAGGGGTCAATTACAAGCCGCTTGAACACTTGTTGATTGAAAATTACGATGGAACTTTTCTCTATCAGGTTTCCGAGCTTATCCAAGCTGTCAGTGAAAAAACGGCCAACGATTTCCGCACTGATTCAGCCCTTTACTATAATTTAGTCACCCATATCCAGGCGACCTTTAACCGACCGGAAGTGAGTGAATTTCAAGAATCTCCCCATACCTTATTGGACCGGATAACTGACCAATATTTTGACCTTTACCAGGCAGTGAGGACGAGCTTTTCCCAAGCCTTCCCGGGTCAGAAGATTGGCCGTGATGAATTGGCCTATATTGTTATTCACTTTGCGACTTCCCTGGAACGTCACCCCCAAGGCCGCCAGAAAATTTCCTTGCTCTTGGTTTGCGCGAGTGGGATGGGAACGACAAAAATTCTGGAAAACCGTTTGAAAAAGTACATTAAACAAAATCTATTGATTGATGTGGTGAAATTATCAGCCTTAAATCAAGTTGCGCTAACTTCCTATGATATCGTCTTATCCACCCTGTTCTTACCAGGGCTCAGCCGTCACTATCACTTGGTCTCCCCCTTGCTCTTAGACGATGAATTAAAGGCCTTAGAAATAGAAATTGAGCAAATCGCTCAAAATAAGGACCGGGTAGGAGCTAACAATCGGACTAGGGAAGTAGGAAGCTTAGCGAGAAATAATCAGGAGCTCAGTTTAGAAAATTATTATCATAAGATCAAAGAGGCTTATCAAGTCTACCAAAGCTTTCAAGTGATTAAGGTCAATAATACTGGAAAGGCTAAGCTTGATCTCAAAGCCTTACTTGACCAGCAAATAGGGCAACTTAGGGGTCGGCAAGTTGGTAATAGCCAGCAGGTCAGCGAGGCAGTCATGCGTCGATTTAAAGAATCGGCTATCGGCATCCCGCATTCAAGTATCGGACTCTTCCATACGAGTCATGTTGAGGTCCTAGAGCCATACTTTGTCATTTATGACTTGGCGGAGGGTTACCCTATTTTGGGCATGGACCACCAAATGATGACCCTTAGACGTTTGCTACTACTCTTAGCCCCCAATCCCTTAACCCCCTGGATACAGGAAGTGATGGGAGCAATATCGAGTTCCGTGATTGAAAATGATGCTAATCTCTCCCTCTATGATCGAGGCGATGAAGGGCGCTTGAAACAGTTATTGAATAACATATTACTGGCTACCATAAAAAATATGGACAGTCTATAAAAAAGCAAAAATGATGTAGGAGTATTCCTAAAGATAAAAGGAGTGAGGAAATGGAATTAAAAGAATCGATGATTCGTTTGAATCAATCCTTTATTAATAAAGAAGATGCCATTCGTGCAGCTGGGCAATTGCTCGTTGATGACGGCGATGTGGAAGAAGAATATATTGATTCCATGTTAGCCCGTGAAGAAGTGGTTTCAACCCATATGGGGAATTTTATTGCCATTCCCCATGGCACCGATGAAGGTAAAGATAAAGTAAAAGCAACTGGTATTTCGGTGATCCAAGTACCATTCGGGGTAGATTTTGCCCCCGATGAGCCAGAAGAAAAAATGGCTATGATGGTTTTTGGTATTGCGGGGATTGGAAATGAACACTTGGATCTTTTATCCAAGATTGCAGTTGTATGTTCAGATATGGACAGTGTTGTACGCTTAGTCAATGCAACAAGTGCCCAAGAAATTATTGCTATTTTTGAGGAGGCAGAAGTTTAATGAAAGCTGTACATTTTGGTGCAGGGAATATCGGACGTGGTTTTATTGGTGAAGTATTAGTCGCCAATGGTTTTACCGTTGATTTTGTGGATGTGAATGAAACGATCGTGGATGCCTTGAATGAACGAGGCTCCTACCAAATTGGTTATGCGGCACCAGGAGAAGAAAAAATTGATATTTCTGGTGTGAAAGCCATTAATAATGGAAAAAATCCTGAAGCCGTGGTTCAAGCCATTCAGGAAGCAAATATCATTACCACTGCGATTGGCCCTAATATCCTTCCCTATATTGCTGAATTAATTGCCCAAGGCTTACAAGCACGCCGCCAAGCTGGGGTGAGCGAACCTATTGATGTCATCGCTTGTGAAAACATGATTGGAGGGACCGATTTCTTACACCAAGAAGTCGATAAATACCTAACCGACCAAGATCAAGACTATATTGACCGCTATGTTGGTTTTCCTAATGCAGCTGTCGACCGGATTGTCCCTGAGCAACACCATGAGGATGTCCTCTTTGTTAGTGTAGAACCCTTCAAAGAATGGGTGGTTGACCAAACCCACTCCAAAGCTAAGAACATTCGCTTAGACGGGGTTCTTTATGTGGATGACCTGGAACCTTACATTGAACGGAAGTTATTCTCGGTCAATACTGGCCATGCTTCTGTGGCTTATTCTGGAGCAGCTAAGGGCTATCAAACCATTGGCCAAGCCTTAGAAGATGGCACCATCTTAGAACGTTTGAAAGCAGTCCTTAAAGAAACCAGCAGCTTGTTAATTGCCAAGTGGAACTTTAAGGAAGCGGATATGGCCGCTTACCGGGAAAAAATTGTTGAACGTTTCCAAAATCCAATGATTGTTGACCAAGTTAACCGGGTAGGTCGGACACCAATCCGTAAGTTGGGTTATAATGAACGCTTTATCCGTCCAATTCGTGAATTAAAGGAACGGGGCTTAGATTATAGCACCTTGCTAACAGTGGTTGGCCTAGCCTTTAACTTTGATAATCCCCAAGATGACCAAAGTGTAGCCTTACAAGAAAAATTACAAAAGCAAAGCTTAGAAGAAGTCATCCAAGATGTCACTGGCTTGGATGATGCGGATTTAATTCATGAAATTAAAGCCGCAGTTGAAGCCGCTAAATAATTTCTACAAAAACTTCAAAGAAAAAGAGGTCAGGAAAAAATTCTGACCTCTTTTTTTGAACAATTTTAAAAGATTAAGCCGCTTGTGCTTAATGGAAATGGTGTTTCATTTTCTCTTGGATGATTTGATCTTCTTTTCTTTGTTCTTGGCGGATCTTACGACGGGAGCCATAACCAGCGCAGATGTAGCGTTCTTCATCGGTTTCTGGTTGAATTTTGGGCATGGTAAAATCTTCATCTTCTTTTGGAGTAGCGACAAAGGTTAAGAAAGAGGTTGCTCCAATGAATTTACGGTTTTCCTGATAATTTTCACCAATCACTTTGACAAAGACTTCCAAGCTGCGATGGCCAGTCCCAGTGACATAGCACTCAATGCGGACAATTTCTCCTAATTTAAAGGGACTAATGAAGTTCATATTGTCCAAGGAGGCTGTTACCCCAGAACAGCGGGTGGCCTTATGGGCAGCGAGACTAGCCACATTGTCGATTAAATAGAGTAATTCCCCACCATAGAGGTTCCCAGCTGGGTTAGTATGGGCAGGTAAAATTAGCATTTCATGGACAACAAGTGTGTCTTTACAATTAAGGACTAAATCCTTTGTTTCGTTTTCCATAGTGACATCCTACTTTCTAATTAAGCCGATTGATTAACTGGTGGTTCCTCCCTTTATGATTTGGTAAGGAAGCTTCAGGTCAGTGTCAAGCGTTTCATTTTCCATTAACTTGGTCAAGGCCCGCATGGCAACAGCACCAATATCATAGATTGGTGGGGCGATTGAGGAGAGTTCTGGACGTGACATGTGGACAATTGGTGAATTATCCGAAGCCATGATTTCGACCTCTTCAGGGACCTTAACGACATTATCTAATAAGGCATTGAGTAAGCCAATGGCGATGGTATCATCGGTAGCAATAGCAGCATCAGCTTCTAATTCAGAGAAGGTCTCGTAAAGCGCATAGCCTGAGTCATAAGAAGGCGACTTCGCCGCAATTAATAAGTCTTCATTGACGGCATGTCCACCTTCTGTTAAGGCCTTTTCATATCCTTGCAATTGCCGGCTTTGGCTCACTTTGAAGCCTTGGTCGCTACCGACGAGGGCGATTCGTTTCTTACCCTTAGCTAAGAAATCTTTAGTGACTTGGTAGTAGGCATCTTCCACGTCTATATTAATCGTAGGCATGGTTGCTTCAGGATCGATTAAATCAGTGAAGACGCAAGGACGACCAGCGGCGGAAATTTTTTGCCGGGCTTCTTGAGAAATGCTATTCCCGATAAAGATAATGCCGTCGACTTGCTTCATAATTAAACTTTCCACCCCAGCAGCGTCATGCTCAGGGTCGGCGTTAGCTAAAATAATATTGTATTCATACATATTAGCAATATCATCGATCCCCAAAGCCAGAGAACTGTAATAAGGGTTAGTAATGTCTGGTAAGAGTACCCCGATATAGCGGGTCCGCTTGCTGGCTAAACCGCGGGCAATGACGTTAGGATGGTAATTTAATTCTTTAATCACTTTCATGACTTTTTCTCTAGTCTTAGGGCGCACATTAGGATTTCCGTTAACGACACGTGAAACTGTGGCCATGGATACCCCTGCTTGGTGGGCGACATCATAGATTGTCACGTTTTGTTTCTCCATAATAAAACTCCTTCGAAAAAATTTACTGACTTAATATAGCAAAGGTGTTTTTCTTTTGCAACCGTTTACTCATTCATTATATCACGTTTTCATTAACTTTCATAAAAAATAAAATCTTTCCTTAAAAGTTATCGTAGCTTATTACGCTGAAAAGCGCTTAAGCTTGCTTGCTGTCTAAGAAAACACCTGTCTCTTTCATTATATATAAAATATTAATTTAAAAATATTATCATAAAATGATAAATAGAAAAAGTTTTTATAACGAAAAAACATTCTTGACAGTATTTCTCTAAGTCTTGAGCTTTTTCCTATTGACAAAAGGCCCCAAGTCGGCCACAATGGAAGTTAGTTTAGACTAGTAAATTGTTGAAGGGTTAAGAGAGAGTTTGGCTGCTGAAAAAACTACCCCGCTCACAATTGAACCTACTAAGATACTAAGTAAGACTTAGCAAGTGCAAGCATTTGCAGGGGAGACACCCTTATCGTCCAATGAGATAAGCAAAAGCTTAATAAAGGTGGTACCGCGAGTCATATCGTCCTTTTAGGGGATGGTGGACTCGCTTTTTTTATCAGATAAAGTGAAAAAGGAGATTACAATGGCAAAAGAAACAACAAGTCATTTACAAGAAAATGATTTTTCTAAGTGGTATTTACAAAGTATTCAAAAGGCTGATTTATTTGCCTATGGTCCTGTTCGTGGAACCATGGTCTTTAAACCTAATGGCTATGCCTTATGGGAAAAAATTAAGACCGAATTTGATAAGAAATTTAAAGCATCAGGGGTAAAGAATTGCTACTTTCCCATGTTAATACCAGAATCCTTCTTCAAGAAAGAAGCTGACCATGTTGAGGGCTTTGCCCCTGAACTCCCCTGGGTAACCCGGGCGGGTGATGAAGAATTAGAGGAACCAGTTGCCCTTCGTCCAACCTCAGAAACCCTCTTTGGTAATGCCATGTCAGACTGGATTAACTCTTACCGTGACTTACCTATGGAACTTAACCAATGGGCCAATGTCTTCCGCTGGGAGAAACGGACCCTACCATTTTTAAGAACCTCTGAATTTCTATGGCAAGAAGGCCACTGTGCCTATGCGACTGAAGAGGAAGCCCGGGAACGGACCCTGCACTTCCTCAAAGTTTATCAAGAAACTGTAGAAGATTTATTGGCCTTACCTGTCTACCCTGGTCAAAAAACCCCTTCGGAAAAATTTGCTGGCGGAGTAGATACCTATTCGATCGAGGCCATGGTGAAAGACACCAAATCTGTTCAGGCTGGGACTTCTCACTACCTGGGGACCAACTTTGCTGAAGCTTTCGATATTAAGTACCTCAATACCGAAAACCAACACGTTTATGCCCATACTAGTTCTTGGGGCGCCTCGACCCGCTTGATTGGGACCATGATTATGGCCCATGGGGATGAGAAGGGGGTTATCTTCCCACCAAAAATGGCACCGATTCAAATTGCTTTGATCCCGGTAGGAAATGTGAAGAAGAACCCTGAAGTCCTTACTCGCCTAGAAGCCATTGAAAAGGACCTACAAGCAGCCGGCTATTCAACTTATTTAGATGATTCCAATAATTCAGCGGGTTACAAATACAATGAAGCTGAAGTGAAAGGAGTTCCACTACGGATTGAATTTGGTCCACGCGATATGGAAAATGGCCAATGCATGATTAAGATGCGTGACTTAGAGGACAAAGAAGCGGTTAACTTAGATGACTTACTCGACAAGGTTGCCAGTGAAATGGAAACCATGCAAAAACGTCTCTATGACAAGGCAGATCAATTCCGTCATGACCATGAACATTTCGACATCGACACCCTGGACCAATTAAAGGCACATATCAAGTCTTGTGAAGAAAAAGGAGAATACCCAGGCTGGATCCTTGCTGGCTGGGATGGCACGGAAGAAACAGAAGCCAAGGTCAAAGAAGAAACCGGCTTCACTACCCGGAATATCCCCTTTGAACCAGCAGTAGAAAAAACCGTCGACCTGGTTAGCGGAAAGCCCGCAAAACACACCGTTTGGTTTGCCCGCGCATATTAGGAGAGTGTGACAAGCGCGTCAGAGAGCAAGATCGCTGGAAGAAAAAGGCGTAAGAATTCTCAAAGAGAATTTGTCGCTATTTTCTGAAGCGGACGCTTGCTCTGCGCTTGTAACAGGTTTGAAGAGAGTGCGAGCTGACGACAAAAAAGTGAAACGCTGGAAGAAATATGCGGCAATCCTTGAAAAGGATTGCCAAATATTTCTGAAGCGGAGTTCACTTTTGTCAGCGAGCAGGTTTGGATAGAGTGTGACGGGTGCACCAAAGATCGATAGAGCTACGCATACTATATCTGTAACTCGCTAACGCTTCGAACAGCTATAGCAACTGGAGCTAAAGAGCAAAAATTCTTGAAAAGAATTTCTTGCACTTTAGTGAAGTGGAGATCGATCTGCACCCGGAACACGTTTTGGAAAGGATGTGAGGACGCCGTTTAAGACTTGAATCATTGGAAGAAAATACCACAAGCACAGGGAACTGTGCGTTGGAATTTTCTGAAGCAACTTCAAGTCTGGCGTCTGAATTCAACTAGAGAGTGCGACAAGCGCAAAAAGAGGGCAGAGACCCTCTTTTTTATTAATTCAAACATGTTTCTTCTACTAACTAAAGACCAGTCGTTTTATAATTTAAGTGGATAACTCTTGTTTTTATCTCAGGGGAAAATAGAAAACGCTTGCTCAATGAGATGAAATCAGCTATTTTAATAATATATTACTTAAATTTTTTAAAGTGGATACAACTTTTTAGTTGTTATTATCCAAGTACGAGAAAGGATCCACCTATGAATACAATGGCAGCTATGGCAAAAAATCAATTTCATAAGTCCATAGAAGATATTAGTGACCAGGAACTTTATTATTTATTACTCGATTTAATCAAGGATAAAAGCAAAGGCTTAGCCACTAATCACAGTAAGAAAAAACTTTATTATGTATCGGCAGAATTCTTGATTGGTAAATTACTGGTCAATAATCTCTTAAACTTAGGGATCTATGACCAAGTTGAAGAAGAATTACAGGCTCACGGCCGCTCTTTAACGGAAGTGGAACAAGCAGAAAAAGAACCTTCACTCGGTAATGGAGGGTTGGGACGCTTGGCTTCTTGCTTCTTAGATTCTATTGCCAGCTTAGGCATGAACGGGGACGGCATCGGTTTAAATTACCATTTTGGTCTTTTCCGTCAGTTTTTCGATAATAACCAACAAACGGCCAAGCCTGATGATTGGTTAGGGGGGAGAACTTGGTTAAACAGCACCGAGACTACTTTTACCGTTCCCTTTAAAAATGGGCCAGTCGCTTCCACCTTATATGAGATTGATATTATTGGCTTTAAAAAAGGGGAACGTAACCGTCTCCGCTTATTTGACCTAGACACGGTGAATTCTGATTTAATTCAATGGGGAACTATCCAATTTGATAAGAAAAATATCCCTGAAAACTTGACTCTTTTCCTCTATCCTGATGACTCTGACCATGCGGGACGGATGCTGAGAATCTATCAACAATACTTTATGGTCTCTAATGCCGCCCAATTGATTATTCGTGAAGCTCTGGATCGAGGGTCCAATCTCCATGATTTAGCTGACTACGCGGTCATCCAGATTAATGATACCCACCCTACCTTCATCATTCCTGAATTAATCCGACTCTTAACTGAAGACCATGACTTTACTTTTGAAGAAGCGGTGGCAGTTGTCCGCCAGGTAGTCGCCTTTACTAACCATACTATTTTAAGTGAGGCCTTGGAAAAATGGCCACTAGCAGATATTGAAGCCGTTCAACCGGAAATTGCTAATATTATTTGCCGCTTGGACCGTCTGATTAAGGAAGAGTTTCCCGATAATCATGCGGTTGAGATTATCGATGGCTCGAACACGGTCCATATGGCCAGCATTGCCATCCACTTTGGCTTTTCGACTAATGGTGTGGCCCGCTTACATTCGCAGATCTTGGTGAATAGTGAGCTCAAGGCCTTTGCCGATATTTACCCAGAAAAATTCTCCAATAAAACTAATGGGATCACCTTTAGACGTTGGATTATGGCTGCCAATCCGCGTTTGGCCCATTTAATTGACCAAAGCATTGGCGACCAATGGCATCAAGGAATCTCCGATCTTAGCGGTTTAAGTAAAGAAAAGGACAATAAGGATTTTATGAATCAATTAGCCCAAATTAAGCAGGCTAATAAAGACCGTTTAGCGGAACATTTAAGGGTAAGTAAACGGATCGAGATTAAGCCAGATTCGATTATTGATGTTCAAATTAAACGGATCCATGAGTATAAACGCCAACAAATGCTGGCCCTTTATATTATCTACAAATATTTTGATATCAAGAACGGCAACCGGCCGCAAACCCCAATCACCATTCTTTTTGGGGGCAAGGCCGCTCCAGCCTATACCATTGCCCAAGATATTATCCACTTAATTCTCACCTTGTCAGCACTGATTAAGGAAGATCCTGAAGTGGCTCCTTATTTACAGGTTGAGTTTGTCCCCAACTATAATGTCACGGAAGCAGAATACCTCATTCCGGCGGCGGATATTTCTGAACAAATTTCCTTGGCTTCAAAAGAAGCGAGTGGAACGGGTAATATGAAATTTATGCTCAATGGTGCCTTAACCATTTGTACCTTGGATGGGGCGAATGTGGAAATTGCTGAGCGGGTAGGGGAAGACAACATCTACACCTTTGGTAAGTCTAGTGATGAGATTATTGACCTCTATGCGAATAACGCCTATAATCCCCAAGATTACTATAATCGTCCCGCCATTAAAGCCCTGGTCGACTTTATTGTGAGTCCGGAAATGATTCGTTTAGGCCACGAAAGTCAATTACGGCGTCTCTATGAAGATATCAAGAACAAGGACTACTTCATGGCGATGATTGACTTAGAAGAATACATTGCCCTCAAAGATAAGATGTACCAAGACTATGAAGACCAAGAAGCTTGGTTGGATAAGGTCCTAGTCAATGTTTCAGAAGCGGGCTACTTCTCCAGTGACCGTACGATTTTGGAATATAATGAGGATATTTGGCACTTAGAAGTCGACGATCCTGAATAAACGATTAAAAAGACATCAGTAAAACAAAAATGCAGCAAGACTAAGGACTTTGCTTGAGAAGTAGGAGCGATCAGAACTTCTCAGCAATCCTTTTGTGCTTGCTGCACTTTTTTATTTATTGTGTTGTTGAAGATGGAAGCGACAAGTTTTTAGTCGATGCATTCGTTTTCGTATTCTAAGGCAGAGCTCTTTCCTTTAGACCAGATAATTAAGCCAGCAATCCCTTGAGCTAACATGCCTAGGTAGGAGAAACCCACGATCAGGTTACCTGCTTGTAACCAAAGAATCACGGAAAGGATATCGTTAATTAACCAGAGATAGTAGCCGTCCTTGTGACCAGTCACTTGACGTTGTTGGGCGGTAAAGGAAATCCCGTTAGTGATGGCGTCTAAGACAATTTGTTGGCCACCTAATACATAGGAAAAGGCCCCTAAACCAATAGTCCAGAAGAAGACAGCTTGGCAAATAATTTTTAAATTAAAGTATTGGTCCACATGGAGGTCACCATTTTCGTCCCGACGTTTAGCCCAACTGAAGTGGCCAACAAATTCGGTGATGAGATAGTAAATAGATGAAAACATATCTCCGTATATTCCTAGGATAGCGGCAGCGGCAATCCCGAAGATGTTTTGAATCCCGTTAACAATAAAAGTGGGTTGCCATTGAATGGCTAAGGTCCAAGTGCCTAAAAATCCAAAGATACTCATCCCTAGAGACATAAGGATGTTAAGGTCAAATTCTTGGCTGGTTAAACTGGTAATAATTCCGTATAAATTAAATCCCAAGGAGACGATAAAACCAAAAGCGATGATGGCTAATTCCACCTTGTTGAGTGGTTTTAAGGCGCGGTGAATACATTCTTTTAAGGACAGGGTCTTAGTGGCTTTGTTTTGTTCTTGCATATATCTTCCTCGTTTTCCTATTGAATTTTTTCTAAGTAAGTGTCAATGCTATCGAAAATAATTTGGGCGTCTTGGGGGCGATGAATGTCATAATTGTCCACATTTAGCCGCATTTTAGGTGACTGGTCATAGTCTGCATACCATTGCCCATAGTGGCTGTGGAGTTGACGGTAATAATCGTAAAGGCCGTTATCAGAACTTGGTTGTTCATAAACCCGGCCCCGTTTTTTGATGTTTTTGACCGCGTTGTCTAGGGAACTATCTAAAAAGACTAAGAGGTCAGGAGCCTTTTTAGGTAGGCTGTCTAATTCTTCCATCATGTTGGCTAGTAAGTCACGGTAGATGCCAAACTCTTCTTCAGAGATATTCCCGTTTAAGACATTCAAATAGGTGAAAAGCTCGTCTTCGTAAATACTACGGTCCAAAACGTTATTATTATCGAAAAAGGCTGCCTTAATATTTTTAAAGCGTTGGTTTAAAAAGTAAATCTGTAAGGAAAAGGCATATTTCTTGGGGTCTTGGTAATATTTATCAAGGATGGGGTTTTCCTCGACAGGTTCGTAAAATACTTTTGTGCCTAAATATTCAGCTAATTTTCCGGCATAGGTCGATTTCCCTGCGCCGATGGTTCCAGCAAAAACTATCACTATTGTAATCCCTACTCTCTAACTATATATTGTGCTGTTTCCTTATAAAAATAAGTGTAAATACTATATCTTGTGTCCGAAAAGTATTCTATCATAGGATATTGATAAGGCCAAGGAAGAAATTTTCCTGCGCTCTTTGACCTATTTGACTAAGCTTGAGACTGCCTGGATGGCTCGGCCTAATTATTTTTAAAATTTAATTAATCTTTTATATTTGGGGGCCTTCTTTATAAAAGTTCTAAAAAGAGCGATAAGCTGATGAAATCGCTTGCGAAAGCGTTAACAAGCTGCTATAATAAGCTTGTGAGTCCCTTACAATGCTTACCCAAAACCTGTAAGGGCTTTTTTGTTTTCAAGGAAATATAAAGCAGTCTGGGGCTTTTTTCTAGCAAATCTTAGTAATCGTGTTAGACTGAATAATAATAAGCAGCGTAATTTCAATGAGTGGAGGACATTAGCTATGGCAGAAACTTTTAGAGAACGATTGGGTAAAGAGCAACTCTTACCCTTATACACGGTCAGTGACTTAGGGTCGGTAGCCCTAGCTGAGGCGGTTTTAAGTGAAAACAACTTATCCTTTATCGAAGTGACCTACCGCAGTGACCTGGCTTCTCAAGCCATCCAGCAATTGGCGGATAGGGGCAAATTAGTTGTGGGAGCAGGCACAGTCCGTGACTTGGATACCGCCAAAGACGCCGTTGACCATGGCGCGCAATTTATTGTTAGTCCTGGTTTATCGACTGAAGTGGTCAACTATTGTTTAAAACAAGATATTCCTGTCTTCCCCGGAGCAGTTACTCCAAGTGAAATCATGCAAGCCATGGATTTAGGCCTTGATGTGGTGAAATTCTTCCCAGCCAATGTCTATGGGGGGCTGTCAGCGATTAAGTCTTTAGCAGGGCCTTTCTTTGATATCCAATTCATCCCCACTGGCGGGGTCAATAGTGACAACTTCACCGACTATTTAGCCAATGATGCCGTATTGGCAGTGGGGGGCTCCTTTATCTTGTCTGAAAAAGAGGTCTTAAAAGATGAAGGAAAAACAGCCTCAGATAAATTAGTGGCCTTAACCAAGCAGCTCCACTAAACTTATTGGAAGGAAAACACCCAGCTTTTAGCGGCTGGGTGTTTTTTGGAGGGAAAATTTTTTAGTCAGTTAAAATTGGCAGGAAAATAAGCCTGATCTCACCCCTTGGGGTAAGATCAGGCTTATTTCTTTATTGATCAGTATCGACCGGGACAGGTACGTCCACATAGACCTCTTCACCAATATGAAAGCTGGCTTGGGCAGCAGTGAGGTTGGTGAGTTCTTCTTGGAGTTTGTCCACTTCTTGGCTGGGGACGCCTAAGTGATAGGTCACCTTTTCTAAGTAGGTGGTATCTAGGAGAGAGTAGGGAGAGTTTTCCACCCAATAGGCCATGCTGCCGTTGAGGGAATAATCGATGGTTACATCGACTTGGGTTTGCAAGCGGCGTTCAACCACACCAATCTGGTGGACGGCTTCGGAAACGGCACCGCTATAGGCACGGACCAGACCCCCGGCTCCTAATTTAGTACCGCCGAAATAGCGGGTAACCACACAGGCAACGTTTTTTAAATCCATATTTTTTAGGACTTCCAGCATGGGCACTCCAGCTGTTCCGCTGGGTTCACCATCATCGAGGGCCCTTTGAATTTCATTACGCTCACCGATTTGGTAGGCGACACAGTTGTGGGTGGCCTTATAATGTTCTTTTCTGACTTCTTCAACAAAAGTGTCGGCTTCTTCCTTCGTGTAGGCGCGCTGAATCCGACAAATAAAGCGTGATTTTTTGATTTCTATTTCATGTTCACCAGCACATTTAATGGTACGGTATTCAATCATTGATGGCTCAGCTCGTTTCTTTTTATTTTCTCCTTATTGTAACTAAAGCAGGTCTAAACTTCAAAAGTCTCCTTTTATTCGTCAATTGAGAGGGGGAATTTGGCCGTTAATTACGGATAAATAGTTTAGTCAGGTGATGAAGAGAGGATGAATAAGCGTGCAAGACTTACTTTTAGGACGGCTGCTGGCGGCGAGTGAGCTGCCCGATGACCTTGATTTAAGCGGTATTCCTAGTCTCCCAGCGATTAAATCTGAGGGAAAGCAATTAATTTGCCAGCGTTGTTTTAACCAGCTGGCTTTTCAGCCTAATCCTTGTCTTTGTGACGGCCCGTGTTTTTATTGTTTAAATTGCCTGGCCTTTGCCAAATTAAGGACCTGCGACCGGCTTTATTATGACCTAGATCCTCACTTTTACTTTAGAGATTTATGTCGGGAGCAAACTTACCTAGAATGGCCTGGAACCCTATCACCCCAGCAAGAGCAGTGTGCTAAACAATTATTGATTTCCTATCAAGCGGGGCGCGACCACTTGGTTTGGGCGGTCACTGGGGCAGGGAAAACAGAGATGATTTTTCCCCTAGTGGACTATGCCCTCCGTCAGGGTCAGCGTATCGCCTTGGCTACGCCTCGGGTCGATGTCTGTAATGAGTTATTCCCCCGCTTTCAAGCTGCCTTTCCGGATATTGATATTCTCCTCCTCCATGGCAAGGTGGACCACCCCTACCGGCTTAGCCCCTTGACTATTGCTTCGACCCACCAGTTACTGCGCTTTTACCAGGCCTTTGATCTTTTAATTGTTGATGAAGTTGATGCCTTTCCCTACCATGGTGACCCTTTATTAGAGGCAGCTAGTCGGCGAGCAGTTAAAGACACCGGCGTGCGAGTGGAACTCACTGCTACTCCTTCAAGAGACCAGCAAAGGGCTATCAAGCAGGAAAAAGTTGCCGCTTCTATCCTGCCAGCCCGCTATCACCGCCATCCTCTCCCGGTTCCTAAGCACCGCTGGGTGGGCGATTGGCGGCAAGCTATTGCTAAGGGGCGCTTGCCGGGCGTATTAGGGTCAACCATCAAGACTTTTCTAAAGAAGGGCGAGTCTTTTTTACTCTTCCTCCCCCATATCGCCTTGATGGAAGAACTCGAAAAAATTCTCCATAAGCATTTTAAGCAAGTAAGCTTTACCAGTGTTTCCTCTAAAGACCCCGATCGGATTGAAAAGATAGCCGCCATGCGTGAACAGACTTATCAGTTTTTACTGACCACTACTATTTTAGAGCGGGGCGTGACCTTTCCTGGAATTCACGTCATTGTCTTAGGGAGTGAGGACCGGGTCTTTAACACCTCCTCCTTAGTTCAGATTGCTGGACGGGTAGGACGCAAACCTGACCAAGCCAGCGGGCAGGTGTATTTCCTTCATGAGGGGAAAACCAAGGCCAGCCTGCAAGCGGTCAAGCAGATTCTCTGGCTAAATCAAGAAGCTAGGAAGCGGGGCTTGATTGATGAGTGAGTGCTTATTGTGTCAAGAAAATTTCCAGGAAAAGCTTAGCTTAAAAGAACTCTTCACCTGGAAGAGCTGGGAGCCTATTATTATCTGTCCAACTTGTCAAGAGGCCTTTCATTATTTAAAGGGGCCGCGTTGTCAGCAATGTAGCCGGGAATGGGAAGAAGGGGACTACTGCCCTGACTGTTTGACCTGGCAAAGGGAGGATGGCTGGTACTTTCGTAATTACTCGCTCTGCGCCTATAATGCTGTCTTTAAAGACTGGCTACATACCCTGAAAAGTAAGGGCGATGTCAGGGTGGCCGGCTTATTTACTCAAGAACTCAAAAAGATTAGAGGCGATTATCCCGGATACACCTGGTTAGCCATCCCTGGCTCAAGTGCAAAGTTTAAAAAACGCGGTTTTCATCAAAGTGAGCTTATTTTGGACCAGGCGGGTATTCCCTACCAACGCTTAATCCACCTAGCTGGATCCAAAAAGAAACAGGCCCAGTTGAACCGCCAAGAGCGCTTAGCTAACCAACGCCAGATTGAACGCTTGACAGAAGGGCCACTCCCTCAAAAAATTCTTCTCTTTGACGATGTCTATACAACCGGTGCGACGATCCACCAAGTGGTCCGTTTTTTAGAATCTTTTGGGGTAGAAGAAATCACTTCGCTTACGCTGGGACGTTAGGGAAAACTGCCTTATGACTTGAATTAAAGCGCTATCTAACATATAATATAAGTAGTAAGAAAGAAGCTTATTAAGGGCTTCTGCCAGACTATGTTTGGCTTAGGAAGGATGAGTAATTATGTTTACTTACAATGTTCGCGGAGAAAATATTGAAATCACTCCTGCTATCCGTGATTATGCAGAGAATAAGATTTCAAAAATCGAGAAATACTTTAAAGACGCTCCGGATACAACCGTCTATGTGAATGCCAAAGTCTACCAAAACGGAGAGGCTAAAGCAGAAGTTACAGTTCCCCTACCACGTTTAACCTTACGGGCTGAAGAAACCTCACAAGACCTTTACGGTAGCATTGACCTAGTGGTTGATAAACTCGAACGCCAAGTGAAGAAATATAAAACTCGGATTAACCGCAAATCACGTGAAAAAGGTATTTCTGACGTGATGTTTACTGAAAATAATCAAGAAGACAGTAAAGATGACAATGACAGTAATATTGAAATTGTCCGTACCAAGAGTATTGCGGTAAAACCAATGAGCGCAGAAGAAGCGGTCTTACAAATGGAAATGTTAGGACACTCATTCTTTATTTATGAAGATGCTGAAAGTGAAAGCGTGTCCTTAGTTTACAAACGCCATAACGGTAAGTACGGTTTAATCGAAATCGAAAAAGACATCGTTAACGAATAAGAGATTTTTAAGTCAGAAGCTGGGTCACTTTGATCCAGCTTTTTTGAATGGAAAGACTTAAAGTTTACCAGGGAAATCTCTTCTGACTAGCTGGCGGAAGCTGAAAAGAACGGGGCCGCTAGAATATAAAAAATGATTTCATTTAGCCGAGATGAGCTGCTTCTGTTACAATCAATGGGGAAAGTTTTTCTTGTTTTCATAGCTATAAAAAAATGCTAGAATAATAAAGATACCTTATTTATGCAAGGAATACGAGTAGATTAAGGAGAATTCCATGGCCAACATTTTAAGAAAAATGTTTGATAACGATAAAAGAGAATTAAAACGTTTTAATAAACAAGCAAAAAAAGTGGAAGCACTTGCTGATAAATACAGTGAGTATTCCGATGAACAATTACGGGCAAAAACTACCTCTTTCCGTGAGCGCCTCGCTTATGGAGAGAGCCTAGAAGATATCTTAGTCGAAGCCTTTGCCACTGTTCGGGAAGCAGCTAAACGGGTTTTAGGTTTATACCCCTACCATGTCCAAATCGTGGGGGGCTTAGCCCTGCATTATGGGAATATTGCTGAGATGAAGACCGGGGAAGGGAAGACTTTGACGGAGACCATGCCAGTTTACCTCAATGCCTTAGAAGGTAAAGGGGTTCATGTGGTAACAGTCAACGACTACCTAGCCCGCCGTGACTCGGTTGATATGGGAGAAGTCTATCGCTTCCTAGGCCTCACAGTGGGTTTAAATACTAATGACCTAACCGCCGAAGAAAAACGAGCTGCCTATCACTGTGATGTGACTTATTCCACCAACAATGAATTAGGTTTTGACTACTTACGTGATAATATGGTGGTTTATAAAGAACAAATGGTCCAACGTCCTTTGCATTACGCCATTGTCGACGAGGTGGACTCCATCTTGATCGACGAAGCCCGGACACCTTTGATCATTTCTGGTCAAGCTGAACAATCCACAGCCCTTTACCAACGGGCCGATTATTTCGTTAAGTCCTTGAAAGAGGAAGAAGACTATGTCATTGATATTGAGTCGAAAACCATTAGTCTGACTGAACAAGGGGTTGACAAGGCTGAGGCAGTTTTCCACTTAGATAATCTTTATGATGTGGAAAATGGTCCCCTGATCCACCACATTGATACGGCCTTACGGGCTAACTACATCATGATCCGTGATATTGACTACGTGGTTCAAGAAGATGAAGTAAAGATTGTGGACGGCTTTACTGGTCGGATTATGGAAGGACGACGCTATTCAGATGGGCTCCACCAAGGGATTGAAGCCAAGGAAAATGTGCCGATTCAAAATGAATCCAAAACCATGGCCACCATTACCTTCCAAAATTACTTCCGTATGTATGACAAATTAGCCGGGATGACCGGGACAGCCAAAACGGAAGAGCAAGAATTTCGTGAAATCTATGACATGGATGTAATTCAAATTCCTACCAACCGTCCAGTCCAACGTGAAGACGCCTTGGATAAGATTTACCCTAACTTGATGACCAAGTTCCGTGCTGTAGCTGATGAAATTGAATCCCGCCACAAAAAAGGTCAACCAGTATTGGTAGGGACAGTGGCGGTGGAAACTTCAGAGTTACTATCACGGATGCTCAGTGAACGAAACATCCCCCACAATGTCCTAAACGCTAAAAACCATGCCCGCGAAGCTGAGATCATTGCGCAAGCAGGGCAAGAAGGCGCCGTAACCATCGCTACCAACATGGCCGGACGTGGGACCGACATTAAATTAGGACCTGGGGTCAAAGAGCTGGGCGGCTTGGCAGTTATTGGGACGGAACGCCATGAGTCACGCCGGATCGATGACCAATTACGGGGCCGTTCTGGCCGGCAAGGAGACCCAGGCTTCTCCCGTTTCTATTTGTCCTTAGAAGACGACTTGATGCGCCGCTTTGGTTCTGACCGGGTGAAAGCAATCTGGGAAAACCTTCAATTAGAGGATGACGATGTTTCGATTGAAAATCCGATGCTGACTCGCCAAGTGGAATCCGCTCAAAAACGAGTAGAAGGAAATAACTACGATACCCGTAAGAGTGTCTTAGAATACGACGAAGTCATGCGTGAACAACGGGAAATTATTTATAGCCAACGTCAACAAATTATCGATGAGAAAGAATCCCTTGATAAAATCATGTGGGCAATGATTGAACGTACCGTTGAGCGTATGGTAGAACAGTACACTGCTGGAACGGAAAAAGAGTGGAACTTAGAAGCCCTCTATGACCAAGTGTCTACTGAAATTCTACGCTCAGATGCCATTCAACTTAGTGATTTACAAGGTAAGTCTCAAGACGAGCTTAAGCAATTCATTACCGATAAAGCCCGCCAACGCTTCCAAGAAAAGTTAGAGAATATTGCTAACCCTGACCTGATCTTGGAATTTGAAAAGGTAGTTATTTTGCGGGCAGTTGACACCCGTTGGACCGACCATATTGATGCCATGGATCAATTACGTCAAGGGGTAGGGCTAAGAGCCTATGCGCAAAATAACCCATTAGTGGAATACCAAACTGAAGGTTATGAACGTTTCAATGATATGATTTCTGGCATTGAATACGATGCCAGCCGAATCTTTATGAATTCTGAAATCCGTCAAAACCTACAAAGACAACAAGTTTAAGAAAGAGTGCGAGGTGACGTAAAAAAGTGAAACGCTGGAAGAAATATGCGGAAATCCTCAAAGAGGATTGACAAATATTTCTGAAGCGGAGTTCACTTTTGTCACCGAACACGTTTAAAAAGAGTGCGACAAGCGCAATAAGAGGGGAGACCGCTACGCATACTATATCTTTACGTCGCTTCGCTTCCTACAGCTATAGCAACTGGAGCTAGAGGGCGAAAGAATTCTCATAAAGAATTCGTCGCCATTTAATGAAGTGGACGCTTGCCTCACACTTGGAATACGTTTAACGAATAAGAAAGAAGGACTGGGCTCGTTGGGCTTACAGTCCTTGTTTTCTTATTACTCAATTTAAAATTAAAGATTTTTTTATAAAGGAGCAGTTCGATGGAAATTAGTGAATTACGTCATCTATTAGCGGAAAACCAAGAACAATTAACCAGTTTCGGGAGGTCTCTTTGACTTAGAGGAGTTAGAAGCCCAATTAGCTGAATACCAAGACCGAATGTTGGCCCCTGATTTCTGGGATGACCCGAATCAAGCCCAGGCAGTAATTAATGAAAATAATCAAGTCAAGGCGGTTTATGATACTTATCATAAATTACTGTCAACTTATGAAGATCTTCAGGCTTATGATGACTTACTTACAGAAGAAGAGGCTGACCAAGAGCTCTACCAGGACTTTGAAGACCAAGTGCTCGCCTTCCAGGAAGAGATGGAGGATTATGAGCGTCATATGTTACTCAATGGCCCCCACGACAAGGCAGCGGCTATTTTAGATATTCATCCTGGGGCAGGAGGAACCGAGTCTCAAGACTGGGCCAGCATGCTGCTTAGGATGTACCAACGCTGGGCAGATAGCCATGATTTTACTTTTACCCTCTTTAACTATCAGGCGGGCGATGAAGCGGGGATCAAGTCGGCTACCTTTGAAATTAAAGGCAATAATGCTTATGGCTTATTAAAATCGGAGCACGGGATCCATCGTTTGGTCCGCATTTCTCCCTTTGACTCCAACAAGCGCCGGCATACTTCCTTTGCTTCCGTAGAGGTCATGCCTGAAATTGATCAGAATACGGAAATAGAAATCAATGATGATGACTTGCGGATCGATGTTTTTCGTGCTTCTGGTGCTGGGGGTCAACATATTAATAAAACCTCATCAGCCGTTCGCATTACCCATATTCCAACTGGAATTGTGGTTTCCTCACAAAGTCAACGCTCACAATTACAAAACCGGGAAACCGCTATGAAAACGCTGCAAGCCAAACTCGCCCGTTTATTAGAAGAAAAGAACGCCCAAGAACTTGATGAAATTCGGGGCGAAAAGTCTGAGATCGCCTGGGGGTCTCAAATTCGTTCTTATGTTTTCCACCCCTATCAAATGGTCAAAGACCATCGGACGAATTATGAAGAAGGCGATACCAGTAAGGTGATGGATGGCGATATCGATGGTTTTATCGATGCCTATCTTAAAGAGACTATCAATCAGGATTAAGAAGAAAATGTTATAGAGTTCTTTTTCAGATATTTTTTTGCTACAATAAGAACTGATGATTGATAACAAGGGGGAGGCTTATTCATGAAGAAAGTTCTAGTCGTGGATGACGAAGAATCAATTCGGAAGTTGTTAGAATATAACCTATCTAAAGAAGGCTATGAGGTCACTTCATCGGCTGATGGTAAGGCAGCCTATGATCTTGCAGGCGAGAAAAACTTTGATTTTATTATATTAGATTTGATGCTTCCTTCCATGGATGGAATGGATGTATGTAAGCAATTGCGTCAAGATAAGGTAAATACACCGATCTTGATGCTAACTGCCAAGGATGATGAATTAGAAAAAATTATTGGCCTTGAACTGGGAGCGGACGATTATATGACAAAACCCTTTAGTCCGCGAGAAGTAGTTGCGCGAATGAAGGCCATCTTACGTCGGTCACGTGATTATGGCAAAGTGGCTAGTGACCAAGAAGACAAGAAGGAAGCTGACCAAGACCCAGCCGGGGAAGAGGAGTCAGTGATCCAAGTAGGCGATATCACTATTAATAAGAGTGACTTTTCTGTTACTGCCCATGGGCAAGCGGTAGATATGACAAAGAAAGAATTTGAACTCTTAACTTATTTAGCTGAACGGGTCGACCGGATTGTTTCTCGGGAAATTCTCTTATCCAAGATTTGGGATTTTGATTACTCGGTAGGTTCCCGCTTAGTGGATGTGCATATCAGTCACTTACGGGAAAAGATTGAAAAGGATCCTAAAAATCCTGAATACATCATTACAGTTAGAGGCTTTGGTTATAAATTTGAGGTGCCCAAAGCATGAAGCGTTTAACTTTAATCATAACAACAGTGTTTTCACTGTTGTTTATTTTATATAGTTTTCTTTTTGCTTATAATGCTAACGAAGTTGTTCAAGTCACTGTCCAGCAGGAAACCCAAGAATCCATGCGGGATACAGTCCATTCGGTTGAACGCATCACTAAGAACTTGACCGCAGAAGATGTGGTGAACAATAGTTCCGCTTGGTTTGATGCCCAGCAGGAAATTATGAATACCCTTAACCCTATGGAACGGGTGTCTATTTATGACGCTAACCATAAGGAAGTTCTCTCCTTTGGTAATAAACTCTTAGCCAATATTCCCTTTACCGATGCGGAGAAGCAGGCCTTAGATAAGAATTTATCCTTTACCGAGTTTGAAAATGAAGAAGATATGACCACCTATGAATATACTGGCTTGATCAAGAATAAGAACCACCAGCCCATCGCTTCAATCCGAGTTCTGCGGAATGTTAACGATATAACAGAGGCGCAAAACCGCTTATTGATCGTGTCTGTCGGTGGGTCGGTGGTCATGGTCTTAATCCTTTTAGCGATTCTGTCCTATTACTTTAAAAAGATTGCCCAACCCATTTATTCTATTTCCGATGTGGTCGGTCGGCTGTCTAAAAGTGACTACTCGATTCGTTATAATCAGCTGGGAGTGGCTGAAATTGACGAGTTGGGAGACGATATCAATGACTTAGCCAGCAATTTGTCCCGGCAAGATATCCAAATTTCCATGCAGGAAGAACGTTTACAACTCCTGATGGATTATCTGGTGGTTGGGGTTTTAATGATCGATAAAAAACACCGGATTAAAGTGGCTAATAAGGCAGCCTATAGTATTTTTGATTTAGATGATAATGTGATTAATCATAAATATGAAGAAGTGCTGACAGGTTATCGGCTCTTACAAATGATAGAAACTTGCTACTCCACCAAAGAGAATGTTAACGATGAAGTTTATCTCTATTATCCTAAGGAATTGATTTTGGATGTTAATATTCTCTATGTTTCTAAGAAGGCCAATGTCTCTGGGATCAGCGAGCAGGTAGTGGTATTAGCCTATGATATTACTGAAATTCGCCGTTTAGAAAAAGTGCGCTCTGATTTCATTGCCAATGCTTCCCACGAATTAAAGACACCTGTCACCGCCTTAAAGGGCTTTACGGAAACCTTACTCGATGGGGCCTTAGAAGATGAGGATACCGCTCGAGAATTTGTCGAGATTATGAACCGGGAAGCTAACCGACTGGGTTTTCTCATTAATGATATTTTAGATTTGGCTAAGATTGAGCAAGACCAACTTGGTCACCGTAGTGAAACAGTGCAACTGAACCGTGTGATTGCTGAAGTCGTTCATTCTTTAGAAATCCCTGCCAGCGAAAACCGGGTGAAAGTCCACTATGATAATGATCTTGAAGCAGGCATTCGTTTTACTACCGAAGAAATGCGCTTAAAGCAGATTTTGACCAATTTAATCAACAATGCGATCAAATACAACAAGGCTGAGGGCGGTCAAGTTTGGATTAGTTCTACAGTGACTGAGGATGATAAATATGTTGTTATTGCTATAAGAGATAATGGACTTGGCATTCCTGACGAAGATATCCCTCGGATTTTTGAACGTTTCTATCGGGTAGACAAGACCCGGTCAACTGCTTCTGGAGGAACTGGTCTTGGCCTATCTATTGTCCGAAATTTAGTCGCATCAATGAGTGGAAAGATTGATGTGGTCAGCGAACTCAATGAGGGGTCAACGTTTACAGTCTATTTGCCTAAAAACGATAAAAATTTACTAGAAACAGAAGCAGACGCCTCCCTGTCTGCTGATAGTGAATAGAAATTAAGTTTTTTTGGACCGGATTTCTATAGCAAAGAAATACCGATAAATAATATTTTAATAAAGAACATACTAGAGCAGTCAATGACTTTTAAGTGAAAGGAATTGGCTGCTTTTGTCTTTTTGACTATTTAAAATATAATTTATAAAAAGGAAAAATTTACACAAAATTTACATAAATTTTACAAAAATCGGCAAAAAAGGCTAAACCCTAACATTATTTTTACATTAGGGAGCTATAATGTATATAGTAAGAAAAAAACGGTCATCCATGATGGCTATATTTTATCAATCAGAAGGAGAGATTGTTTAATGGCATTGAAATTCAAACCACTAGGTAAGTTAGTTATGGCTTTAGGTGTAACAGCAACTTTAGCTGCTTGTGGTAACGGCGGTTCTGAAGGCTCAAATACTGCAGATGGTGGTAGTGAATCAGCTGGTGATTTCTCAGGTACTATTAACGTAACCACTCGTGAAGAAGGTTCCGGTACCCGTGATGCTTTCCAAGAAATCATCGATTTTGAAGAACCAGTAGCGTCTGCTTTAGTTCAAAACGGTACTGACCAAGTGCTTTCCTATGTAGCTGGAGATACATACTCCATTGGATACATCTCCCTTGGTTCCATGAACGATACCGTGAAAGCCTTGAAGATTGACGGTGTCGAAGCAACTGAAGAAAATGTTGCTAATGACAGCTACAAGATTGCTCGTCCTTTCAACATTGTTTACCCTGGTGAATTAGAAGGCGCAGCCAAAGACTTCCATGACTTTATCTTCTCTAAAGAAGGGCAAGACATTGTCTTAGAAAATGGTTATGTTCCTGTGAAGTCTGACGCTGAAGCATATAGCGGTGATGGTTCTGCAAGTGGTACCATTAATATCGCTGGTTCAACTTCTGTTGGTCCGGTTATGGAAAAACTAAAAGAAGCTTATGAAGAAAAGAATCCAAATGTTCAAATTAACATTACCCAAAATGGTTCTGGTGCAGGGGTTACCGGTGCTCAAGAAGGTACAGCTGATATCGGTATGGCTTCTCGTGAATTAAAAGAAGACGAAACTGGTGTAACAGCTGAAGCAATTGCTAAAGATGGTATTGCAGTAATCGTCAACAAGGAAAACCCAACAGATGATTTATCTGTAGACCAAATTAGAGGAATTTATACAGGAGAAATTCTTGACTGGTCAGAGCTAAATCAATAATAGCGATTAGTAAAAAGAGGCTACTCCTTTAACTAGAGGTAGCCCTTTTTATTGCTGGCCCTTTATAATATAATAGCTTAGTAGAAGAATTTTAAAGGGAGAAAAAAATGCAGAAGAATACTTTAGAAGTCGTCATGAAATGGATCTTTTTCATCTGTGCGGCTGTTTCAATTTTAGCATTATTAGCTATTTGTTATTTCATTTTTGCGGGAAGTATTCCTTTCTTGTCGGATTATGGACTAGGAAACTTCTTGTTTGGTTCTAGCTGGCGTCCGCGTCAGGGAGACTTTGGAATTGCTCCAATGATTGTTGGTTCTTTTTATGTGACTCTCTTAGCGATTGCTATTGGTGTCCCTGCAGGAATTTTTACTGCGGTCTTTATGGCCTTCTATTGTCCCAAGAAACTCCACACCTGGTTGAAACCTGCTGTTAACTTGATGGCCGGGATTCCTTCCATTGTCTATGGGTATTTTGGTTTAGTGGTTCTGGTTCCAGCTGTTCGTAGTTTTTGCCAGTCATTAGGTATTTCAAGTACCGGGATGAGCGTTTTTACAGCGGGTTTAGTTTTAGGAATTATGATTTTACCAACCATTATTACCACTTCTGAATCATCCCTAAGAGCGGTTCCTAAGTCCTACTATCAAGCCTCTGTTGGTCTGGGAGCTACCCATGATCGAACAGCTTATCGGATTATGTTGCCAGCGGCCCGGTCAGGGGTTCTTGCAGCGGTTATCTTAGGTATTGGTCGTGCGGTGGGAGAAACCATGGCGGTAATTATGGTTGCTGGTAACCAAGCCATTTTCCCTCAAGGCCTCTTTAAAGGGGTCAGAACCATGACCACTAACATTATGTTAGAAATGGCTTATGCTTCTGGGACTCACCGTGATGCCCTGATCGCGACAGGGGCAGTCTTATTTGTGGTTATCTTAATCATCAATGGTGTACTAGCTATTGTAAACCGTAAAGGAGGCAACCACTAATGGCAGATAAATTACTACGTGCTTTGACTTATCTCTTTACCTTATTTACTTTTGGTTGGTTATTTTTCATTATTCTCTATGTTCTAGTAAAAGGGGTTCCTTATTTATCACCAGAACTATTTGCTTGGAATTATACCACTGAGAATGTGTCGATGATGCCTTCTATCATCACCACCATTTACATTGTTCTAGGTTCCTTACTCATTGCAGTGCCTTTAGGAGTCTTTGCTGGTTTCTACTTGGTAGAATATGCTGGTAAAAATAATAAATGGGTGGAAGCCATTCGAATTGCTACAGATACCTTGACAGGGGTACCTTCCATTGTGTATGGTTTATTCGGTATGCTTGCCTTTGTTTTGGCAGCACAATTCCAGTATTCCGTTTTAGCCGGGATTTTAACCATGGCAATCATGGTCTTACCCTTAATTATCCGTAATACCGAAGAAGGTTTAATGTCAGTTAACGATAGCTTACGCTTTGCCTCATATGGCTTAGGGGCAGGCAAGTTACGGACCATCTTTAGGATCGTTTTACCAGTGGCTATGCCAGGGATCTTATCAGGGGTTATCTTGGCTATCGGTCGTATCGTAGGTGAAACGGCAGCTCTTATGTATACCTTAGGGACTTCGACTAGCTTACCAAAATCACTCTTTTCATCCGGGAGAACCTTAGCCTTACATATGTATGTGCTTTCCACTGAAGGTTTACACCGTAACGAAGCGATGGCAACGGGTGTGGTATTGCTGATCTTAGTTTTAATTATTAACGGAACATCAACATGGCTATCCAATAAATTGGGAGCACAAGGAGGACAACAATAAAATGGCTGAACAAACAAAAACGCCGATGAAATTAAAGATGAGTGCCCATAATATGGACCTCTGGTATAGTAATTTCCAGGCTTTGGAAGATATTGATATTGAAATTTATGAAAAACAAGTGACTGCTTTGATCGGACCTTCTGGATCAGGGAAATCTACCTTTCTTAAATCTTTAAACCGTATGAATGACCTGGTTGATGGTTGCCGGATTGACGGAACCATTGAATTAGAAGGTAAAAATATTTACGATAAAAATATCAACCTTAATCTTTTACGTAAGGAAGTAGGAATGGTTTTCCAACAACCTAACCCTTTCCCAATGAGTATTTATGATAACGTGGCTTACGGCCCTCGTACCCACGGTATCCGTGATAAAAATGAACTTGATCAAATTGTGGAAGAATCCTTACGTGGTGCAGCTATTTGGGACGAAGTCAAGGATGACTTGTCTAAGAGTGGTTTAGCTATTTCTGGTGGGCAACAACAACGGGTATGTATTGCGCGTGCCTTAGCTGTTAAACCAGAAGTATTACTCATGGACGAACCCACTTCAGCCTTGGACCCAATATCCACTTTGAAGATTGAAGACTTAATTAACGATCTTAAAGAAGAATATACCATTGTTATCGTGACCCATAACATGCAACAAGCTGCCCGGGTATCCGACTATACTGCCTTCTTCTATGCTGATCCCGAATTAGGTGGTGGCCATTCTAGAATTATCGAATATGGCCCAACGGAACAAATCTTCAACAATCCCCAACAAGAACAAACTGCCGACTATGTGGCTGGTCGTTTTGGATAGTGGAACTTGCCTTTTACAATTGAAAAGAAACTTTCAGGACTTGGTTAAGGCCAGGTCCTCTTTTTTTTAGAAATAGAAAATAATTGAAAAATTGTCTTATTACTTGGAGAAAAAGCTAGCTTATTAGAAGTATTAGGCGTACAATTCATAGTTATTGAGAGTGAATATATGCGCTAGCCGGAAATAATGGCTTAGCGAGCTAAGGAGGATGTTGATGGAAGCAGAAGCTAGAATCCAGGCGATGGAAAACCATGCCGATCAAGTGGCCGCTTTACTTACTGATTTTTCTAAGTCTCTAGAGGCATATGCTAAGGGCCAAGCTGCCGTAAATAAACTTAGCGATTATTATGGGAGTGAAAAATGGTATCGTGATTTTGAGGCTTCTAACCAGGGAGCTCTTCCTAGTGACTTAAAATGTGGTGTACTTTCTGAGGATCAAGTCTATAATTTACTTACAGATAATTATGAATTAGCTATTCGTATGCTAGAAATAGCCACACAAGTTATTAAAAATTATTAAGAATAAAGAGGGTAGTCATGTTAAATTTCTTTAAGCGCTTAAATGTTTCTCAAAAGATTGCTTTTTCTTTCATGAGTGTGATTTTAGTAGGGTCCTTACTCTTATCCCTGCCGATCGCCCATACGGCGACTTCTACTGCAACTTATTTAGACCATTTGTTTATTTCGGTATCAGCCGTTTGTGTGACTGGTTTATGGACCGAATCCATTTATGATTCGTATAATATTATCGGACAAATGGTGATGTTAGCCCTGATCCAAACGGGTGGCTTGGGCTTGATGACCATTATTGGGTCCATCTACCATACCATTGGGCAAAATATTGGTTTGAAAAATCAAATAGCCACTGGCGCGGCCCTTAACCACAGTGAAAATTACAAAATTGGCGACTTCCTAACCCGAATTATTCGCTATACGGCGATTATTGAGGGGACTGGCTTTATCTTATTGTCGACCTACTTTGTGCCTCGCTTCGGCTGGGCTAAGGGGCTCTGGAATGGCCTCTTTACAGCCATTTCAGCTTTCTGTAATGCAGGTTTTGATATTATGGGAAACAATTCCCTAATTGACTTAAAGACAGTGCCGGTATTAAATTGGACCATCATGGCCCTCATTGTCCTGGGGGGAATTGGTTTCAGTGTTTGGTTTGATATTACTAATCAAATCAAAAATTATGCTAAGAAAAGTAATGGACGCAAACTGAGTTTTTATTTTAAACACTTAACTCCCCACACCAAGTTAGTTCTTATCGTTACTAGCTTAGTTATTCTGACTGGCGCTTCTTTATTTTTACTAGTGGAGTGGAATAATCCTGGTACTATTGGGCCGTTATCGCTTGGAGATAAGATTATGACTGCCTTTTTCCAAACCATCACTATGCGTACTGCCGGCTTTGCCACTGTGGATTACACGGCCTGTCGCCCCGTGTCCTTGTTGCTCTTTGTTCTCACCATGTTCATTGGTGGGGGTGCCGGGGGTACTGCCGGTGGGTTAAAGGTAACCACCTTTGCCTTAACCATCATGCTAGCCTTGCGCGAGGTGCGGCAAATTAAGCATGTCAACTTTGACCGGCATACGATTCCAGATGCAGCGGTTCGTCAATCTTTTACCATAGCTTTAATGTATGTTAGTGCTCTCTTCATTGGGTCGGCCTTATTACTAACTTTTGATCCAGGCCAGCGCTACTTACACTTGTTATTTGAAGCCATTTCAGCCTTGGCGACAGTTGGGGTCTCTGCTGGCTTGACGCCAAACCTTTCCCTAGCTAGCCACATTGTTTTAATGCTATTAATGTTTGTTGGCCGTATCGGTCCGATGACCATGGCTTTAAGTTTGAGACGGAATCGGAACAATTATGATATTCGCTATGCGAAGACCAATATTCTTATTGGGTAGATTAGAAAGAAATAAAAATAATAGGATAAGGGAGTCATTATGAGTAAAGCAAATCGTGTTATTGGTGTTATGGGCTTAGGCCTCTTTGGTTCTGCCTTGGTTAAGCGGCTAGCGACCAAGGGGATTGATGTGATTGCTTGTGACCGCATGGAAAAACATGTCAACGACTTGGAAGATTGTCTAACTATAGGTAGTGTAGGAGACTTTACCGACCTCGACTTTATGCGAGAAGCTGGTTTTGGAAATTGCGATATTATTGTGATTGGAACCGGGGAAAACCTCGAAGCTGCCGTTCTCGGTGTAATTAACTGCCAAGAATTAGGGGTTAACCATATTATCTGTAAGGCGAAGAACCAACGTTTTGCCCAAGCCTTGTTAGCGCTAGGGGTTTCGCGAGTGATTCTTCCTGAAGAGGAATCAGGTTACCATATTGCCGATGTTATCAGTCGCCAATCCATTGAAGACCTGATTAATCTGGATGAAGAAACCGCTATTGTTGAATTCCGGGCTCCGGAAAAATGGGTCAATGTCACTTTGGATGAATTAGATGTCAGACAGAAATACGATCTCAATATTATCGGAATCCGGAAACATTTAAAGGAAACCCTAAATACCCAATTCCAACCGGATTATCGTTTTGCTAAAGACGATATTATTGTGGCTGTAGCCAATAATGAAAAATTTGATCAAATTGATTACTTAGAACGTTTATAATAAGCAAAAAACAGGCCGCGGCCTGTTTTTTGTTTTTATTGATAATAGAGATTTTCATTAGGGAAGACGGGGTCATTAGTGACATCGATACCTAAACTCTTTAAGGTTTTTTCATTGTCTTTAGTGAGTATGTAGGTTGAGTGAGCTTGGGTGCCGTCCAGGGCTTTTAATTGGTCATAAGCCATTTGGGCGGTTGGATTGGTTGACGCTGAAATAGCTAGGGCAATGAGTAGTTCATTAGCAGTTAGGATCGGTGTCCGGTCACTTAAAGGGCCAGTTTTGAGTTCTTGAATGGTTTGTAAAATGAGTGGTGATAGCAAGTTAATCGGGTCAGCGATGCCAGCCAGTACCTTTAAGCTGTTTAGGATGACTGCACCTGAGGCGTCCATCAGGTCACTGCTACGTCCAGTAACAATTTGACCATCATCTAAAGCCAAGGCCATGACGGGTTGGTCTTCTTCGGAATTGAAGCGGTTTTGGACTTCTTTAGCATATTGGCGTGCTTCTTTGACAGGAACGCGGTCTTCTTGCTTGAGGTTGGAGTCTTCCATAATTAATTGCATCCGTGACAAGGCTTCTTCATCGACCAGACCACTCTTATAATCGTTTTCTGTTTGGAAGGAACGTCGGATGATTTCTTCATTAGCTGCCTGACGGACCACTTCGTCATCAATAATGCCAGCTTTGACACAGTTCACGCCCATGTCGGTAGGGGATTGGTAGACCGTTTCGTGGGTAATGCTTTGTAAGATGCGGCGGATGACTGGGAACATCTTTAAGTCGCGGTTGTAATTAACAGCGACTTCCCCATAGGCATCGTAGTGATAATTATCAATCATATTGACATCTTTTAAGTCCACCGTCGCTGCTTCATAGGCAATATTAACAGGATGGTTGAGGGGGAGGTTCCAGACTGGGAAGGTTTCAAATTTGGCGTAAGATGCTCGAACTCCACGTTTCCATTCATGGTAGAGCTGGTTAAGGCAGGTGGCTAGTTTCCCAGAGCCGGCACCTGGACCAGAGACAACCACAATCGGTTTTGTGGTTTCAATATAAGGATTGACTTCGAAACCATTTTCCCCTAAAAGGTCAACGTTAGTGGGGTAGCCTTTAATTTCTTGGTGGGTGTAGACCTTAATTCCCCGTCTTTCAAGATTATGCATAAAGTTTGTGGCATTCGCTTCACCATGGTAGCGGGTGATAAGGACGCTATTAACAGAAATATCTAAGGAATGGTATTCGTCGATTAAACGTAAGACTTCAAGGTCATAAGTGATGCCATAGTCGCCCCGCATCTTGTTACTTTCAATGTCTCCAGCATAGACACAGATAATAATTTCGGCTTGGTCCTTCATTCTCTCCAAGAGTTTCAATTTGGCATCTTCATCGAAACCTGGAAGGACCCGTTTGGCGTGCTTATCGCCGATTAATTTTCCCCCAAATTCCAGGTAGAGCTTGTCCTTGCCTTCAACGCGCTTAAAGATATACTTTGACTGTTCTTCAAGATACTTTTTAGTGTCAAAACCAATTTTACCCATACTCTTACACTCACTTTCTCTTTTTTATTAACGATTAAACGATCGTTACTTGTCTCGGTTCATGTGTTGGTCCAACATATGAACACCTACAATATGATACACGAAAAAGCTCGCTTGCACAGTAGAAAAAAATAATTCTCGTAAAATATTAGTCAAAAACGATAAAAAGCAAAGACTGATTCCCCTTATTTCAAGCTTTTGGCACAGAAGAATCAGCTTTGCTTTAAATGATTTTATCAACCAGGCCTAGTTTGTTTTTATTTTATAATTAAAGTTTGGTATCTTTTGCCAGCGGTCCTTAAGGAAACGAACCACCATTTTCGGTTCCCGGGCCCGGTTAAAGATACCTTTTTTGTTGCCTTGAACCCGTTGAACGCCAACTTTGGTTTGGAAGTCAGCAAAATTCCAAAGTTGCTCGCCGACAAAGTTATCTACTTGGTCGAAGACTCGAGACATCATGACATAGTAATCCCATTGGAATTCTTCTGTAAAGGGTTGGCGCTCGATGGCATGGAGGCCAGCAACCGTATCAACCCCGTATTCGGTGTACATGATGGGTTTATCTGGATAGAGGGTTTGCCAGTCTTGTAATTCTTTTAGGCTCAAGTCTTCAGCTAAGTCAAAATCAGCGGTTTGGGTATACCAGCCGTAATAGCGATTAAGACAAATAACATCAACCAGGTCAGAACATTGGTCAGTATCCGGAGTCGCTAAGAGGATATTGATCATAGTTAGGGGACGTTTTTGGGGGTCGAGGGACCGAGCTAATTCAAAGAGTGGGGCAAAATAATCATGGGCTTCCGGGTTGAAAGTGGCTGCTTCGTTGGCCAAGGACCACATCACCACACAGGCGTGGTTTTTATCTCTTTGAATCAGTTCGCGGATCACTTGCTCATGGGCTGCTTGAGTATCGAGCTCTTGGAAAGTGTTATCGCGGTAAGTTTTTGGGTCAAAGTTAGACATATTAAAACCAAAGGAGGACATAATCCCCACTCCGGTGGTTTCATCAATAACGACAATCCCTTCCCGGTCACAGAGCTGCATCATTTCCTCGGAATAAGGGTAGTGGGAGGTACGGATGGAGTTGGCTCCCATGCTCTTTAAGAGGTTAATATCCAAGACATTATACACAGGATCAAAACCGCGACCATGGGCGTAGCTATCTTCATGTTTACCACAACCTTTGAAGTAGAAGGGTTCTTGGTTAATTAGAAATTGGCCATTTTTGACCTCTACCTTGCGAATACCAAAGTCTTGCCGGTAAGTATCCACCAGTTGGTCGTCTTGGTAGAGGTCGACTTGGGCAGTATAGAGATAGGCATTCAGTGGTTGCCAGAGATGGGGTTGGTCTAGGTAAAATTCATTCTCATTCGCTTTACCCACGGCAACTATCTTTTCAGCTTCGTCATAAATGCTTATTTGATAGGATAACCCGTCATTAACCTGGGAATCAATTGAAACATCGAAGCTAACTTTAGCTTGGTCTAAGGAATCATTTAAGTCAGGCAAGATGGTGAGGTCAGTCAAGTGGGCAGCTTTTGAGCTGGTATAAATAACAATGGAGCGGTTAAGTCCGGCGTAATTGAAGAAATCAAAGTTCTCATCTAATTCCCGTTGGATCTTTCCTTGGTCATCTTTCTTTTCATGGTAGTGGCCCACGGGTAGGGTGGTATGGTCAAGAATATTGGAGAGGAGAACGGTTAGGCGGTTAGTTTTAGAAAAAGAAAACGCGTCCGTAATTTTGCACTCAAAGGGGGTAAAGCCCCCTTGGTGATGGGCGACTTCCTGATCATTGACATAGACCCAAGCTTGGTGGGTTGCAGAGCCAAAGCGGAGAAAAATATCCTGGTCAGCCAAAGTCTTGGGAAGGGTGAAGTCTCTTTGGTAGTAAAAGTAGCCGACATGGTTGCGAATGGTTGGATCAGCCACTTGGTCATTGAAGGAGGCAGGGACCGCAACACTTTGCCAATTGTCTAAGGGGTCCTTAGGATCATAACTTTCTTGGTCTTCTTTAATGCGGAAGCGCCAATTGCCATCGAGCGATAAGACACTGCGACATAAATTGCTTTGTGGATATAACATCTTCATTTCCTTTCTATGGATTTTATCTTAGCCGGCCTCTTGGTCATGGTTAGGAAAAATCTTCTTATTATTACTTTAACAGGCCTTTTGTAGAAACAGAAATAAAAGCGTCAGCAAAAATAAATCGTAATATTTACGATTTACTATTGACTTCGATCGGAAGAATCGATAATATAAATCGTAAGAGTTACGATTTAAAAAATTAAGAGGAGGAAATCAAGTGAAAAAATCGGTTAAAAGCCTAGTCTTTAGCATGTTTTTACTCGCTTTATTAGTGTTTACTGGTGCTTGTACGAAGAATACTGGGGATAAAGAAGTCAAGGGGCTAAATATTGTCACCAGTTTTTACCCAATTTATGAAATAACCCGGGCGGTTTCGGGAGACTTGAATACGGTGCAAATGATTCAAAGTGGAGCCGGTATTCATTCTTTTGAACCCTCAGCCAATGATATTGCTGCCATTGAAAAGGCAGATGTCTTCGTTTATCATTCGCGGACCTTGGAAGGCTGGGCCAAGAACCTTAAGGAAAACCTGAAAGATTCTCCAGTCAAAGTTATCGAAGGATCAGAAGGTTTAACTCTAGACAAGGTTCCTGGCTTAGAAGACCTCGACCCTGGTCAAGAAGTCGATGAAAAAACGCTTTATGATCCCCACTCCTGGCTCGATCCGATTCTAGTCGGCCAAGAGGCACAAAGTATTGCTAAGCAATTAAGTGCGATTGATCCTGACCATGCAGCAATCTATCAAAAGAACGCTGACGACTATCAAGCCCAGGCCCAAGACCTAGTGGATAAATACCAAGATCAATTCAAAAAGGCCAAGCAAAAAACTTTTGTCACCCAGCACACGGCCTTTTCTTATTTAGCTAATCGCTTTGGCTTACGCCAATTAGGCATATCGGGGATTTCACCGGACCAAGAGCCCAGTGCCCAACAAATGGCTGAAATTCAAGACTTTGTAAGAAATTACCAGGTCAAGACCATTTTCGTTGAGCCTCAAGTATCTACCAAAATTGCTGAGGTCATTTCCCAAGCGACGGGGGCTCAATTGGATACCTTAAGTCCCTTGGAAGCTGACCCCCAAAATGATAAAGGACTCTTAGGAAATATTGAGATGAATTTACAAACCCTCTTAAAGCATTTACAAGAAGATAAAAAGTAGAAAGTGAGTGAATAATTGTGGAGAAGAAAAACATTAAGCAAGCCATTCTGGCCTGCTCAGCCTCAGCGCTCTTATTAGGAGGGGGCTATTATTGGGGCTACTCCCAGGGGCATTCAGGCAATGAATCGACGATTAATTACGTGGCTGACCAAGGCCTGAGAAAAGATGGGGCTGAAGTCAAGAAATTGTCTCATGCGGATGATGAAATCGAAGCAGAACAAATTGTGGTGAAGATCACTGATGATGGCTATGTCACTTCTCACGGCGATCATTTCCACTATTACAATGGTAAGGTTCCTTATGATGCCATTATTAGTGAAGAATTAATTATGCGCGACCCCAATTACAAACTTCGTCAAGAAGATATCGTAAACGAAGTTCGGGATGGCTATATCATTAAGGTTAATGGCAAATATTACCTCTATCTAAAAGATCCTAATAAAGCTGTTAATGTGCGGACCAAAGAAGAAATTGAAGAGCAAAGAAAATTGCACAATGTTAAAGAAGACGGTAGCCACGGAGGACATGCCATGACTAAAGCTGAGGCCCAAGCTGTCCAAGCAGCTAAAGCCCAAGGTCGTTATACCACCGATGATGGCTATGTCTTTACCGTGGGTAGCATTGTTCAAGATACCGGGGACGCTTATATTTGTGCCCATGGTGACCACTTCCACTATGTACCTAAGGCAGACCTTTCGCCAGCGGAACGGGCGGCCGCAGCGGCCTATATGGCGGGACGATCAGGAACTTCTCAGTCAGGATCAGCGGGCCCTTCGCATAGTAGTGGACAAAGCATCGTTAGCCAACGTTTAAATAATAGTCCTTATGCTGGTTTAGTGAATGGGAATAATAGCTGGCAAAATCCACAGGGATTAACGAGTAAAATAAGTCCTCAAAATCAAGCTAACCAAGAAGCTCAGCAAGCGAGTCAGGGACAACGCTCTGGCTTAGACGGTTTATTAGACCAACTCTATAAACTGCCAATGAATCAACGCCATGTGGAGTCCGATGGCTTAGTTTTTGATCCGGTCAAAGTCACCAAAAGAAACAATTTTGGCTATGTTCTCCCCCATGGCGACCACTTCCATATTATTCCTTTTGACCAACTATCCGATTTGGAAATTGCGGCCACTGAAGCTTATTTAAAGGCTGGGAACTACAACTACCAAGCGCCTAAAGACCATTCAAAAACGACAGCATCTAATAAGAAATCACAAACAGGGTCGCAGCCTGAGAAAAAAGATCAAGCATCTCCTGGACAAAAAGAGCCAGCAGGACAGAAAAACCAGGAGCATGGCCAAGGCAATAAAGATCAAGGAAAGGATTTGAGCCCCTTAGAAGAGGCGCGGCGTCAGGGACGTTATACTACCGACGATGGTTATATCTTTACCCCTGAATCTATCGTTTCCGACCAAGGCGATGGCTATATCTGTCAGCATGGCGATCATTTCCACTATGTCCCTAAGGATGATTTAAGTGCTAATGAGCGCGCTCAAGCCAAGGCATATCTTAATAAGAAGAGCGGGCAAGCTGGAGCACAGCAAGACCAGACTGAGAAGGTCATTAGGCCCTTAGACCCAGTTCGCCCGCAAGTGAACCAACCAGGCTTTAAACCTAGCCAAATCGACCATCCTCAAGAAGGCAAAGCTCAGCCGCAAAAAGATCCCAATGACAGTCCGGCAAATAGTCAAAAAACCTTAGAGCAAATGTTGGACGAACTCTACGCTCTTCCTCTAAAAGAACGCCATAGGGAAGGGGATGGCTTATTATTCGATCCGATGAAAGTGACACGCAAGACCAAATTTGGTTATGTTCATCCCCATGGTGACCATCACCATGTGATTCCTTTGCAAGAATTATCCGCTCTTGAAATTGCTGCAACGGAGGCTCATCTCAACAATTCTTCTTATATTTACCAAGCTGGGAAAACCGATCAGGAAAGTAAACCTTCAGATTCCCATGGTGAAGAGATAAATAATCAAACAGATGAGTCTAAGAAGCAAGCAAGCCAGGTGGACGATAGACAAGATGAGAAAGACCAAGATAAGGTAAACTTCCTTGCTCTGGCTCAAAAAATCGATAAATCCGCTAAAGGTAAAGATCATAAAGCCTATACCACTGATGACGGCTATCGTTTTAGCCCAGAGTCGATCCTAGAGTACGACAGTAACGGCCTTATCACCCAACATGGTGATCACAGTCATTATGTTCCCTTTGCGGATTTGGATGATGAAGAGATCCGTCAAGCACAGGATTATGTCAATAGCGGGAAAAAGGAAATTAAGTTTGTCGAAGCAAGTCAGGATTCTGCTGATGAAATCGATAAGAAACTTTCTTTAATCGCCCTGGAAAGTGGGGTTAAGAAGGCCGATCTTAAAGTAACCGGCAATAAAGTCATTGTTCCGCATGGTAATCATAGTCATATGAAGAATTTATCGGACTATCCTTCCTACCTAAGAGCGAGTGATTTTTCTACTGCTGAAGAATATAAAGACTATATTTTAGGATTAAAATTGAGTCAGTTCAAATTGGAACATGGTCTCCAAGACAAAGAGGTTTTACGTGATGGTGATCAGTTACTTGCTGTTCTCGCGGATAAAACGATTGCTAAAAAACTTGATGATATTACTTTACCGATAGACTATGAAACTGTTTCATTTAGTTCTTCTAAAAATGACCAAGATGAGAAGAAGGAAGAAATTGTAGCAGAGCAGCCACAAGCTACCCCTATCCCTGAAGGGCTCTTTACCCCTCAACAATTGGCTGCAGTGAATATACAGATGGCCTATCCGGAAAGAGAAGAAAATGGGGCTTTCTTGGTTTACCATATTGATCACTGGCACAAAATCGAAGATATCCACTTAAATGCTTGGTTTAACCAAGATAAGGAAAAAATCGAAAAGGCTAAGGCAAGTATGCGTTATTTAATCGCTCATCCTGAAGCTAAAATGCCGCCTAAAAATGGTTTTGGTGTCCCTCATAATCAATCGGCGGATGACAAGGATTTCTATGTAAGCTTTAATGGTAAAAAGTATAAGGCTTTCGGTAAGGGGCTCCAAGCGGGACCTTATAATACTGGATCTGAAGGCTATGTTTTCAGTAAGGATAATATCTTAGGAGTGGATGACCATGGTGTAACCACCGAGCACCGAGAAGATGGCCATGCCCATACCCACTATATTGAATTTGGCGAATTAAAGGGCTATGAACTTGCCCAAGTGGAAGAATGGATGGAAGAACAGGGAATGGCAGTTGAAAAGACTAAGGACCAAAGCCCTCAAATCGATCCAGAAAGTGTTGTGCCTGACAAGCGTGGTGACCGCTACGTCTTCGAAGGTGAAAATGGTAAGGAGTTTTATGTCTATCCATTTGAATTAAGACCGGACCAAATTGCTGCAGTCGAAGCGGTCTTAGCTAGAAAAACACTTGATCCTCAAACAGTGATAGGCAAGGATGGCGATGTTTACCACTTTAAAGTGAATGGAAAGTCCGTGGTCTACCCAGCTGAAGCTTTATCTAATTACCAAGTTGAAAAAATTGAACGGCAAGTTTTCTTGAAGAATTTCCAAGCAAATAAAGTTCATAGCCGCTTTTCACGGGGCTATCTCTTCCAATTTGACCAAGGCAATCACTACTTCAGCCAGTCTGAACTCTCAAAAGGACAAATTGCCGCGGTAGAAGAAGTATTGAAACAAAGAGGTAGCAAGGCCCCAGATAAAGAGCCAGCCACCGATTCAAAAGCAGCTGTCGACCACAAAACAGACGCCGAACGAATCGAAGCGGCAAAGGAAGCCTTTCTCGCTTCTCATGGTTTTAACCCTGAAGAAGTAAAATCCAGAACTGCTGGAGGCTACATCTTTGAAATTTTCGGCACGGAATATAAGCTGACAGTCTATAAGCCAGAATCCGGACAAGCTAAAAAGGCCAGTGAATTAAGTCCTGACCAAGTCGCTGCAGTGGAAGCCGTGCTCAAATCCCGTGACCAAGAAAGGGCAAACTTAATTTCTGAAAGCAATCACAATCCGTCCTTAGATCATAGTGAGGACAAGAAAGGTCTAGCAGAAAATGTGCTTACTGAAACAGTCAATTCAGAAAAGGCTGAGACCGAAATAATCGATGAGAAACAAGTCTTGCCAGAAAATAGTGAGACCAACGTGCCCACTGCAATCCAAGCGACGGATTAAGCAGTGAAAACTCAGGTTTTTATCGCTAAGAAATTTGTTGAAGTCAAGCTACTACGATAAGACACTCCCTCTAAAGTTAACTTGAAACAAGCTAAAAACTTTAGGGGGAGTTTTTTCTTTGCCTTCGCTTATCAACCGCTTTCATTAACAGTTAAATTTGCTATAATAAGCTCTGGTAAGCTTTATTAAATATGAATTAGTCATGAGAGGAAGGAAAACAATGATTTTTGTAGATAATAATAATCACTACGATGCTTCGGTTAATATCGCCTTGGAGACTTATTTGGTTGAAAACCGCCTAGTCGATGAACCGATCCTGCTATTTTATATCAATGATCCTTCGATTATTATTGGACGCAACCAAAATACCTATGAAGAGATTAACCAACGTTATGTGGATGAGCATAATATCCAAGTGGTTCGTCGCATGTCCGGTGGGGGAGCGGTTTATCATGACCGGGGCAACTTTTCCTTCTGCTTTATTAAAGATGATGATGGCAGTTTCCGTGACTTTGCCTCCTTTACTAAACCGGTGATCGATGCCCTTCATAAGATGGGAGTGGAAGGTGCTGCCCTAAAGGGGCGTAATGACTTAGTGATTGGCGACCAAAAATTTTCTGGTAACGCTATGTACGCTAAGAACGGTCGGATGACTGCCCACGGAACCATTTTATTTGATGCTGACCTGAATGAGGTTAACAATGCCCTGAAACCCCGTAAAGAAAAATTCGAATCCAAAGGGATTAAGTCGGTTCGGTCACGGGTAACCAATATCAAACCCTTTGTCGACGAGGAGTATAAGAACCTCTCCACAGAAGAGTTCCGTGACCGGATCTTACTGGAAATCTTTGGGGTGGAGACGCGTGAAGAAGTCCCTGAGTTAAAATTAACCCCTGAAATTTGGCAAGGAGTTATGGATTTGCGGGCTGAACGGATGGGAAACTGGAACTGGAATTATGGACAATCCCCTGACTTTGATATCCAAGGTTCACATAAATTCCCCTTCGGATTTGTGGATTTGCGTTTAAATGTTTCAAAGGGAGTCATTAGCCAAGCCAAGATCTACGGGGACTTCTTCGGTCTAGGAGAAATTTCTGATGTGGAAGAAGCCTTGGATGGTGTCAAATACGACCGTCAAGCCATGGTTGATGCCCTAAGTGATCTAGACCTAAATAAATATCTCGGCGATATTACTGCGGAAGAATTAGTGGATATTGTATTCCAAGAAGCCTAGAAAATGCCTTCTTGGGGATAATTTGAGGGAAAATGCTAAAACCGTCTGTATGAGAAAGCAGTCTGTGGATAAAAACTGAATAATTAAACTGGAGCTGTGACTAAGTGGAAAACGCTGCCTAACTGATAGGAAGGCAGTCCCCAGTCACAGCTCCTTTTTTCACTTTAATTTATATTATTTATGATTAATTCTTTATTAAAATTTGTTTTGATAATTTAATTTGAGCAGTAGTGACGCTTTGAAATAGGTCGTTAGCCATGACCAAGCAAGCGATGTGAATTACCGGATAGTAGGCTTTAAGCCGTACTAGCCTAAATCTGTTTCAAAAGAAGTCCTGGCGTCCACTTCATAAACGATGTCCGAGTCTTTGCTAAGGCTCTCCCTTCGTTTATTCCAGTGGTCCAGGACTTTTGTACTTTTGTCACACTCTAGCTTTGAAGCTCGCTAAGTGAGGGACCTTGGCCCGAACTGGTGCCATGGCTTTTCAACGATCAAATTTCAAAAGCAGAACGAATGCTCATCGGCTATATTTCAAAAATCTGTTTCCATTTCTTTAGAAAGACTTTAGAATTGCTTGGGAATCTATTGAGAAGCGGCTGGCATAATAAACAGTGTCAAGAAGAGATCAGATATGAAAGTGAGGGATTAGCATGGAAGAAGTGCTAAGAGTTGACCAGCTGACCAAGACTTATGGCAAGCAAGTAGCCTTAGACCAAGTGTCTCTAAGTCTTAAGGCAGGAGAAATTTATGGCTTAATTGGTCGTAATGGGGCAGGAAAAACTACCCTGCTCAAAGCGATTGTCCGTTTGATCAAACCAAGCTCGGGTAAAGTGTCCTTGTTCCATTCAGGAAGTAGCCGGGAGTGGACCAAGGCCTTGGAACGCACCGGGGCAGTCATTGAAAGTCCCGTGGCCTATGACGCCTTAACTGCAGAGCAAAATTTACACTATTATTGTAAATTACGTGGGGTGGTGGATGAGGACCGGGTGGTAAAGGAAACCTTAGACTTGGTTGGCCTGAGTCAGGACCGCAAGAAAGCTTACAAATCCTTTTCCATGGGGATGAAACAGAAACTAGGTATTGGGATTGCCCTATTAACCCAGCCTGACCTACTCATTCTCGATGAACCGATCAATGGCCTAGACCCGATTGCCATCAGCCATTTCCGTCAATTAGTTAAACGGCTAAGCCAGGAAAAGCAAATGACTATTATCATTTCTAGTCATATTCTTTCTGAACTTTATCAAACGGCTAGCCGCTTTGGCTTCATTAATCAGGGGCGGCTTATCCAAGAAATGACTAAAGAGGAATTTGAGCAAATGAACCGGGAGTATATTGTCTTACAGACTAGTCAAGTACCCCAAGCCAGCCGTTTATTGTCTGAACAAGGGCAGTCGAACTTTAAAGTGGTGAATGAAGAAACCATTCATATTTTTTCCTCTGACCAAAAGATTCAACCCTACATGAAACTTTTTAGTCAGGCGGATGTGCCTATCGATGCCATTTATTTTTCTCACAAAAACTTAGAAGATTATTTCACCGGCATTGTCGAAGAGAAAGGAGACCAATAGACCATGTTAAGAGCAGATTTTTATCGATTGTTTCATAGCAAGGGCTTTTACATTACCCAGCTGGTTTTGATTCTGGTAGTCGCCTCCTGTGTCTGGGATAAGGGTGTTTTCTCAATGGCTGTCGGTGAACAAAACACCCAGGAAATCGCCCAAAGGACCGATCTTATCCGAGAAATGGCCTGGACCAGTCACCAAGCCGTTATGGCCATGTCAACCATGGCAGCCTTTTTGATCTATTTTACCTTACCTCTATTTTATATGACGGTAGGGGCTGACTTAAATAGTGGGACCTTAAAGAATATTATTAGTAGCGGGATGTCTAGGACTCATTACTTCTTTTCCAAGTATAGTGTTTTCCTTATGGTGACAGCCCTGCAATTTATCTTTTATTACGGAACTACCTACCTGGTAGCGGGCCTTACCAATGGCTTTGACGCCTTAAGCTTAGAGTGGCTTGGTAATTTTATCAGGGTATTCTTGGTGCAGTACCTCTCCCTCCAAGGCGTCTTTGCGGTAACGATGCTGGTTATTTTCCTAACCCTCTCCAATATGTGGAGTATCTTAGCGACTATTGTGGTGCCCTTGGTGCTAACAGTCGTTCAGATTGCTTACTTTGCTGAAAGTAAAATTGTCGCCTACCTGAATTTCCAAAGTATGCTCAACCAGGCTGGCGCCTTAACTTTGGATAGTGAGTTTTTCTTAGAATTTACCCCCTTAGCCCTCTTAGTGATTGCAGTCTGCCTTTTAATCGCCTTAATGTCATTTAAACAGCGCGATTTCTAAAAATTAGCCATTGAATAGTAATCAAAAACCGACCTCTAAGACTTAGAATGAGCCTCTAAGTCTGGGGGTCGGTTATTTGTTGTTAATCTGTAAGGGAACTAGCTGGCCAAGTGATTTGGCTGGTGAAGTTACCTTCTTGGTAGGTCATGGAGAGTTGACCCTTAGTGAGATCGACTAATTCTTGGATAATAAATAAGCCCAATCCAGAAGAGAGCTGGTCGTTGGCAAGGTTTTCTGCGTAGAAGCGCTTGGTTAATTGGTCTAAATGTTGGACGGCTTGCTGACTTTGATTCGACAGGGTCAAGCGGACCTCATCCTGGTCTTTTTTGACTTGGATATTTAATGTGGAGTGACCGTGCTTAATCACGTTACCCAGTAAATTATCCAGGATTCGGTTCAATAGGTCCGGGCTATTGTCAATATAGCAAGCTTCCTCAATGGCTAAGTGAATCTGAAAATCATCATTAAGGCGGTCGTAGTAATGGAGTAAGTTTTCCTTTACCGCTTGGCTGAGGTCTACTGGCTCAAGCTGCACTTGGACTTGGCCTTCGATAAGTTTTTGATAGCTGAGTAATTCTTCTAAACGGTGGGCGACTTGGCTGAGATGTTGGTTGATTTTCACTAACTTTTCTTTTTCAACCGAGTCTAAACTACCTTCTGAATCCAAGAGTTGCTGGCAGTAGCCGCTGGCAACGGTGAGGGGAGTCCGAATGTCATGGGCAATATTATGGATGGCTTGGTCGAGACTATGCTTTTCTTGGAGGTTTTTAATCCGCAAAGTTTGTAAGTCATCGAAGAGTTGGTTGGCCTCTCGAATTACTTGGTGGAGGTCCTTATCATTCAGGGAACTGGTGAGTAGGCGGTTAGATTGTTCTTTTCGCCGATAGGCCATGTCTTGGCTTAAGTTCTGCAGAGCTTTTTTCATTTTCAGATAGCGGTAGAGCAAGAATAAAGATAAGATGCAAAGTAGCAGGGTCAATCCTGGTCCCCCCTTGCTAGTCTGACGCCAATCCCCCAAATGGTTTCAATATAGTCCTGGCTGGGATCTAATTGACTCAATTTCTTACGCAGGTTGGAGAGGTGGGTGTTTAAGGTGTTGTCCTCGGCAATGTATTGAGCCTGCCAGATAGATTCATAGAGTCGCTCCTTGGTGAAAATTTGCTTAGGGTGGCTGAGCAATTTGTGAAAGATCTTGGCTTCGATTTTAGTTAGGCGGATAGCCTCTTGGTCAGTATAGATAAGGAACTGCTTAGGATCAAAGTGGATGGCTTGAAAGTCAATGACTTGATCTGACTGATCTTTAGCCTGCTGGTGGCTTTGCCGCAATTGCACCGTAATTCGGGCTAAGACTTCTTTATTGTTAAAGGGCTTAGTGATGTAGTCATTGGCTCCTTTTAAGAGGTAGTCACTGACCAGGTCTTTGTCACCCAGGGCTGTCAGCATGATGACCGGGATTTGGCTGCTTTGACGAATATAGTCTAGGACTTCGTCGCCTTTCTTGCCCGGCAGAAGGATATCTAGGAGCACTAAGTCGATGTCCTCTTGGTCAAAGAGTCGGATGGCTTCAGTTCCGGAAAAAGCTTGTTGGATTTGGTAATCCTGACTTAGGAGGTCTTTAAGCATTGTGTTAATGTCATCATTATCTTCCACAATCATGATTTGTTTCATGCAACCACGCCTTTCACTTGATTTTTACCAGTATTGTAACATGGACTAGGCGGATTATTCTCTTATTTCTAGGGCAAAGTTTATAATATAAGCTAGAAAGGAGACCGATGACCATGTCTTTAACCCAATCGCAAAGAGAAGAAACTAAACAAGTGCTTAAAACAGCCTTTAATAAGACTGGATTAAGCAAGCAAGACCTAGCTGACATTTTGGAGACGAGTGAATCTTACCTGGACCAGGTCTTTCAATTACAAGGCCAACGTTTGGAAGATGCTTGGATCTTAAAAAATTATCTCAATACTTATTTAAGTGAGCACGAGCAAGAATCAGTGACTTTTCAGGCCTTGGCTGGCGATTACCATGACTATTGGTTCTTGGATGCTAAGCTGATTGAGCGCGGTTTATTAAAGTAAAAAAGCATCCCCCTAATCTCAGAGCTGCTTATTCGGTCAGCAGGTCTAAGACAAGTGAGAATGCTTATTCCTATGATTTCAATCTTTATTCATTAGGAAGTGACCAGTCTAACTCAGGCCCAAGCGGTACGATGCCGTTAGGGTTAATGGTCGGATGGCTGGTGTAGTAGTGTTCCTTAATATGGGAGAAGTTCACCGTTTCCTTAACGCCCGGCCATTGATAAAGTTTACGGGTATAGAGCCAGAGGGCAGGGTAGTCGGTTAGGTTTCTAATATTACATTTGAAGTGACCGTAATAAACGGAATCAAAACGAACCAAGGTGGTAAATAGGCGCCAATCGGCTTCGGTGATTTGGTCCCCAACCAGGTAATCGTGTTGGCTTAAGTGGTCTTCTAAGCGATCCAATTCCTTAAATAATTGGTCCACTTCTTCTTCATAGACGGATTGCTTAGTCGCAAATCCGGCCTTGTAGACCCCATTATTAACCTTAGGATAAATTTCATCATTCCATTGGTCGATTTCATCGCGCAAGTTTTCCGGATAGTAGTCACCTGCTTTTGCGCCAATGTCGTCAAAGGCTTGGTTAAACATCCGCATGATTTCGGAAGACTCGTTATTAACAATGGTATCGGTCTTCTTGTCGTAGAGAACGGGAACCGTGACCCGACCGCTATAATTAGGGTCAACATGGGTATAGATTTGATAGAGATAGTCAGCATCAAAGAGCGGATCTTTGATCACGCCGTCAGCTTCTTCAAAGGTCCAGCCATTTTCGCCCATATGGGGATGGACAACCGAGATTGAAATCATATCTTCTAGCCCCTTGAGTGCCCGCATAATGAGGGCACGACTGGCCCAGGGGCAGGCATAGGACACATAGAGGTGGTAGCGGGCAGCTTCTGCCTTAAAGCCTCCTTCACCTGTGGGCCCGGGTGAGCCGTCTTTAGTAATCCAGTTTCTAAATTGAGAGTCTTTGCGGACAAAGTGGCCCCCAGTACTTTCGGTATCGTACCACTTGTCATACCATTTACCGTCAACTAATAATCCCATCGATTAATCGCTCCTTTTACTTGTTTTTAGGCCATATAAGCTTCTTATTTACTATATAAGACCAATCCCTAAATGAAAAATGATTTGCTCCTTTTTCTTGTATGGGTAAAAAACCAAGAAATGATTTAATGTCAGAGAAAATAATGGTAAAATGTTCAGGTACTCAAAGTAATTTAATTAAAAAGGATGATGAATATGTCAAGAGTTGTTGGGACAGTATCACGTGGCCTACGTGCACCCATTGTAAAAAAAGGTGACGACTTAGCTCAAATTGTTGTAGATACAGTCATTCATGCAGCCAAAGAAGCGCCCTTTACCATTCATGACAAGGATATTGTGGCCATTACCGAATCAATCTATGCCAGAGCCCAAGGAAATTATGCCAGCTTAGATGCTGTTGCTAAGGATATCCACCAAAAATTCCAATCAGAAAGTATTGGTGTGGTATTCCCAATTAATAGTCGGAATCGTTTCTATAATATTCTCCAAGCCCTTGCCCGGGCAACTAAGAAAGTTGTGATCCAACTCTCCTACCCAGCCGATGAAGTGGGCAATGAATTAATCAGTGATGAAGCCCTGGTGAAGTCGGGCGTTAACCCTTGGACAGATACCCTAAGTGAAACAGAATTCCGTTCGCACTTTGAAGAAATCAAACATAAATTTACTGGGGTAGACTACGTGGCCCTTTACCGCGAATGCGTGGAAAAAGAAGGCGCTGAATGTGAAATCATCTTCTCTAATCAGCCCCAAGCCATTCTTGACTATACCGATTCTGTCTTAGTATCGGATATTCATACCCGTTTCAAAACAGCTCAAGCCGTTAAAGAAGCTGGTGCTAAGACGGTCTATCGTTTAGATGAAATCCTAACCCAGTCAGTCGATGGTTCCGGTTATAATGAAGAATACGGTTTATTGGGAACCAACCTCTCTGGAGACAACGAATTAAAACTCTTCCCACGGGATTCAAAATCCTTTGTCTATGATGTGCAAAAACGCTTATTAGAAGCTACCGGCAAGAAAATTGAAGTCATGGTCTATGGGGACGGTGCTTTCAAAGACCCAGTGGGTCATATTTGGGAACTGGCTGACCCGGTCGTGTCCCCTGGTTATACCAGCGGCCTAGAAGGAACCCCTAATGAAGTGAAATTAAAATACTTGGCTGATAATGAATTCAGTGACCTCAGCGGGCAAGCCTTAGAAGATGCCATTACTGACTATATTAGCCAACATGACGATGTGGATAGAGATGGTAAAAATGTCAGCCTAGGAACCACCCCACGGCAAATTACTGACTTAGTAGGTTCCTTATCTGACTTAACCAGCGGTAGTGGGGATAAAGGAACTCCAATTGTTTACATCCAAGGTTACTTTGATAATTTATCCGATGAAGCTTAATTCATTTAACGAGTAAAAAGGAAAAGTTCAAGCTGAAAATAACAATCAGCTTGAACTTTTTTCTTGCTTATATTTTTCCCAGTAAACTTTTGGGGTCATTTGCATAATAGTATAGAAGCTACGTTTAAGTTTATTTTCATGAATAAAGCCCGTTTCTTTGGCGATTTCTTTCAGGTCTTTATTCCCAGTTTCTAAGCATTGACAGACGCTTTTTATTCGTAGATGGGTCACTAAGTTTTGAAAATTTCTTTCAGTATAGGCGATAAATTGGCTATTAATATCTTGGGGGCTAAGGGAAAATCTTTGACTCAGGTGTTCAATCGTAAGAGCATCAGTAAAGTGAGAGTAGGTGAATTCTAATATTTTAGGTTGCAATTCTTTAAGGGCTATAGGAGTAATGACTTCAATTAATTGCCAGTAGGATTCACATTCTTTAGGGTTTAGGTACTGAATTCTTTTGCTTTCTTCCTGTATTTCTTGACTGTAGGGATAGTTTAATAGCAGAGAAATTTCTTCTTGATTTAACTCAGTATTTTCTTGTAAATGAAGCCATTTAAAGACACGGATTCTTTGTAAAACTTCTTTGAAGCTGATCCCTACATAAGCTTGTATTCCTGCTTCTAGGGACTGGCTGTCCAAGAAAAAGATGTTAGCGACTTCATCTAAATGAAGCGATTTTGAAGCATTGTAGAATAAATAAGCAAATATTTCTTTATAAGAAGGGGTGTAATTACTTATTTGTTGGTTTTCTCTTTGATAGAGGATAATAAACTCTGCTAATTTAAGTAAACTACGAATAGTAGATAACTCTTGGTGGTCATGAAAAAGTTGGTTGGTGTGGGTGGAAATCAGTCCAACCTCTTCACGTAAATCAGTGAGAATTTGTTTGACTTGATAACGCCCCTTAGGACTTATTTTTTTACAAGGATTATTTTCTAGATAATTGAATAAATCAAATGACTCCTTATCAATATTTAAATAGTCTTTCATTAGAAATTTTATGCGATCAAAATTATAAACGAGTAAATAATAGGTTACTCTTTCGGTTATCTCTACAATTTCAGAAACCTCAAAAGGTAGTAAAGCAATAATATGTCCAGCTTTCATAATATAGTCAGTATTATTAATTTTTATTTTCCCTTGACCTGAAATAATAATTAAAAACCGAGCTTCTTTATGCAATAAGGGTTTTGTGGGGCTAGAATCTGATTGGATATCCATTGACAAAGCAAATGAATTTTGTCTAAAGTCATCATCCAATTTATTGACATATTTTCTCATCACTAATTATGGTTCACTCCCCTACTATTTTAGCTTATTTAATAGCATGAATAAGATTATTATATACTAAACTTAGCACAATCAAAATGATAAAAGAAAGCGCTATACTTTGATAATTTATTGATCAACGATATAATAAAAACATATTAAATGGTCGAGATTAAATGAAAAAAGGAGATTGTTATGAGTCATTTATTCGTGAATTGTGAATATGGGATTTCTGGTGACTTAACCCTAGCTGCCTTAGTTGACTTAGGGGCAGATCCGCATTATATCGAAAGCGAGTTAAATAAATTACCAATTGATGATTTTTCCATGTCTTTTAGCAAAAAGGACGAAAAAGGAATTACTGCTAATAAACTCAATTTAAGCTTTACAGAGCTTGATGAAGACCATGATCACCACGGTCATCACCATCATTCGGCTCAAGGAATTTTTCAATTAATTGAGGAAAGTGATCTGGCTGATCGAGTTAAGGAGCGGAGTTTAGCCATATTTAAAGAGGTCGCTCGCGCAGAAGGGAAAATCCATGGGAAGCCAATTGACGAGATTCATTTTCATGAAGTAGGTGCTATGGACTCCATTATTGATATTATTGGGGTTTGCTTAGCACTTGAAGATTTAGATGTTGACCACTTGACATTTTCAAAAGTGCCTACCGGTCATGGCAAAATTGAAATTGCCCATGGGCTTTATCCGGTTCCAGCACCAGCGACTATGGAGATTTTGGTGGGCGTACCTTTATCCTCTTTTACTGCAGAAGGTGAATTAACTACCCCAACTGGAGCAGCCTTCGCCAAGGTTCTAGCTGATGATTATGCGGATGTGGTTGAAGGTACTGTAGAAAAAATCGGCTATGGGGTGGGGGATCGTGAATTTGACCATCCTAATGTCTTAAGAGTAGCCTTGGTAAAAAAAAACTAGCCGGCAATAGGGAAAAGGTTTCAGTGCTTGAGTGCCAAGTCGATGATATGACGGGAGAAGCCTTGGGCTATTTGTTGCGCCTACTGGAGAGCCAGAAAGAAGTTCTTGATGTTTTCTATAGTCCCGTAAAGATGAAAAAAGACCGTCCAGGCGTTCTCATTACGGTCTTAACTCCAGCCAAAGATAAGGAAAGCGTTGCTAAAATTTTATTAAAAGAAAGTTCTTCTTTTGGGGTTCGTTACTATGATACCGAACGCTTGATTTTAGCGAGAGAATTTACCCAAGTGGCCTTAATGGGTAGTTGGCTTCAACTTAAAATTGGTTACCTAGATGGAAAGATTATTAAAGTCACTCCAGAATACGACGACTTGGTGAACTTGGCTAGAGATAATCACTTAGCCCTTAGTCAGGTCTATCAAAAGGCCTTGGCGGTTATTGAAGAAAAATTCGGTTCGCAAATAGAATAAGTAAGGAGTAATTATGGAGCAAAAGAAATTGCAGCAATTGGAAAGTCTCTTAAAAGAAATGGGCCAAGTCTGCGTTGCTTTCTCTGGGGGAGTGGATTCAACTCTTCTCTTATATCTTGCTAGAAAATTACTAGGCAAGGAGAACACCTTGGCCATCATTATTCAGTCTGATTTAGTGAGTGAGGCAGATGACCAGGAAGCACTGGCTCTTGCTCAGGCTATGGATGTCGAAAGTCAGCTTATTCCTGTCAATGAGTTAGAAGATCCTCGTATTCAAAAGAACGATGAAAATATTTGGTATTACAGCAAATTGTTGTTTTACCAAGCCGTTCAAGAGGCCGCTATGGCTCAAAATAAAGACTATGTCTTAGTGGACGGGATGATTGTAGATGATTTAAACGATTATCGTCCAGGGCTAAAGGCTCGTAAAGAGTTTGATATCAAAAGCCCCTTAATCCTGTGTGATTTTACTAAAGAAGATGTCCGTCAACTGGCTAAAAAAGAAGGCATTTCGAATTGGAACCGATCAAGTGGCTGTAGTGTAATTTCACGCTTTCCTACCGGAACACCACTTAACCAGGACAATGTCCAGCAAATTCTAGCTAGTGAAGCTTATATGCGCCAAAAGGGTTTTGATCCCGTTCGGGTTCGCTACTACAATGAATTGGCTAAGCTAGAGCTCTCTCCTGACCAGTTCGACCAATTCTTCCGAGAAAAGGATGAGATTTTAGCCCAATTTAAGGCTTATGGCTTTAAACACCTGGCCCTAGATGTTGAAGGCTATGTTTATGGAAAGCTCAATCGTTAAAACTAATTTATTAAGTGGTATCAATAAAGAGAGATAGAGGAAGGACTTATAATGTTTGATAATTTAGGCGAAAGTAAGGTGGATATTGATCGCGATCATTTAAAGGGTTACCCAGAGATTGTCTATGGTTTGCATAAAACTGCAGGCCAAATCGCTCGGGTGATGCAGTCTTTACTTGACCACGATAAGCCGGTTTTGGTGACCCGGGTGGCTAAAGAAAAATGGGAGGCTATTGGGGCAGATTTCCCTCAAGCGGACTATCAAGAAGCTGCGCAAACGATTACCATTGGCCAATGTGAGAAAATTCCTCATGGGAAGATGGTGATCTTAAATGCGGGAACCTCTGACTTTCCTGTATCAGAGGAAGCCCGGGTGACAGCAGAATGGATGGGATGCCAAGTGACCTGCATTTATGATGTTGGTGTGGCCGGTATCCATCGCTTGTTATCTTACCAAGAAGAAATTCGCCAAGCCAACGTGCTCGTTGTTGTTGCTGGGATGGAAGGCGCTTTACCTAGTGTAGTTTCTGGCCTAGTAGAGGCGCCCGTGATTGCTGTACCAACCTCGGTGGGTTACGGGGCTAACCTAGAAGGTATTACGACGCTCTTAGCCATGATTACTTCTTGTTCTTCCGGGATAAGTGTCGTGAATATCGATAATGGCTTCGGTGGAGCCTACCAAGGCGCCTTATTCTTAAAGCAGATCAGCCAATTTGTTAAGGAGAGAGATTAACAGTTTTTATAGATAAGTAGAAGGAGGGGGTGATACGAAGATATAACTTTGTCACTTGTCACTTGCAAAGAAAAGTGAGGAATTATCATGAAAGAAGAAAATCAAACTGCTAATCAGCCAGCTCCCCAGAAGAAGAAAAAGAATAAAAAACTCGGTAATCTACTTTTACTGGTTGTTGCCTTTTTATGGGGATCATCACTTACCGTAGTTAAGGGCGCACAGGATTACGTTAATCCAAATATGATTTTAGCGATTCGCTTTTCAGTAGCGGCTTTGGTCTTAGCGATAATCTTTTGGAAAAAAATTCGTGATATGACTAAAGATGATTTAAAAAGTGGGGTAAGTATTGGGATTTTTCTCTTTATTGCTTATTCTATCCAGACAGTTGGGGTAGGATATACAGATCCCGGTAGATCAGCTTTTCTGTCCGCTTCCTATTGTGTTTTAGTCCCCTTTATTTCCTGGCTTGTTTTAAAAAATCGGCCTGATAAATTTAATATGATTGCTGCAGCATTCTGTATTGTAGGAATTTATTTTGTGTCAATGGCTGGAGGTGCTGAAAATTCAGTGCTGGGTCAAGGACGAGAAGCAATCTTAGGTGATGCTTTGGCCTTACTGAGTGGTCTGTTTTTTGCCTCTCATATTGTAGCGGTTACGAAATTTTCTAAGGGCAAGGATCCTTATTTGATGACTATTCTGCAGTTCATCACTGCAGCAGTCTTATCTGGCTTAACAACCTTGTTCTTTGAAGATAACTCCAATCTGGTAATTGGCCAGAGGACTTTCTTAGAGTTGGCTTACTTGGCGATCATGTGTACAGCAGTTGCCCTCCTATTTCAAAATGTTGGGCAAAAATATACTGATGAAACCAGTGCGGCTTTAATTCTTTCTCTAGAATCAGTCTTTGGTATTTTAATTCCAGTGGCTTTAGGGGTTGAGACCCTAACCGTATACAAGACTATCGGTTTCGTAATGATATTTGTTGCGATCTTAATTTCAGAAACTAAACTAAGCTTCTTATTTTCTGATTCAAAAGAAGAATAATTAATAAAAAGAGTTGATTGGAATGCTTACGGAGCATTGCAGTCAACTCTTTTGTTATTTATCAAGATTTTTTCAATAACGGATTTGTTCTTTAGGATTTAACTTACGAAATGCACTGGGGGATATTTGTAAAATCTTTTTAAAATTTCGGGTCAGGGTCTTGCTGGAATTAAAACCGACTTGATAGGCGATATCAATAATGCTTAGGTCAGTTTTAATAAGTAAGTCACAAGCTTTATTGACGCGTAATTGATTCAAGAAATTTGAAAAATTATCTTCAACAAAATAATTAAGCATAGAATTAATATCTTTAGGATTACTATCAAATATTTTCGACAGTTGGTCAATGGTTATATCTTCGGCATAGTTTTCATACAGGTAATTGATTAATTTAAGGTCTCGCGGACTTAGACGGCTAGGTATTTGTTTGTCTCCTTTTTTATAGGTGGCTTTGAAATGGCTACTATTTATGCCGTGGTGTTGGCTAAATAGTTTGGATAGCCGGGACTTATCGCTAAAGTTTAAAGTATCAGCAATTTGGGTCAAGCTGAGATCGGTATGGAGTAATAAGTATTGGGCTTTAGATAAACGCATTTCATCGAGCAGGCTATAGAAGCCTAGACCAGTTAATTTCTTGATATACTTTGAAATTGTCGATTTTGATAGAAAGAAAATTTCTGAGAGCTTAGTTAAAGAGATATCTTCAGAAGAGTGTAGGTACATATAGCGGAAAATTTCTTCGCTACAAATACTTTGGGTCTTATTGTTAGAAATTTGTCGTAGGTAAGAAATGATAATTTCTGCTAATTGGATGACAATCCACATTGAAGATAGGGGCTTTGTGTGCCGATTGATTGAGGCAGTGCGTAAGCCGATCTCATCTCTTAAGGAATGGATCGCCCTTTGGAAGACCTGACTGTCATCTTTATCGACTTGGATTGAATGTTGTTGATAAAGTAAGTCAACGATATCTTGACCTTCATTTGCATAGCTTAACTGTTCCTTTAAGATAAATTCAATGAGTTCAAATCGATAAATTAATAGATAATAAGTGACTTTTTCATCGACCTCAATAATTTCTGAAATTTGCCAAGGTAAGAGTGAAATAATCTTGCCTCTTTTCATCGTATGAACTTCGTTTTGAATTTTTATTTTTCCTTTGCCGGATAAGATAAATAAAAAACGAGCTTCTTTATGGATTAATGCCTTTGTCGGAAAACTGTCGCTTTCAATATCTAATGATGCAATAAAGTTATCATCAATATTATTGGGAGAAGGTTCTTGGATATTAATAGGACCTTGCATGACATTCACAACCTTTTTAACTTCTTCACTCTTATGTTTATTTTACCATATAATTGCTTGAATAAAATTCAAAAGAGACGGTGACTAAGTTTGGGTATTTTATTTGAAAGCATTATAAGAAACGACAAACAACATTTCTTACCTAAGATGTCCTAGATTAAAAAAGTGAGCTGCTATAATAGTGCTGTAAGCGATTACAACATAGTTGTAATTAAAAAAGTTCGAACTTTTGTAATAGCAATAATGACATTAATTTTTAGGAGGAAATATCTCATGGCAAAAAACTTTCGTGGTAAAAGTTATCTAAAATTAATTGATTTCACCAGTCGTGATATTCGTCACTTATTAGATCTTTCAAAGAACTTTAAAGACATGAAGCGAGCTGGCGTTCCTCACAAATACCTAACAGGTAAAAATATTGTTCTCTTGTTTGAAAAAACATCTACACGGACTCGTTGTGCTTTTGAAGTTGCTGGTTATGACCTTGGTATGGGCGTGACTTTCTTAGATGCTAATAGTTCTCAAATGGGACATAAGGAATCCATCGCTGATACCGCTCGTGTGCTTGGCCGTATGTATGATGGGATTGAATACCGTGGCTTTAGCCAAGACGTTGTTGAAGAATTAGCTGAATATGCAGGCGTTCCGGTATGGAACGGATTAACTGATGAATGGCATCCAACCCAAATGTTAGCTGATATGTTAACTGTTGAAGAACATTACGGCCACTTAAAAGGTCTAAAATTTGTATATATGGGCGATGCTCGTAACAATATGGCAAATTCCTTAATGGTTGTCTGTGCTAAATTGGGGGTAAACTTCGTTGCTTGCTCTCCTAAAGAACTCGCTCCAGATCCTAAGTTAGTGGAAATGTGTGAAGAAATTGCTAAAGAAAACTTCTCAACTGTTACTGTAACTGACAATGTTGAAGAAGGGACTAAAGATGCTGATGTTCTCTACACTGACGTATGGGTTTCAATGGGTGAACCAGACGAAGTTTGGGAAGAGAGAATTTCTTTACTAAAAGATTATCAAGTAAATAAAAAAGCCATGGAAAATGCAAAACCAACTGCTATTTTCTTACACTGCTTACCAGCCTTCCACGATGAAAAGACAACAGTCGGCCAAGAAATTGCTAAGAAATTTGGCTTAACTGAAATGGAAGTTAGCGACGAAGTCTTTGAATCTGAACAATCCTATGTCTTTGAACAAGCTGAAAATAGAATGCATACAATTAAAGCTATTGTTTATGCAACATTATCATAACTTAATAAGGTAATTGTTACGGATAACACTTAGTTGAATGGAAATAGTATCTTATATATTTCAAAGGATCAGATTGTCTACGGCTAAGATAATATTAGTCGGCTTCTTGCTCACTTAAATAATCATTTGAAAGAGGCTAGTGATGTTTCCCACAACTCATCACTAGCCTAGTTGAAAAGATTAAGAATAGGAAATGAAGTCAAGGTAAGGTTTGAAACTAGTGTTATCTATTCAATTAATAGGCCGGAGGGGAAAGCTTTTAGCGACAGACATTTAACTAAAAAGCTTTTCTACTATCCGGCTTATTTTATTAATTGCTATCTCTAGCTATTATTGATTAACAATTCCTTAATATAAAAACCAATATTTAGAGGTGGTTAAAATGAATTTTATTGAAATGATTACTCAATTTACCAATTGGGTTTGGAACTGGCCTATATTAATTGTACTTATTACTGGGGGATTAATACTTGGTTACCAAACTCGCTTTATTCAAATTCGACACTTTGGTTATGCGATGAAGCAAACATTTGGCAAAATGTTTGACTCGGATGTAGGTGGTGAAGGTTCAGTCAGTCCCTTCCAAGCAGCATCGGCAGCCTTAGCCTCTTCAATCGGAGCGGCTAACATTGTGGTTGCGCCGGCGATTATATTTACTGCTGGACCTGGTGCAATTGTATGGATGTGGGTAGCAGGTATTATTGGTCAAGCCACTAAGTTTTCAGAAATTGTTCTGGGGATTAAATATCGGGAAGTTAATGAAGAAGGAGATTATGTCGGGGGTGCAGCCTATACCTTTAAAAATGGTATTAAAGGGAACCTTGGTAAAATCATGGGCTTTTTGGTTGCATTCTTCTTCATGTTAGAAATCTTACCTTCCATCACAGTTCAAACGATTTCCGCAACAGCACCGCTAGAACAATTAGGACTTTCACGTCCTATATCTGCTGCTGCGATAACTGTCTTAGTCGTTCTTGTTGTTTATGGTGGTATTCAACGGATCGGACAAATTACTGAGAAATTAGTTCCTTTTATGGCTGGTTTATACGTGATTTGTGGTCTGGTTGTTATTTTTATGAATATTCAGAATTTACCTGATGCTGTTTCTGCCATCTTTTCAAGTGCCTTTAATCCACAGGCTGCGATTACAGGTGGCGCATGGGGAGCCTTTTTAGAAATGTTTAAAGCAGGTGCTGCACGCGGTTCCTATTCTAATGAAGCTGGTATGGGTTCAGCTGCTTATGCGCATGCTACCGCCGTTACTGACCACCCTGTACGTCAAGGACTGTGGGGGATCTTTGAAGTCGTTTCTACTACCTTAATGGTATGTACCATTTCTGTTTTAGTGGTGATGCTTTCAGGAAATTATAAGAATCCCGCTCTCAAAGATATTGCGGTCGAAAGAGCATTTAACAACGCTTTTGGTAATATTGGTACAGTTATCATAGCTATTTCCTTATTTATGTTTGTTATTTCAACGGTTATCGTTATTGTCTTCTATGCAGAAAGATTAGGCGAATATCTATTTGGACTCCACTTTGGTAAATTAATGCGTTTCTTAGCTTGCTTTATGGTTCTACTAGGCGGTTTTGTAACTTTTGAAGGGGCTGGAGTATTCTTAGATTTCACCCTAGGTTTAGTAGTCTTTGTAAATATGATAGGGATGATTATGCTCAGTGGTGAAGTCAGAGAATTGACAGATGACTTCTTTACAAACCCTAAATATTTCCCTGGTGCCAAAAAAGATAAGTAATGTGTATCGATAAATTTAGTTAAGAAACTATACTTTCTCTTAGTTTGGATAAAGTAAAAAAGAATAAGAAATATTGCCTTTTGTATATAAATAGCCTTAATAAAAACGAACTAGGAGAAAGCTAAATGAAATCGCTTAATAAAAATATATTTTTATAGTAAATTATAAATAAACGAGTAATTTAGCTTAGTAAGAAATGTAGAAAGGAGGGAGGAAATGAACACAGAAAAGTATTCTCAGGAAGCCATGCAGGTGCTCAAAGAAGCACAAAACTTAGCGATAAATAAAAAGCACAGCGAAGTCACTGAACTTCATCTGCTCAAGGCGATTCTAGACCAAGACGAAAACTCGGTGATTAAATTATTGACCGACCAGGGGATCATGTTGGGGCCACTCAAAGAACAAGTGGATACCGCGGTGGATAAATTGCGGAGTCCTAAAGGGGTTAAAAATCTTTACATTAGCCGAAATTACCAGCGTTTGCTTTTGATTAGCGAGCAAGTGTCGCGTGCCCAGTTTGAAAGCCGGGTGTCCTTAGACCATCTTTTCTTAGCACTAATGAAAGACGAAGATTTTGCTTCTGCTAAATTATTAGCCCTCTTTGAGATCACTGCAGACTTCTATGAACAGGCTATGGCTAAAAGAGAGACTGATAAGTTTCAGGAAGGTATTTCTAAGGCAGACTTGAAACAATTACTCAAGTACGGACGTAATCTTACCCAAGAAGCTATTGAAGGTCGCCTTGACCCCATTATTGGCCGTGATCAGGAAACGCGTAGCGTGATTCGAATCCTATCCCGGCGGATAAAAAACAACCCTGTTTTGATTGGAGAGGCGGGCGTAGGGAAGACTGCTATTGTGGAAGGTTTAGCTCAACGGATTGTTCAAGGCCGAGTGCCGGATAAGTTAAAGAATCGAATTATTTTTGCCTTAAATATTACCTCCCTAATTTCAGGAGCTAAATATCGGGGTGACTTTGAGGAACGCTTGGAAGAAGTCCTTGGTATCATCAAGGATTCTAAGGGACGCATCATTCTCTTTATTGATGAACTCCATAATATTGTTGGCGCTGGAAATAGTTCAGGATCCATGGATACCTCAAACATCCTTAAACCTATGCTAGCGCGGGGAGAGATTTTGACGATTGGTGCGACAACGACCGATGAGTATAAACTCTACATCGAAAAAGACCTGGCTCTAGACCGACGTTTTCAAAAGGTGCTCATTGAAGAACCTTCAGAAGCTGCCACCTTGTCCATTCTGCGAGGAATCCAGTCTAAGTATGAATCTTTCCACCAAGTCAATATTAAAGACCCTGCCTTAGTGGAAGCTGTCCGTTTGTCTAAACGTTACCTACCCAACCGCAAGTTACCAGATGTCGCTGTCGATATCTTGGATGAAGCTTCGGCCATGGTGAGAATGTATACGGATGAATTGCCTGAAAAGATTCAAGACCTTGAGGCTGAACTCAATAAAATGGAAACTGAAGCGGCTCGCTTAAAAAATGAAAGTGACCAGGTCAGCCAATACCGTTTCAAAGAATTAATGGAACAGGTAGCTGAGCAAGAAAAGCTACTCGACCAAGAATTAGCGAATTACCATAAAGAAAAAGACCGCATCCAAGAAATCACTCGCTTGAAGGGTGAGCTAGAAACTCTGAACCAACAAAAAATGGAAGCCCAATATGAGCGGGATTTAGATAAAATGAGTGCTTATTTAGCTGAAGAGAAAAGTACCAAGGCCGATTTAGAAGAACTTGAACAAAGTACTCCCTACTATAATGTATCGGCAGATGTTGGAATCAATGAAATTCGCGAAGTTGTTGCCCAGTTAGCCCATATGCCTAAAGCAGAAATGGAATCAGATCCTGCTGCTCAAATTGCTAAAATTGAAAGTGACCTGCGGGAAAATTTTGTTGGTGCAGATGATTTAATCGACAAAATCATTAGTCTGGTTACCCAGAGTCGGTCGGGCTTATTTAATCAAGCCAAGCCCTTGCTTTCTTTGATACTAGCAGGGGAGTCGGGGACCGGCAAAACCTATCTGGCAAGGTTAATTGCTCAGGCGCTATTTGGAGGTGAAGAACATCTTATCGCTTTAGACATGAGTGAATTTAGAGATGCCTCTTCCAATACCAAATTGATTGGATCACCACCAGGTTATATTGGTTATGAATCGAATAACCATTTAACTGAACAAATTCGAACCCGCCCTTATTCAGTTGTTTTGTTAGAAAATATTGACTATGCCCATCCGGATATCTTTGCTCTGATCAAGCAAATAGTGGCTAGTGGTCAAATTCGCGATAATAAAAGTCGGGATGTTGATTTCTCTAACACAGTGATTATCGCTACCCTGACTTTAGATGGGAATGCAGATTATCAAAAACAAGTAAGCAAGCGGGTGAATGGACAATCGCTAAGTGATTTTGATGCTGTTTACTACTTACAGCTATTTGATAAAAGTGAGATGGAAGCTCTTATTCAATTAGAGTTGGATCGCTTAGCCAAACTCCTAAAAGATAATCAGATTAAACTCAGCTATCAAGATGAATTAGTCAGGAGCTTGGCGAATTATTTGGTGAATGACTTAGATCGTCATAGTGCCAATGATCTCTCCCAATTGATGGAGAGTGAAATCACTACGCCAATTGCCCAACTACGTCTTAATGATCAACTACCAGCATTTACCAACATAGAACTTAGTCAAGCAAAGGGTGGTGATCGGCTAGTTCATATTGACTACCAGCAGGAGAATGGCAAGCAAGATAATTAAAGAAAAAAGACATCGTTAAAATTAACAAGGAGGAAGAGATAATGGCTTATAAGATACCAGAATTAAAATTTCCTGATTTCCAAGAAGCAAAATATCAAGAAATGCCAAGTGTGACTTACGAGGAAGCTGAAAGTGATGGCGTTTTACCTGATAGCTTTTATTTAACCACCCATTTACCAACCTTTTATAAGTTAGGGGAAGAATGGATTTTACCTAAATATAACTCATTAAACTGTGTGGCAGTAGTTGAAGATGACGACATTGTTATTCGGGAGCTGCGTGATGTCAAAGCCGGTGACAAAATTATCTCTGGATCGACCACTGATGGGTCACAAGGCATCTTAGTTTATAAAGAAGGTTTTCCAGAAGACATTTATTCCCAACGGAGTGTTTCAGTAGAAACCTCATTCTCACAAGACTATGACAAACTCTTTGACATTATGGAACATGAGAAGAATAATGGCGGTCATATTTCCTGGGTATTGGGGCCAGCAGTTGTTTTCGACCACGACACTCGGAACGCCTTAGTTCACCTAGCTGAAAATGGTTATATCCATAGTCTCTTAGGTGGGAACGCCATGACTACCCATGACCTGGAAGGTGGTTTCTTAAATACTGCTCTGGGGCAAAATATTTATACCCAAGAAAATGCACCAATGGGACACTACAACCACTTAGACCTCTTAAATGAAGTCCGAACAGCAGGATCGATTAAAAACTTTAATGATGCCGGTAACGTTAAGGACGGAATTATTAAGGCCCTAACCGAGATGGATATTCCAATTGTTCTGTCTGGTTCCATTCGTGATGATGGTCCACTACCAGAAGTGATGGGCTCAACCAGCCAGGCTCTGACTGAAACTAAGAAAATTTTAAATGAAGCAACTCTGATTATTTGTATTGCGACCATGTTGCACTCGAATTCAGTAGCCTCCTTGGCTTCAAGCTACAAAGTGGGCGATGATGGTAAGGTTCGTCCCGTTTATTTCTATACTATTGATATCACAGAAAACGTGGTGAACAAGGTTGGGGCTGCCAGAGAATACATGGCTTACCACCCAATGGTGACAAACGTTCAAGACTTCTGTGTCGCTTGTGAAAAAGCTTTAGTAACGCCTGCCCAAGGAGAAATGGCTAAGGCTGTTGAAGACGAGGAGTACGAAACTGTTGAAGTAGAAAACAATGAAGACGCAGCGAAGGGAGAGTTGGGAAATGACATTTAAGATTGCTGAATTTCATCATCCAGATTTTGACCAAGAATTTTTGAAAAACGCACCCAATGCTAAGTTAGTTGAAGTAGTAGAAGATGGTCTTAGTCCTAGAAACTACCATGCCTTATCCATTTATCCCGAATATTTTAAAATCAATGACAAATGGGTATTGGCTGAACAATCCCGGATGGACACCGTCGCAGTGGCCCATGATGAACCTGGTAAGGAATATATCGATGTAATCGAGTTTAGAAACCTTAAGAAGGGTGATAAGGTCGTTGTTGGACGGACAGAAGATGCTTCCGAAGGGATCTATGTTTGGACTGAAGGTTTCCAAGAAGCAGCTGTTGATGCGGATACTTTTGCCTTCCGTGAAGGGCGTTCTCGTGAGACTGCCTTTTCTATGGATTATGACAATCTCTATGAACTCTTAGAGCATGAGCGGGAAGCTGAACATGGTTATGTGACCTTAATTTTAGGGACTGCTACAGTTTTAGACCGTGATTCCCGTGATGCTTTAGCCAAGATTATTAATGAAGGCTATGTTAATGCCATTTTCTGTGGGACAGAAACTGCTGCCTTTGACTTAGAGCAAGGCTTGTATGATACCACTTGGGGTCAAGAAACCTTTACCCAAGAACAAAATACCTACCACAATATGTATGCCACTATCAACCGCGCTCGCCGCTATGGCTCAACTAAGAAATTAGTTGAATCTGGTGAAGTTAAAGATGGCTTCATGAAGGCAGCTATTGAACAAGATGTACCAGTTGTTTTAGCTGGAACTATCCGTGACCGCTTCGGTTTACCTGAAAGTATTGATAATGTCTATGATGCCCAAAATGAAATGCGTTCCCACATGCGTAAAACTTCAACCATGATTGCTATGTCAGCGATTCTCTTCACCATTGCAACTGGGAATATGACGCCTTCCTACAACCGTTTTGGTGATACAGTCAGACCGGTATTCTTATATACCGTTGATGTCCAAGAATTTGCGGTAGATAAATTGGCTGACCGTGGCTCCCTAACTGCAGTTTCTATTGTCACCAACGTTCAAGACTTCTTACGGAATATTGGTAGTGCCCTTTAAGTCGTAAAGGTAGCTACTGAGTTGGAAGATTAGCGCTTTGTAACTTAAGCATTAACACATCTGAAATTTTTTGAAAAAGGGACTGAAACGGAAGAGTCTTAATAAGAATGGAGGAAAAATATGAGTAAGATAGTATTAGCTTTGGGTGGTAATGCCCTAGGAAGTACTCCAAATGAACAAAAAGAAGCAGTAAAAACAACTGCCCAATCCATTGTGGATTTAATTGAAGCGGGCAATGAAATTATTGTTTCCCATGGAAATGGACCGCAAGTTGGTATGATTAACCTTGCTATGGACGTTTCTGCAAAAAGTGATGCGGGCACACCTGAAATGCCATTCCCTGAATGTGGAGCTATGAGTCAAGGTTATATTGGCTTCCATTTGCAAAATGCCATTGAAAATGAGTTGAATAAACGTGGTGTTGACAAAGCCGTTGCATCAGTGATTACTCAAGTTGTGGTAGATAAGGATGATCCAGCCTTTGATAATCCAACAAAACCAATTGGCGCTTTCTATAGTGAAGAGGAAGCTCAAGCCCTAAGTGACAAAGGATTTGCAGTAAAAGAAGATGCAGGTCGGGGTTATCGTCGGGTGGTGGCTTCACCTAAGCCTATCGATATTGTTGAAAAGGCCTTTATCCAAGATGCTTTTGACCAAGGTAATATTATTGTTGCTGCCGGTGGTGGTGGCATACCAGTAGTTGAAGCAGAAGACGGTTATGACGGGGTTCCAGCTGTCATTGATAAAGATTTTTCAAGCGCTAAATTAGCTGAACTCGTTGAAGCTGATTTGTTGATTATTTTAACCGCGGTAGAAAAAGTGGCAATCAACTTTGGTAAAGAAAATGAAGAATGGTTGGATGAATTGACTGTCGACCAAGCCAAAGAGTATACTGAAGCCGGAGAGTTTGCTGAAGGCTCAATGAAGCCAAAAATTGAGGCTGCCCTAGGCTTTGTGGAATCAAAACCAGGTAATCAAGCCATTATTACCTCCTTAGAAAAAGCTGAAGAAGGTATTAAAGGTCAAAATGGTACCTTAATTAAATAAAAACAATAACTAAGCCCTCCTAGCTCTTTTGTTGAGCCAGGAGGGCTTTTTGTTTTCTATAATAAATTTTTAACGGCTTGGTAGATGTAACGAGCGACGTAGGGATTATTCATGGTGTAAAGGTGGATCCCATCTACGCCATGGCTAATCAGGTCAACGATTTGGTCAATGGCGTAGGCTAAGCCGGCATCCCTTAGAGCCAGGGGGTTGTCTTGGTATTTCTCCATCGCCCGGCGGAATTTATCGGGAATTTGAACGCCACAAATTCGAGCCATGTGTTCAATTTGTTTTTTATTGGTGACTGGCATAATGCCAGCTTCAATAGGAACATCGATGCCGGCTAAATCAGCCCGTTCTAGGAAACGATAAAAATAATCATTATCTAGGAAGAGTTGGCTAATTAATTGGTCACTACCGGCATCGACTTTTTCTTTGAGGTAGCGGATATCGGTAATGGGGTCAGGGGCATCCACGTGGCCTTCTGGGTAGCAGGCGGCAATGAGGTTAAAGTCCTCTTTTGACTTGATGTAGCGAATAAGGTCAGCTGCATAGGGAAAGTCTTCCTTAGGACTTTGACCAGGTTTAGGGTCACCCCGTAAGACTAGGATATTTTCGATATTGGCTGCTTTTAATTCAGCTAATTTTTCATCGATACTAGCCCGAGTCTCATATAGGCAGGGCAGGTGAATAACACTTTCAATCCCATAGTTTTTGATCAAAGAGGCAATTTCGATACTTTTTAGGCGGTTATCACTACCTAAGGCTCCGCAGGTCACGCTGATGGCATCGGGATCAAGTTCTTTTAGACCATCTAAGGTTTTATAGATACTAGCAGAGGATGACTTAGCATTGGGCGGAAAGACTTCATAAGTGAAGAGAGTCTTGCCCTTAAACAATTCCTTGGTTTTCATGACGCAACTCCTTTGTTGCTTGGACTAAGTGCTTGAGGCTGGCTTGGGTTTCTTTTTCGCCCCGGGTCTTTAAACCGCAATCGGGATTGACCCAAAGTTTTTCAGGCTTAACTTTTTGAAGCATTTTATCCAAGGCTTCCTTAATTTCACTGACACTAGGGATCCGTGGGGAATGGATATCGTAGACACCAGGACCTACTTCGGTAGTGAAATGATTTTCTTTTAAGGAATCCAGAATTTCTAAGTTAGAACGTGAAGCTTCAAAGGTGATGACATCAGCATCCATGGCATCGATTGCTGGGATGATATCGGTGAATTCGCTATAACACATATGGGTGTGGATCTGGGTTTCCTTATGGCAGCCACTGTGAACGAGGCGGAAGGCTGGAATGGCCCAGTCGAGGTATTCTGTATACCAGTCACTTTGACGGAGGGGAAGTTTCTCCCGTAGGGCGGCTTCATCGACTTGGATAATGCGGATACCATTGGCCTCTAGATCAAGGACTTCGTCACGGATAGCCAAAGCTAGTTGCAAGGTGGAGTCTTTCACGCTGATGTCTTCTCGAGGGAAGGACCAGTTTAAGATAGTTACGGGACCGGTCAACATCCCTTTCATTGGTTTCTTGGTGAGGGATTGGGCATAAACTGACCAGGAAACAGTCATTGATTGAGCGCGTGATACATCGCCCCAGATAATTGGTGGTTTGACACAGCGGGTACCATATGACTGAACCCAGGCTTTTTCAGTGAATAAGACTCCATTTAACTGTTCACCAAAGTATTCGACCATGTCATTTCTTTCAAATTCACCGTGGACTAAGACATCGAGCCCCAGTTCTTCTTGTAAGTGAACGCAGTCTTTAATTTTCTCTTTGAGGAAGTTTTGGTAGTCTGCTTGGCTGATTTCACCGTTTTTAAAGGCCTTGCGCTTTAGCTTAACTTCCTTGGTTTGCGGGAAGGAACCGATAGTTGTTGTTGGAAAGAGAGGTAAGTTAAAGAATGCTTTTTGGGCTTTTTCTCTTTCGTCGAAAGGCACTGAACGTTGATAGGCTGTTTCAGGGATAGCAGCTAGACGTTCTTGCACCTTAGGATCATAACTGTCAGGACGATCGGTAAAGAGTGCTTGGTTTTCTTGGAAACGAGGATCATGATGATAATCTGTGTCAATTAACTGACTTAGGTCGTTTAATTCGCCCAGTTTCTCTTCAGCAAAGGCAAAATGCTTTTGATATTTCTCTGCTAGGGCACTTTCATTATCCAAGCTATAGGGAACATGGAGTAGGGAACAAGAAGTGGAAAGGACAAGGTTAATTCCTTGGCTCTTAAGGTCTTGGATAAGGGCCAGGGAACTTTGGTAGTTATTGCGCCAAATATTTTTACCGTTGACCAGTCCTAAAAAGAGCAGCTTATCTTCAGGGAAGCCGTAATGTTCGACCAATTCTTGGCTCTTTTTCCCTTCAATAAAGTCTAAACCGATACCATCAATCGCTAATTCGGTGAGTTCTTGATAAACATCTCTCACGTCGCCAAAATAGGTATTGACCAGCACCTTGACTTGGTCTTTTTGACTGAGTAAGCCCTGGTAGAGGTCCTTGAATAGTTTGATATCTTCATGAGTTAAGTCATGGACTAGATAAGGCTCATCCAGTTGCAGCCATTGGATCGCTTCTGTATTAAGCAGTTTTACGAGGTCTTGGTAGGCAGTAACCAAGCCGGTGAGAAAATCTTGGGCTTGGCTTTGACCGTGGTAACGCGATAGTTTTAACAGGGTGAAGGGCCCAGGGAAGACGACCTTGCCGTTAATCTTCAAGGCTTTGGCTTCTTCAATAATTGTCTTTAATCGTTCAGCGTGGAAGCGAATTTCAGTGTCATTATCAAACTCAGGCACAATGTAATGGTAGTTGGTATTAAACCATTTCTTCATAGCTAGGGCCTTCACGTCTCCAGCTGGTCCTTGATAACCCTTAGCTAAGGCAAAATAAGTATCAAGAGCAGACAGCTCTAGATCTTGATAACGTTTAGGGATAATGTTCAATTGGAAAGCAGCATCCAAGAGGTTATCATAGTAGGAAAAATCATTAACAGGAATAAAGTCGATGCCTGCTTGAGCTTGCTTAAGCCATTGGTCTTTACGGATAGCTTGGGCGGTTGCTTCGAGCTCGTCGACGGTAATTTCTTGGCGGAAATATTTTTCAGTGGCAAATTTTAGTTCTCTAAGTCGTCCTACACGAGGGTAGCCTATCAGGGATGTTTTCATTATCTATCACTCCTAAAAATAAAAAATTAATTTACAAAATCTCCTTTTTTCACTTGTATAGGAGTATAGCTAAATCCCAGCCTGGGGTGTTAATATGCATTTTGCATAAAAGGTGATCGGAATTCTAAAAGTTTGATATTATTTTTTAATGAATAAAGAATCTTTTGAGAGGTCCGAAGACCAGGTTGTTGATCAAAAAGGGTAGTCCTGTTGAGGCCGAGTAATTGTTTCCATTAAAGCTTTAAAAAATGAAATTAGACCTATATTTTGTGCTATAATTCTAAGCAGTGAACTATATCTTGTAATTATTGAGAACTTTTGTAGGGAAATTCTTTACAAAAGTCTTTTACTTTGCACTTTTTAATTAAGGAGTAGTCTATTGAAATATCGTGATTTAACCTTGCTTGCTATCGATGAAATGTTTCCTCTTGGACTCACTAAGCAAAGAACAGAAGAAGATTACTTGGTCTTTGCCTGTGATAGTTCAGCTAGTATCGGTGAAAAGGCTAATGACCAATTAGCCTCTCCTAATCCCTTAACTGCTCAAACTGCCTTACGGGTGCCCTTGATTGAGTTGCGAGCAGTGAATGCGGAACCGGTCTTGGCCTTTTATTTAGTGAATAATGAGATGAATCCTACGGGTCTTGCCTATCAAGAAGGCTTTCAAGCAGAACTCGACCGGGCCGGTTTTCCCCATATCCAAGTCAATGGTTCCACGGAAGAGAATATGCTAACCACTATGTCCGCTTTAGGGATCGTTTTGATGGGAAAGGCACAAAATGCTAAGGGCCTGTGGATCAGGCGGGTTGTGAGTGGTGATCGGGTCTTTCAATTAAAACGTCCCCGTTGCGGCCAAGCCGTCCTCGATGAGATGGATAAGCTCGTTTCTTATCAGGATATTGACCGCTTGCTGAGTCGTCCGGACTTGGTTCATGAGATTTGTCCGATCGGGTCTAAGGGAGCCCTGAATGAAGCGGGACAGGTGGCTGACTGTAATCAATTAAGCTTTAAGGCTAATCCCCAAGTGGAAGGCTTAAGCATCCACCAAGATTCAGCTGGACCAGCAACCGCTCTGGTTGTAGTAGGGACAGACCAATTGGGAAGTTTCCTAAAAGAGCATTTTGATGAAGTTTATGACCTGGGAGTGATGGTTTAATATGGGAAAAATTATTCTGATATCTGGAGCAGCCAAGAGCGGTAAGACCCAATTAGCCGAAGAGATGGCCTTGGCCTCTTCCGCTAAGCGCCTCTGCTACATTGCTACCCAAGCCAACCAACACACGGATAAGGAGATGAAGCGGCGTATCCTGGCCCACCAAGCCAAGCGGTCGCCCCGCTTTGAAACGGTCGAACGTTTCAAAGACCTGCCGACCTGGATAGCTAGCCAGTCTTATGATGGCTATCTCTTGGATTGTGTGACTTTGTGGCTAACTAATCTTTTCTTCGTTTATTTAGAAAAGCAGGGCATTGCAGCGAAAGACTTTGACCAGAAGATCGCTAGTCTTACAACCGAAGAGATTAGTGCCATTTCTGACTATTTCCAGCAAGAAGTTGCTGACCTGCTTCTAGCGGCTCAAGAAACTTCTGCCAGTTTATGGTTGGTGACTAATGAAACCGGTTGGGGCGTGACTCCACCTAGCCAGCTGGGCCGCTTATTTGTTGATTTTTACGGCCAAGTCAACCAGCAACTGGCTGCTGCTAGTGATGAGGTCTATTTGGCCATTATGGGTCTAAAAAAACAGGTGAAGCCATGATTAAAGTTTTCATCATTTATTTTCAATTTTTTACCCGGATTCCTATTCCTATTGCCGTCGACCATCCCCTAGAGCGCTACCGTCAGGGGATCTATTTACTACCGCTTTTTGGGGCCTTGCTCTTTGGTCTCCTGGCCTTACTTTATGCTCTCTTGGCCTATCTATTGCCGAGCCATGTTGCTTGGTTACTAGTCCTTATTTTTGAGACGGTAATCACCGGTGGCTTTCATATGGACGCCTTGGCTGATACTTGTGATGGGATCTTCTCAGCGCGAAAAAAAGAGGATATGTTACGGATTATGAAGGATTCACGCTTAGGGGCCTTTGGTGGCATTGCCTTGATCTTTTATTATTTGTTATACTACGTGCTTGGGAGTGAGGTCTTGAATGGCCTTCCTGGATTAGGAAATCAAATGGGGCTGATTATTAGCCTGGGGCTGATTTCCCGAGCCATGATTGCCCTAGGTCATTGGCAGCTGGTTTATTCAGGCTATAACCCCAATGGTATGGGAAAAATGATGGTAGGGACGCCTAAGTGGGGGATCTTACTGGGCCAGTTGTTAACGCTGGTGATCTTGTTTTTCATTATTGGTGTCAAGGCTCTCTTGGCCTATGGGCTAACCACGCTGGTTGTTCTGCTCTACCGCCGTCATATTTATCATCTCTTAGGCGGCATGAGTGGAGACACGGTGGGTTGTATGGGGCCTTTGAGTGAGGTCAGTTTTCTTTTGGCCTTACTGGCTTTAGGAGGGCTTTGATGGAGCTTTATTTAGCGCGGCACGGCCAAAGTGTGCGCAATGTTGACGGCCAATTTTATGGCAGACTGGACCCGCATTTGACCCCACTGGGACAACAACAAGCCCAGGCTTTGGGAAAGGCACTGAGAGGGAGAAGAATTGACCGTTTAGTGACCTCCAGGATGCAGCGGACCCAAGAAACTGCCCAGATTATTGCAGACAGCTTAAAAGCTGATAGTAGCTTTCAGACTTTCCCTTGGACTCGGGAAGCTGATCTGAATGAACGTGACTTGGGTGTCTGGGAAGGGAAAACGGCTCAAGAAATCGAAGCGATGGACCCTAAGACCTGGTGGGAGTATATTGACCAGCCCTTTCTTACCACCCCGGCTGGGGCAGAAAGCTATCTTGTCTTTAGAGACCGGGTCTTGAAGGCTCTATTAGGAGTCTTTAGTTCAGCTAGTGATGAGGAATCTTATTTCTTACTGGGGCACCATGGTTGGTTGCGCTTATTAGTCAGCCGGCTCTTAAACTTGGACGTGAAATATTTTGATTGTCACTTTACCCAAGGAAAGATTTATCGTTATTCGATTGACCAGTCTTTACTTTTGGAACGGCTAGTTGAAGCTATTGAAGAGGGGGATGAAGGATGCCAAAACATGGTGGAAATTTAAAGGAGCTTAGCCAGGTAATGGGCAGGGATATGACCCAGGCCTTGGATTTCTCCGCAAATATCAATCCTCTGGGCCTGCCTCAAGCCTTTAAGGAGGCCATCGTTTCCCATTTGTATCAGTTAGATCGCTATCCGGATTACAACTATCGGGATTTACGCCAAAGCCTAGCGGACTACTATCAAGTGTCCGATGACCACTTACTGGTGGGCAATGGGGCCGCAGAATTGATTGATCTACTGGCCTTTGCCTTGCCTTATCCGATGGTGACCATTGAACCTTGCTTTAATGAGTACGCAGCTAGTGCTAAGAAGTACCAGCGTCCCCATTGGTCCTATCTGACCCAGGCAGAAAATGATTTTACCTTTGACTTAGAAGATTTTTGGCCCTGGTTAGATAGCCACCGCAAGCAGGAGGCGGACCAAGAAGCTGGGAATAGGGCTTTTTCAGTCTGGCTCTGCCAGCCTAATAATCCCACTGGGTCCTTATATGAGTTCAACTTATTAAGGGATTTATTAAAGGGTATCAGCGACCGGGGTGGCTATTTAGTGGTGGATGAATCCTTTATTGATTTCCTGCCTGACCAGACTGACTATTCGCTGCTGGGACAAGTAGAAAGGGAAGAAAAGCTGGTGATCATTCGCTCACTAACTAAGTTCTATGCCATGCCTGCCCTGCGCTTAGGCGTAGCCATGACCAGTAAGCAGACCCTCTTGGATGACTTAAAGGCGGCTCAACTGACTTGGTCAGTCAACGGCTTAGCGGAAGCCTGTGGCCAGAAAATGCCTGACTTATCCACTTACCGCCAAGACTCTTTGACTTATTTAGCAGAAGCTAAAAAAGACTTGCAGGCAGGCTTGGAGAGTTTTTCGGCTTTGAAAGTCTTCCCTAGTGCCGCTAACTTCTTTTTAATCAAAGGACCTAAAGACTTGGCCCAAAATTTACTGGAAAAAGGTATAGTTTTGCGACAGACAGCTGATTTCAAGGGCCTGGGACCTGGTTACTACCGTTTGGCTGTTCGGACTAAGGAAGAAAACCGGACTTTACTTCGGGCCTTAGCTGATATTTTATAAGTGAAATAAAGAAAGAGAGGTAAAGGATGCTTGCTATTTATCGTTTGCTGGCTTTCCTGTTAGATCTATGGTTGGCTGATCCCCCCACTTGGCCTCACCCGGTTAAATTCTATGGCCGCTTTATTCGTGGCTTTGAGAGACTTAGCCAGTTCGACAAGAAAAAGCCGATGACCCAAACTTTTTTAGGCGGGGTCTTAGTTTTCTTACTCTTAATTATCATTTTGCTGATTAGCTCTCTCTTACTTTATGGGGCTAAGCGCTTGTCGCCCATCCTCTATGCGCTTGTATGGATCTATCTCACCTATACCTGTTTTGCCGTCAAGGGCTTAGCTGATGAGGCTAATGGGGTCTTAGAGGCGATGAAGGAAGGTGGACTACAAGCGGGGCGTCGGCAGCTGAGTCGGATTGTCGGGAGAGAAACAAGTCAACTCAGTGAGGAAGAAGTTTACCAAGCCGTCATTGAGACTGTTGCTGAGAACTTAAGTGATGGCTTTGTAGCCCCCTTATTTTACGTGATCTTATTAGGTCCGGTGGGTGGGCTCCTCTATAAGGGAATCAATACCTTAGATTCGATGATTGCCTACTTGGATGACCGTTATCAATATTTTGGTTATTTTGCGGCCAAGTTGGATGACTTGGCAAATTATATTCCAGCCCGACTTAGCTGCCTTTTGATCGTTTTAGCCAGTGGCCTTTTGGGTTTAGACATGGCTAATGCTTGGAAGATCAGTTTTCGTGATGGCCGCGCCCACCGCAGCCCTAATGCGGGTTATCCAGAAGCAGCAGCTGCTGGGGCCTTGGGTGTTCAGCTAGGCGGAACCCATGTCTACCATGGCCAGCCCATTGAAAAACCGACCATTGGAGACCCACAAAAGCTGATTGGACCCCAGCAAGTGAAAGCCAGCATTGCTTTATTATATACCAGTGCCAGTCTGGCCATGGCTTTGTCGATGTTAATGATGCTCATTAGTAGCTGATAGTCGCTAAGCCATGCTTTAGGATAAGCTGGATTCATCCAGCGAAAAAAACAAAAATGAAATGAGGATTACTTATGAAAAATTTACATGCTAATGTCTTAACTGCTTTACTTTTGGCTATTGCAGCCATTGGAGCTAATGTTCATTTTCTAGGGAGTATTGCCTTAGATTCTTTTCCTGCCTTTCTAGGGGCCATTATTTTGGGACCAGGCTATGGTTTCTTGCTGGGACTTCTTTCTCACGGATTGACCGCTCTCTTGTCAGGTTTTCCGCTGACCCTACCTGCCCATATTATTATTGGCGTGATGATGGGGATTACCTGTGCAGTCTATGGTTATCTACGGGGGAAAGCCGGTAAGTCCATCGGAAAAATTCTATTCAGTGATGCCGTTGCCTTAGTATTCAATGTTTTACTGGCCCAATTAGCCTTAATCCCACTTTTAGGTTGGCAAAGCATCCTAGCCATGGTAACGGGTGGTTTATTACTGACCTTATTAATTGCTAGTGTGGTTAACTTAGTATTGGCTGAAGTGGTTTACCTTAGCCTGCCTGATAAATTCCTAAGTCCATTTACCAAAATAAAGACAAAATAGAGGAGTATCAAATGCATGCGAAGCTTATTGAAAGCCCTATTGACTAGCTTACTATGTCTCTTTTTGGTCGCTTGTCAAGTTGACCAAGCGAAAAGTAGCGATCAGAATCAAGCAAGTACCCCATCAGCCAATCAGATCCATTTTCCTGCCAAGTACCCCTTAACGACCTTGGATAATCAAAAGGCCAATGACATTACCAGCCTGACCTACGCTAGCCAAGTCTTTGACGGGCTTTATTGGCAGGATGAAAATAATGAATTACAGCCTAACCTGGCCCAGGATTTCCCTGAAATTTCCCCAGATGGCCTGACCTACCGCATTAGTCTGCGCCAGGACGCTAAGTGGGAAAACGGGCAGCCGGTCACTGCCCATGACTTTGTCTATAGCTTTAGACGTTTAGTCAATCCTAAGACAGCAGCTCCCTATGCCAATTTAGCAGGGGAAATCCAAGGGGCAAAGGCCATTATGGCCGGACAGGCTCCTCTGGACCAACTCGGAGTCAAGGCCTTGAATGACTATCAATTACAAGTCCAACTCGACTACCCTAATCCCAATTTCACCAAACTCTTAGCCTTTACCCCTTTCTATCCCGTCAATGAAGCCTATGTGAAGGCTCAGGGAGACCAGTATGGGCAAGATAGTGATCATGTCTTAGGGAATGGCCCCTTTGTCATCGAAAATTGGCAGGCCGGGCAAGACCAATGGGACTTGCGTAAGAGTGACCAATATAACCGCCATCCTGTCGCTATTGACGGGGTCAAAGTTCAGGTGATTAAGGAAGAGAACACTGGGGTGAATTTATTTGAATCAGGTCAGTTAGATCAAATGCCCCTCCACGGTCAGATTGCCAAGAATTATCAAGCCAAGGGGGAAGGCAATTTACAAGTCAAGGCTTGGACTGACTATCTGGAGTTTAACCACCAAAATCCTGATTTATCCCAGGTCGATTTGCGCCAAGCTATTGCCTATGCCATCGATAGCCGCTCGGTTGAAGACCTCATTGGTGGGGGAGCACAGGCCTTAAACACCTTTGTTCCTAGCCACTTAGTGGTTGACCCGGCGACGGGAGAAGATATCACCGACAGTCCGGCTATGGATGCTTGGTACGACTTAGACCAAGCCCATGAGGCTTTTGACCGCTATAAGGCAGCTAATCAGAAGGAAAGCTTAAGGCTCACCCTGCTAGCTAATGATGATGAAAATAGCCGCAAATTGTCTGAATACCTCAAAGAAACTCTGGAGCAAGCCCTTGACGGCTTGACCATTGACTTGCAAAATGTTCCCAAGAAAAATCGGATTGACCGTATGAACCGGCAAGACTTTGATTTTGCCTTGACTGCCTGGGGGGCAGATTATGATGATCCCCTGGCTTATTATCAAAATTTGAAAAGTGACAATTCCTTCAATCGCGGGCGATATCAAAATCCTGAGTTGGATCGGTTGATCACTGACCTTGCTTTCCCTTATAATCAAGATCGAGACCGGCCTTACCAAGTGGCCCAAAAAATTGAAGAATTAATCAAAAATCAAGCCGTTGTGGTGCCGCTCTACCAACAAAATGAATGGCATCTCAGGAGCGACAGGGTTCAAGGGATTATCTACCGTCCTATTGGACCCGAAGTTGATTTTCGATTAGCTTCCATTCAAAGTAATTAAATAATATCTAAGTCCTCCCTTTTATTACTGGGGAAGTCGGTGCGAGTCCGACGCAGTCCCTATGCTACTGTGTTTACGTTAAGGTATCAGTCAGAATGCCAGTAATAAAAGGAAGTTTTATTTATGTCTCAGGGTTTGATAAATAAGGCGAAAAAGGGCTGTCATTTTTGCGTGCGATAAAAGATTCAAAAACGATTATTGAGCAAACCCTGATTTGTTGAATAATCGTTTTTTTCTGTTAGGAGGACTTGGCGATGAAGATATGCATTGTTTATAGTAGCTTGCGAGGCAATACCGAAGCCGCTGCCTTTATTCTGGCCTCCTTCTTGGAAGACCTGGGCTTAAGCGCTCAATTAGTTGGGGCCGATGCCTATGACTATGAGACCTTGTTAGAAGCTGATGGTTTAGCTATTGGTTCCTATACCTACGGCAACCATGCTGAAATTCCCGAAGAATTGTTAGATCTCTACGAAGACCTGCCTGATTTGATCCAAGCCAATCCCAAATTAAAGCAGGCCCTGGCGGTATTTGGTTCTGGGGACCGGGATTATCCCATTTATGCTAAAGCCGTGGATGATTTTGTAGAAGTCATTGAAAAAAGTGGCGGGCACTTACTAGCACCTGGAGTAAAAATTGATGGCTATCCTGACTATGATGAAGAAATTGCTGGTCTAGCCGCTATTGCCCAGGCCTTTTTACAAATAGCAAAGGAGAATAACTGATGAGAGCCTTAATGATTGCCGGAGCCACTAGTAATGTGGGCAAGACGACCTTGACTTTAGGTCTGATCCAAGCCCTGATCAAGCGCGGACTGAAAGTCCAACCCTACAAGGTGGGGCCTGACTATATTGACACGCGTTTCCACCAAGAGATTAGCCACCGTCCTTCGATCAATTTGGACCAATTCTTAGTTCCTGATGACCAGGTCTTAAAAGCCCTCTATACCCGTCACCTTGAGGGTAGTGATATTGCCGTGGTGGAAGGAGTTATGGGCCTCTTTGATGGCTTTGGTTCTGACGCTCTCAAGGCCTCTAGCGCAGGCATAGCTAAGGCCCTGGATATTCCCATTCTTTTAGTGATTGATGGGCGGGCCATGTCGACTTCAGCGGCAGCCATGGTCAAGGGCTATCTCAGCTTGATCCCTGACCTCAATATTATCGGTGTCCTAGTCAATCGAGTGGCCTCAGCAAGCCATTATCAATTAATCAAAAACGCTATTGAACGTTATAACCAGGTGCCGGTTCTAGGCTACCTGGCTCGTAATCAGGCTTATTCCTTACCTTCCCGCCACTTAGGACTGGCCCTGGAAGAAGCGAATAATCATTTAGTTGACCAAGTCAGTCAAGTAGCCCAAGCTATGGAAGAAAGTATTGCCATTGATGACATTCTCAATTTGTCTCAATTAGATCCAGACCAACTCGCGGCCGACCAAGCAGCTATTGGTCCTAGTCTGGCCCCCTATGAAAAGGCCGACCAGGAGTCTCCTTTTAAGGTGGCCTATGCCTATGACGAGGCCTTTTCCTTTTACTATCCTGATAACTTATCCCTATTAGAGAAACGCGGCGGCCAGCTCCAAGCCTTTAGTCCCCTCCATGACCAAGACTTACCAGAGGCTGACCTCTACTATATTGGCGGGGGCTTTCCAGAACTCTATGCCGAAACTTTATCTGAGAACCAAGCCATGCGTACTGCACTCTTAGAGGCTCACAAAGCTGGTAAGGCCATACTTGCCGAATGCGGGGGTCTCATGTACTTAGGAAGTAGTTTTTCTAAGGAGGATAAAGACTACCCCATGGTGGGGATCTTTGAAGGGCAGAGCCAAATGACGGACCGCCTACGCCGCTTCGGCTACTGTACCATGACTCTTACTAGCGATTCCTTTTACGGCCAAGCCGGTGATGAGGTCAGGGGCCATGAATTTCATTATTCAACCTTTACCAGTCCAGAAAGGACGATTGGAAACTTATACAAGGACCGCGATGGAAAACGGGTTAAGGAGTGGCAGGGGGGCTTTCAAAAGAATAAGACCTATGCTGCTTACCAACATGTACACTTTTACCAAGACCCTAAAGTCATTGACCAAATGATTTCATGGATTAAGGAGGACTAGAGATGGCTTATATTAAAAAACCGGAACGCATCACTGACCGCTCATTTGAAATTATTGACGCGGAAATCAAACGGGACTTTCCTGACTTCCAATTTCAAAATGACCTAGAGGAGCGTATTATTAAGCGGGCGATTCATACTTCAGCGGATTTTGATTATTTACACAACCTGGTCTTTGACCGCCAAGGTGCCCAAGTGGTCCAAGAAGTGATTCGCTCTGGCGGCCACTTGATTACTGATACAACTATGGCCCAATCGGGAATTAATAAGCGAATTTTAAAGGAGCTAGGCACAGAAACCCATTGCTTTATCCGCGACCCCAGAACCTATCAAATTGCTAAAGACAAGGGGATTACCCGGTCTATGGCAGCCATTGAATTAGCGGCTCAGCTTGAAGGACCCAAAGTCTTTGTCGTGGGCAATGCGCCGACTGCCATTTATAAAATCCTAGAGATGATTGACGCAGGACGTTTACAAGCCGAAGCGGTTGTGGGTGTGCCGGTAGGTTTCGTGGGGGCAGCTGAGTCCAAGCAAGCCCTCCATGATTATCCTATCCCAAGTATTGCTGCCTTAGGGCGTAAAGGCGGATCCAATGTGGCAGCAGCCATTATTAATGCCATCCAATATGATATTAAAGATACCATCTATCAAAATTAAGTTGACCAAATTAGTTAGAAGACAGGGAAAGGGAGCTGAATCGGGATGAAAGAAACAGGTTATTTATCTTATAACGGCAAGCGCCTCCGGATGGGCTATACCACCGGAACTTGTGCCACCGCAGCGACCATGGCCGCTGTGGAAATGATACTGACTCAAAAACCGGTTCACCAAGTTCAGTTAATGACGCCAGCAGGGGTGGACTTAGTCTTAGAAATCGACCACTGCCAGCTCAGTTTAGACCAAGCTTCTTGTTCGGTGGTCAAAGATGGAGGCGATGACGCCGATGCTACTGATGGCTTGGATATCTATGCGACCGTGACCCGTCGCCGGGATAATCAGATTACCCTAGATGGCGGTCAAGGAGTGGGGCGGGTAACCAAACCCGGCTTAAAAATTGAGCCCGGCAACGCTGCCATTAATCCCACACCTAGAAAAATGATCCAGGAAGCTGCCCGCCAACTCTTGGGACCAGACCAAGGGGTGGACATTGTTATCTCGGTACCGGGAGGGGAGGAAACCGCTAAGGCTACTCAAAACCCCCAACTTGGTATCCTGGGTGGGATATCCATCCTAGGGACTTCGGGCATTGTTCGCCCCATGTCAGAAGACACCTGGAAAGAATCGATCACCCTAGAAATGCAACAAAAGAAGGCTTTAGGCCTAGATAAGTTGATTTTAACGCCGGGAAATTATGGCAATGACTTTATCGCTGAACATACCCACTTGAACCCTGATTATATTGTGCAAATGAGTAATTTTGTGGGCTATGTCTTATTAGAAGCCATGCGGATCGGTTTTACCGATATCTTACTGGTGGGCCACTTGGGCAAATTTATTAAAATTGCGGGAGGAATTTTTTCCACCCATTCCAAGGATGCCGATGCCAGAAACGAAATTATGCTGGCCAACTTGGCCCTCCTGGGGGCGCCCCTAGACTTATTGCAGGAAGTCAACGAGGCCATTACCACCGAAGCCCAAGCTGAACTGATTTTAGAGGCAGGCTATGGCCAAGTTTACCAAGTCATTGTGGATAAAATTAAGGCCAGGGTCTTAAAGCTCTTTAAGTTCCGGGCCCCAGATATCCATGTGGAGGCTATTACTTTCCTGAGTGACCATGATGTGACCGTGATGACTAAACCATTGAAGGAATTGGAGGCGATTTGGGGATGATTCATGTGATTGGTATTGGCCCAGGGCAGACTGACTATCTGGTCAACCATGCTGTTGACTTATTAGCTCAGCTGCCACATATTTACGGAAGCCAGCGGCAATTAGATTCCTTAGCTGATTATATTAAGGGGCAGCCCCATCGACTAGGTAAGCTGGGAGAACTTTTAGCCCGCTTAAAGGCCCACCTGGCTAAGGGGGAAGATGTAGCGGTGCTCGCTTCGGGGGACCCCATGCTTTATGGGATTGGTAACTACCTTTACCGTAATTTACCCCAGCAAGCCATCCGTATCCATCCTGGCATTTCTTCTCTCCAGTATATTTTTTCCCGAACAGGGATGGCTATGAATGATGTCTACTTAACTTCGAGTCATGGACGGGAGCCTAATATTGAATGGATCAGTCAATTTCCTAAGGTCGCCATGGTGACTGATGACAAGTGGGGACCTTATCAAATTGCCCAAGCCCTCTTAAAGGGGAGCGAGGGGGAAGAACTTGCTAATTGCCAAATGGTTATTGGTGAGAACCTATCTTATGACAATGAGCGAATCGAGAAACGGCCTTTGAGCCAAGTGGAAGACCGTGACTATGCGATGAATGTGGTGGTGATTTTAAATGAAAGATAGTTGTTTTATCCGGGGAAAAGTCCCCATGACCAAGGCTCCCATCCGGGCGGTCGCTTTAGACCTCTTAGAATTACACCAAGCCCAACGCTTTTTGGATATTGGCGCCGGGACCGGGAGTATTTCCCTACAAGCCGCCCAAGAATATCCTGATTTAGACGTTTATGCCATCGAACATAAGGAAGCGGCAGTAGACTTAATCAAAGAAAACCGGGCTCACTTCGGCCTGAAAAATTATCAAGTTCTCTTAGCGGAAGCGCCCATGACGGAAGACTTGGGCCACTTTGATGCAATTTTTATTGGTGGCAGTGGGGGCAAGCTACTCGAAATTATTGATTGGGCCTATGCGCTCTTGAATCCGGGGGGACGCTTGGTATTGACCTTTATCCTGATGGAAAATGCCTATAAGGCCATTACTTACCTTGAAGCGGGCCCCTGGCAAGACCTTGAGGTGCAAACCCTACAAGCAGCCACCCGGAAAACCATGGGGCCAGGGCACTACTTTAAGCCCTTTAACCCCACTACCATCATCTCCTGTAAGAAGTAAATAAGAGTGAATGAAAGAGAAAGGTTGTTAAATATGGCTAAAGTAACTTTTGTGGGAGCGGGCCCCGGCGATGTGGAGCTCATTACCCTAAAGGGCTATAAAGCACTAGCCCAAGCCGACCGGGTCATTTATGCCGGCTCACTCATCAATACAGACTTGCTCGACTATTGTAAGAGTGGGGCAGAGACTTATGACAGTGCCAAGTTAGATCTTAATGAAATCCTAGACCTGATTGAAGAAGCTATTGGCCAAGACCAAGAAGTGGTCCGTTTACACACAGGCGATGCTTCTTTATATGGTTCGATCCGGGAGCAAATTGAAGAATTAAAGAAACGGGGGATTGATTTCGCCGTTATCCCCGGGGTTTCTTCTTTCTTAGGAGCAGCGGCAGCCATCGGTACCGAATATACCGTTCCCGAAGTCAGTCAAAGCCTGATCATTACTCGGATGGCAGGGCGGACACCCGTTCCTGAAAAGGAAAATTTACGATTCTTAGCCAGTCACCAAACTTCCATGGCTATCTTTCTCTCAGTCCAAAATATCCAGGGCGTGGTGGAAGAATTATTGGCAGGTGGCTATTCCAAAGATACCCCAGCAGCAGTGATTTATAAGGCTACCTGGCCAGAAGAAAAACAAGTAGTGGGGACCCTAGCAGATATTGCTGAAAAGACCCAAGCCGCTGGAATTAAGCTCACAGCTTTGATTTTAGTGGGGAACTTCTTAGGGGAAGAATTCTATTATTCCAAGCTCTACGATACGGACTTTAGTCATGGCTTTAGAAACTAAGGTTGATGCCCGCTTTTTAGAACGGATGCAGCGTGGGGAAGAAAATAAGCGGGTGGCTATTGTTACCATTACCCAAAAGGCCAGAGATTTGGGACGAAAGATTAAAGCCAAGTGCTTTCCCCAAGCCAGGCTTTATGTAAGGACGACTGACCAAGCCCCCTTAGATCCCCGCTATCATGAATGCAAGCAAAGCCAAGGGCGGGCAGTTCTGGCCCTCCAGGAAGCCTTTCAATCTGCAGACCTGGTGATTGCTATTATGGCGACTGGGGTTGTGGTCCGAGCCTTAGCCCCAGTGATTGAAGATAAGATGACTGACCCCGGGGTATTGGTCCTCGATGAAAACGGCCAGCACGTGATTAGTCTCTTAGCGGGTCACTTTGGTCGGGCCAACCACTATGCCCGTTTACTGGCTAAGGAATTTCCTAGTCAAGCAGTGATAACCACAGCAACCGATAGCCAAGGCCGGCTAGGAATTGATGACTTGGCCTTTAGCTATGGGGCCGTCTATAGCGATTTTAAGAAACAAACCCGGCGCTTTAACTTGCTGGTTGCCGAAGGAGCGCCCATTCTCTACTTAAATGAGACGGTATTCAATTTTCTCTCGCCTCCGGGTTATCAGACCCTGGCCAAAGGGAGTTGCTCGGAGCCAGCAGCAAAAACTAGCTCACTTGACCCCACTACTTGGGCAGCTTACCAAGGCCTAGTACTAGTGACTAATCGTCAACAAAATTATCTTAGCCTGCCCCAGGACCTGCCTCTGGTAGAAATGATTCCCCGACGCTACATTTTAGGAATCGGTTGCAAAAAAAATACCCCTTATCCCTTACTCTTAGAAGAATTAGAAAAATTTCTCCATGGGGAAAATTTGCGCTGGGAAAGTATTAAAACCGTGGTGTCTATTGATCTAAAAGCAGAAGAAGAGGCCATTTTACAACTGGCTAAAGACCACTACTTTAACTTTAAAACGTTTTCCAAGGAAGACTTACTGGCTTTTGAAAGTTATTACCCGGGCTCTGATTTTGTCAAAAAGACGGTCGGAGTGAGTTCGGTCTCACAGACTGCTGCCCATTTGGAATCCAAGGGCCATGTGGTCAGTGGACGCTATGGCCATAATGGGGTAACTTTTACCCTGGCTTATTATCAAGAAGAGGAGTAATGAAAGATGTTATATATTGTTGGATTGGGACCAGGTGACAAGGACTTAATGACCAAGGAATGTCTTGAAGTCCTTGACCAAGTGGAAATTATTGTCGGTTATAAGACCTATATTGCCTTAATTGAAGACTTGATTGGCGGCAAGGAAGTTTATTCTACCGGCATGACAGGTGAAATTGACCGCTGTCAAAAAGCTATTGAATTAGCTAAAGACACCGGTAAAGATATTGCGGTGGTTTGCAGTGGGGACTCAGGTATTTACGCCATGGCTGGTTTAATTTTTGAGTTGTTAGCCAGTCAAGAAGAAGATATCCCAGTCAAGGTTATCCCAGGGCTCAGTGCCGGGATTGCCGGAGCAGCTAACCTTGGTGCCCCGCTAATGAATGACTTTTGCTTTATTAGCCTGAGTGACTTGATGACACCATGGGCCATGATTGAGAAACGTCTCCATGCAGCTGCCCAAGGGGATTTTGTGATTTGCTTGTACAATCCTCGTTCCAAAGGTCGGCCCAAACACTTAGCCAAGGCCCTAGAGATTATTAAATCTTACAAAGGCGGTAATATTGTCGTTGGGATCGTCAAGGATGTAGGCCGTAAAGAGGAAGAAACCATCATTACGACCATTGATGAGCTCGATGAGGAAGTGGTTGATATGACGACCACGGTGATTGTGGGCAACCGCTTTACCAAGGTTTACCAGAACTGGATGTATACGCCCCGCGGTTATGAAGACAAGTATGGGATTTAAGCTGGAAGATTTACGACAAGCTGAGCGAGAAAGGATGAGCTGATGATACTTCTATTTGGCGGGACTTCGGATAGCATCAAAATCATGGAGACCCTACTTGAAGGGGGTTGTGAGGTAACCCTTTCAGTAGCGACTAATTATGGCAAGATTTATTCAAAGAAATTTAAGGACCGGGTGATTCAAAGTCGGATGGACCAAGACGAGATGGAGACTTATCTCAAAGACCATGCCATTGATCTGGTGGTTGATGCCACCCATCCCTTTGCTGATTTGGTCTCCAAGAATGCCATTGCTGCTGCTCAGGCGGTAGGGATTCCTTACTTACGTTTCGAACGTCCCTTGTCCAAAGCAGACCCTCGCATCCAGCAAGTGACTTCTTTAGTAGAAGCTTGTCAAAAAGCCGAAGCCCTATGGCAAGAAAAAGGCCACGGAAAAAATGATCATATCTACCTAGCGACTGGGTCGAAGACGGTAGGTGATTTTGCCCAAATCTTAGGGCCTGAGCGCTTAGTTGTGCGCGTCCTTCCTGTCGCTTCCGTGGTCAAACACTGTGAAGCAGCTGGCCTATCCGCGGGACAAATCCACGCCATTAAGCCGCCTTATTCTAAGGCTTTAAATACGGAGCTCTATAAAAAGGTCAATGCTCAGATAATGATTACCAAGGAAAGTGGCCAGGCCGGTGGGATGGATGAGAAGGTTTCGGCTGCCTTAGACCGGGGCATGGATGTAATTGAAATTACCCGACCCGATGTGGCTTATCCTGAAATGACTCATGACATTGATGAGGTTCTATCCCTAAGCCGTCAATTATTAAGCCAGGGACAATCAGCTTCAAGTGATGTCCACAGTAAGGAGAATCGTGATGACTAGCGGAAAAGTGTATTTAGTAGGCGCCGGCTTAGGCCGGCTAGGCAATCTCAGCTTAGCGGCCTATGATTGCCTGCAAAAGGCCGATATTATCTTCTATGACCGTCTCATTAATCAAAATCTACTGCAAGTCGCCCCAAGTTCCTGCCTCTTGGTGAATGTGGGCAAGAAGCCTGGTAAACACTCGCATTCTCAGGAAGAGATTACCCAGCAACTTATCCAAGCCAGCCAAGAATACCAGGTTATTGTCCGTCTGAAAAGTGGTGACCCTTACCTCTTTGGTCGGGGAGGGGAAGAAGCCATGGCCCTGTCAGAAGCGGGCGTGGATTTTGCAGTCATTCCCGGTATTACTTCAGCCATTGCCGGCTTAGCCTATGCCGGTATTCCAGCTACTTACCGGGATAAGTCAAGTTCCCTACACATCTATACCGGTCAGAGCCGAGCGGGTCGAACCGACTTAGATTACCAGGCCATTGTCAAGAGTCAGGGAACGGCAGTCTTTTTAATGGCGGTAAAAGCCCTAGGAGACATTGTTAGTGGGCTAATTGATGCGGGCATGGATGAAAAAACGCCTATGGCAGCCATCGAGTGGGCAGGAAGAGCTCAAGAACGCTACTTGGTCTCTGACCTGGGCCATATGTTTGATGATTGTCAAGCTGCCCAGATCAAGGCGCCCGCCCTCTTTGTCCTTGGGGAGGTAGTGACTGACCAGCAAAAGCTCGACTTCTTTAGTCAAGCCCCGCTCTTTGGCCACCAGATTGCGATTTCGGCACAGACGCCTCTAACTGATTGCCTGGCTTTAGAGGATTTAGGAGCCGATTTAATCTTTTATCCTGATCCAGCTGCTGAAAGTAGTCGCCTAGAGCTGGCAAAAACCGCCCTCAAGCAGGCCGACATTATGATTAGTCAAGACCTACTTAATCCCTGGCAAGAAAATTTGGCAGCGGAAACCCTACATTTCCACGGTAGTGTTGATGATTTTATCCATCATTTTAGTAAACAATAAAGGAGTTCAATATGAAAAGTGCCATTCTACTAGCAAGTTTCGGGACCACTTTTAAAAAGACCCGTGAATTAACCATCGAAACTGTTTATCAAGAGCTTAAGTCTGCCTATCCCAACTGGCCCATTTACCAAGCCTATACGTCAAACATTGTGCGCAAACGGATCCAGGAACATGAAGGCTTGACTCGGCTCTCCCCCCTAGAAGCCTTACAATCCTTAAAAGCTGAGGGTTACCAAAGGGTCTATGTCCAACCCCTCCATGTGATTAATGGGAGTGAGGTCGACAAAATTTACCAAGCCCGAAGAGAAACAGCAGACCAAGATTTCCAAGTGAAGATTGCCCGTCCGCTCTTAGATATCTATGAGGACTACCAAGACCTACTTTCAGTTTTAGACCAAGACATCCAAAGTCTAGCCCAAGATGAAGTTATGGTTTATATGGCCCATGGAACCCAAGCACCGCAATTTACTAGCTATGTGACCCTCGATTATATGCTTGCCGATAAACCAGCTTATGTACGCTGTGTGGAAAGTTATCCCGAATTAGAAGAAGACTTTATCAAGGATTTACGGCAAAAAGGTGTTAAAACCGTCCACCTGCGCCCCCTCATGCTGGTAGCTGGTGACCATGCCCACAATGATATGGCTTCGGAGGATCCCGATTCCTGGCAAACGCAATTTGAAAATTATGGCTTCCATGTCATGATCCACTTGGAGGGTTTAGGAGAAGACCCAGCCATTCGCCAACTTTACCTTAAGCATTTAGGTGAATTGATGGAGGACGACCATGCCGGCTAAATTATATGGAATCGGCGTTGGTCCAGGGGATAAGGGCTATTTGACCCTAAAAGCCATTGAAAAGCTTAAGGCTGTCGATATTATCTATGTTCCCACCGGGAAAAAAGGTCAAGCCAGCTTGGCCTTTTCCATTGCAGAGCCTTATATCCCGAGCCATACCCCGGTAAAAACCTATCATTTTCCTATGACTAAGGATAGGGCAGTAAAGACCAAGCAATGTGACCAAGTAGCCCAAGCCATGGCCCAAGACCTTGACCAAGGGAAGTCCATTGCCTTCTTAACCTTGGGAGATCCTTCAACTTATTCCACCTTTACCTATCTGAAAGAACGCTTGTGCCAGGATTATAGTGTGGAGTTGGTGGCAGGGATAACTTCTTACCAAGCGATGGCGGCAGCTTTGCAAGTCCCTCTGGTGATTGATGAAGAAAGTTTTACCGTCCTACCAGCAACAACATCTACTGACCTGATTCGGTTGAATCTAAAAAACGCTGATACCATTGTTATTATGAAAATCAAACGTCACCTCAAGAAAATCCTAGCCCTCCTTGATGAAGCAAATCTCCGCGACCAGGCCCAAATTATTAGCCAGGCCACCATGGAGGCGGAGACGGTCTACCGGGACTTGAGTGACTGGCAAGGTGATGAGAATATTTCTTACTTTTCGACCATGATCGTCCGTAAGTCAAAGGAGGCCTAACTTCATGGCTAAACATATAATGATCCAAGGGACCGCTTCCGATGTCGGTAAGAGCCTCATGGCAGCAGCCATTGGCCGGATCTATACTAATGAAGGAATGCGGGTCTTTCCCTTTAAATCGCAAAATATGGCCCTAAATTCCTATATTACTAAGACCGGGGCTGAAATGGCCCGGGCCCAGGTGGTGCAAGCCAATGCCTGCCGTCGGGAACCTGACGTCTTGATGAATCCCATTTTGATGAAGCCTAGCCAAGATGCCCAATCACAGATTATTATTAAAGGGCAGGTCTACGAAGATCTCAATGCGCGTGACTACCACGAATTAAAACCCCAATTAAAACCTATGCTAAAAGAGGTCATGACCCAATTGGATTCGGAAAATGACCTGATCGTTTTAGAAGGGGCTGGGAGTCCTGCTGAAATCAACCTCAATGACCATGATATTGTGAATATGGGCATGGCTGAAATTGCTGATAGTCCGGTTATTTTAGTGGCTGATATTGACCGAGGCGGAGTCTTTGCTTCGATTTATGGAACCATCGCTTTATTAAAAGACCAGGGAAAGCGGATTAAAGGAATTATTATTAATAAATTCCGGGGCGATGTCTCCTTGCTTGATCCAGGTATTGAACAAATTGAAGCCTTGACCGGGGTAAAAGTGATTGGGGTGGTTCCCTACTTACCCCATGTGATTGAAAGCGAAGATTCCTGCGACTTACATATGGAACAGACCAGCTACGACGCCTCTAAGGCCCTTGATGTCTGTGTGATTGCTCTAGAGTGGGTTGCTAACTTCACTGATTTGAATAGCTTATCGCTTTTTGAAGATGTTTCTTTGCGTTATGCTAAGCAGGCTAAGCAAGTCGGGCAACCGGACCTAATCATTATTCCAGGAACCGCCAACCCTCTCAGAGCCTTAAAAGATCTAGAAGACCGAGGCCTGGCATCAGCCATTCAAGCAGCCGTAGGAAAGGGCAGTCACTTGATTGCAATAGGGGCAGGCCAAACTCTCTTGGGTCAGACTTTAAGCGATGAAGCCGGTAACAGCTATCCTGGTCTGGATATTTTCCCCTACCAGTCGACCTTAACCGGGGCGCATGATGTCTACCAGACTCAATGTCAAACGACTTATCCGCCACATAAAGCAGAGGAAGAAGAGGCGTATTCCTTGTCTGCCTATGAAGTGCGGACCTATACTATCCAAAGTCAAGATCACTTAAATCCCTTTGCCCAGCTAGTCAAACGAAATGGGGACAGCGTTTCGGATCAGGAAGGCTATTGCTTAGAAGCGGGCCGTTTAATTGCAAGTAATTTACATGGCTTATTTGACAATACTGCCTGGACCTATGCTTATCTACAGTCCCTAGCTGAGAAAAAAGGCATCAAACTCAAGGGCCAGCTTCCCCAAAATTATGCAGCAGTGATGGAAGAACAATTTCAGGAACTCGCCCAACATGTTCTTGACCATATTGATAAGGAAGCCTTAGACCGAATCATTGAAGGAGAAGGATAAGAATGGCAATTTACACACGAACTGGTGACCAGGGCATGACCCGACTGTACGGAGGACATAGTGTTTCGAAGGCTTCTGAGCGGGTAGGAACTTATGGGGCGATTGACCAGTTAAATGCTAGTGTGGGCTACCTGGCCGCTTTGGTTGATCCCAAATATGACCAAGTTCAAAGTCAACTCCTGGCTATCCAACAAGATTTGTTTGATTGCGGGAGTGATTATGCTACCCTAGACCAAGAACGTCCTTATAAGGTAAAAAGTGGTCTGGCTGACAAGTTAGAAGCTTGGATTGATGATTATACTGAAGCAACCCCCAGCATTAAAAAGTTTCTCCTTCCCCGGGGCACTCAGGCTGCTAGCTTCTGTCATATGCTAAGAACGCAAACTCGCACACTAGAACGGCAGTTGGTGCAATTTAGCCAGGTAAGCCAGGATTATAATCCCCAAGTTTTGCCTTATATTAATCGTTTATCGGACTATTTCTTTAGCTTGGCCCGGGCCTTAAACCATTATGATAATTACAGTGAGGTCCCCTATAAAAATAGTCGCGATATTTTTTCATAAGATAGTCCAGGAACAAAAAAGTCATAAAGGAGCTTAACCATGTATCCAGTTATGTTAGATATCAGTCACTGGTCAGTTCTCATCATTGGCGGTGGAAGGATCGCTGAGCGAAAATTACAGGGACTTATAAAGGAAGCGGGACAGGTCACGGTCTTGGCCCCTCATGTGACTGAGCGTATTGCTGACTGGGCTAGGGAAGGACAGCTGATCTGGCTTCAGCAAGCCTACCAAGGCCCTCTGGATTTACAGGGTTATCAGATGATCTTTGCCTGCACTGATCAAGCAGAGGTCAACCAAGCGATTGCGGAAGATCTTGGGTCAGGGCAATTGATCAACCAGACTGGGGACAAGCGAGCATCGAACTTCTTTAATATGAAAACCATTAATCATGAGGGCTACTTGATTGCCATTTCCAGTCAAGGGCAGTCACCCGCAGGCGCTAAGGCCCTGGGAGAAAGTATCGCATCTTATCTGAAAGACAAGGAGAATCGGATTTGACCACTTATCGTATTGGAACGCGAAGCAGCCGGCTAGCCATGCAACAAAGTTTAGAAGTTGTCAGGGCTTTGGAGGCCGTTTACCCGCAGGATGAATTTCAATTAGTTAAATTATCCACCAAGGGAGACAAGGATAAGTCCTCCCCCCTCTCTAAAATTGGTGGCAAAGGGGTCTTTGTCCGCTGGATTGAGCAGGCCCTAGTCCAAGGCCAGGTCGATTTTATTGTCCATAGTCTAAAAGATGTTCCTAGTGAATTAGCCCAAGGGACGGTCTTGGCTGCTATTCCTCAGCGCCAAGATCCTGGAGATGTGATTTTGACTGCTAAGGGAATGGACTGGCGCGACTTGCCTGAAGGTGCTAGGGTAGGAACAGGGAGTTTACGCCGCCTGGCCCAACTGCATGCCCTAAGACCAGATTTGGAGATTGTCCATGTTCGCGGGAATATTGATAGTCGCTTGGATAAACTCGCTCGCGGCGACTTCCAGGCCCTGGTCCTCGCTACGGCGGGCCTTAAACGCTTGCAGCTCCTTGACTATCCTTTTGACTCCCAGCGCTTTAACCAAAAAGAAGCTAATAGTGAGGCCCATAGCCTCAACAACTATGAACTCCAGGCCCATGCTTTTAGCCTGGATGAAATGATTCCTGCAGTGGGGCAAGGGGCCTTGGCAGTCCAATGTCTGAGCGATGATCAGCAAACTAGAGAAGTCCTTCAAGCCATTGATGACCCTGAAACCCACCAGGCAGTGGCTTGTGAACGGGTGGTTCTCAAAGCCTTAGGGGCTGATTGTAACTATCCGGTGGGCGCCTATGGTCAAATGAAGGACCAAATGATTCAATTAACCGCCATGATTGGTCGTCAGGACGGCTTAGCCTTGGTTCGTAGCCAATTAGAAGCTCCCCTAGACCAAGCCTTAGCCCTAGGCCAAGCGGTTTACCAAGATCTCTTGGACCAAGGGGCAGGAAAATGGTTAGGTCAAGGTGACGGCAATGACTAGACTTCTGTGGACGGCATCACGCTCCTTGAATAAAAAACAGCTAGTCCGCTTAGAGCAAGCGGGCTACCAAGTGGACTGGCTGCCGGGCATCCAATTGGAGCCTCTGAGCCAGGTTAACCCCTTAAAACTTCAACAAGGAGATGCCTTTTTCTTTGTCAGTCGCATGGCCGGCCAAGCCGCCTTTAAGCACTTACCTCCAAGTGATACATTAAGTCAGCATAACTTTTTTTCTAGTAGCCAACAAACTGGACGCTACCTTAGCCAGAACTACTCCGTTGATTGCCAAGCCTTGACCCAAGGGGGGACTAGTCAGGAAGCCTTTAAGCATTTCCAGAAAATCAAGGACCACTACCAACCTAGGATTGAGCGTTTTATTGTCCCCATTAGTCCCCAAAGTCAGGGCAAGTACCAGGCTCTAGGGCAAACTTACCTGTCTGATATAAGTATTCAGGAGTGGATCGTTTATCAAAAGCAAGTCAACTGGAAAGTTGGTCAATCACTTCAAGCCGCCATCAGTCAGGCTAACCAAGCAGCGCCCCTAGCCATAACGATCGCGAGCGCCAGTGCTTGGCAAGCTTTGGTGGATTTAGTGTCCTTGCCGGTCATAGAGCAGAAGCGGTCCGCCATCCAATTGTGGACGATTGGTCCCTTAGCCAGTCAAGCCATCCTTAAAAGTAGCTCCCAAGTTAAACCCTACCATGAAGCAAACCAGTCGAATTTCGCTGGCTTGGTAGACAGTCTGATTGAATATAAGATATAAAAAACAGCCTAGCTTAAGGAAACTTTCCACTTAAGCTAGGCTGCTTTTTTAATATTTTAAGTAATTCGTATTAAATAGTAGGTAACCAGTCAAGTACCTTTTTAATTTCTGGGTCCCAGTAGTCCCAACCGTGCTCGCCAGGGTTCTCATGGTAGGAGAGCTCTAAAACATCGCCAAAGCGGTCCTTGAAGAGGCGGTTTTGCTCGATTAAGCTATCTTCAGTGCCACAAGTTAAGTAGACTTTGGGTAAATCGATCTTATTGTCAATGGCTTGTTGGACCAAGTAATAAATGTCATTGTCAGTGTGAGCAGGAGACACCTCGTCAAAGAGCATTTGATGTTCGAAGGGAGACTCAGGATCAGGACCTTGGGCAAAGACATTGACCAGGTCGGTAACTCCTGACAAGCTAGCCACATAACCATACTTTTCCGGATAGGTGAAGGCCGCCTTCAAAGCGCCAAAGCCGCCCATAGAGGCTCCAGCAATATAGGTATCCTCCCGTTTTGTTGACACCGGGAACATGGTTTGGATGATCTCGGGCAGTTCGACACTGATGAAATTGCTATAGGGATAACCAATGGCATTGTTGATATACCAGCCGCGGTGGGTGGTAGGTAGGACAATGACCAAGTCTAAATCACGAGCATAGCGTTCTAGGGAAGTGAAGCGGAGCCAACCATCCTCATTACTGGATAGGCCGTGTAAGAGATAGAGGACCCGGTAAGGGGGCTTTAAGCTTTGCCGTTTATCTTCTGGAGTCCGGGCACAGTTTTGAGGAAAAATGATATTGACATGGACATCCATGCGCAAACTATCTGAGTAAAGTGTCGTCTGTAAAAGAGTCATGGGAATACCTCCTGAATATTTTCTTATGATCATTATAACGAAAAGACCTAGTAAAGGCGATTGATCCGGTAGGAGGGGTTAAGTCAAATCTTTTTGATTGATTTCCCTAAATTCATCGCTAAACCTAGCTAAAATCACTAAACTTGGTATAATGAAAGCATTGACAGAAGTAATGAAGAATTGGAGGATGAGTGATGAAATTTGTCAGCAATGAAAATTTTACCAATCATGTTTACTTAGTGGAGGCTGGTCAAGACTTAAGCATGGTCGACCAGGCCACCCAAGACTATTTAAAAGACCAACTGGACTTTAAGGGCGAAGCCAAGCAAGTCTATCGCTCACTAGGCCCTAATAGCCAAAACTTAGTTTTAGTTGGCCTCGGTGAAAAGCCTCAACGCGATAACTATGTGCTTGCGGCTTTCTTGGCAGCTAAGGAATTAAAAGCAGCTAAGGTTGAAGCAGCCAATGTTTCTTTTGCGGCTACGGACCGTGCTGCCCTGGAAGGGGTTATTGAAGGTTTCTTACAAAGCGACTATCGTTTTGACCGTTACCTCAGTGACAAATCCACCTCTTCCCTAGCTAAGATTAACCTGCCTAAAAAAGTCGCTGACCTTGACCAAGTGGTTGAGGAAGTGATTCATTTAGTGGAAGGGATTAATGCGACGCGCGATCTAGTCAATACCCCTTCTAACCACCTCAGTCCGGCGCAAATGGCTGACCAAGCCAAGGACTTGTTAACTGGGCTTGGGGTAGAAGTGGAAATCTTCGATAAAAAACAAATCGAAGACTTAGGCATGGAAGCCCTCCTAGCGGTTAATGCTGGTTCGGTCAATGAGCCCCGCTTCCTCGTGATGAATTATCTGCCTCAAGGCCCAGAAGAAAAAGCCATCGCCTTAGTCGGCAAGGGGATTACCTATGACTCCGGTGGTTACGCCTTAAAACCAGCAAACTCTATGATCGATATGAAGGACGACATGGCGGGTGCTGCAGCAGTAATTGGTAGTATTTACGCCTTAGCCAAAAACAAGGTCAATAAAAACGTTGTCGGTGTGGCTGCTATCACAGAAAACTTGGTCTCTGCCAGCTCCTATAAAAATAGGGACATTATTGGTTCCATGAAGGGGACCACGATTGAGGTCTTGAATACCGATGCTGAAGGACGGGTGACCTTGGCCGATTCGATTTACTATGCAGCTGCTAAAGTGAATAGTGAATGCGTGATTGACCTAGCGACCTTAACGGGGGCTTGCTTAGTCGCTCTCGGTGAACGGACAGCTGGGGCGATGACCAATGACCCTGAGCTCTTCCAAGCAGTCGACCAAGCTGCTGACAGTGTTGGTGAACCGATTTGGCAACTACCAGCCCCAGAAGAATTACGGGAAGCCGTTAAGGGCACCAATGCCGACTTAAGAAACTCTACCGGACGCAATGGGGGAACCATTACTGCAGGGGTCTTCTTAGAACACTTTGTGGAAGGTAAGCCCTGGGTTCACTTGGATATTGCTGGCCCTGCCTTCGGGGAAAAAGCCTACCGCTACCTCCCTCAAGGAGCAACAGGGGTTCCAGTGAAAACCTTATACCAATTTGTTAAAAATCAAGCGGAATCCAAGTAGTAGAATAGGTTCAAGGCTAGTAATGAAGTTGACTTAATGTAAAAGTAATCGGCCTCCCATAGTTTTCCATAGCTATCGGGGCCGATTTTCTTTTTAGCCACTTTGGGCTAAAGCTTTAAAAGTGGTAATAAAGCGGGTAAAATTGAAGTGACGTCAGTTTAAGGATTTAAGGAGGAGGATCTTCTATGGTAAAAATGATACTGGACTTAGATACAGGGGTTGACGATGCCCTGGCCATTGCCTATGCGTGTGCCTCAGCAGAAGTCGACTTGCTTGGTATCACGGGGACCTATGGTAATGTGTTAATGGAAAGGGGTCTGAAAAACGCCAGTCAATTATTGGATTTATTTGGTCAAGGCCAGGTCCCAGTTTATCCCGGCTTAGACCATGCTTCGGATAAGGAAGACTTTGAAGTGCAAGAAGTCTCAGCTCTGATCCACGGTAAAAATGGTCTGGGGGAGGTTGACTTGGGTGACCGGCCCGTTAAGCAAGCCGCTGGCAATGCGGTTGACTTTATCCTCGAATCGGCTAGGAAGTATGGTAAAGATTTAAAAATTGTCGCTACCGGGCCTATGACTAACTTAGCCGCAGCCATTGATAAGGACCTCGATAGCTTATCCCAAGTTGGTGAGATTGTTATTATGGGTGGAGCTTTGACAGTATGCGGTAATGTGTCGCCTTTTGCTGAAGCCAATATTAGTCAAGACCCCGCAGCCGCTGACAAATTATTCCGGTCTGGCTTACCAGTTACCATGGTGGGCTTAGACGTGACCTTGCGCACGCTCTTGACCTATAAGGAAACCCAACTTTGGCGTGACTTAGGTACTGAGGCCGGGGAGAAAATGGCTGATATTGTGGACTATTATATTAAATCCTACGAAGTCACCTCGCCCCACTTAAAGGGTTGTGCCCTCCATGACCCACTAGCCGTGGCGGTTGCCGTTCAAGGAGACTTAGTTGACTGCCTGCCTTTAGCCATGAAGGTTGAAACTGAAGGCGAAAGTCGGGGACGGACTATTGGCGATAATGACCGTTTAAATGATCCTGATCCCAGTGTCCGAGTAGCCGTGGCGGTTGATGTGAACCGATTCTTAAATGAATTTATGACCCGTTTGACCCAGCTCTTTAAAGCGCATTAAAAATAAATACGGTCCAATAAAGTAAAAGTGCTAGTATCACTCTTAAGTTTTAAGAGGATGATACTAGCACTTTTTAATTGTTTATTTATCTGAGCGTACTTGATTTAGTTGTTATCGGCTTGCTCTTCTTCGTCGATAGTGAGTTGGTAATGTTCATCGCCGAGTTGATTGACCATGAACTTATCGATATAAGAGAGGGCCTTGATGAAGTCAGAGCCGGAAAATTCATGCTTGCCGCCAGGGATCATTTCTAAATGGGCCTTGGGGAAAAGCTCAGCGGCCTTTTGGGCATAGACTGGGGGCACAAGAACATCATCTTCTCCATGGACAATGAGAACTGGGCCAGGATAGGAAGTAGTAATGTCTTCCACATCCACCTTAAGCATGTCTTCGATATAGTAACGGCTAACCGATACTCCCATGATATCGATGGAGTCAGGAATTGCTTCTTTGTCCGGGACAAAGTCGTGGACTAGGCTGGGCATATTGAAGGCAGGGTAGAGTAGGATCATCCCCTGGATATCCTCGGGGTGTTTTGCTGCCATCATGGTAGCTACGAGACCGCCCTGGCTATCTCCCAATAGGTAAGTTTGACTGGAATCAATTGCTTTATAGTTAGTGAGCTTTTGGTAAATGGCCTCCAGGTCAGCCAGTTCAGTCAATACGGTCATATCGGAAAAGTCACCATCACTGCTATTTAGGGGAGCCCCGCCGATAAAGTCAAAAACATAGGCAGCTACTCCACGTTTCGCCAAATGAGTGGCGTAAGGGGTGGTGGTTAAATCGGTTTGATTGATCCCATGGGCTAGGATAGTCAAAGGCCAGGATTCTTGGTCGCCCTTGGGCAAGAAGAGCTTACCGTGTATTTTAAAACCATCCCGCATGACATTTAATTCATATTGAACATAGTCCTCAGTCTGACTCAAGACGGTTAATTGGTCCAGGTCAGTCGCTGGGTCACTGGCTGGCTGTGTTTCACTCTTTTGCTCAGTTTGTGGGGACTTACTTTCTGTTTGGTCTTCCTGGCTAGCTTGCTCAGGAGTAGTAGAGTCTGGTTTTTGACCACAGGCAAAGAGCAGACCGGTCATTAAGAGTAGGAGTAATTTTTTTATTGTCATCATGATCCTTCCTTATTTTTAATGCTTACGGAATAAGGCCCGCACACGTTTACGGTTATCCCGGCGAATATACTTGGCTGAAGTGGTCCGGTTCCCTAGGTAACTGATACTAGAAACGGTAAAAATAGCTAATCCGATAGCCACGGTACTCATAAAGGTTTCTAGCAATTGACTAGAAAACAAGTCAAAATCGCGTTGAAAAAGATAGAGGGCAGTCCGGTAGAGGCCCCCACCAGGGACGATGGGAATAAAACCCGGAATGAAAAACAAGGTCACTGGTTGGTGGAAACGATTGGCCGCCCACTGAGACATAGCGGCAATGACTAGGCTGGCCCAATAAGAGGACCAGACTGGAGTCGAACCCGCTAGGACCTGGGTGAAGTAGTAGGTTAACCAGCCAAACATCCCAATTAAGGAGACTTGGAAAATCATTCTTTTAGGGACCTCAAAGACATAGGCACAAAAAAAGCCTACGGTCAGTGAAAAAAAGGCATGGTAAAGGAATAAAGCAATCATATAAAGACTCCTTCTAAGATAAGAAAGGCGATGATTGAACCTAAAGCTAAACTTCCTGCTGTGAGAAGGGCTTCCACTAAACGGGAAGAGCCGGCAATGAAATCCTCGTGGAAAAGGTCACGAACAGCGGTGGTGAAGGGCGTTCCTGGCACTAGGGGCATGAGAGAGGCGATCACCACGGTTCCGCTGGCTAAATCAGGCCACAGATACATTTGAAAGAGGTGGGGGAGGAGAGTGACGACACTTGCTTGAATGACATTGGTAAAGAAAGCCCCAAAATTAAAGCGGTTACCACCTAGAAACAAAAGCGCCAAGACTAGACCATTAATAGCTGCCGTTAAGCCTTCAAAGGGGCCACCGTCAAAAAGAAAGGTAAAACAAAAGGTCATCCCCCATATTCCTAAAGCCATTCGGTTAGGATTATAGAGGTTACGTCCCGAACGGATGTTCAATAAGAGGGTATAAGTTTGGTCAATGTCTAGCTGCCCTTGGACAAAATAATCTGTTATCCGGGTCACTTGACCAATTTTATTGAGATTGTTGCTGTGGCTGGTGATCCGTTTCACCCCCACAAAAGCCCCACTCTCAAATTTAGGATCGTCAATAATGGCCAGTAAATTGGTTGAAAAAGAACAGCCGACCGCAAAAGCTGCCTGGGAAAGACTAAGAATCTTATTCATGGTATCTTCTACCCGATAAGATTCTGCCTGACTTTCACACATAATTTGTCCGGCAAGTAAGGCTAATTCTAAGAGTTTTTTGACTTGCTGTTGCCCCATAGACATCACTTTCTAATGGTATTTGCCCTTGTATTTGGCAGAGGGTTAAGTGGCCTGTTCCGAGTGCTAGTGTTGCTCTTTAAGTAAGTTAGCAATCACTTGGGCGACCCCATCTTCCTTGTTGCTAGGTGCTAGGTAGTTTGCCTGGTCTTTGACCAATTGACTGGCATTAGCCATGGCATAAGAATATTTGACCGGGTGGAACATGGAAATATCATTATGAGAGTCGCCAATGGTGAGTATTTCATCGCTTTGATAGCCTTTAGACTGGGCATAAGCCATTAAAGCATTGCCCTTAGTGGCATCACGCTGGGTAATTTCTAAATTATCGGGTCCAGAAGAAGAGACCGCTAATTCTGGATGGCTATCAAAATGCTCAATAAATTGCTGGAGAATAGCATGGTCTTCAGAAAAGACCATGACTTTTAAGGCAGGCTCATTTTCCCCATTAATATAGTCCCTAATATCACGGATATAATTGGTATCAAAGATAAATTGGGCCGCACTTGCCATGGCCTTGGGATCGCCCTGGCTGATGGCCATAATTTGGTCGATAAAAGTTTCCGGATTATAGAGATAGTATTGGTTTTGGGTCATAATGGAATAATTAATGCTGTAATAGTTAAAGTAATCCAGCAGTTCACTAAGGAGTTGTCCGGAAAAATATTTTTGCTGGCTGGCTTCACCAGTAATATCAGTAAAAACTGCCCCATTTAAATTAATCATCGGGCAGCTTAAGTCTTGCATATCTAGTAAAGGTTGGGCTGAGTGATATCCCCGTCCGGTAGCTACCATAAACTCAATTCCCTGGTCTTTTAAGGACAAGATCGCCTGACGGTTAGCATCAGAAATGACATGGTGGTCATTGAGTAGGGTACCATCCATATCAGTGACAAATAGTTTAATCAAGTAAGTCATCCTCCTTTGTCAAAATCCGATTCTTTGCCCCTAGTATAGCAGAAGCGCCTCTGACTTCCCATTGTCATGGGTGAAAACGCAATCCCTTGGGAAAGAAGTTTTTAACTGTTCCTTGGACTTGTTTGCCAAAGCTAATGACCATCCCTTGGTAAACTAAGAGGACCCAACCTTGGTTGCCAGGATAAGCTAAGGTGAGACCTTGGACATAGTTTACCCAGTCATCGTAGCTGATTTCAATTTGAGGGTAAGTGGCTTTGGGAGCCAAGGCCATGGCCCAAGCATAGCTGGGTTGAAAACGATTTTTAAGTAAGCTTCCCAGGTGGAGCCCCAGACGGAGACTGTGTAATTGATTGAGGGAGCCCTCTACCAGCATGTGATAAGTAACGCCGGGAGGGAGGAGCCAAACCTGGTCGCCTTTAGCAATCAGTTCTCGATCTTGGTAGTCCTCATTAGGGAAGGATTGGCTTAGGGCAGCGAGATTTTTCCTTTCTTCTGGCTCTAATAAGCGATAGGGTGAAGCTTTAGACTTAGCTGCGTGTCTTTTGCCCTTTTTAGGACGACTCTTCTTAGCTTTTGGTGCTACTTGGTTGGCATTAAGGCTGTCTTTGGCCTTGAGGCGGGCAATAAAGTGGCCCTCGCCGATGGAACGATGGGGCCAAATTCTCACACAGGCGGAGAGATCATAGTCAGATTGATTCCAGTCACTTCGCCCCCTAGAGATCGTTTCAGCAGGAAATTGGTCAATCCATTCTAAGTCAAAGTCAGCCTGGTCCAATAGCCAGGCAATAATTTCTTCGTTTTCCTCTGGGGAGAAGGTACAGGTGGAATAGATTAATTGACCACCTGCTTTTAGCATCCGAACCGCTTGGCTCAGAATTTCCTTTTGCCGCTCTTGGCAGAGGAGGGGCGTCTCTTTACTCCAGCCCTCACGAGCCGCTTGACTTTTGGTAAACATGCCTTCACCGGAACAGGGGGCGTCAACCAGGATTTTATCGAAAAAGCTCGGGAAATAAGTAGCCAGACTTTCGGGATCGTGGTTGGTTACCAGCGCGTTGGAAATGCCCATTCTTTCAATATTTTCAGCTAAGATCTTGGCCCGCTTAGGAATAATTTCATTAGCGACCAAGAGCCCTTGGCCCTGCATATCAGCAGCAATCTGAGTAGACTTTCCTCCTGGTGCGGCACAGAGGTCAAGAATTTTTTCTCCCGGCTGGGCTTGGACCACACTAGCAACCGCCATGGCTGAAGCTTCCTGGCTATAGACCAGTCCAGCTTGATGGAGGGGAGAATGACCGTCTACTTGACCTAAATACCCCCATGGGCTATAGGGACAGGGGGTTAAATCTTCTTCAAAGTAAGACTGGCAAATGGCTTGGGCCTTAGCTTTTAGAGGGTTGATCCGAAAGGCTTTCTGGGCCTCTCCTTTATTAAGAGCGGCGAAGAAGTCAGCGGCTTCATCGCCCAGGAGCTGGTTAAATTTATCAATAAATTCCAAAGCTAGCGACATGGTTATTTTCCTTTCTGGCTTAATAAGTGCATATTACCATAGAATGAGCCATGCTCCAATAAGATTTCAAGGGACAAAGGAACAGAAAAGAAGGCGGTTTCTATGCTATAATTTAAAGTGTAAAATGTTTAAAAAATGTCCCGGTTAGAGGCTAGAAAATGAATAAGGAGGAAGATCTTTCCATGTTTTTTATTGATACGTCACGCCATGGTCAAGCGGTTTATGATCCTATTGTTAACCAATCGCTGGATAATTATCTGATCAATGACCTAGCCCTTGAAGGCCATGGTTTAATTATGTATATTAATGCTCCCTGTGTCATTATCGGTAAAAATCAAAATGCCTATGCAGAAGTTGATCTAGACTATTTAGAAAAGAATGATATCACCTTAGTCCGGCGTACGGGTGGCGGGGGAGCTGTTTATCAGGACTACGGCAACATTGTCTTTGAGAATATTGTCGTTGGTGACACCTCACATTATGGTGATTTTTCTTACTATGCCCAACCGATTATTGATGCCTTGACTGCACTAGGAATTGAAGGCGTCCAACTCAAAGGTCGTAACGACATTGTGGTGGACGACTTAAAAATTTCTGGCATGTCTATGGTCAAGGTAGAAAATGCCCTGGCAGCTGGTGGGACCCTCTTATATGATTTGGATACCCAACAAGCAAGACGGGTGCTGACCCCTAATCAAGATAAGTTAAAAACCAAAGGGGTCAAGTCGGTAGATAAACGGGTCTCTAACCTCAAACCCCTCTTAAAAGGTGACTTAGCTGACTTATCTACAGAAGCCTTTAAAGAGGCCCTGCTTAAGGAAATCTTTCATACAGAGGATTTGAATTCTATCCAACGCTATACCTTAACCGATGAGGACTGGGCGATTATTGACCAACGGGTGGCTGATTTTTATGGAAAAGATGAGTGGAATTATGGGTCAAATCCTGGATTCCATTACTATAAGACAGCCTATTACCCTGGGGTAGGCACCGTGGCTTTTAACTTTAATATTAGTGATGGACTTATTACTGATTTCAAGACTTATGGAGATATGAGTTTTGGCCAACCGGACCAAGTCGACCAAGCGATGATTGGAAAGACTTATGACCAAGCTGGAATTGCTGCAGGACTAAAAGCTGGCAACTACCAAGATAACATTGGCAAGCTTGCTATCGAGGACTTAGTCTCTCTTATCTTGGATTAATTATAATAGAAAAAAGTGTGACCAAGCTAATCAACTTGGTCACACTTTTTTTAGTCAAGTAAGTTTCTGCGCTTTAAGAGTGGACGTAAACGCAGGGCTAAGATAAAGGCCAGGGCACTTTTGAGAATTTCAGCCAGAATAAAGGGAGTGATCCCAATGGCTAAAAGCCCGCCGATGGAAAGGCCTTTGCCCATATAGCTGTTTAAAATAAAGGCCATATAGACAAAACCAATTGAATTGGTCACTAAGTAATTAATGACTAGGGCAATGAGGTATTCTCTAGGCCCTGGATTGGCTTGCTTAGCTAAATAGGTTGAAACCAGACTAGCGGCAGCAAGGAAGCCTATAATAAAGCCAAAGGAAGGGGTTAGGACACTTTGGAAACCGCCATGGAATCCAGCAAAGAAAGGTAATCCGATTAAGCCGCCCAGCAAGTAGAGCAGGGTGGTAAGAAAGGCTTCTTTAGGTTTTAAAAATAAGGCAATTAAGTTAACCGCAAAGGTTTGAAGGGTAAAGGGAACAATCCCGATAGGAATAGTTAACTGAGAAGCGATAACCAATAAGGCTATCATCAAAGCAATACGAGTAATTTCTTTGGTTTTCATTTTTGTTTTCTCCTTATGCAAAGATCGATTAACAGGGCCTTTGAGCCACTGCGTCTATTAACCAGAGATTTAAACTGGATTAATAGGCTTTTGCTTCTAGCTAGTCGCTAACGAATTGTTGACTCCCAAAATGAATATTGGGGCTGACTAGGGCGTGGATGTCTCCAGCGCTATCTGCCACTAAGAGCTGGCCTTGTTCATTAATCCCTTTTATTTTCCCAGTTTTATTGACCTGGTTTTCTTGGTAGCTTACTTCTTTACCCAGACCCAGTAGGTGTTTCTTATAGGTGTCTAGAAATTTACCTTGGGCAAAGTGGTGATGGTAGGTCATAAAGCATTGGATAAGGTCAGCTAAGAATTGGTTAATATTAAAGTCTTTAGGCAACTCTTTTCCAAAAAAGGTTCCAGCAATTTCCCTAATATCAGCCACTTTAGACAAGTCACCGGCTAAATTCAGACCCAAACCGACGACAATGTAAGACACGCTAGGAATCTCTAAGTCAGAGACCATTTCGCAAAGGATTCCGGCTGCCTTGTGACCTTGGTAGAAGAGATCGTTAACCCACTTGACCTGGATGGGTTCAGCTAAGTAACTCCCCAAAGTGTCGATCACGGCACTGGCCGCTAAAAGGGTGTAGAGAGGCACTTCAGCTGGGCTAGAACAATTGGGCTTCAGAGCCAAACTGACATACAAGCCATCCTCTAAGGAAGAATAGAAGCTTTTTCCTAGACGTCCTTTTCCGGCTGTTTGTTTTTGACTAGCACAAATAACCAAGTCATCTTGGTGTTGACTCTTATAGGCCTTGATATATTCATTGGTAGAGCCAACTTCATCTAAAAGAATGAGCTTCCACTTGGCTTCCCCTTGGTCCAGGTAATAAGTCAATAGACTCTGGTTTAGCCGTTGGGGTAAGGCTTGAATCTGGTAGCCTTGCTTTCCAGATTCAATGACGAAGCCTTCTTTACGCAGATTTTCAACCGCCTTCCATACTGCATTACGGGAGAGGTTGAGTTGGTCGGCTAGGACCTGGCCACTAAGGGGCGCTACCATAAGCTGCTCTAAAACCGCTTGACTGGTTGTCATGCAAGTATCTTCCTTTCTGAATAATCTTAACGAATAGCTATAAGCATTTTATATTTTACAAAGATCGGGATAATCTTGTCAACTTATTTTTATCTAAGGGTGACGCAAATGATAGGCTAACCATATCATTTTAAAGACCTCTTTGATCGTGTTAAAATGAGAGTATAAGATAAAAGGAGGAAAAGTTATGTCAGAAAAATTTGATCAAATTAAGGGTAAAGTCAAAGAAACCGCTGGAAAAGTATTTGATGACAAAGAAACCGAAAACGAAGGCAAGACTGAAGACCTATCTGCCCAAGCTAAAGAAGCAGTTAACGATGTGAAGGACTCCGTAAAGGGAGCAGTTGATGGGGTTAAGAATAGCTTTTCAGACGACAAAGAATAAGAAGTACAGATAAATTTATCATTTAAAAGAGGCTAGGATTTGTCCTAGCCTCTTTTTTTTCCAGTTGCTATAGTTGTTCGAAGCGAAGAGCGAGTTACAGATAGAGTATGCGTAGCGATTCAAGTCTCTGACGTCATCCTCACATCCTTATTTTTAATCTTTATTCATAGAGTGGATATATTTTTTACTAGCGGCTAAATCGTCTTCATCTAACAAGACCTTTACGGTATCTAGGGCTTGGAGTGTGGTATCACCATGTGGGGTGATACTTTGCCCCTTGCGTTCAATATTTAAGAGCAGGGCACTAGGCGGAAAGGCTAAGTCTTTAACGGCTAGCTGGTTAAATTGGGAGAGGACACTCACTTGATAAGTCAGGCTAATTTTTTTCTTGGTGAGCTTTGTCGCTGCTTTGTCCTGCATCCGTTCATAAAGACTTTCATAAATAGGCGCCAGGCCCAGTCTTTCGCAGATGATATAGGCAAGGGCAGCCACTACGGCCAAGGGCAGGAGGTTGTTGAGATTGCCTACCATTTCCACTACGAGAATGATAGAAGTTAATGGCGACCGTACTACAGCCGTTAGAACCCCAACCATGCCTAAAACCATGAAATTAGTTAATAAGGCTGAATCAATAGGAAGAAAAAGTTGAATAAGCATAAAAACGCTGGCTCCATTGAGGCAACCGATGGCTAAGGTGGGAAGAAAAATCCCACCAGGAACCCCCGTGCTATAGCAAAAGGCGGTAAAGAAAATTTTTGCAAAGAGAATGATTAAGAGGAGCTTCAGGGAAAAGGGTTGGGCGATAAAGTCAAAAACCAGTTCATGCCCTGACCCGGTTATCCAAGAAAAACCATAGGAAACTAAAGCAGCCACTAGGAAACCGGCCATCACTCGGTGAATTATTTTTGGAAAAAACTTTTGCATGGTGGTTTGCAAGGCTAAAAGTGACTTGGAAAAGCAATAGCCGATAACAGCAGAGGCTATCCCCAAAAGGATAAGAGAAAAATAAAGTTTTAAGGGAAAGCTTTCTGGTGTTTTTAGGGCAAAGGAGGGCTGTAAACCAAATAGCGATTTAGAGATCAAGTCAGCTAGGATGGCTGAAATCAGGGCGGGAATTAAGATAAAGGAAGAAATACTCTTATGAATCTCTTCTAATACAAATAAGCTTGCCGCAATTGGAGCATTAAAGGCAGCTGCTAAACCGGCAGCGGCTCCGGCAGTAATTAAGAGGCGAGTGTCTTCGGGGCTAGTCTGGCGCTTTTTACTATAACCCTTAGCCACAGCTGCCCCGATTTGAATCGAAGGGCCCTCACGTCCTAAAGACATCCCGCTAATGATGGCAAAAAGTCCCCCTACAAATTTTGATAATAATAAGGAAAGAACCGGCATATTAAATTGTCCCAGTAATTCTCCCGTCACCTGAGGAATGCCACTGCCTCCAGAGAGGGGAGAGCGTTTTAATAAGTAGCCGGTAACCCCAGCCATGAGGATGACCGTAATGATAGCTATAACGATAAAGCTTAAATGATTTTGGCTAAAGAGCCAAGTGTGCCACTGGGAAGCATAGCCTAATAAATAGCGGTAGAGGACTGCGAAGAATCCCGCTAAGGCTCCTACGGCAATGGCCTCGATGATTGAGAGGGCGTGTGATTTAGCCACTTCGGTCTGCAATTTATTGGCTTTGAACGGACTTGTTTTCACTTTTCAGCCTTCTTTCTAGAGAGTTAATCGTCTCAGACGATATCACTTCCATTATAGCAAGGCTGTCAAGACGACATGAAAAATCCCACTTAGAGGTATTCAGAGCGATTGAGGAAAAGTCAGGCTAATTCCAAATAAAATGAGGAAAATTCCTGAATTGCATCGGTCTATTTCGCAAAAAAGACAGGAAATGTTTCAATATTACAAAATATATTACAAAAATATTACAGAGTCAGGGAATAATTTCTCTCTAAAATTGACTTAAAGAAAAAAGTGCCCCAGGAAAGGGGCCATAGCAATATTTAATAATTCTTTAAAAAGATATGGCTTATAAAAGATAAGCTTTTAATTTTTCACTAAGAAGGCGAAAATGAAATAATTTGTAATCGACTTGTTACCCAAAAAAATTCCCCAGCATATATAATAGATATTGTGAATAAATAGATTTTAATAAATTTTAAAAATTTCTGGGGGTAAAACAGAATTATGAAAAAGACAAAGAAAATCATGTTAGGAACATCTGTACTGACTTCAGCGGCCTTGGCAGCTGTTATCGCACCAAATGTTGATGCGGCTGAATATACCATTAAGGTAGGGGACACTCTATCTGAATTAGCACTTCAATTTAATACCACTATTGAAGAATTACGTGACGGTAACAACATTGAAGATGTTAACCTTATCTTCGCTGGGGAAACCTTAGACGTTCCTTCTGCAGAAACACCTCAAGCTTCTAATAAAAAAGAAGTTAAAGCTGAAAAACCAGCACCAGCACCTGCTGCAAAAACCACTACTAGCCAAACTGCAGATGCTAATGGCGTTTACACCGTTGTTGCTGGAGACACTTTAAACAAAATTGCTGCTCAATTTAACACCACTGCTCAAGCCATTCGTGACTTGAACGGTTTACAAGGGGATTTAATCTTAATTGGTCAACAATTACAAGTAAAAGTAGCTTTACAAGAAAGTCCAGCGCCAGTTGCTGAATACCAAGCAGCTCCGCAAGATCAAGTGGTTGAAGAAAAAATCGCTGATGAACTTCCTGAAGTGACTGCCAATGAAGGCCATGTAGAAGAAAGCGCAAGCCCAGTTGAAGCACCAGCAGCTCCTGAAGTAAAAGAAGCTCAAGTTGGTCGTGAAGCAGAAGTTGTTGAAACTGAAGTAGCTAGCCCAGCTCCAGCCAAAGAAGTAAAAGTTGAAGAAGCTGTAGTTAATGAAGCTGATCAAGCCAAAGAAGCTGCAGAACAAGCGCAAGCCCAAGCTGCTAAGGAAGCCGAAGCGCAAAAGGCCGCTCAAGCTCAAGCAGAACAAGCTGCCAAAGAAGCGGAAGCCCAAAAAGCTGCCCAAGCTGCTAAGGAAGCTGAAGCACAAAAGGCCGCTCAAGCGCAAGCCCAAGCAGAACAAGCTGCCAAGGAAGCGGAAGCTCAAAGAGCCGCTCAAGCCGCTAAGGAAGCTGAAGAACAAAAGGCAGCCCAAGCTGCTAAACAAGCTGAAATTGAAAAGGCTCAATTACAAGCCCAAACTTACCAAGCAGCTAATACCCAAGTACAAGCCCAACCAGTAAGCACAAACAATGCGACTGTCTTATCTGCTTATGATGGGAGTGTTGACCCACGTGGCTTAGCTCCAGCAGGACAATGTACTTATTATGTCATCAACCGCCTACATGCCTTAGGTAAACCAGTTCCTGGTCCTATGGGTAACGCTAACCAGTGGGCATATACTGCAAGTAGTCATGGTATCCCAGTATCAAATACACCAACCGTCGGCTCTGTGGTTTCCTTCCCAGCCGGGGTTGCAGGTGCATCTGGTTATGGCCACGTTGCCTTTGTTGAAGGGGTTAACCCAGACGGTTCTATCCGTATTTCAGAAATGAACTTCGGTGGTTCACCAAACGTGACTTACCGTACTGTTGATGCTGGTTCTGCAGCAGCTTCATCCTACATCCATTTCTAATTAAGCAAGTAATAAAAAAACGAGTGTTTACCCCACTCGTTTTTTATTTAGTCAATTTTTATGAATGATACATGATTATAAGCGAGCTTTTGGCACCACCAAGACTCGCTTTTTTGCTTAGAAGCCATGTAAGAAGTCAGAAATAAAAGGGCTGGCATTGGTTTTTCACCCTTTTCACGGTATAATGTATAAATTAGAGAGTATTCTATTGACAATTTTTAGTTGACCCTGTTGCAGTGGTTGACTTAGATTGGTGGAAATAGGGAAATTTAGATGGAAAATTGAAGTTCTTAAACTAAAACGGGTTCCAGTCATACGATGCTTATGGATTTTCTTCTAGCCATATCGTCCTCTGCTGTAACTGTTACACTTAAGGAGTTTTAATAATGAAAAAAATTTTAGTCGTTGATGATGAAAAACCAATTTCAGATATCATTACCTTCAACCTTCAAAAGGAAGGCTATGACACCCTGGCAGCTTTCGATGGCGAAGAAGCCTTAGAAAGCTTTGCCAGCTACCAACCTGACCTTATTGTTTTGGATTTAATGTTGCCTAAAAAAGACGGCTTGGAAGTTTGTCGTGAAATCCGTAAGACCAGCAGTGTTCCTATCATTATGTTAACCGCCAAGGGTGAAGAAATTGACAAGGTGCTCGGTTTGGAAATGGGAGCTGACGACTATGTGACCAAGCCTTTTTCCAATCGGGAACTTTCAGCACGGATTAAGGCCAACCTCCGCCGTTCTCAGGTTAACGTTGAGGCTGCTGAAGAAAAAGAAGAAAATAATGAATTAAATGTCGGTAACCTAACCATTCATGAAGATGCCTACTATGTGTCTAAGAATGGTAAGGAAGTTGACCTGACCCACCGTGAGTTCGAGCTCCTCCATTACTTATCCAAGCACTTAGGCCAAGTGATGACCCGGGAACACCTCTTGCAGACGGTATGGGGCTATGACTACTTTGGCGATGTTCGGACCGTGGACGTGACCGTGCGTCGTCTACGTGAAAAGATCGAAGACACCCCCAGCCATCCTAAATTACTCATGACCCGCCGTGGTGTGGGGTATTATCTCCAAGATAATGACCAGGAGTAGGAAGCAATGAAGGAAAAACAAGAAAAATCGAAAATTTCCTTTCTTAATTCGATTCATTTAAAGATTCCTTTGGTCATTATCTTGCTCTTGTTACTTGGTTTGCAATTTGCTGGGGCTTATTTTATCCAACAATTAGAACAGGAAATGATGCGCAGCTTTGATGATCAAATGAATGTGCAAATTGGCTTCCTGGAGGATAGCGTTCGCCCCATTATTCAAAATGAAGATAATAAGACGAGTGACCAACAGGCGCAATTAATTAATTCATTGCGTCGTTTTAATGTTAGCAATGTTTTAGAAACCTTGGTGGTTGATGATAAGGGGCAAATTCTTGCTTCATCTAATCCCAGTAACCAGGCCAATGTGGGCCAACAAACGACCGATAACATGATCCGTACAGTTCTCTACAATAACACTAGCCTGAGTAAGGAAATGTATGACAATGAAGAAAATTTGCGGATTAAGCAATATGTTGTTCCTATTTTTTCTTCGGATAATTCCGGTCTTTTGATCGGGGTTTTAAGTGTGACGGTCAACATTGAAAGTGTCTACAACCAAGTGCAAAATACTGGTTTGATTTATATCACTTCATCGGGCTTGGCCTTGGTCTTTTCTATCTTACTGGCAGTTTTAATCTCTAGAGGGATTACCGGTCCAGTCCAAGAAATGACCAATCAAATTGAAAAGATTGCCGATGGAAATTATAGTGACCAGGTTAAGGTCTATAGTAATGATGAGATGGGCGTCTTAGCCCAGTCGATTAACTATCTCTCGGTTCGAGTGCGCGAAGCTCAAGAATCCACGGAATCTGAACGCCAACGGCTGGATTCAGTCTTAAAACATATGACCGATGGGGTGATTGCCACTGACCGCCGCAGCCGGGTCATGATTACCAATAACCGGGCCTGTGAATTAATCGGCAAAAAAGAAGCTGAAATTATGGGCCATTCCATTATGGAAGTGCTCAATTTAAGGGATAAATATACTTTCCGTGAGTTATTGAATAGTGAAAGTGATATTTTAATGCACTTTACTTCTGATGATGGCCAAGAATCGATTATTAAAGGCGAGTTATCCGTCATTCAAAGGGAGTCTGGCTATGTCAGTGGTCTAGTCTGGGTCTTAACCGATGTGACTGAGCATGAAAAGATTGAACGTGACCGCCGCCAATTTGTCTCAAATGTTTCTCATGAATTGCGGACGCCCTTGACCAGTGTCAGATCCTATAGTGAAGCCCTGGCTGATGGCGCCATTAAGGACTCTGAATTAGCGGTAGAATTTCTCGGTGTCATTCAAAGGGAAACGGACCGCATGATTCGAATGATTAGTGACCTCTTGAACCTCTCGCGGATGGACTCTAACCGCCAGGAAATGAACCTGGAGTTGATCGATTTCCAAGGTTTAGTCAACCATATCTTGGACCGCTTCGATATGATGATTCAATCAGAGGATTATGTCAATGAAGAATACCATATCCAACGCGAATTAACCAAGTCACCGATCTGGGTAGAAGCTGACCAAGACCGCCTCACTCAAGTGATTGATAATATCTTAAACAATGCCATTAAGTATTCACCAGATGGGGGGACGATTACAGTCCGTCTCATGACGACTCATAATGAAGCGATATTAAGTGTTCAAGACCAAGGATTAGGTATTCCCCAAAAAGCTCTTGGACACGTTTTTGACCGCTTCTACCGAGTAGACAAGGCTCGCTCCCGCCAACAAGGTGGCTCGGGTCTGGGTCTGGCTATCGCTAAGGAAGTTGTGGAATTACATCACGGAAAAATTTGGGCCAATAGTATTGAGAATAAGGGGTCAACCTTCTTTATTTCTCTGCCTTTTGAACCTGATATGGGGGAGGATGATTGGGAATAATGCGAAAATTTTGGACAAACTTGCCTCATTTTCTATTAACCTTTTTAGTCTTACTCAGTATCTTTTTCTCCCTGAATATTATTGGGCCTTTCACTAACTTATCTAGTAATTGGTCAGGAGATGAGGGAATGGAAGCAAAAACCACTGCTCTTACCCCGACTCAAATAGCTAATCCGGGGGATAAGACGCCGCTCTTAAAAGTATTCCGGCCAGTTTCTTTGGTCTACTCTGACGGAGAAGGCTTTTGGCAAAGCCGAGAAGCCAATTTGTTAACCCACTTTAATGAGAAGATGACCCAGTTAAAAGTGGATAGGCTTGACTTGGACAGCCTCAAGAAAGAATCGCTGGCTGACTATATCCAAGAAAGTCATAATAAGGAAATGATCGAGCTGGAGTACGCTGATCAAATCCCCCTCCAACTCTTGGGCTTGACCAGTGATGATATTAGTGGTGAATTGGGACAAATTCCCATCAATCTTATCTCCTACCCGCGGGATAGCCGAATGCTTTACTTGATTGACCGGGAAGAGGGTCTGGTCTATAGTCTGCCTTTAAAAGCGCCGGCTAACTTTGATGACTTAAAGACCAGTATCGATGAGAATAAGAATGGTTTTAAGGCCGTTAAGCGGGTTGATTTGAAAACCCCTTACCACTACTTGCTCGACGACAAGGTTGAGGTCAAGGCCCTATCCTATATTTTGGAACGTCAATCCAATGCGGCCTACTTGCAACTCTTATTTAACCTTCCTGACCAAGTCAATGACTATAGTGATGTTGAGTCAGCTCGGTATTATACCGAAAACAAGGGCTTAGTGATTAATAATAGTAATTTTGAAATTTTATTCAACCAAACCGTTGATTACGAGCTTAATACTGATCCTTTGTCGGTCATCTTACAAGCCTACAATGACCTCCAACGCATCCAGGCCAATAATGATAACTGGATCTATAGTCAATATAACCATAAAGAAAAGAATGTCACCTTTAGAAAAGTCGTTGGCGGTATTCCTATTTATGGGTCTAATTTTGTTTCACGGATCCGAATTGGTTTTCCTAAGGACCACACCCTGCAAGCTAAATTTTCAGCGCTTAATATTCAAACGCCTTTGAATGATTTGACGGAAAATTTTGAAATGCAACCGGCCACCAGTATTATGAAATTGCTTGAAGTCAACCATATTAGCAGTAAGGATATTGATTCGATAAATATCGGCTACTACTGGGTACCTAGCTCCAAGTCCAATCGTTTAATTTCCTTGGTGCCTTGTTGGATGATTGAAAAAGATGGGACCTATTTCATGCTAGATGAACTGGTCGACATGACTAAAAATGAGGCTTATGTGACACGGAATACGGCAAATGACGTTCCGGTCTATATCAAACACAATCGCAGCGACCAGGAGGCCCAACCAGCAGAAGTTGATAGTAATAATGAAGAAGTCTTTAAAGAAATGAACCAGGCTCAGAGCCGTTAGAGGGAGGAAGTCTTATGAATTTTCGTCAAATTGAAAATATATTGATTATTGTCTTTCTCGCCCTAAATATCTTCCTGGCCTATATTCTCTTTGGAAAGAGTTTTATGGAGACGACTTCCATCCAGTCCAACATTAATATCCAACAGGAATTAAAGAATAATGAAGTGACCATGAACTTTAGCCCTTCTTCAGATGATGTCCAGTTGCCGCTGATCGCAGGCAAACAAAGTCGCCTATCCACCGATAGAGGAGACCGGACCAAGGAACAGAAGTTAGAGTGGCGGGATTCGACTGAGGAACTCTATGGCGAGTTCAAAAATCCGATTAAGTTACCCGCGCTGACAGAGAACAATGTGGAAAACCCTACCCAGTTGTCCCCAGAAGCCTTAAAGCCGATTGAGGACTTGTTAGCTTCTGGAGCGATTGAGCATGGCCAAGAATATCACTTCTTGATCTATAACCGCCAACGTAAAATTATTTACTATGGGCAAAATACCTATGCCGACAAACTGGCCATGGATTCTAGTGCTGAATTATTATTTCATTTAAATGATCAAAATGAAATCGTCTCCTATGAATTGAGTCATGTCCATGACGTGAGTCCGCAAGGGGAAGAACGCCCATTGATCACCCAAAAGAATGCCATTGATAACTTATATCTTTATAATGAGATCCCTTCCAAGGCCAATATTTTATCAGCCAATATTTGTTACCAGCAAACTTTATCCGTTGATGATATTATTGTTTTTAAACCGGTTTGGGCCATTATGATGCAGTTGGATGACCATACCACTAAAACCACCTTTGTTGATGCCATTAATGGGACGATCGTTCAAAATGCTCCCGCTTCTCAGCCGGTTAATCCCACCAATGATGGCGACAAGGCGAGTAGCCAAAATAGTCAAGCCACCTAGGAAGGAGACCAAGCCATGAAAAAAGAATTCCCAACTCTGATCTTAATCACCCTTTTAGGCCTGCTTTGCCTGCTTCCTGATTCGGTTTTTGCAGTAGATAACCAAGGAATTTCAGTTGCTGATTACCAGGTTAAGGTGGAATTTGACCAGCAGGGGGACATTAAAGAACATGAACAGGTTCGCTATCAGTTTGATAAGCAAGTCGACCAATTAAGCCATGTGATTAGTACAGGCGAAAGCGGTCACCTACGTCAATTAAATGTAGATATGCGGATGAATTCAGCCAGTGAAGCCTTTCCTTTTGTTCAGAGTACTTCCCACACGGTAGGAACCTTTGACCTTCATCAAAACGGCAATAATGTCCAAGTGGACCTCTACAATACCATGTCCGGCGACGATGAAATTGTGAATTATATTGCCAATATTGAGGATGTCTGGACTAAGTACGGCAATCAAGTGATTATGCAAAAGGACTTTTTGCTCTTGCCTTTCGATATCCACTCCGCTCAAATTACCTTTAAATTTCCCCAGGCGGTGGACCAAAACCACTATAAGGCCTGGCTAGCTAGTCCAGCCCATATCCAAGAGAAGTGGCTGGATGAGTCGACCTTACAAGTTCAAGTCAGAGATCTGAGAGCGGATAGTAAGTTGAACGTGCAAATGGTGCTTCCAGCTGACGTGATGCCTAATATCAAAGGGGAAGGCCCCGTCTCTAAGGGTGAGCAAATTAACCGAGAGATTGATAAGCATATCGGCGCCAGACAAGCCTGGTACCGCCAACGTTACTGGATAGTGATGGGGGTCAGTTTAACCTTAGTCGTCTTATTGATCCTTTACACTTACTTCTTGCTCAGATGCAAGCAAAAGATTCGGCAAGCAGCTGACGCTAAGCAAGTCAACCACAGCCATGAGCTCAATCCGGTCGAAGTTAGCGAACTATTGAAGAAGAATTACAGCCAACATGATAAGTTGTGGCTGGTTCTTTTATCCTTAGTAGCTAAAGGACACTTAGCCTTACGTTTTGTCAACGCAGATGACCGCTTCTACCCTTACTTTAAAGTCTTGGCTAACCAAAGTGATGACCCCTATGAACAAGTTGTCCTCGATGCTTTTAGTAAGCAGCAGGAGGGTGGGGATCTTGATTTTGCCAGCTTTAAATATAGTCTGGGTCTGAAAAAGAAGGGCAAGACCAGAAACTACCGTAACTTGTTGCATACCCTTAGCAAGCTGGATAAAAAACGCAAACAGGACCTGCAGTTATTAGATAAGGTTGGAAGCCGCTTTTATGGCTTTTTATGGTGGCTTTATGTCACTGTCTTTATCGTCCTAGCGGGTTTAGTGATTTGGCTGATCTGGGAGATAAATAAGGGCCATGTTTGGCTCTTAGCCCTGGCCTTTTGCTTAGTGGGAATCTACTTACTGAGGCGCTATACTCTGCCGATTTATAATGCCCAGGGGCAAGAACTTGCCAAATATTGGAAGACTTATTTCGAATCTCTCAAGGGTCGCGACCAGTCCTTGGGTTACAGTCAAAAGGACTACCTCTATAGCTTTGTGACTGGGGATAACTACCGACTGGTCAAGCAGGCGAAAAAAGCCAACCAGTCGCTAAGCGGCAACTTAGCTCAGGCTTTAGAAGCAGTGAACCAATACCAATTAAAAGATTTTATGTAAGAAACGAGGAGAATGAAGTTTGGATGTTTTGGACAAAGACGCAGAGCAAAAAGATTTTACCATGCGCATTTGTATGTTAGCCAGTGGGTCAACAGGAAATGTCACTTATATTGAAACCCCACAGCGGAATATCTTAGTTGATGCGGGCTTAAGTGGTAAGCGTATTGAGGAATTGCTGCAGAAAATTGGCCGGGACGCCAAGGACCTTGATGCCATCTTTATCTCTCACGAACATTCTGACCATTCCAAGGGGGCAGGCATTATGGCCCGGCGCTACCAACTCCCCATCTATGCCAATGCCGATACCTGGTCCTATCTCGAGCAGAAATGTGGCAAGTTGGACGCCGACCAAAAGATAATTATGGAGCCAGGGGAAAGGATTAGCTTTGGGGATGTCGATATTCTAAGTTTCCCTGTCAGTCATGACTCCATCAATGCACAGTTCTATGCCTTCCAAAAGGATGGTAAGCAATTCGCCATGATGACAGACTTAGGCTATGTTTCCGATCGTTTAGCTGGCCTGGTATACAATTCTGATGCCTTAATGATTGAAAGTAACTATGACAATGATATGTTAAGAATGGGGAAGTATCCTTGGCGTTTAAAGCAAAGGATTTTTTCTGACCGGGGCCACCTGTCTAATGTCGAAACGGCGGAAGCCCTGACTAAAATGATTGGTGAACGCACCAAACGGGTTTACCTGGGGCATATTTCCAGGGAAAATAACTTAAATGCCCTGGCCCTTGAAACCAATACGGCGATTTTAAAGGAGAACGGCCTCGGGGTGGGCTATGATTTTGATCTTTATGAGACCCACCATTATCAACCTACCGATCTATTTACCCTTTAATGAGAAAATATTCATATATTTTTCAAATATTCATTCTAAGATAGTTAAAATCCTTGAAGTGAACAATTATAACAAGTGGAGGAAAAATATGCCTAAAGAAGTTAATCCTGATAAAAATCATAATTTAAAAGATGATACTAAAAACGCTATTAATTCCAAATGGGGAACCGCTATTATCAGTGGCCTAATCGGTGCTGGTTTAGTGGGTGGGGTCTCAGCTTACGCCAACCAAGATAAGGTTTCCGAAAATGAAGTGAAAACCATGGTGGAACGCCAGGTCAATGCCGAAAGCCAAAATAAGAGCGAAAATAAGGGGCAACAAGGGACCCAACAAGCCAGTGTGGAGATTCAATCTGATGTTTCTGCTGTGGTGGATAAGGTCGCAGGCTCGGTGGTTTCTGTGGTGAACTTGGCCCGTCCTAACAACCAAGTTTATGACTTATTTGGCTTTACCCAACCCAGCCGCAATAGTGATGAACTAAAAACCGCCTCAGAAGGTTCGGGTGTCATCTATAAGGTCCATGGCGATAAGGCTTATATCGTTACCAACAACCATGTGATTAAGGGGAGCGATGCCCTGGAGATAATCCTTGCTGACGGGACCCAAGTGCCAGTTGACCTGGTAGGGGCCGACCCTTGGACTGACCTGGCTGTTTTGGCCATGCCAGCTGAGTATGCTAAAACTGTGGCAGAATTTGGGGATTCTTCCCAATTGAAGGTGGGGGAACCAGCCATTGCTATCGGTTCGCCACTAGGATCTGACTTTGCTTCAACGGTAACATCAGGTATTGTATCTGGTTTGAACCGGCAAGTACCGACCGACTTAGATGAAGACGGGCAAAGTGATTGGACCGTGACTGCGATTCAAACAGATGCAGCCATTAACCCAGGTAACTCAGGGGGCGCTTTGGTGAACTCTGCCGGCCAAGTGATTGGGATCAACTCGATGAAGATTTCCACCGCCCAAGTGGAGGGTATGGGCTTCGCCATCCCAAGTAATGACGTAACCACAATTATTAGCCAGTTAGAAAAAGATGGTCATGTAACCCGGCCAGGACTTGGCCTGCGCATGGCTAGTCTCTACCAATTCCCGCTGGAACGGCAAAAACAAATGCTGAAATTGCCTGAAGCGATTGAGGACGGGGTAGTCGTGATGGAGGTCGACCCTAATTCTCCTGCCGACCAAGCAGGCTTGAAGCAGTATGATGTGATTACCCGTTTTGGCGACCATGAAATTAAGGATACCACTCAATTGCGTCAAGCCCTCTATGGTTCAGACCCCCATGGAAAGGTTGAAATTGAATATTATCGCAATGGTAAGAAGCAAACCACTACCGTTCAATTACGGCCTCAAGACCACCATAATGCCTAGTTGACTAAATTTTTTTGGATAATGACAGTAAATTAAGCCTCAGGAAAACTGGGGCTTTTTCTTTGTTCTTGGCCTTGGCTTTATCAACATAATCCCCAAGCCTTATGCACAAGATCAGGGGAAAACTTTGTGAAACTGTGGATAACTTTGTTGAAAAGTGGATAAGTCCCGTCACAAAGGGCTTCTTTCATGTGGGCAATTATGTGTATAAAAAGTGAAAACTTGGGATAGGTCGAAATTTCTGGGTAAAAACCCCTTCATAATAGGCTTTATTATTAACAACTTGTGGATTTGTGGAGTAAATTGTGGATAAGTCCTTGTGAAAAGGGGGAGTTATGCTATGATGAAGGAGAATTTGAAGAAAAGGGTGACTTGAGATGCGGATTACCATTCTCAGCGTGGGAAAATTGAAAGAAAAATATTTGAAACAGGGCATTGCTGAGTATCAAAAACGAATGCAACGCTATGGGAAATTAGAAGTGATTGAGGTTAAGGATGAGCCTACCCCAGACAATGCCAGCGACTTGGAAAACCAGCAAATCATCGAAAAAGAGGGCCAACGCCTACTGGCTAAGATTTCTCCCCAAGCCTATGTCATTGTGCTTGCTATCAAGGGTCAGGACTTAAGTTCGGAAGAATTGGCCCAGCAAATTGATCACTGCCTGACCTATGGCAAGAGCGACATTGTCTTTGTAATTGGCGGATCCTTAGGGACTAGTCCGGCGGTCAACCAAAGGGCCGATCTCTTACTCAGTTTTGGTCGGATGACCCTGCCTCATCAATTGATGCGTTTGGTGCTTAGCGAGCAAATTTACCGGGCCTTTCGCATTATTCACCACGAACCCTATCATAAATAAAAGAGTGTGACAAAAGTCAAAAAGAGCCCTGAACCACTGGAGCGAAAAGTCGAAAGAATTCACGCAGAGAATTCATCGACATTTCGTGAAGTGGACGTCAGGGCTGACTTTTGGAACAGGTTTAAAAAGGATGTGAGGACGCCACTAAAGGCTTGAATTGCTGGAGGAAAATACCATAAGCACAGTAGGTCTGTGTGTTGGTATTTTCTGAAGCAACTTCAAGGCTGGCGTCCAAACTCAACTATAGAGTACAACAAAAGTCAAAAAAGCCACTAGGCTCTGTGGATAAGTTTACTTATCCAGGGCCTAGTGGCTTGGTTTTTACTATAAAATTTTATTGGCCTTGGTTATTTTGGGCATAATTGGTGCCAAAGATTGAATCCCAGATGCCTAAGAGGCTTTGCCAGAGACTGTGGAAGAAATCGGTGATTCCATTTTTATCAGTCTCGTCCATATTATCCCAAGCGGATTTTGCGGAATCCACTAATTGGCCGCTCTTTTCTTTTAAGGTTTGTCCAAAGTTGGAAAGAGCGTTTTTTTGCTCTTCAGTCAGTTCAATTTGGCTAAATTTCGTCATTAAGTCCCGTAATTGTTGAATGTTTTCTTCAGAAAGGACGCCATTAAGATTGTAATTATTGATGACGTTATTAACAATGACTTGGATGGTATTGCCATCGATCGATCCACCATTTTGTTCCTTGGCTTGTTGGATTTGGTTTTTCATATCAGCGATGGCAGCATTCAAGGTTTCGTCAGAATAATTTTCTTTGTTTTGGTTTTCCTTAGTAATGGTTGAAGCGGTTTGTAATTCTTCTTGGGCGACAGAAACTGCTTTGCCATCTAAGGCTTGTCCGCTGTCTTGGAAGGCCTTATAGACACCTGCCAAGGCACCGGAACCGTCCACTTGAACAGCGGAAGCGACTTTAATATCAACATTGGTTGCTCCGGCAGTTAGGGCTGCGTTCTCGTATTGTAAGGGCGTAATGGCGGTAATGGTTTTAGGGGTGACGATTTCTACATTGACCCCACTGTGCTTGGCTGGGGCAATATAAGCGGATGAATAAACTTGGTAGTAGGGGTAATTATCATGTAATAGGCCATTCAACTCATTAATATTCACTTGGACAGCCCGGGCATTGGCATCAACCCCTAAGAGCTTTTGAGTCTCTTGGAATTGACTTTGGTTGAGGGACTCACCGTAAGTAAAAATAGATTCTTTGATAGCTGCCTGGGCACTTGTTTGGGGAATGAAGAGGGTGATGGCCATTAGGCAAGCGAGTACGGCCAAGAGCCCACGTTTCAATTGATTCATTCGAAAAACCTCCTTAATTGTTAATTCTATTATAACATGGCTAAAAAGATAATCTTTTAGCTTTTCCTTAAGGGGAGGCTAAGGATTGTTAAAAAATTACGCAATAACTAAAATTTTATTTTAAGAAATAAATAAGCTTTAAGGAGGTCATAATGCGCTAAAATAGTTCTATCAAAAAATTGTAAAGCGATTGAAGATGAAAGAGGCGATGACAATGAATAAAGAAAAAGCCCATGAATTATTACGCTTATTAGAAAGAGATGCCAGCCTAAGTGACCAAACCTTGGCCGACATGCTTTCCTTAAGCAAAGGTGAAGTCGTAGAGATGAAGACGGTGCTCAAAGACGCTAATATCCTCTCTGGTATCCAAGCCATGGTCAACTGGGATGCAACGGATAATGAGTATGCATCGGCCATGATAGAAATCACAGTGAACTTGCATAAAGGCGTTTCCTACCAACAAGTCGCTGATGTGATTAGTCAGTACGATGAAGTTGAAGCCCTGTATTTAATGAGTGGGGCCTATGACTATCTGGTCTTAACTAAGCGCCTCCCTATGCATAGGATATCAGGTTTTGTTAATAAATTAGCCACCCTAGATCATGTTCAAGGGACTGCCACCCATATTGTCATGCAACGCTATAAGGACCACGGGACCCAATTTAAGGCGAAGACGGATGGTAGAAATCGGTTGGTGATTAGCCAATGAGTCAGTCAATCAGCCATAAAGCGGTCCAACTAGCCCCCTCTGGTATCCGTCGTTTCTTTGAAGTTGCCAATGAAATCCCTGATGTTATTTCTTTAGGGGTGGGGGAACCCGATTTTATGACCCCCATGCCTATCCGACAAGCAGCTATGCAATGTATTCGTGAGGGCAAAACCTACTATACGGCCAATGCCGGTTTGATGGAATTACGTCAGGCCATTAGTCAATACATCGATGTCAAACATGACCTGCATTATGACCCCCGCTCAGAAATCGTGGTGACTGTGGGGGGGAGTGAAGCCATCGATATGGTGTGTCGGGCGATTATTAATCCTGGCGATGAGGTCATTTGTATTGATCCCAGCTACGTTTCTTATGCACCTTCAATTAAGCTAGCTGATGGTGTCGTTGTTCCCGTAACCTTAAGGGCTGATCGAAACTTTATTCTGACTCCGGAAGATTTAGAAGCCGCCATCACTCCTCAAACCAAGGCAATGATTATTAACTTCCCGAACAATCCTACTGGAGCAAGTATGACTAAGGAAGAGCTGGCTGCCTTAGTTCCAGTGATTGAGGCTCATGATCTCTATGTCATTACTGATGAAATTTATTCTGAATTAAATTATAATCAAGAACACTTGGTGTCGATTGCTGCTTTTCCAGGAATGAAAGAGCGAACCATTTATATCAATGGCTTTTCTAAATCCTTTGCCATGACCGGTTGGCGTTTGGGCTACGCTTGTGCTCCTCATGAGATTATGGAACAAATGATAAAAATTCACCAGTTTACCATTATGGCTGCCCCAACCATTTCTCAATATGCAGGGATTGTCGCTCTAAGAGACTGCGATCATGATGTCCAAGTGATGCGGCGGTCTTACCAACAAAGGCGGAACTTTTTGATGGCCCGGTTTAAGGACATGGACCTCCCTTGCTTTGAGCCCCAAGGAGCCTTTTATACTTTTCCGGATATTAGTGAATTTGGTCTCTCCAGTGAAGAATTTGCCTTGAAATTATTAGATGAAGAAAAATTAGCGGTTGTTCCTGGGTCGGCTTTTGGCGAAGGTGGTGAAGGGCATATTCGTATCTCCTATGCCTATTCCTTGAATGAACTAGAAGCAGCGGTCGAAAAACTTAACCATTTTATCCAAAAACTAAGACAAGACTAGTAAAAAAACACTTGCCCCTTTTCGGACAAGTGTTTTTGCTTTCTTAATTAGTAATCGACATTGCTTGGGTAATCGTTAGCAGCATTCCAGAGTAGGTACTCGTAAACACCGTGGTCACGGAGGGCTTGGATTTGCTCTTCGATTTCAACATTGGTGTATTCTTGGTAAGTTCCATTAGCTAAGTAGCTAGCGGTAAAGGCCTGTAACCAAGGACGGGAATGGGCATGGTCGCCATCGATATTTTCTAAGCGGAGGTCTTCGACATCCATATAGTTATCAACGACCCCGTAAGGTTCAAGGTCAGGTGCAGTGAAGCCAAAGTCACCATTACTCCAGTGACTCGGATAAATCATAGAAGAAACCACATCGACGGTATTGGCAATATCGGTAAAGTCTTGACCGATGCCTGGGGCTGCACCAATGGTGGTGACATAACCGAAGATATCAGCTGAGACATCGACACCATAGGGACGGAGCTCTTTTTGAGCATAGGCTAAGAAGTCGGTGATGGCCTGGCAGCGGCCTTCGACACTATCTTTACCATAATGCGCATAATCCCCCATATCGTAAACCAGACTGGTTCCAAAGTTTTCAAAACCTTCTGGGAAGCGGACATAGTCGAATTGGATATCCTTGAAGCCAAGTTCGGCAGCGCCCTTAGCCACGTCGACCACATAGGCCCAAACGTCTTTGTTATAAGGGTTTAGGAAGGTTTGGCCTCCTGCGTCAGACCAAATCTCACCATTGGATTTCTTAAAGGACCAATCCGGGTGGGCTTGGGCAGCATAGGTATCCTTGAAGGTGGTGATGCGGGCAATCGGATAAATTTGCTTCTCTTCAAAGGTTTGCATCATTTCTTGACCATTAAAGGTAATTTCTTCGTTCTTCTTAACTAAGTCATTATCGGTTGGCAACTGGGTAGCGATCGAGCCCCAGTCAGACTTGACATCGATGACTACACTGTTCAAGCCAGTGGAATCAAGTAAGTTAATGTTACGCTCCAAAATACTTGGTGTCCCCATACCGTGGGCAGACAGGTAGATGCCACGAACCCCTTCTTTAGGGTAGGCAATGTTGACTTGACTAGCCTTGTAGAAGCGTTCAGGTTTAACACTAGGTACTCGGAGTAAGGCTTGGTTGCCTTCGTTGATTTGTAATTCTTGGTCACTAACCTCTACTTTTTCTGCCTTAGCGACTTGATTAGTATTATTGGTATGTGAAGACTGGGCTGCTTGATTTTGAAAGCGATCGCGGTTAAAGAAAACAATAATTAAGAGGACGGCTAATAAACACAATAGAGCAGCAGAAATCTGTAACCAACGTCTTCTATGGGGAGGGCGACGATATTCTTGCTTAGACAAAGTCATAACCTCCTTTGTGAGTGTACGGGCCAGCTAGGGCTTGGTCATTGTTTTGCACATCTTGCAAGGCTTGACGGCTCTTTTCTAGCTGACTTTCTAAATTCTTTAATTGGTTTTGCAAATTGACATGTTTTTCATTAAGGGCCGCCATGGTATCCTCAAAGGTGTCGATGGTGGCATCCTTTTCGCCAATTTCTTGGTAATATTGATCTTCTTCTTCTAAGAAGTTTTGATAGTCATTGAGGTATTGTTCCACTTGACTTGCAGTTTCATTGAGAGATTGACGCAAGCTTTCATCTTCCACTTTTTCACTGACTTGTTTTAGGGCAGTGAGCTCCTTGATGGCTTTTTGGGTAGCTTCTTCACGTAGTTTGAGGTTCTTCCCTGTTTGACTATTTTTGTCTCCTAAGCGACTCAATGAAGAGTCCTGGCTGATATCTGTTTCAAAGTGACTTTGCAGTTCAGATTCCTGAGCTTGAATCTGATTCAGTTGGCTAGTAATGGTTTCAATATTTTCTAGGGCCGACTGTTCGGCAGGCTGTTTGCCACAGGCGACCAGAGTAAAGACCATGACTAGCAATAGTCCCAATTTCTTTACCATATTTCTCATCCTTTTCTTATAAATAAAATAAAACTGTTTTCAGTATAACAAAAAAAGAAAGGCTTTCCTACTCATCTTCATTTTCCTTGTTACACCGAGTTTTAGCTCAATTTGCTCTTAGTGAGTGCTTCTTAGTCTTCGTGTAAATTCAAAAAGAAAGCTTAACATTTTGATAACATTGTCCTAGGCTATCGCCCTTGACCGCGCTTTGATTGTATAATAATAGGTAAGTTTAAGGGCTAAAAGAAAGAGGTTAGCATCCATGTCAAGAAAGAAACGTTTATTAGCTTATGCAGCAACGGTGGTTGCCAGTTTAGCGGGCTATGCTTATCATGCCCTTTACCAAGAAGATCGGAGCGTAAAGAGTCGGCTCCTAGAGGACTTCTACCGGCTCAAAGACCGGCTAAAAAACGCTGATGAGGCTGATTACCGCCAATTCCTAGAAGACCAGTTGAAGACTGCTCGGCAGGGAGATTTAAGCTATCCCAAAAAACATGGCATGAACATCTCACTCTCAAGCTATCAAAATGGTAAAGCCTATGTGCTCAGCCCAGAAAACTACCGGCCAGATAAGCTAGTGGTTTATTTCCATGGGGGCCATCGGATTGAAGCAATTTCGCCTAAGGAGTGGCGGTTTTTGGAAAATTTTGCTGAAGACAATCAGCTGCGCCTATTAATTCCCTATATTGAGCCCCTTTCCTACGCTTATTTTGATGAAGAAGTCGACCGTTTAGAGGGCTTACTGGATGAAATTAGTCTGGACTATACCGATGAAGACCTCTACTTGATGGCTTCAGATACTGGGGCATTATTTGCCTTACCCATTGCAAGAGATAGCAGTAGTAACCTCATCCTTGAAGGGCTGATTTTACTTTCACCTTGGGTAACGACGAAACATAGCATCACTAGCAGTCAAGACGAGCAACAAAAAGATTACTTGATGACCTTTTCTGATTACCAAGCCATTGCCAGTCTTTGGCAAGCGAGTGAGGGACGGATTATTGCCCTAGACGCTGACCAGGCAGGGGCCTTACCCAAGGTCCATCTCTTTATGGGTAAGAAAGATGTCCAATATTTAGAAGTCTTAGCCTTTTACCGAAAATTAAAGCAAAAGGGACTGGCGGTCGATTTCTATGCTTTTGATTATTTGACCCATAACTTCCATTTCTTGGCTATTCCTGAGCAGGATGAAGTCATTGATTTAATCGCTAAAGTCGTCTTGCCTTAATACTTTTTTATAGTTATCTATTGGCTTTCTTGTTATAATAGTCAATAAAGATCAGAAAGGAAGATGTAAAAGTGTTTGGATTTCCTTTATTCTACATATTTGATCCTACCATTATCTTGTTAATTATCGGTGCCATTATTGCCGGGATTGCCTCTTGGAATGTCAACCGAACTTTTGATAAATATAGCCGCTATACTAACCGCCGTGGCTTAACTGCTGACCAGGTGGCCCGGATGATGTTGGACCACAACCAAATTGGCCATGTGGGTGTGAGTACGGTGCGGGGGAAATTAACGGACTACTACGATCCCCGTGATAAGAATCTTTATCTCTCGGACCAAGTTTCCCAAGAAAGCTCGATTTCAGCCATTGGTGTTGCTGCCCATGAGTGCGGCCATGCCCTGCAGGATGCTGATAACTACGCCTTTATGCGGATCCGGGAAAAAATCGTTCCCGTGGTTAACTTTGGCTCCAGTCTGTCCATGCCTATCCTCTTACTTGGGGTCCTTTTTGGAATGAATCAAACCCTGATTAATATTGGGATTGCCTTGTTTTCCTTGGCCTTGTTATTTCAATTGGTGACTTTACCGGTTGAATTTGATGCTTCTAGACGGGCCATTCGCTGTCTCGACGAAATGAATATTCTGAGTCAGGAAGAATTACCCTATGCTAAGTCTACTTTAAGAGCAGCTGCCTTGACTTATGTAGCTGGGACAGTCTCTACCTTACTCTCCCTCCTGCGGATTATTATTCTTTTCGGTGGCAACCGGCGTGACTAAGCGGCAAGAAGACATTAGAAAAATGTTCTTTCTAAGAATAATTTGATATTAAAAAAGCGTGACCAATTTTTTTGGCCACGCTTTCTTTTTGAAAACGGTTTAATTAGTAAGCTTTTAAGTAACGTTCAACTTCCCATTGGGTGACTTGGGTTTCATATTCATCGTGCTCAATGGTTTTCGCTGTAATAAAGTTATTGGATAGATGACTACCGAGAGCATCCAGCACCACTTGGTCTTCTTTGAGGAAGTTAACCGCTTCTTTTAAGTTAGAAGGCAGTTGTTCAATATGAGACTCCCGTAACTCTTTTGCAGTCATGTTGTAAATGTTTCGGTCAATGGGTTCAGGAACAGGGAGTTTGTTTTCAATCCCGTCTAAACCGGCATAGATGCAAGCTGCCATAACGAGGTATGGGTTAGCGGAAGGGTCTACTGACCGTAATTCAATCCGAGTCGAATTGCCACGGGCTGCAGGAATTCGAACTAATGGTGACCGGTTTTGGGCAGACCAGGCGATATAGACTGGGGCTTCATAACCAGGAGTTAGACGTTTGTAGGAGTTAACGATTGGGTTCCCCAGAGCAGTGATAGCTTTGGCGTGTTTTAAGATCCCAGCAACAAATAGATGGGCGGTTTCGGAAAGCCCGTCAGCACTGTTTTCATCGTAGAAGGTATTGCCGTTTTCATCAAAGAGGGACATGTTGCAGTGCATCCCTGAACCAGCGATACCGTATACAGGTTTAGGCATGAAGGTGGCATAGAGATTATGCTTGCGGGCGATTGACTTAACAATTAATTTGAAGATTTGGACCTTGTCACAAGCATCCACCACATCAGAATACTTAAAGTCAATTTCATGTTGGCCAGGGGCACATTCATGGTGACTGGCTTCCACTTCAAAGCCCATTTCTTCTAAGGTAAGGACGATATCGCGGCGGCAATTTTCACCGAGGTCAACGGGAGCCAGGTCGAAGTAACCCCCATGGTCATTAACTTCAGTCGTTGGTTCGTCACTCTCATTTAATTTAAAGAGGAAGAATTCTGCTTCTAAACCGAGGTTGAATTCCTTAAAACCATCGTCATTTAGACGTTGGACACAGCGTTTCAGGTTACCGCGGGGGTCACCGATAAAGGGCGTGCCGTCTGTGGAATAAATATCACAGAGCAGTAAGCCGATTTTCTTATTGTCACCAGCGGTCCAAGGGAAGATTAACCAAGTATTTAAATCGGGAATTAAATACATGTCGGATTCCTCGATACGAACAAAACCGTCGATGGAAGAACCGTCAAACATCAGTTTATTATCCAAAACCTTATCTAATTGACTAATCGGCACTTCGACATTTTTTAGGGTGCCGTTGACATCACTAAAGACGAGGCGGAGAAAGTGGACATTTTCTTTTTTGATATCGGAACGGATTTGCTCTTCGCTAATTTGTTTCATCTTTTTATAACTCCAATCTTCTTAACAGCTTAGTTAATCGATTTCTATGTAAGAAAATATAACACATGTAAAATAAGATCACAAGAAAAAATTATTCATAATTTCTAAAGTTTTTCTTATGTCAGAGCCTGCATTCAGCTATAGTATTATTAATAAGTAAAAATAATTAAAAAAGCTAATGCCTTTCCCTGGTATTTTGGTTAAAATAAGAAAAACATGCTTGATAGGATAGCAAGTGATTTACCTTTCTCCTAATACGTTTGGGAGTAATGTTTGATTATTTAACCAAATAAAAAGAAAAGAGTGAGCGTTGAAATGGAATTAGAATCATTAATTAAAGCAGTGGCTTCCAAGGCACCTGCCCCAGGCGGTGGGGCGGTTTCCTGTGTCACTGGTAGTTTTGCGTGTGCCTTGGCAAGTATGGCGGCTAAGGTGACTTTGGACCGGACTGACTTTTCCAAGGATGCCAATACCGCGGCTAACTTATCTGACCTAGCCCATCAAATGGACCGGGACAGCGACAGCTTCTTACATTTTGCCCGCGAAGACGAAAAGGTCTCTGCCCGGCTCTTTGCGGCTTACAAGCAAAAGGCAAGTAGTGAGGATGAAAAACAAGCCCGCAGCGAACAAATCCAAGTGACCTTGATCCAAGCAACGCATTTGCCTCTGCAAGTCATCGCCTTAGTGGTTGATGATTTAGCCCTACTAGAAAACGTCGCTCGCCTCGTTAAGCCAAGCATCTTAGCTGACGTTGAGGTGGCAAGGGACCACTTGTTGACTGCCTTTAAGGGCTCTAACCATAATGTAGAAAACAATTTGGCCTTAATTAAAGACCAGGCTAGCGCCCAATTTTTAGCTAAAAAACAAAGTGCTCTCTTAGATCGGATTGAAAAGCTGGACCAAGCTCTCCTTAAAGCAATTGAAAAACGTAAGGGACAATAAGCTAGCTTGTTTAGCTAAATTTGGAGTTTGAGAGCCACTGCATGTCTAGTAAAGTGTTAATGCTCGGACAAATTGTAAAAAAGAGTTTGCAAATAAAGAAAAAGTAGTGTACTATACTATGTGGAAAATTTGAATACCGAAGTGTTAGGCAGAGGCTCCTGTATAAACATAAGCTATCGCCCAAAAATGTCGAGAGACGCCAATGGGTAAAACAGAGATTGTCGAAATAAGGCTTTCTCCAGGTAGCTAAGAAATTTTTCTTTACGTTATACAGTGCTAAAACTCAGACGAAGCAACTCAATCAACTGAGCTTATTAATAATGGAGTCTCTACTTTCTTGGGTAGGGGCTCTTTTTATTTTGCCAAGGAAAAGATGGAGGTGATGGCTATGGAGGAAGAGCAAGAACAGATAGCGGAAAGTCGACAGCAAGGGAGTTTATTGCTTAAGCTCTTGAGGCCATTACCAGGGTCTCTGATTAAGCTTTAGGCTCCCACAGAAAGGAGCATAACGATGAAAAAATTTGAAAACCAAGGCCGCTACCGGCAATTTGCTGCTTATTCAATAAGCGAACTTTTTAACTACTATAAAATTGATAAAAACGGCCTTAGCGATGATCAAGTCCAAGCCTTGCGAGAAGAATACGGGGAAAATGTGATCGATTATGGGGACAAAGCTTCTTTAATGGAAGAACTTGTCCAAGCCTATCTCACCCCCTTTACCCTAATTTTAATTGGTCTGGCTATCATTTCATTCTTTACTGACTATGTCTTTGCAGCGGCGGATAGTCGCGATTGCATTAGTTCAGTGATTATTCTGGTCCTGGTCTTTATTTCTGGGACCGTATCCTTTATCCAATCCAAGCAATCCAATGATGCGGCAGAACACTTGAAGGAAATGGTTAAAGTGACTGCCAATGTCAAACGCGCGGGCGATTTCAACGAAATCCCTACCGAAGAGATTGTGTGCGGGGACTTGGTTAAATTATCAGCAGGGGACCTTATTCCTGCTGATCTACGGATTATTGAAAGTAAGGACCTTTTTGTTTCTCAAGCGGCCATGACTGGGGAATCCTATCCGGTAGAAAAAATGGCCCAAGCCACTGACCATGCTGAGACTGTGGTTGATGAGGTCAACCTGGCCTTTATGGGCTCGAACGTCATTAGCGGTAGTGCAGTCGGACTAGTGATTGCTGTCGGGGAGGAGACCCTCTTTGGTGATATTGCGAAAACCGTGACCACCGAAGAAGAAGTCACCAACTTTGATATCGGCATAAGTAAAATTTCCACTCTGCTCATGCGCTTTATGGGAGTGATGGTACCGGTAGTCTTTCTGATTAATGGCATTCATATGAAGAATTGGTTGGATGCTTTGATCTTTGCCATTTCGGTTGCGGTCGGCTTGACTCCGGAAATGCTTCCGATGATCGTGACCACTAACCTGGTCAAGGGGTCACAAACCATGGCCAAGGGTGGGACCATTGTTAAGAACTTAAATGCCATTCAAAGCTTTGGCGCCATGGATGTCTTATGTACTGATAAGACGGGAACTCTGACTCAAGATAAAATTGTTCTAGAAATGCATTTGAACTGTGATGGCGATGAAGACAGTGGGGTCCTTCGCCATGCCTACTTGAATTCTTACTACCAAACCGGTTTGAAGAACTTGATGGACGTGGCCATTATTGAAGCCACTCACCGGGAACTAGACCTGGATCCTTCTTACTATCACAAAGTCGATGAAATTCCTTTTGATTTTGAAAGGCGGCGGATGAGTGTCGTCGTGGAAGATAAGGCGGGTAAACGTCAATTGATTACCAAAGGGGCCGTTGAAGAGATGCTTGCCATTTCCACCCTGGTCCTCAAACAAGGTCAAGCCATTCCCTTAACGGATGACCTCCGGCGAGAAATCCGCCAACAAGTCAAAGATCTCAATGAAGACGGTCTAAGGGTCATCGGCATTGCTCAAAAAACCAACCCACCAGCAGTGGATGCTTTTAGCATTGAAGATGAGTCGGATATGCTTTTGATTGGCTACCTAGCCTTCCTTGACCCACCTAAGGAATCCACCCAACCGGCTCTTAAGGCCTTGGCTGACCACCAAGTGGATGTGAAGGTCCTGACGGGTGATAATGAAGAAGTTACCCGGTCGGTGTGTCGTCAAGTAGGAATTCCGGCAGATAGTATCATTAATGGGATCGACCTGGAAGCCATGGACGAGGAAGCCTTAGCCCAAGCGGTGGAAGACTACCAAGTCTTCGTCAAAATTTCTCCTCAACAAAAGGCCCAAATTACTCAAATTCTCCAAGATAACGGCCATGTAGTAGGCTTTATGGGTGACGGGATTAATGACGCCGCTGCCTTAACAACTTCTGATGTGGGCATTTCTGTGGATACTGCAGTCGATATTGCCAAGGAATCCGCTGACATCATCCTTTTAGAAAAGGATTTGATGATTTTGGAAAAAGGGGTCGTTTCCGGTCGGGAAATATTTGGGAATATTATGAAATATATTAATATTACGACTTCATCAAATTTTGGGAATACTTTTTCCATCTTGATGGCTTCCTTATTCTTACCATTCTTACCGATGATGCCGACCCAACTTTTAGTCTTGAACCTGATCTATGACATCGCCTGCATTTCCATTCCTTGGGACCGCATGGATGCCTCCTATTTGAAGAAACCTAAGAACTGGGACGCTTCGCATGTGAAGAATTTTATGATTTACTTTGGCCCAATTTCTTCCATCTTTGATGTGCTTTCCTTTGTGGCGCTTTACCATTGGATTATTCCTCAAGTCCTAAATGGAACTTATTGGTCCTTATCGACGGGACAACAAGCCATCTTTGAAGCCCTCTTCCATTCAGGCTGGTTCGTGGTTTCCTTATGGTCACAAACCCTAGTTCTTCATATGTTAAGGACTGAAAAGCTGCCCTTTATCCAAAGTCGGCCATCCTTTATTTTTACCACGATCACAACTATTGGGATCATCTTTGGTAGCCTATTGCCACGGACCAAGTTAGGCTTCTATCTAGGTCTAGCTCCCTTACCCGGCTCTTTCTGGCTCTTACTGGTCGCTATTGTGATTTCTTACTTGGTCCTAGTGACCTTGGTCAAACATTTCTACGTTAAACACTATGGCAAGTTACTCTAAGTTTACCAGGACTTGGATTTGACAATTAGGGTGAAATTACCTATACTGATGAGGAATATTAAGCAAGACAAGCCCAGTAGTGGTTAACAGTTGACTTGATAGCGAGCTAGTGGTTGGTGGAAACTAGTACCTGTTAATGATGAATTACACTTGTTAGAGGAATTGCTAGGTGGCGCTACCTTATCGCGCGAGAGTGGCTTTTTTAAGCAACTTGGGTGGTACCACGGTAACAATCGTCCCTGTCTGTCTGGCAGGGACTTTTTTTATTGCTTAATAAGAGAATTGACAGAACTTTAAACAGACCAAAATTAGACAAGAAGGAGTAGTTCCATGAATATTATTGATGAATTAGAATGGCGTGGCGCAATTAACCAGCAAACCGATGAAGCAGGTTTAAAAGACTATGTTGAAAACCATTCGATCAGCCTCTATTGTGGGGTTGACCCTACTGGGGATTCCTTGCATATTGGCCATTTGATCCCTTTTATCATGTTAAAGCGTTTCCAATTACAAGGGCATCGTCCGGTGATCTTAATTGGAGGAGCGACTGGTTCGATTGGTGATCCTTCTGGTCGGAGTGAAGAACGGCAACTACAATCCATGGAGGCTGTTAATGAAAATGCTCGTAAGCTGACTGCTCAAATGGAAAAACTCTTCCTCAAGGATCCTAACGCTCAATTCCGCCTAGTCAATAACTATGCTTGGACCAAGGACTTGTCCTTATTAGACTTTCTGCGTGACTATGGGAAATTATTCAATATCAATACCATGTTGGCTAAGGATGTGGTGGCGTCGCGTCTCGAACACGGGATTTCCTTTACTGAATTTACCTATCAAATCCTTCAATCCATGGACTTTTTACACTTATACCGGGAAGAAGATGTCCGTTTACAAATTGGTGGAGCCGACCAATGGGGCAATATTACCAGCGGTTTAGACTTAATTCGTAAGGTGGAAGGCCCTGAAGCCAAGGCCTTCGGTTTAACCATCCCCCTCATGTTGAAGGCAGATGGCACGAAATTTGGTAAAACCGCTGGTGGGGCCGTTTGGTTAGATCCTGAAAAAACTTCCCCTTACGAGTTCTACCAATTTTGGGTTAACCAAGATGATGCTGATGTGGTTAAATACTTGAAATACTTCACCTTCCTGTCAAAAGAAGAGATCGATGAATTAGCCGAAAAAGTTGCCACTGAACCCCATAAACGGGAAGCTCAAAAGACTTTAGCCAAGGAAATGACCCTCTTTGTTCATGGTGAGGAAGGCTTAGCCGATGCTCTAACCATCACAGAAGCCCTCTTTTCAGGAGACATTAAGAATCTCAGTGCCAAGCAAATTGAACAGGGCTTTAATAATATGCCTGGAGCTCAAGTCCCTAGAGAGACTGCTAACTTAGCAGTATGGCTAGTGGATAACGGGGTAGAGAGCTCCCGCCGCCAATCCCGTGAAGACATTAAAAATGGGGCCATCTATATTAATGGCGAGCGGATCCAAGACATTGATTATGAGATTTCACCTGCTGATGCTATTGAAGATAAATACATTGTCGTGCGTCGGGGCAAGAAGAAATATTTCTTAATGACTTTTGTTGATTAAAAAGGCCCTATACAAAAAACTTGCTCTTACTAGCATAAACTATCCGTTCTAAAGGCGACCCGCTTTATGCTATACTGATTTAGAAATAATTAAAGGAGGCACTCATTCGTGACTAATACTAAAGAACCTTTTTATGTAACCACCCCGATTTACTATCCTAGTGGCCAACTACATATTGGTAATTCCTACTCAACCATTGCTGCTGATACCATTGCTCGTTATAAACGCCTAATGGGCCATGAAGTCTTCTTCCTTACTGGGGCTGACGAACATGGTTTGAAGATCCAACAAAAGGCTGAAGAAGAAGGGATTTCTCCCAAAGCCTATGTCGACCGGATGGCTGAGGGCATGCAAAAGTTGTGGAAGAGCTTAGATATCTCTAATGATAAATTTATCCGCACGACCGATGACTACCATGTCAAAGCCGTCCAAGATATTTTTGAACAACTCTTAGACCAAGGCGACATTTACCTGGGAGAATATGAGGGTTGGTATTCGGTTTCTGATGAAGAATACTTTACCGAAACCCAATTAGCGGAAGTCTACCGTGATGATGATGGCAAGGTCATTGGTGGTAAGGCGCCTTCCGGCCACGAGGTTGAACTGGTTAAAGAGGAGTCCTACTTCTTTAAGATGTCTAAGTATGCTGACCGCCTCTTACAATACTATGAAGACCATCCTGACTTCATCCAACCCGAATCCCGTAAGAAGGAAATGATTAATAACTTCATTAAACCTGGCTTGGAAGACTTAGCTGTGACCCGGACTTCTTTCTCTTGGGGGATTCCGGTCCGTTCTAATCCTAAACACGTGATTTATGTCTGGATCGATGCCCTGGCCAACTATATCACCGCCTTAGGCTATGATTCAGAGGATGACTCCCGCTACCAAAAATTCTGGCCTGCCAATGTCCATTTAGTGGGTAAGGAAATTGTTCGTTTCCATACCATCTATTGGCCAATTATGTTAATGGCTCTTGACCTGCCCCTACCAAAACAAGTCTTTGGTCACGGCTGGTTATTGATGCAAGACGGCAAGATGTCTAAGTCTAAGGGGAATGTGGTCTATCCTGAAATGCTGATTGACCGTTACGGACTCGATGCCTTACGCTACTACTTGATGCGGGAAGTGCAATTTGGTTCGGATGGGGTATTTACTCCTGACAATTTTGTCAACCGGATCAATTTTGACTTGGCCAATGACTTGGGGAACTTATTGAACCGGACCATTTCCATGTTGAATAAGTACCAAGAGGGACGCGCTGGTGCTTATCCTGGCCAAGTGACTGACTATGATGCTGACTTGGAAACGGTTATCGAAGACAATGTCAGAGCCTACTTTGATAATATGGATAACTTCCACTTCTCCTTAGCCCTAGATAATACCTGGAAGATTATTTCACGGGCCAATAAGTATATTGACGAAACCATGCCTTGGGTCTTGGCTAAAGATGACAGTAAGCAAGCGGAATTACAATCCGTTCTTTATCACTTAGTTGATGCGCTGCGGATTATTGCTATTCTGATCCAACCAGTCATGACCCAAACCCCAAAGTTGATCTTTGAACAATTGGGGATTTCTGATAGTGACCATTCCTTCGCTTCCTTAGAAATTGGTCTCTACCCAGCAGTTGCCCAAGTGATTGCTAAAGGAGAGCCCATCTTCCCACGTTTAGATAAGGAAGAAGAGGTTGACTATATTCGTTCACAAATGTCTACTCCAGCAGCTGATGATGAAGACTGGGATCCTGAGGAAACCGAATTAGTTAACGCTAAGGATAAGACCATTAAATTCGATAAATTTGATGATGTTGAACTCAAGGTGGCTGAAATCAAAGACTGTGACTTTGTTGAAGGTGCCGACAAGCTCTTGAAATTCCGCCTAGATGCCGGAGACCAACAAGACCGGCAAATCCTATCTGGGATCCGTGAGTTTTACCCAGAACCTAAAGACCTCATTGGTAAGAAGGTCATTATTGTAGCTAATTTAAAAGCCCGTAAAATGAAAGGGGAAATCTCCCAAGGCATGATTCTTTCTGCAGAAGATGGCGACGATTTGCACGTAATTTTTGTTGATGAATCCTTGCCAAATGGGAGCCTCTTGGGCTAATGAAGAGGAAGAGACTGTGACCAGACCACAGTCTCTTTTCCATGAAATCTAACAGAACTCTGGATAAAGAATCGCTTGAGGAGCTTCTTATCCAGGATCTTAATTGACAAGAGAGGAGTCTAATCATGCTCTTTGATACACATACCCACTTTAATACGGCTGACTTTGACGAGGACCGAGACCAAGCCATTGAACGTGCCCGCCAGGCGGGAGTTTCAGGCATGGGGATTGTTGGTTTTGACCAAGATAGTATTGAACGGGGCTTACCCTTAGTGGCCAAACACCCGGATATGGTCGGTATTTATGGCTGGCATCCTACTGAAGCAGGCAAATATAATCAAGACATTGAGAACTTACTCCTAACTGCCCTAGATACTGATAAGGCAGTTGGGGTAGGGGAGATGGGGCTTGACTTCTACTGGGATGAAGACCCCTTGGAAGTTCAAGAACAAGTTTTCCGCCGTCAAATTGCCATTGCTAGAGAAGGCCACTTGCCAGTGATTATCCATAATCGGGATGCTTCAGAGGATGTCTACCGGATTCTTAAAGATGAAAAAATTTGGGAAATTGGTGGGATTATGCATACCTTTGGAGAAAGTCGAGAAGATGCCAAACGCTTCTTAGATTTAGGCATGCACCTGTCCTTTTCTGGAGTGATGACCTTCAAGAAAACTAAGGAAGTCCGCTATGTGGCAGCAAACTGTCCCAAAGACCGTCTCTTGATTGAAACCGACTCTCCTTACCTGACCCCAGAACCCAAGCGGGGACAGCGGAATGAGTCCGCCAATATCTCCTTTGTTAACAATCGTTTGGCTGATCTTAGACAAACTAGCTATGAAGCTATGGCTAAGATTACCTATGACAATGCTTGTCGCTTATTTGGGATTGAATGGACGGAAGCTGGTTGGAAGAAAGTCAAATGAAAAAACGCTTAAAAGAGGTTATTGTTGTTGAAGGCAGGGATGATAGCCAACGTTTAAAACAGTTCTACCATGTGAAAACTATCGAAACCAATGGCTCAGCCATCAACCAAGAAACCATGGACAAGATTAAGCAGGCCCAGGACTTATATGGGGTCATTGTCTTTACTGACCCGGATGTTTCTGGGGAAAAAATCCGTCGCACCATCATGCGGGATGTTCCCGAGGTCCAACATGCCTTTTTGGAAAGGCAGGATGCTAAGCCCAAGCACAAGGGCAGCTTGGGAGTGGAACACGCCTCTTTTGCGGCTATCGACCAGGCCTTGAGTGCCGTCTATACGGTAACCACTAGTGATGAAAGTCAACCGCCCTTTACTGCAGCTGAACTGATGGCACTGGGTCTCTTAGGAGGAGATGATGCAGCGGCTAGACGAGACTACCTGACCAAACGTTTGAAAATCGGCCATAGTAATGGCAAGCAATTAGCCAAACGCTTAGCCCTATTTCAAATTTCTCCAGCAGCCGTTTTGAAAGTCGTCGCAGAATATAATCAAAAAAGAGAAGAAGGAGAACAGCTATGACTAAATCCTGGATTGCTACCCCTAGCCGGACCAATGCCATTTTGAACCGTTACCAGCTCGATGCCAAAAAGAGTTTGGGACAAAACTTCCTCATGGAACCTCAAATCCTGGGAAAAATGGTGGACGCAGCGGACATTGACCAAGACACTGATGTCATTGAAATTGGTCCGGGAATTGGCGCCCTAACGGAATTTCTCTGTGAAAGTGCGGGCCGGGTCTTAGCTTTTGAAGTTGATGACCGACTCTTACCGGTCTTAGAAGCAGAACTGGGCCACTATGATAATTTAACCGTCCTCCACCAAGATATTCTGGAGGCTGATTTAAAGGATAGCGTGTCCCAGTATTTTCCTGATTCCAAACGCCTAGCGGTGGTGGCTAATCTTCCTTACTATATCACCACCCCGATTATCTTTCACTTCTTGGAAAGTGACTTAGAGGTCTCTGACTTTGCCCTTATGATGCAGTATGAGGTTGCCGAACGTCTGACGGCTCAGGCGGGAACCAAGGCCTATAGTGCCTTAACCATTGTCTTAGACTATTACTGCCAGAGTGAAATAGCTGTCAAAGTGCCAAAGACCGTCTTTAAACCCCGGCCCAAGGTTGATTCCGCTGTCCTTCACCTGAAAAGACGACAAGTTCCTCCTGTCCAACCACAAAATGAGGCCTTGTTCTTTAAGCTTGTCAAGGGAGCCTTTGCTCACCGGCGCAAGACCTTGTGGAATAATTTAAAAACGCTCTTTGCTGGGCAATTTCAAGAGCCAGCTGATTTACAAACAGCCATTGAAGCCGCGGGAATTGATCCTAAGGTCCGCGCTGAGCAATTGACCATTGAAGACTTCTCCCGTTTAAGTGATGCTTTGAATGAGGCTGGTTTTAAATAAATGCTAAAACATAATCCTGCCCCTTGTCGAAAGGAAAAGGATTGTGTTTTTTTATTATATTGAGCAGAAAGTTATCGTTTTAACACTAGCCAAGATGAGCTTCCTTTATTGCTAGGGCTATGATAAAATGTATCACAATTAAAACTGAAAAGTTATAGACTAAGAAAAGAGATGGTCATTTGCCCAAAGTATTAGAAGTTAGCCACTTAAACAAGGTTTTCCATAATAAAAAGGAAAGCTTCCAGGCCGTCAAAGATGTGTCTTTGACCATTGAGGAAGGCGAGATTCTCTCCATTATTGGCCCTAATGGGGCAGGAAAGACGACCCTCTTATCCATGTTGGGTGGCTATTTATTACCCAGTTCAGGATCGATTCTTGTCAAAGGGGTTGATGTCTTGGCCAATCCCCACCATGGTTTGATTGGGGTCTCCTTTGGCGGGGACTTGGGCCTTTATGATAAGGTCTCAGCCCAAGATAACCTGTCTTTCTTTGCTGATTTGGCTGATATTCCCTCAAGGGATCGGAAAAAAGAGGTCGACCGGGTACTCGCTATCGTTAAGCTGACCGATCAAAAAAATAAGACGGTGGAACACTATTCCAAGGGGATGAAGCAACGCCTCCATATCGCTCGGGCCTTGCTAGGTCAACCTGCCTTACTTTTACTCGATGAACCCACCAATGGGATCGATGTGGAAATTTCCCAAGAAATCCACCAGACTATTAGGGACTTAGCCAGTCAAGAAGGCTTAGCGGTCTTATTGACCAGCCATATGATGGGTGAAGTGGAAAGCTTAGCTAAACGCATTATTCTCTTAGGTCGAGGGGAGATTCAGTACCAGGGCAGTGTCAAAGACATTGTTAAGTTATCGGGAGTGGAACATATTGACCGACCCGCTACCTTGGAAGAATCCTATCTGGCCTTAGCGCCGCGATTGAGGTGATGATATGGGTCGCTTTTTACGTCTGTATGGTTTTCACTTAAAAGTCTATATGAAAAATTCTTATTTCTTCTGGCTGCCTATTACTAGCACCCTGACTTTCTTCTGCTTGCAGTATATTGCCCTCTATGCTTCTGGGAGCTCTAGTGACCCGGACTTGTGGCTGAGGAGTGGGGTTTTTGGTCTCTGGACTTCGGCAACTACAGCAACAGGTTCGATTGGCTACCAACGCCACCTGGGAACCCTACCTTATTTAATTAACACCCAAGCTGGGGCTACCTATTCCTTGTTATCTTTATTACTGCCAGCGGCCTCCTTTGGCTTACTGAGTTTTCCCTTGGCTTATCTTTTAGCCCTTGTTTTTAATACGGGCCTACAAGCTTTTAGCCTGGCCATGGCCGTTCAGGTACTGATGCTCTTTTTAGGCGCTGTGGTGATGGATTTATTCATTGCTGGCTTTTTTGTCTTAACCCCTAATGCAATTATTTATGAAGAATTACTTCATTTACCCGTCATGCTGCTTTCTGGCTTACTGGGGACCTTTGCTCTGGCCAGTCATTGGATCAGCTGGGCTCAGTGGCTGATTCCGATTATTTATCCGATCAAGTCCTTTTAGGGCGGGGGGACCACTTATCCATAGTGGCTTATGGCTTTTCTTTATTCTTATGGTTGGTTCTGGCAGTTACTTTAGGCGCTTATCTCTTAAGGTCAGCTCGTAAGCAAGGTTTAGGGAGGCGATTTTAATGCGGATTCAAATGAAATCCTTACCTTTTTTACAGAATAAGAAATTGATCCTTATCCATTTTCTGATCCTACCCATTATTCAGATCCTAGTTATTCTGCTTCTCAACCAACAGTATGCTAAGGCGCTTAATCCCCAAGTGGCCATGGCCTCAGTTTATTTATCGGCCAATAGTTTCTGCTTGTCGACCATGGCCTATCTCTTAGTGGTGGATTATTTAAGCCAAATTTTTCGGGAAGTCCTGGTCCATAAGCCCTGGTCTTTAAGCTATTGGGGGATAAAGCTTGCTACTAGTCTCTTTTTAAGTCTAATCATGTTTTTAATTAACGGCGACCTCTTATTGATGATTGGCGTGGACAGCTTATATTTTTGGCGCTGCTTAGCCGCTTTACCGCTTTCCTTATTATTTAGTGCAGGATTAGGGATCGCCGGTTATTTATTAAGCGTCCACCGCGATAATATCTATCTCTTTACCAACCTCTTTACCGCCATCCTACCGCTTATGGCTGGTGTGGTTGCCCCTATTTCTGCCTACCCACCTCTCTTTAAGGAGGCTAGCTATGTCTTCCCTTATGGTCAAGTGGTTGAGGGGATTTACCAGGGGGAGACCACTGCTTTATTAGTTTTAGTGTACATCGTTATCATTTTTGCTTTTAATTACTTCTGCTTAAAGGGGCTAAAAAAAACAGCTTATGGCAGGTTAGGAATATGATGAAGTCGCCCTCCAAGTGATTGGACCTTAGCTGGTGTTTTGGGGAGAAAATCGTCCTTATAAATCCTTTTAGAAAATGCTTTAGAGGCCTTGACAATGAAGCTTTTATTGTGCTATTGTAAAAAGATTGACTTTGTGTTATAATTGGTTTATCAAGGGGTGATGGCATGCCAAGTAATTTACAAAGTATTAAGGCAGGCTTAGAGGAAAATATTGGTAAACCGATCCAAGTAACGCAACAGACAGGGAGAAAGCGGATCACTATCCGTAATGGGATTTTAAGTGATACCTTTCCAGCCGTATTTGTTGTTGAACTCGACCAAGATGAAAATCAGTTTGAGCGCGTATGCTATAGCTATACCGACTTATTAACTGAAAGCATCGAAATTGAGTTTCCCTAATATTGTGCGTAATTAGTGATTGAGAAGAGGTGTAAGCAGCATGCAAAACCATGCTACTTACACCTCTTTTCTTTATCCCTTGCCTTCTCAGTTGAGGAATCAAGTAGTCATGTTAAAATAAGAATAATTAGACCAGTAAAAGAGAGGGGTGAAGCAAGATGGCTATTCGAGAAAAAGCTTTAGCTAAGATTAATCTCGCCCAAGATATCTACTATCAAGCAGAGGATGACTGCTTTTACTTTGATATGGTCATGGCCTCAGTTGACCTGGCTGATTACCTGGTCATTGAGGAAAACGATAGTGGTGAGATTTTTATCCGCTCTAACCAACATTTTCTGCCCCGGGACCAACGTAACCACGCCTACCAGGCCGCTGTAAAAATGAAGGATCTTGCCGGAGTAGATCGGGGCGTAACCATTTCTATCCGCAAGTATATTCCGGTTTCAGCCGGACTTGGGGGCGGATCGAGTGACGCAGCGGCGGTCATCCGCGGGCTAAATCGCCTCTGGCATTTGGATTGGTCCCTTGACCAACTCATGGATATTGCCGTAACCATTGATAGTGATGCTCCCTATTGTTTAAGAGGGGGACTGTGTCGGATGACCGGTTCGGGAAGCAATTATGAACCCTTACCGTCCTTACCTTCAAGCTGGCTGGTCCTAGCTAAACCTGCTTTTTCCATTTCCACCCCAAAGATGTTAGCTGCCTTAAAAGACCATCCCCAAAAGCTTTCCACCCATGCGGGTCCAGTAACCGAGGCCATTAAGAACGGAGATTATCAACAAGTGATGGCAGAAGTCGGCAATTCCCTAGAGGCCATTACTTTTAGTTATTATCCCAAGTTAAAGGCCTTAAAGGAACGGATGCAAAATTTCGGCGCCCAAGGGGTAACCATGACAGGGAGCGGGTCGACCATTATTGGCTTTACCCGCCAGCAACAACAAGCTAAGCGGATTTATAATGGCCTAAAAGGCTTTTGCGAAGAGGTTTATATAGTTAGAATGAATCAAAATCTCAGAAATATTAGTTAAGATTGCTTGCTTTTATTGGGGCTCACCTGGGGCAAAAGCCCCAGGTTTTTTATTTTAAATAGGAGAGATTATCTTGCGGCTGGCGATGATGTGTGCTATATTAAATCGTAAGAGTTACGATTTGCAAGGAGGCTTTATCATGAAAACGATGATTAAAAAGATAGGCTTTTGCCTAAGTCTGCTGGCTTTACTGGTCAGCTTTGGTTGTAGCCAAGGCAAAGAAGCGGCAGATAATAATGGTAAGGGCAAGTTAACTGTGATGACCAGTTTTTATCCCATGCAGCTATTAACCCAAGCGGTAGTCGGTGACCAAGCTGATGTCCAGGTGATGATATCAGGAAAGCAAGAAGCCCATCACTTTGAACCCAGTGCCAAGGACATGGCCCGCTTACAAGAGGCGGATGTCTTTGTTTATAACAGCGATGATATGGAGGCTTGGGTAGAGAGTAGTTTAAATAGTATTGATACGGACCAGGTGAAGGTGGTCGAGTCAGCTGATAATATTGAACCCATTTCGGGAGCGGTCGAAACAATTGAAGGGGAGGTCCTAACGGCTGAAGATGACCACGATCATGATCATGACCATGAAAGCGACCATAACCATGAAGAAGGCGGCCTCCATGTCCATGAATATGATCCCCATACCTGGCTTAGTCCTAAAAATGCCATGATCCAGACCCAAGCCATTTGTGACGCCATGAAAGAAGTTGACCCTGACCAGGCTGAACTGTATCAAAAGAATACCGATGCCTTCCTGGAGAAGTTGGAAGCACTTGACCATGACTATCAAACTGCCTTTTCTAATCATCCCGACCAATCCTTTGTGACCGCCCATGCCGCTTTCGGGTATTTGGCTGATGAATATAATTTAAAGCAAATTGCTCTAACAGGAGTGAGTGATGATGCGGAGCCATCACCACAAGCCATGGCAGGGGTGATTGATTATATTAAACAAAATAATCTGCCGGTGATTTATTTCCAAGAAAACACCTCATCCAAACTCGCAGAGACTTTGGCGGCGGAAACTGGGGTTAAGGTTTCCAGTCTCAATGCACTCGAATCAGCCAGTTCTGACCAGCCGATTTCAGGCGATACCTATATTAATTTGATGCGGGAAAACCTCGAGCATTTAAAATTAACCATTAATTAGATAGGAGGCTAGCATGCATTATATCCAAGTAGAAGACTTGCGCTTTTCTTATGATAGTGAGCCAGTTCTCAACAATATCAGCTTTACCGTTGACCCCGGTGAATTTGTGATCTTAACTGGGGAGAATGGGGCAGCCAAGTCCACCCTGTTGAAAAATATCCTGGGTCTACTACAACCGGACAAGGGAAAAGTGACGATTAGTAAAAACAATATTTATGGTAATAAATTACAAATTGGCTATGTTCCCCAGATGGTGGCTAGCTTCAATGCTGGTTTTCCCAGCACAGTTTATGAGTTTGTCCTCTCAGGCCGTTACCAACAAGATCGTTGGTTTAAACGCCTGACTGATGAAGACCATGAACACGTTAAGCGGGCCCTTAACTCAGTAGGCATGTGGGAACAGGCCCAAGAAAAAGTGGGGGAATTATCCGGCGGTCAGAAGCAACGGATTGTCTTGGCTCGAGTCTTTGCCACGGATCCTGACTTATTTGTCCTGGATGAACCTACTACCGGGATGGATAAGGCCTCACGGGAAGAGTTTTACACTTTATTGAAACACAATACCCGCCGCCATGGTAAAGCTATCCTCATGGTGACCCACGAGGATATCCATTTACAAGATTATTTCGATAAACACATTCATCTAACTAGAGAGGAGGGGTCACCATGGCGCTGTTTCAGTATGACTTCATGGTCCGAGCCTTCATCGCCTGCGGAGCCATAGCTTGTTTTGCTCCGGTATTGGGTTTATTGCTTATTTTAAGAAAACAGTCCCTGATGTCGGATACCCTGGCTCATGTTTCCCTGGCCGGGGTGGCTTTAGGTTTCTTATTAGGGGTGGAACCGATCTATACGACCATTTTAGTGGTGGTGATTGCGGCCATGGCTTTAGAATACCTCCGCCGAGTTTACAAAAACTATTCGGATATTTCCATTGCCATGTTAATGTCGGGTGGTATGGCCCTGGCCTTACTGTTAATGTCACGGGTCGAATCAGCCAGCAGTATCGAGGCCTACTTATTCGGGTCGATTGTCACTATTTCGCCTGTACAAGTCCGCTTATTAATTGCTTTAGCAGTTATTGTTCTCCTTGCTTATTTCGCCTTTAAGCGGGTCCTCTATGTGGAAGCCTTTGATGAGAGTATTGCCTATACTTCGGGCTTACCTACGCGCTTGATTTCCATGGTGCTTTCGATCGTGACTGGGGTAGCTATTTCCATTATGATGCCGATTGCTGGGACCTTGTTGGTCTCTTCCATCCTGATCATGCCAGCGGCCATTGCTATGCGCTTGATGAAGAGTTTTGATAGTGTGATTATCCTAGCAATTATTATTGCCTTAGCGGGTATGTTTTCGGGTCTGCTGATTTCATATGGCTTAGACACCCCTCCAGGAGCGACCATTGCCTTTATCTTTGTCTGTCTTTTTGCCTTGGAAAGTATTGTCTTACGCTTGGTAAAAAGATAGAGAAAACGGTTTTATGATTACTCCAATAATAAAACGCCCATTGTTAAGTGATGGGCGTTTTCCTATTGTATAAAAACAATTATAGTAAAAAACAGACTTTCGGCGGAAATTTCTTGAATTTGTTCTGATTTTGCTTATAATGTAATAAGCTAGCAAGTAAAGGAGTACAAGTATGAAAATGAAGCGTAGTCATCGTTTAGTCGATATGACCCATTATTTGTTGAATAACCCTTATCGAACGATTTCCTTACCCTTCTTTGTTGACCGCTATCAAGCAGCCAAGTCATCCATTTCTGAAGATGTCGGCATTATTGCTGAACAATTTAAGTTATCTAATATTGGTATTGTTGAAACTATTGCTGGAGCCAGTGGTGGTGTTATTTTCCGCCCTAAAGTGGAAAAAGACAAGGCCATGGAGTATATGAATCAATTAACCGCTAAGTTGACTGATAAGCAACGCATTTTACCGGGCGGTTATTTCTATTTTTCTGACGTTTTAGGCAATCCCTATGATTTACGTCATATTGGTAACATCATCGCTTCCGCTTATTATGGACAGTCCATTGATGTGATCATGACCATGGCAACCAAGGGGATTTCTATGGCCCAAGCAGTCGCCAATTTCTTAAATGTTCCCTTTGTCATCGTTCAACGGGAAGCCCAATTAACGGAAGGGTCTACTGTTTCAGTGACCTATGTGACGGGAAATGACGAAGTGAAAAAGATGGCCTTGACCAAAAATAATCTCTCGGCCGACCAAAACATTTTAATTGTTGATGACTTTATGAATGGGGGCGGTACCATGAATGGGATGCTCAGTTTAGTAGAAGAATTTGACTGCCATACCATCGGAGCTGTGGTCTTTGGGGAGGCCGATAATCAAAAGAACTATATCGATTATCCCTATAAGTCCCTCATCAAGGTTAAAAAGACAGCTGATAATTTAGATGTAGCGGGAATTGAATTAGGGTCCTTGTTTGACTAGGGAGAATAATTAGCAATGTACTGTTAGGACAAAGCTTTCTAAAGTTTTATTTAAAACAATTAGAAAGTCTTGTCCCTTTTTTATTTTACTTCTAATATAGGGTATAATAGTGACTTGATGAAGAAAAAGGAGACGAAGTGATGTCAAAGAAGCAACCCTCTTCAGCAAAGAGCGTATTAATAAATTCTGGAATTTATTCGATCACCTCGATTTTGCAAAAAGCGATTGGATTTATTTTACTTCCTTTATATACTTTATACCTTACTCCTGAAGACTATGGGATTGTTGGTGTGGTTAATTCATTGACCCAGGTATTAACCTTATTGTTCACTTTTTCTTTAAATAGTGCAGTCCAACGTTATTTTTACCGCTATCGGGAAAATTGGCCCCAATTACAATCCTTTTACGGGACCATTATGCTCTTTATTATGGGTAATAGCCTCTTTTTAGGGGGCTTAATTATCCTATTTAAGGATATCCTGGTTGAACCCTTTGTTGATGGGATCGCCTTTTTTCCTTATATTTTTATGGGGATCATTACCGTTATTGTTAATCCGATTTATAATATTTATCAAACCTTATTGCAAACCATGGAACAAGCCAAGGCCTATGCCATTAACAGCTTGCTCAATTTTGCCATGATGGTGGCTTGTAATATTCTCTTTATTGTTGTGTTCCAATGGGGAGCCACTGGGCAATTATTAAGTTACTTGATCACTGGCTTTACTTTTGGTTTGTATGCTTTGATTAGTTTATATCAGCGTGGCATCATCCGCTTTAACTTCCAATGGAACTACCTGAAAGAGGCGCTTTCTTATTCGATTCCGCTCCTACCGCATTTGATGTCGACCCAAATTGCTGATTTCGTCTCACGACTATTTCTCAACAACCAGGTATCAACTGCCAGTGCTGGTCTCTATACCACAGCCTCACAATTTATGTTAATTATTGATACCATGCAATATAGTGTCAATTCAGCCTATGTGCCTTGGTTCTATAGCTTGATGGATTTGGGCGATCAGCACAAGAAAAAAGCTATTCAATTTGCAGATGTTTTGAGTCGAATTTATTTAATCATTAGTTTGGGAATGTCCTTATTTATTAAGGAGGTTATCCAAATTTTTATTGCCGATGGCTATTTACTGGCTTGGACTCTGGTTCCTATCATACTGGTGGCTTATCAAATTCGTTCAGTCTACCTCTTCTACGTCAATACACTTTTCTATAATACCAAGGCGACCAGGTATATTTTCATTGCTACCTTGTCAGGGAGTTTACTGAGTGTCTTGTTAACCGCAACACTGACCCAGTACCTAGGACTCTTAACCCCAGCCATCGTGCTTTTGATTCAATGGACCGTAATCGCAATCATTATTTATGTCCTTTCTAGAAAAATTGAACCCGTCAATTTTAAAATCAAAAATATGTTGCTTTATATTGCTATATTAGTTCTGGTAAGCGGAGTGGGCTTGTTTTACGATATTGCCCACCCAACTGGGCCACTGATTTGGCAAAATCTTCTCTATAAGATCGTTCTCTACCTAGTGACTACTATCGTACTCGTCTATAGAGAAATTCCTACCATAAAGGCCTTGTTCACTGATTTTATTGGCAAAAAATTAAATTCAGGAGATTAAATTAATGAAACATGCAATTGTTGCTTGGACACCGCTTCATATTATCAATAGCCTTAATATCTGGAAGAATTGCTTATCTGGGGAAGAGCTGACCCTCTTTATCTATAACGAATTCGCTAATGCTGATTTATTAATTGATATAAGCAAGAAGTTAGGCCAGGGCTTAGAAGTGATTAAAATCAACCATCAGAATTTAGGCGGGAAATTGGCGAAAATTTCTCGTCTTTATTGGAATAAGAACTTGATCCCTCTAGATGATTTTGACCATATTTATTTACCGGGGGATAATTATTTTGGCCGCCTTCTCTATAGCAGCCTCGCTGCTAAAGGTCATGATTTTCACTTGCACTATTATGAAGACGGTATGGGGATTTATCTGGGCGCCAAACCCATAGAAATTAAAAATGCCAATGATGCCTTGCAAAAGAAATTGAATAAGCATTCCATTTTTCACGGCCAATGGGAAAATTGTTATACCTACCAACCAGACTTGGTTCAGTGGCATGATTTCTCAGGAGACTTGATAAAAATTCCTGCTCTTGACCAAAATAATCCTGCTTTTCCCTTGATCAAGGCAATCTTTTCTCAAGCCTATGATGAAGAAATAAGTCAAGTGACTGAGGGAAGTGTCATTTATTTTGACCAGCCCTTCAAAAAAGATGGGACACAAATCGATGAATTGACCTTGTTTAACCACTTAAAAGCAATATGTGATGCCTTAAATATTAGGATCTACGTGAAGTTACATCCTCGCTCTGAAGCAAATAAATATGGTCGAGTGAATTATTTACAAACCACCATGCCCTGGGAGATCTTTCTCTTGTTTGTAGACCATTCCCACTTGACCTTAGCCGCAGTGAATTCAACTGCGGTATTCTCACCTTACTTACTCTATCAACAAAGGATGCCGATTATTATGTTGGCCGGCCTGGTTGATCATGCGATTGGGGAAAAGGTGGATGAGCCGACTAAAATGATTTTAACCAATAGCTTGTCCATGGCTAAAAATTTCAAGGAAATTTATGGACCTTTGTTGCAGGTGCCTGAAAACAGCAAGCAGTTAGAAGACTTATTATATGAGATTAAAATTAAAGGAGATCAATAGCTCAATGAAAGAATATGCTAATAAAATCTTTTCAATAATTAATAATGTTCATTTATTTAAAATAATTACTTTGATTATTAATCTTATATATGCAGTTCCTAGCAGTTTTGATATCGAGAACCTTCCCATGAAGATTGTTTTTGTCTGGGGGATTTACTTATTGGCTAAGGACTTCTTGACCAGGCGAATAATGTTTAAGCAAAAGTTTTGGCCTTTTTTATTTGCCTTTTTAATTTCTTTTGCAATTTCGGTCCTCTTGAATCTGACTTATCAATTCCCTGATTCAGCTATTAACTGGTTCTATGTGGCCCAAACTTTCTTCCTGATCTATGCCTTTAATCCTAGTGAAGATTACCAAACAAGTAAAAAATGGATGGCAAGATTTAACGACATCTTTATCGGTATCGTTTGCTTTTTGGGTTTTGTTTCCCTATTGCTCTTTGCCTTTCACATTCGCTACTGGGTTTTAGATGGTACTGGGATTAATTGGATGCGGCAAGGTTTCACTGAAAATCGTCTATTTGGCCTTTACACCAGTCCTAACATGGGGTCGATTATTGGTGTGTTAAGTGTTGTAGCTAGTTTAATGAATAATATCTTGAAGCGGTCAAGTTGGAAGAGCTTCCAGCCATTCTATGTTTTTAATGCCATTATTCAATATTTATATTTTGTCCTAGCTAGTTCGCGGGGCACCACGCTAACCCTCTTAACTGCTGGCTTAGTCATCACCTGCTATGCCATTTATCGTCTCTTTGTTAGACACCAAGCCAACTTAAAAAGCCTTGGCAAGGTTATCCTAGGAGCAGGGCTGGGGCTCTTTCTCTTTGTCGCTGTGGAACATCAAGCGGAAAGCATTTTAGCTTATATTCCAGCAACGACCCAAACAGCTGCCCGCTTAGTTACTGGGGAAATCAGTTGGAGTGATTTGAGACATGGTGAGAGCAAGACTGGGGGAAATAAAAGTACAGTTATCGCTCCCGTAAGTATTCAACACGATGAAGGGGACGCTGAAGTTTCAGCAGGACGTTTTACCATTTGGCAAGCCGGGATTAAGGCGGCTGCACAAAATTTCTTGTTCGGTTTAAGTGACATTGACTTATACCGCAATATTAAAGACCAAGAAGCTACCGCCCAGGTTGATTTGACCAAGCTCACCACCTTGGATAGAAGCGAGATCAAACGTGCTAGAGGAAACATGCATAATACCTATATTGCAGTCTTTACTAAGGCTGGTTTTGTCGGCTTAATTATTATTGCAGCCTTTGCGCTATTCTATTTAATTTATCATGTAGGCTATCTGATGACAGCAAAGGTTGATTTCAGTGATGCCAACAATCAATTATATGCCTTAATCTTAGTTACCATTATCGCCTTGTTGGCTGAAGATATGGTGGAAAATCATATCTTGTTAGCCAACCGCGATACCATTGGCTTAATTTTTTGGACCTATGCCGGCTTCCTTAATGTCCACCGTTCCCAATTACAAGCACAAAAAAGCCAGGCAATCAATAAAGATCTAAAAAGTAAATTTATAAATATTATTTCGCCTTATTGAAGCTAAAGACTAAAAAAATTATAATAGTAATAATTTCTTTAGTCTAAGCACATATCAGGATCAAACTCTAGGTGAAGAAGGGTAATATAATGAACAAAAAAGCTTTATTTATAACCAGCATTTTAACGGTTTTGCTCTTAGGCTTGGCTGGAATTCTATACTATAACCACCATATTACGGTGGCCAAAGTTGAAAAAGAAGTTAATGAAATTTATTTTAATAATAAGCATGACTATATCAATCCGAATTATTCTTTGGAGGATTTAGAGAAGGTTAAATATGATAGTCGCCACATCTATGGTGACCATGCTAAGGAATTACAAGAGCTCATTGATCGGGCGATTGACAAGCGGAAGGCCATTCAATTCCTGAATGACTCTGTTCTTGATGATAAGCCGATTATTGAAGGCAACCAGGTCAACAAGGATTGGGTCATTGAAGATGGAGTTTCTGCTGAAGAGGTTGATAAGAAAAAAGATCGCTTTAATTTCGACTACTCAGACAAGTTAGTGGAAGATTTAAAAGCTAACTATGGACTTTTACAGCAGGTGGCCCAATCGAATGAGACGATTGAAAATAAAATTGATCATTTGCCAGAGAAGTTTATGATTGAAAGCTTAGATAAAGACCTTGATGCTTTTAACCAGGTTGCTAAGGAAATATCCAATTATATCGACCATACCAATAAAGAAGGTCAAGCTGACCTCTTTAAAAAGCGCTTAATGGACTACGCTTTATCAGTAAAAGAACAGACGGCTAACCAGGATGGCTATAGCAAGTCCCTAGAAAAATTACTTAAGCAGGATGAATTAGCCAGTGTGCTGACTGGGTCGCCAGTGGATTATCGGCCTTTAGTTGCTATTACTTTCGATGATGGTCCGGATGATAATGTCGAAAATGCCATGGATATCTGTGAACAATACGGCATCAAGGCAACCTTCTTCTTACAAGGAAATAATACCGAAAAGAAACCAGAATTAGCCCGCGAGATCGTTAAACGTGGCCACCATGTGGCAAACCACTCTTATGATCACCCTGATTTTGCTAAATTAACAGATAAGCAAATTTTAGACCAAATTAATCGTACTCAAGATATCATTAAACAAGCAACGGGAGTAACGCCGAAATTATTTAGAACGCCTTATGGCCAAGATCGAGCGCGGACGACTCAATTAGTTGCCCCCTTAAAACCTTGTTATTGGAATACCACATCCAGAGACTGGCAATTAACGGACCCCGATGATATCTATGATATGATCATGAAAAATATGCAACACCATTCTGTTATTTTACAGCATTCTAGGTATACGGCGACAACCGATGCCTTGAAGAAAGTGATTCCGGAACTGAAGAAGCGGGGCTATGTGTTTGTCTTTCCTGAGCAAATCCCTGACATCAAAACTTGGAATCATAACTAAAGAAAGATAACTTAATCGGAATGTCTGCTTATTTTAATTGGAAAATAAGCAGACATTTTTATATTTACCATAGCGTTTAGATTAGAAAGGGATTCCTATGTTCAATCTATTTTTATTTATCTTGTCGACCTATGGCTATGTCTCTTGCTTAGAGAAGCGCTTAGCCGTTTCGCCTTATCTGTCTTGGATCTTAGTAATTGCTGGTCAAAGTTTGACTATCTTTGTCCTGGCCCTATTGAACTTATTGCAACCGGCCATGTATCTTATTTATTACTTGGGTTTTATCCTATTAGCTGTTTATCTATTTCAGCAAAGTCGCTCTAGCCAGGAAAGTTTCCTTGACCTTTTCAAAAGAAAATTTTCCTGGATTAGCCTTATTTTCTTAGTGACTTTTTTTATCTGGATATTTTTTATGAAGGATATGCCCCTTATTTTTTGGGATAACTTTTCCCATTGGGGGCTGATTGTTAAATTTTTCTTCAATGAACAGCGCTTAGCGACTGATCTAGACAAGATTATCTACTATCGGTCATACCCACCGGCAGTTTCTCTATACATCAATTATGTGGTTAATTTTCTGGGTTATAGCGAAGGTCATATGATTATCGGCAATTTTATGGTCAATTTAGCTGCCCTCTATGCTTTTTTTACCCCCTTTAATGTCAAGAAAAATAAAATCACCGGCTTTTTGGTTCTCTTTTTAATCGCAGTCTTTTATTTAATGGATGACCACGTTAAAATGTATAATTTGCTAGTGGATAACTTGCTGGCTTATCTGACCTTGGCTGGCTTTGCTGGTTTATACCACTATCGGGAGAATAGAAAGATTAGTTCGCTAATTGTTATTATCCTTGCTGGCTTCCTAGGCCTGGTTAAGGGGAGCGGGGTTTTCTTTGCCGTCTTACTTATTGCTGTTTATTGCTATTATTTGACCAAGTACGACAAGGCTAAAGAGATCTTTTCTTTAAAAAAATATTTACCTGTTTTACTGAGTCTACTTCCCTTTGTTATGTGGAAACTCTATGTAAGGTTAATGTATGATACCTCACAATTTCGCCATAGTGTCCACTTTGATTGGAGCCAACTACATGATAAGGCCAAAATTGTGGCTAAATTTATCCTTCAAAGTTTGGACCCCTGGACGCCTTCAACTTGGGGACTGGTTTTGATAGTAGTCTTAGTTTTAGTGATGCTTTTAGTGACCGCCAGAGAGAAGAATTTGCAGAAGCGGCTAATGACTTTTTCTGGAATTCTTTTTGCCGTGTTGTTTGTTTACTATTTGAGCACCATGGCCATGTACTTGACCGCTATGCCAATGGATGAAGCAGTCAAATTGGCTCAATTTGACCGTTATACCCTGACAGGGGTTTTTGTGGGACTAGGAAGTATTAGTCTAGTGGCGATTAAATATTTTGAAAGTCGAGTCGAGGACAAGAGCGATCATTCACTTTATGGCAAGAAGCTCATCTATAGCGGACTTATTGGCATTTATTTTATCAGTTTGGCCTATGATTTAGTTGATGCCGCTATTGAAAAGCGCAACTTCATCAGTGACTCTATTCCCTATGAATATCAAAAAATGGGCATTGATAACCATAATTTAAACAATAAAAAGATCTTAGTATTGGCCAGTGGTAAGTGGAATACCGATAATGCCGGCAATTTGTACCTCTACACCCCCAATACTCATCTCTATAAGGGTAATCCAGACGTGGTTAAAAATTATGACCAGATCCTGGTTTTAGATAATAAGGAAGCGACCCAGACTTGGGTCAAGGAATTGACTGACCAACACTTAGCTCCGGGTTTCTACGACGTGAAGGATGTTGTCAATGAAAAACTTATTCAAAAATAGGTCTAAAATATTATTAAGACCATGTTGACCAGTGATTGCTGACTTATTGATATGCTATAATTAGTCCTATAAAGATCCATTATAAAAAGGAGTCAAGTGATGAATATATTAGCTGTTATACCAGCACGTGGAGGCTCTAAAGGAATTCCACGCAAGAACGTGAGAATACTTAATGGGCATCCGTTAATCGCTTATGCCATTATGAATGCTCAAAATAGCCAATATCAGATGGATGTCTGTGTCTCAACGGATGATGAAGAAATCGCCCGCGTCGCAGAAACTTACCAAGCTGAAGTGGTATGGCGAGGAGAAAATTTATCAAGTGATGCAGTCACCTTAGATCCAGTAATTTATGATGCTTATCAGAAGATGGAGGCTAAGAAGGGGGTCCATTATGACCTGATTATTACCCTGCAAGCGACTTCACCGCTCTTACAAATCAAAACCCTGGACCAAGCCATTGGCAAAATGATCAATGATCCAGCTATCGACACCTTGATCAGTGTGGTTAACCACCCGCATTTATCTTGGACAGAGGATGATTCAGGCAATATTATTCCTAATTACAAGGAGCGACTCAATCGCCAATATTTACCAGCTAACTATTCTGAAACTGGCGCTTTTCTGATTACCCGTGACCATGCCATAGAAGAAAATTCAAGGATAGGCCAACACTTAGCTGTTTTTCAGGTTCCCGAAGCGGAGTCGACCGATATCGATACGGCTCAGGATTGGTGGGTGGTTGAAAATGAAATGAATAAGAAAAATATTCTTATTCGTGTAGAGGGTTATGCCGAAATTGGTTTAGGACATGTCTACCGTGGCTTAGCCCTAGCTTACGGCTTGATCCATCATAAGGTCCACTTTGTGACTAGTCAGCAATCGAATCTGGCCCAGGAAAAATTAAAAGCCAGTCATTTTCCCTACACAGTAATCAATTCTGAAGAGGAAATTCTTGATCTGATCGACGAATATGATGCTGACATTTTAATTAATGATATTTTAGATACGTCTATTGATTATATGCAAATGCTCAAAAAGCGCGACCTGCGTATCATCAATTTTGAAGATATTGGCCCAGGAGCTGACCTCGCTGATGCGGTTATTAACGATCTATATGCTCCTCAGAAAAAGGGTAGTCAATATTATTGGGGAAGCCCCTATTACATCATTCGGGATGAATTCTTAATTAATTCTCCTAGTGATTTTCATGAAGAAGTGAAGAATATTTTTGTGATTTTTGGTGGGGTGGATCCTAATAACTTAACCCAAAAAGTATTGGAGGCTATTCCCTTTGTCGAAAATGCCAAAGACATTCAATTTACCATTGTTGTTGGCCCTGGCTATCCTTACTTTGAACAAGTGAAGGACCAGGCAGAAAGTATGCCATACGCTATTGATGTGATTCAAAATGTCAAAGTCATGTCTGATTATATGAATAAATCGGATATCGCGGTTTCTTCCCAAGGACGGACCATGTTAGAGTTAGCATCTATGGGAGTACCAACGATTCTCTTGGCTCAAAATGAGCGGGAATTGACCCATGAATTTGGATATTTATCCAATGGCTTTATGAACCTAGGTTTAGGTCAGGCCATCGATAGCCAATCCATTGGGCGGACTTTGAATTGGTTGATTGAAACACCACAAATTCGTCAACAAATGCACCAACAAATGTTAGCCAATGATTTACGTCATGGTTTAGATCGTGTATTAAAAATTATTTTAGAGTAAGGAGATTAAAATGGGGATTCATGAAGTATTAAAAGAACAGGGATACTATGTGATCGGAGAAATCGGAGTCAATTACTATGATATTGCCAAAGAAAACGGCACGACTCCAATGGAAGCAGCTAAGTTAATGATTGATAAGGCAAAAGAGTCGGGTATGGATGCGGTTAAGTTTCAAACCTATAAGGCCGAAACCATTGCCTCAAAATTCTCACCTTCCTATTGGGATACCAGTGAAGAAGCGACCACCTCACAATATGAGCTTTTTAAAAAATTCGATTCTTTTGGCTATGATGAATATAAGGAGTTAGCTGACTACTGTAAACAAGTAGGTATTGAATTCTTCTCAACGGCTTTTGACTTTGAGTCAGCGGATTATCTATATGACCTGATGGATATTTATAAAATTTCTTCATCAGATTTATCCAACCTGCCTTTTATTAAATACCAAGCAGAAAAAGGAAAAACTATCCTCTTATCAACCGGGGCTTCAAGTATGGATGAAATTCACCAAGCTGTTGAAACCATTGAATCCACTGGCAATAAGGATATTGTCATTATGCACTGTGTCTTAGAGTATCCAACCCCCTTTGAAGACGCTAACTTAAACGTTATTTCCAGTCTGATTAAGGAATTTCCTGACTATGTGATCGGCTACTCTGACCATACCCGTCCGGATCCACAAATGGATGTCGTCAAAACGGCTGTGGCCTTAGGGGCTAAAGTTATCGAGAAACACTATACTTTAGATAAGACCTTGCCAGGTAATGACCATTACCATGCCATGGACCCTGACGACATGAAAGTCTTGAAAAAAGGCCTCGAATTCCAAATGAAGGTAAGAGGGCAAGCGGTTGCTAACTTAGAGGCTCAAGCAGCGGCTCGGAAAAACGCACGACGTTCTATCGTCCTTACTCAAGATGTCAAAGCAGGAACAATCTTAACTGAAGATATGCTAACCTTTAAACGTCCTGGTACGGGAATTGCTCCTGGAAAGGTGAAGGAAGTTATTGGTAGAAAGGTTAACCAAGATCTTGCCGAAGACACGACTTTAATGGAAGATATGTTAGAAAAATAGTATAGATGTTGATTGATAACCTAGGGTTTATGCTAAGGCATGACTTTAGGTTTTTTGTTAATAGAGGAAAAGTATGATTCAATTAATTTTATTTACACTATCAACTTTTGGTTATGTTGCTGGCGCCATCCGATTTTTAAAGCTTAATAAATATTTTTCCTGGATTTTGGTCATGATCTCCCAAAGTCTTTTCTTATATTTAGCGGCCTTGGCGAACTTATTGTTGCCTGCTCTGTGGGCGACTTATTTATTAGGCTTTTTCTTGCTCATTTTGATAAGCATTGAGTATTGGAAAAATTCTCGTGGAAAGGGAAATTTTTTAAGGCTGTTTTTTTCGTGGGTCAGACAAGGGACTGCCTTTCCTGAAATTATTGCCTTAGTGGCGATTTTAGGTTGGTTTCTTGTTATGAAGGGGATGCCCCTGATTCATTTTGATAATTATTCGCATTGGGGCTTAGTGGTCAAATACTTGTTTACGGAGCTCCATTTACCGACAGATATTGACCAGCTGATTTATTATCGGTCTTATCCACCAGCTACTTCCCTTTATATCAGTTATTTTATTTATTTCTGTGGCTATAGCCAAGCCAAGATGATCATGGGTTTCTTTCTCTTTAATATGGCTTGTCTGTATTCTTTTTTTGGCATTCTGACCAAACCTGCCAATCGCTTAAATGCGGCCTTAATTGCTTTATTGTGGGGAATATTTTTTATCTTAGACAATTCAGTCAAGATGAATAATTTATTAGTCGACAATCTCTTGGCCTATTTAACCTTAGCGGCTGGTATTTATGCTTTTCGCTATCGAAAACACTTAGGCTATTTAATCACCGGGACGCTATTGTTTACTAGCATGGTCAACCTGACTAAGGATAGCGGTTTATTCTTCAGTTTGCTTATTGTTTTATATGTGACTTACTTAATCATTAAGAATCAGAATTTAATCAGAAAAGATAAGCTCAAGGCTTTTGCTATCCTACTTCCTGGTGCCTTTTTATCGAAGTTAACCTGGTCTCTCTATGTAAAATTTAATTATGACCTATCGGGCTTTAAACATAGTAGCCATTTTAACCAAGAGAGCCTTGAATTAGTCAAGCAAATTGGAAAAAGCTATTTAATCAAGCTATTAGATCCATTAATTCCAGCAACTGCTGGGATTATATTAGCCTTTACTCTCTTACTGATTCTTAGCTTATCTTGTCTTTTGACTAAAAAACACCTCCTTACCATGAAAAAACTGTGTTTAGCCATGGGTCTTACTTATATCATTTATTTCCTGGGAGTCTTTTTTATGTACGTGAGCTCCATGCCCAAAGATGAAGCCCTACGTCTCGCTCAATTTGACCGTTATGCTATGACCATCGCTTATGTCTTACTTGGAACAGTTTTTTTAGTAGGGGTTTATTATTTTGATAAGGTTTTTCAAAGGGGAGCGAGTGACTCTCATTTCATCAATATAGTGACCTTATTCTTAATGGTGATCTACCTGGCGGGACTGGGTTCTGATTGGTTAATTGCTGAACACGAGACCATTGCCTTTAAAGATCGCTCGATCCCTTACCAATACGAAAAACTTGGCTTAGAGCAGATGAGCTTAAACGATTCACGGATCCTTGTTTTTACCTCGGGAGGTTGGAAAACAGATTTTGCCGGTCGTTATTATTTATATACACCAAACACCAAGATTTATAACGGAGACCCAGCCATGCTGAAAGATTATGATCAAGTATTGGTTCTTGATGAACTCCCGCAAACTAAAAAGTGGGAGAAAGAACTGACTAAGAAAGAATGGCCTGTTGGTCTGTATACAGTTGATCGTTTCCTTAATGGCAATTAACTTTTAAAGTTATTGTAAGAATCAGTCAAATTCCTATAAAATCAGCTTTTCTCTTGATCAGATATGATATAATTCATCTGTTACTAAAGCGTCAGGAAATGGAGTAATAGAAAATTATGTTATTAAGTGTAATTATTCCAGCTTATAATGTCGAAAGTACCTTGCAACGTGCGGTCGATAGTGTCTTAAGTCAAAGCATGAAGGATTTTGAAGTGATTATTGTGGATGATGGTTCCACTGATGGAACCGGTCCACTTTGTGATGCTATCGAATCCCAAGATCAAAGAATCAGAGTCATACACCAAGCCAACGGGGGCTTATCTGCAGCGAGAAATACAGGCATTAGTCAAGCCCAGGGGGACTATTTGGCCTTTCTTGATTCTGATGATGAATATGTTAATGATGTTTTTTCCTTATTTTATCGGGCCTATCAAGAATACCAAATGGACTTGTTCATATTTAATTTTGAACGGGTTTCTGGTGACCAAGTCACCCCTAAGAATGCCATCCGTCAGCAAATATTTAAGAGCCAAGAAGCGGTTAGGGTCCTCCACCAATATAATGGTTTAGATTTCTATGCTTGGAATAAGATCTGGCACCATTCCCTCTTTGATGAGATGAGATACCCTCTTGATACCCTTTATGAAGATATGTATGTGAGTTATCTGGGGGCTAAGCAAGCCAACTGTGTGATTACCACAGATAAGGTTGGCTTAAAATATTACGATAATCCTCTAGGGATCACTGCTCAAACCTTTTCTCCGGGACAGTTTGATAATGTCACTGAAAGGGTAAAGATCTTGGATGATGTACTCATTCATTTCCCTGAATTAGCTCAGGGGGCAGCTCGGCGTTTATTTGATAGTTTCCTAATCGTGGCTTACCAACTTTCCCAGTGCGAAGATAAGGAAATGAAGAAAAAATACCACAGCCGCTTGCTTGAGCTCCTTAAGCAATACCAGCCCTATTTTAAGGATAATGAGGAAATTTCCTGGCAAAAACGGCTAGCCTGGTCGCTCTATCAAGTATCACCAAGTCTGTATAGCCATTTATATCGGATGTATTTAAGTTAAGGGAGGAAGAAAGCAGTGAATTTTACAGTGCTGATGTCTTTATATCATAAGGAAAACCCGACTTATTTACGGCAATGCTTGGATAGCCTGGTCAAGCAAAGCCTGCCAGCTGAAGAAATATTAATTATTAAGGATGGCCCCTTAACTGAGGAACTCGACGCTATTCTAGACGACTTTCAAAAACGTTATCCCAAGCAAACCACCATTCAGGCTTATCCCAAAAACCGCGGCCTGGGTTTGGCCTTACAAGATGGCGTTCAATTGGCCCGTAATGAATGGATTGCCCGGATGGATACCGATGATATTTGCCGGGCGGATCGTTTCGAAAAACAAATCAATTATCTTAAAGAACATCCCGAAGTCGAGTTATTGGGTAGCGATGTCTTTGAATTTGACCAGTCGCCAAAGGAACCAACTGCCAGAAAAGTCGTGCCCCATAGCTACCAAGATATCCTGGGGTATGCTAAGCGGCGTAATCCCTTCAACCATATGACAGTGATCTATAAAAAATCAGCTGTCCTAAAAGCAGGCAATTATCAGCCGTTAAAAGGTTATGAAGATTATTATTTATGGGTAAGAATGTTAAAAAATGGGGTTAAGGCTGCCAATTTAGCCGATACCCTAGTTTATGCGCGTGCAGACCAGAATATGTTTAAAAGACGGGGCGGTTGGGACTATTTTGTCGATGGCAGTAAGGCCTACCAAAAAATCTACCAGGTTGGCCTGGCCAGTCCGCTTGATTGGCTAATCCGTATGGGCGGGCAGGCTGTATTTAATTTAGTCCCTAATTCCCTACGCCAAAACCTCTATAAGAAAATACTAAGAAAGTAGGTTTCTGATGTTAATCTCGGTCATTATTCCGGTTTATAAAGTCGAAAAAACACTAGAGAGAGCGGTAAACAGTGTCTTAGATCAAAGCTACCCGCATTTGGAAATTATTCTGGTGGATGATGGCTCTCCTGACAATAGTGGGGATATTGCTGACCAGTTAGCTAAAAAAGACCCCCGTATCCAGGTGATCCACCAAGCTAATAAAGGCTTATCGGGAGCAAGAAATACCGGTATCGCAGTAGCTAGCGGAGACTATCTGGCATTTTTGGATAGTGATGATTGCTATGAGCTTGACCTATTTGAACACTTTATGGCTAGTTATCAGGAAGAACGCCCCGATTTATTTATTTTTAATGTCAAACGCATTGGAGTAAAATCCCAAACGGTAAAAGAGTCAAAAGAGATGCTTTTGACCTCTAGCCAAGCAGGGATCGAAGCCATGCTAGATTATTCCGGGATCGATTTTTATGCTTGGAATAAGGTATACGCGAGACAGCTTTTCCGTGGTGTCCGTTTTCCTGAAGGTAAATTATATGAAGATACAGCGGTATCCTATGCGACCATGAAAAGGGCGACCAGGATTATGACGACTTCTTATGTAGGGATTAATTATTATGAGAACGAGGAAAGTATTGTGGCTCAGTCATTTAATCCCAAGCAAATGGATAATGTGACGGAAAGGGCGCGCATGTTAGATGACGTTCAGGTCAACTTTCCAGACCTTACTGCTAAGGCAGGAGCGCGCCTATTTGATGGCCTCCTATCTACAGCCTATAAAATGGCTCAAGTCAGTCCCTTCAAGCAAGTAGGGAGTTCTTATCAGGACCTATTAGAAATTGTTAATCATTACCGCCCTTATTTTGAGGGAAATGAGGAAATTGACTGGAAAAAGCGCTTAGCTTGGCAATTATTCCGCCTAAATCCCAAACTTTATGCTAGAATGTATCAGTGGTACTTAGGAAAGTAATTTTCTAAGTAGCCACTCGATATGATTGATTCAATTTGCCCTCGTAGCTCAGTGGATAGAGCAATCGTTTCCTAAACGATGTGTCGGAAGTTCGATTCTTCTCGGGGGTGTTTTATTATAGGCAAAAAGGTCGTTGTTATCTGCTATAGGTAGTTAATAAGGAGATTAGAACGTGTCAACCAGTGATATTACAATTATTATTCCTGCTTTAGAACCGAATGAGAAGTTAATAGCACTCTTAGAGTCCATTCGCAGACAAGATTCAGATAATTTTACAATTATTATCGTTAATGATGGCTCTTCTGCTGACTATGATTCCTATTTTAAGCAAGCGCATGAAGACTTTGGTGCCATTGTCTTAAAACATGAGGAAAACTATGGCAAAGGGCGTGCGCTGAGAACGGCTTTTGACTATATCCTTCACCATCTGCCTGACTGCCAAGGAGTCATTACTATTGATTCAGATGGACAGCATACCTATGCCGACATGATGAAATGTATTGACGCCTTTCAGCAAGACCCCAGTGCCTTAGTTTTAGGCGTTAGAGATTTTCAAAATGAAGTGCCCTGGAAGAGTCAATTTGGTAATCGCTTAACTCGCTATATTTTAAAAATGGTTACCGGTATTTCCTTAACCGACACTCAAACGGGGTTAAGGGTGATTCCTAAAACTTATTTGGCCAGACTTTTGGAGATTTCAGGCGATCGCTTTGAATATGAATTAAAGATGATCATTGATGCCGCTAAGCAAAAAATTCCAATTAAGGAAGTGGCTATTGAGACCATCTACCATGATGATAATAAGGGGAGTCATTTTAACCCGATCAAGGATTCCATTGCTATTTACAGCGTCTTTTTAGAATACATGGCTAATCAGACCTATTTTTGGAAATACATCCTGTCTTCGGTCTCGTCCTTTGTGGTAGATATCCTTTTATTTCATCTCTTTTCTGTACTCTTGCCGCAAGCTGCAAGTACTCTGACCATTTACTTAGCGACAATCATTGCCCGGACCATTTCATCGGTCTTTAACTACACCTTGAATCGTTTTCTCGTTTTCAAGCAAGAATCCAAACAAAGCTTTATCAAATATGTCAGCTTGGTCATCGTGCAGATGTTCTTATCCGGAGGTTTAGTGTCTCTAATAAGCACCATCATGCAATCTCAAGCCACGACCTTTATTAAGATATTTGTCGATTCCATGCTCTTCTTGTTGAGCTACTTCATTCAAAAACATTTCATTTTTAAGAGTAAATAGGATAAAGTGCGACAAGCGCAAGAAGAGGGGTCTGCCTCAGAAAAGCGCTGGCATACAAGCTTATTAAAAAATAACCGCGACCAGGTCTTCTTCTGGTCGCGGTTATTTTAGTTGTTAATCCAATTCTTGACTTCTGGAATTTGATCAGCAAAGACAAAGGTATAGCCCTGTTTTTTAAGTTCAGGGATATATTTTTTCATGGCTTCGGCAGTTGCTTTGATGGTGTCGTGATGGAGGATAACGGCATGGTTGTGGGCTTGACTTAAGACACGTTGGGTGATTTGCTTAGTATCCATGGACTTCCAGTCTTCAGAATCGATATCCCAATAGATACCGGTTAAGTCTGGCCTTAAGCGAGCAATGCGCTTTCTTTGAGCACCGTGGGGGTTACGGATATATTTAGGACTGATGCCGGTGGCTTCTTTAATGGCCGCTTCCCCTTGGCTAATTTCGTCCACAACTTCTTTATCTCTTAAATTAGAGAAGTAAGGGTGGTCATAGGTATGGTTGCCAAGTTTATGACCTTCAGCTAAAATTCGTTGACTCACTTGAGGGTACTCTTTAACATGGTTGCCTTGTTGGAAGAACATGGCTTTGATCCCATATTGGTCGAGAATATCTAGGATAGCTCCAGTATTTTCGGAAGGGCCATCATCAAAGGTTAGGGCGATCAACTTACGGTGGTCAATCGGGCTCCCGGTCAGGTATTGGCCCAGCAAGGGTTGGTTTAATAGTTGATTTAAGACATCGTCTTTGAGAGGCGGATTAGCTTGAATCAGGCTCTTGGCGTAGATTTTGGTTTTATTAGTGATTGCTTGGAGGCTATTCTTGAGACGAGGTTGACCTTCGATATTTATCGCTGTATCCTCGAGGATTTGACTAATTTCGTTAAATTTCTTTAAGTTAGCATTAATTTGATCAGCTTGAAAACTGGTAGGCAGGTCGTTAAGAATTGATTGGAGTTTATCATCTAATTGGACAATTTCTAAGGCGTTTTTATAATGAATTTTTAATTCATCGGATAGGGCATCCCCCACTGAGAAATCAAAGTGGGGAGCTAGCTTTTTGAGGTCAGCCAAGCTAACACTATTATTTAGAATATCACGAGGATTCACTTTATCTCCAACCACAAAAGCCTCTGAATCATCATGTTGGTAGATTTGGTCAACGGCTTGGATAGCTGCTTGCTTTTGTTCGACGAGGGCAATTTCTTTAAGAGCTTTTTCTTTCTTCTCGGGCGCTAATTTATTGGCATTGTCTTTGGCCGCCTGGATCATATCTTCGTCAATCTCAGGGTTTAAATAGGCATGATCGTCATCAATAAAGAGAGCATCCATGGTGATAGTACTTTGGGCTTGGTGCTTTTTATTGATTAGGTGGTGACGATATGAAAATAGGCCTAAGGTTAATAAAATAATGCTAAGTAAAGCAAGGATAAGAACTTTTGATTTAGCTTTCATGATAATCCGTTCCTTTTTAATTAATGCTTTATATTATAACCATATGCCGTTAAAAAATATGAAAAAATTATGAAAAATAAGGCAAAAAATATTAAAGAAACTTAAGTAAATGAAACAAAAACCAAAAAGGCGAAATTAGATTTCATGTCTAATTTCGCCTTTAATTCAGAAAGAATATTATTTGTTAGCTTTTTTCTTATCAGCTTTGATTGGAATGGTTTGGGAGCTCTTCTCATAGGCCATATTTTTAAAGTCAAAGAGAAAACCTTTGTCTGAGTAAGGCGCTTGGTTGATGACTTCTTCTCTTGAGAGATAGCTGTAATCGCCTTTAAGAATAGGGCTTGCGATCTGATGTTTTTGGATCAATTGGTCAGCTTGACTTCTGTCTTCGTCAGATAATTTGCCACTAGCACTCTGCTTCATTAACTCTTGGAAAGCTTCCAGATCATCTCCCCAGGCGTTTTGGTAGTTTGGAGCCGTATAAGGGAGGTAGAGCTCACTATTGGAATAATTATCGTAGGCTTGTTGTTGACTGAGATAAAGATCAAAATCTCCTTTTTGGAATCGCTTCATCAAGACTTTTTCCGACAAGGGGAAGATATTAATAACCAGGTGAGGGATTTTGCTTTCCCATTGTTTTTGTAAGTCTTTGGCTATTTTTTGCGATAGGGCGTTGTCATCGGTAATCAAGTCCAGTTCAATGGCCTCGAATTGATAATCCTCTAAGAGCGCCTGCATACTTTTTTCATTGTCAAGAGCAGTTTTTTCTTGGACTTGACCCTCGCTTTGGGGATCTAAGGAGTAGCTGTTTTGTAAACTAGGAAGAGTGTCAGTTAGGGCCTGCCGGTCGATATTTTGTGCCAGGAGATCTCTTAGGCGCTGGTCATTAAGAATATTCTTCTTTCCGGCTTGATTAATATGGTAGAGGAGATTTTGGCTAAAAGGACGCTTTAATGCGGTCCAATCCTCTTCCGGTGTGCGACTAATCAAAATATCCGTTAAGCGTTGTTGGTAGGATTTTTTAGCTGTTTCAGTATTTTTGACATATTGGACACTGAGTTTTTCAGTGGGATAGTCCGTCCAATTGTGGTATTCTTCGTTGCGGTCATAGGTCCAAGTATCCCAACCGCTCTCCCAAGCGCTTAAATTGTAGGGGCCATTACTCAAAGTATTGACTGATTTTTGCCCGTAGAGGTCATAGGTAATTTGACCGATAAAGTTTTTCGGCAGGGGGAAGAGCGCTGGAAAGGCTAGGGCTTGTTTGAGGCTCTTATCATCCATGTTAGGATCTTTTAAGGTGATTTTTAGCCGGTGGTCATCTAAGGCTTGGACATGGAGTTGATCGACACCTACTTCGCCACTTGATACGGCGGAGGCATTATCGATTAGGGCTAACAATTTATAGGCATAAAAATTATGGTGTTCAGGATTAACTAATTCTTGCCAGGCATAGACGAAATCGCTGGCAGTTACGGGATCATTATTACTCCATTGGGCTTCTGGTTTCAAGTAGATGATAACATCCTTGTCATGACGCTCAATCTCTCCGTTACTTACCCCTGGACTGATAGAACCATCTTTTTCTAAGCGGAAGAGACCTTCGCCCACCATATTCATGGCACTAAGTTCATAAGCCGTTTGCAGCTTATTGGGGTTTAGGGATTTTAATTTATGAGTAGTCGTAAGTCCCAAGGCTTCACGGGGATGTTGGGCTTGTGGTTCCACTTTTTCCTCGGCCTTTGTCTCTGGCTTTTTAGGATCAGTGAAGCGGATTTGGTCACAACCGCCCACAAGAACCAGTGAGCCTCCTAGAAGGAGTAAGGGAATGATTTTCTTTTGCATAATATACCTCTTTATTCCATGATGTTCATATTCTAGCATGACTAAGATGCACTCGCAATTTCTCCCGGTTTAAGGAAAGCTTAAAAAGCCATAAAAAAGACTGGGGTTTTATCCCAGCCTTATTCCTTATCTTCGAGTTGTTTGACGCGATATTCTAAGTGGTTGACTTTATTTTCGAGTTCCTTAATTTGCTCAGTTTGGCTTTGAAAGTGGGCTTCTGTTTCATTAGGTGAGAAGATTTCTAAGACGCCCCAAACTAAGAGAAAGAGAACGATTAGGCCGATTAATAGGTAGCCCCAATTCAAGTGAGGAGACCCCTTATCTAAGTTCTCCAAGGTTTCATTAATGTTAAGGTTTTCGATATCATCAATAAATTTTGAACGATTCTTTTTGGGTACTTTATTCATAGTGCTCCTTTCCGTTCTTCAATAAACTAGTTTGTTGTCTTATTGGCTAGGGAACATTGATTTAATGTGGTTTTTGCTTAACTAAGTTGACCGCTGCCTGAGCGCCGGCTTCAATGGTTTCAATGTCTTCAGCATTGCAATCAATTTCAATTTTAATAGCTGGACAAGCTGCTTGAGCCCCCGTTTGTAGGAATTGGTCATAGAAGTCATCGACGGATTGGCAATAATCCGGGTAATCGTGGTCTCCGGACCCCAGGCTGATAAAAACCTTGCCAGTTAAATCTAAATCTTCTAAATCTTCATAAAGGTCGACGACATCATCCGGTAATTCTGAGCCGTAAGTATAGGTGCCTACAACACAGATATCCACATCGAGAAAGTCTTCGCCAAATAGGTTTAAGGAGGAATCCATATCAACTTCCACCCCTAAATCTTCCAAAGCTTCAGCCATAACGTCACAGGCTTCTTCTGTGTTACCAGTCATGCTGGCATAAGCAATTAAGGCTTTCATTCTTATTCTCCTTTAATTTATTCATTTGACTAATAATCCCATCAAGTATAGCAAAAATGACTAAACAGCGCTAGTTTAAGCTTATCAGATGAAAGAAAAACCAATAACTCCTTGTTAAAAGAGGTTATTGGTTGGTTGACATTATTTCATGGCGTAAGGCGAAGCTTGGTCAAAGACCGCTTTTTCTTGGTCATTGAAATATTGATATTGGTGTAGGGTTAATAACTCAATTAAGGTACGTGTTTCGTCAAATTCATTACGTTTGGCTAGGAAAATAATATCTTGAATGTAAATAATATTTCTAGCTTGGTAAGCGCAATGCGTTTTGTTATCACCAGCTTGTAAGTGGTTATGGACTCTTTCCAAAACAGAAGCATAACATTTAATGGCTTCTTCCACTAAGAAGTCATGTTGGGATAAATTGAGCAAGCTCTTAATAATCGCGCATTCCCATTGGACGCAGTCTAAATAATTATCACTTTCGAAGGCAGCGATTAAATTATTTAAGTTTTGGTCAAGATCAGCTGGCAAGTCTTTGGCGCTGGCTTTGTGCTTTAAGGCACGGTCCATTAAGCGGAAATAGCAAATTGCAAAATAACGCAAACGGAAAGCGACCAAGTCGACATCCTCTAAACTGGTTTTGACAAAAAATCCTCGGTAGGGCCGCATTTCTACAATCTCTTCATCTGCTAATATGGCTAGGGCAGCACGGATTGGGCTACGGCTCATATCTAATTTTTCTGAAATAGCTGCTTCCACAATATGATGATCATTTGGCCAATTGCCTTGGATAATTTGGTCTTTCATATATAGGTAGGCGATTTGCTCAAGCTTTTGTTGTTTTCCCATAATTCATCTCCCCATCTATGGTATTCAAAAAAAAGTTTGATTGCAGGATATAAAGTATCAGTAGAAAATATTACTATATTGACATAGCTAATCATGTCTTGCTTAAGATATTATATATTATTTGTTTAAAAAAGACCAGAAAAACTTGAAAAAAACTAATTTATTTCATAAATTGTTAATAAATCCCTTAAGGCCGAGAAATAAGCATCTATTTTTAGGCTTTTATTGTATACTTAGCTATGATAATTTATGAAAGGAAGAAATCAATGATTACCATCAAGTCTGAACGCGAAATTCAAGCCATGGCAGAAGCTGGCCGCTTAGTGGCAAGCATTATGGAAGAATTACGCGATATTATCGAACCTGGTATTTCTACCATGGATATTAATGATTTCATTGAAAAACGTACTCGTCAAGCAGGAGCTATTCCTGAAGAAATTGGTTTTGAGGGCTACCCTTATGCATCATGTACCTCAACCAATGATGAAATTTGCCACGCCTTCCCGGATAAAAAGACCATTTTAAAAGCTGGCGATATTTGTTCGGTAGATACTGTCCTCTCGCTGGATGGATTCTTTACCGATACTTGCCATACCTTTAAGATTGGCGAGGTCGACTCTGAAGTCCAACACCTCTTAGATGTCACCAAGAAGAGCCTTTACTTGGGAATTGAGCAGGCAGTGGCTGGTAACCGGATTGGGGATATCGGTCATGCTATTCAAAGTTATGCAGAAGCAGAAGGCTTTGGTGTTGTTCGTGACTTTGTCGGTCATGGCATTCAACCCACCATGCACGAAGATCCGCAAATTCCTCATTATGGGCGCCCTGGGCGAGGTCAACGCCTTCGTGAAGGCATGACCATCTGTATCGAACCCATGATTACCATGGGTGGTTATCAAGCCAAGGTGGATAGTAACGGTTGGACGGCGCGCACAGTGGATGGTTCCTGGTGTGCCCAATATGAGCATACTCTAGTAGTCACTGCAGATAAACCCAAGATTTTGACCATGCAAAAAGCAGAAGCTGGTGACGAAGACTTAGGCATCGACTCCTTGCAAATTGATTTTAATCGAGGAAATTAAAAGCTAAGGAAGTGAAAATATGAAGCAATCGTCAATTCAAGAAAATCGACGGAGCTACTGCCACCATCAACCGGATGATAATAAGAATAACGGTAAGACAAAGAAAATTTTTAAAGGACTGGGCCTGGTTTTAGGAATTATTGTAGTCGTCTTTATTATTCGCTTAGCCTTTAACTTCTTTAATTTTTCCGGGGCCATCTATCAGAATGTTGACCGGGAAAATATGCGTGATAGTCGGATATCGCTCAAGGATGGCGACCCGGTAAATATTTTACTCGAGGGGATCGATAATGGCGCTTTAATGTATGAAAATGTTAAGGATGGGCGTTCAGATGTCATGATGGTGATTACCATCAACCCCAAAGAGGGCAAATCAACCATCTTAAGCCTCCCCCGGGACACCTTGGCTCCCCAAGGGAAGACGAATGACTTCAATAAATTGAACCATGCTTATATGAATGGGGGCATGGAGGACTCCATTAATTCCATCCAACGTTTCCTTGATGTCCCTATTGATCATTATGTTGAAGTCAATATGCAAGGGTTCATTGATATTATTGATGGCATGGGCGGTATTGAAATTACGTCACCCATGACTTTTGAACAAGATGGAGTCAGCTTTACTGAAGGTGAAACCCGGACCTTATCTGGTAAGGAAGCCATGATGTATGTACGGATGCGTAAAATGGATCCTGAGGGGGATATTGGCCGTCAAAAACGCCAACAACAATTAGTTCAAGCTGTTATTGACCGACTCTTATCCATGGATACGGTCTTTAATTATGAAGAAATTTTAAATACTCTCGGTGATAACTTACGGACTGATTTACGGCCCAATGACATGCTGGCCCTCCAACAAAACTACTTACAAGCCCTTAAGAATCCCACCCACTTAGTCTTTGATGACTGGTTAGATTTGAATTTAACTTTTGGTTGGTATTTAGCGATTGAGGAAGAAGACCGTATCCGTATGTCGAATCGGATTCGGGCCTTATTGGAATTAGAACCGACCCAGTCGGCCATTGTTTACCCGGTAAGTTTTAATATTCCACCAGTCTATTTCCCAGTTTCGGATTTAAATGGTAATGGCATTCTTGAAGACGAAGAAATGGCCATTAAACCGGGCGTTTATGAGAAAGATAAACTCGACCGTTTGATTGAAAAAGAATTTGGAGAAGAAGGTTTAAATTATGAGGCCCAAAATCAACCGCAAGTTGACGATGCTTCAGGGGACACGGTGAGACCAAGCGAAAATGGTTTGCCTCAAGCTGAAAGTCAGCAGCCTGCCTATCAGCCACAAGCACCGGTTAGTCCGACTCCCGCCCCCCAGCCTCAAGCGCCCGCACCTCTCCCTCAAGCTCCGGCTCCCCAAGCTCCAGGTCTAGGAGCCAACCAAGCCCAACAACCGCCAGCAGGAGGGGGAGCAGTGGCACCAGAAAACACAGTGCCCGCTCCAGCAACTCCGGGAAGCTATTAATTGAATGAGAAATTGAAAACCGATAAAAGAAAGGAAGTCGATCATGGGCATTAGAAATGCACTATACGCTGGTAGTTTTGATCCAATGACTAAAGGTCATGTCGATATGATTGAGCGCGCTAGCCGTATTTTTGATACCCTCTATGTTGCTGTAGCAGTGAACACCACTAAACAAGCCCTCTTTAGCGATGAAGAAAAATTAGCCCTGGCTAAAGAAGCCTTAGCTGGGCTGGATAATGTGGAAGTCATGCGTCTCACGGGGGGTTTGACCATTGACTTAGCCAAATCTCTGAATTGCTGTGCCCTCATTCGTGGCGTCCGCAATGTCAAAGACTTTGAGTATGAGACTAACATTGCCTTGATGAATAAACTGCAAGCGGATGATGTCGAAACCTTACTCATGCTGTCGGATGAAAAATACCGCTTCGTCTCTTCCAGTCTTATCAAAGAGACCGCCTATTTCGGTGGGGATGTGTCTGCCCTAGTGCCTGAATGTGTCAATCAGGCCATTATTGCTAAGTTCAAGAAAGAACACGGAAAAGATTAATGTTCGGAATTAGCGATTATAATCAAGGGTTATTTCCTTAAATTTCTCTATAAAACGAATATTTTTCTCTAAAATAGCCGATTAGCCTTGATTTTTAATGGCGTGGTGTTACAATGTTAAAGGTTTATTTTAATAGTTTGAATAATTTAGTGAAATTAGGAGAGAATAAATGCAAACTTTTGATTATGAGCAAGTCCAGTTAATCCCTGCTAAGTGTATTGTACAGAGCCGGTCGGAATGTGATACGGGTATTCAATTTGGACCTCATAAGTTCAAGATTCCGGTTGTCCCTGCTAACATGCAAACGGTCCTTAATGAATCCTTAGCCGAAAAATTAGCTGCTAATGGCTATTTCTACATTATGCACCGTTTTGAACCGGAAAAACGTTTAGATTTTATCCGTCGTATGAATCAAAAAGGACTTTATACTTCTGTTAGTGTTGGGGTGAAGCCTGAAGAATATGACTTTATCGATGAAGTGAAAGAGTCTGGTGAAAAAGTAGACTATATCACCATTGATATTGCCCATGGTCACTCCCACACGGTTATTGATATGATTAAATATATCAAGAAACACCTACCTGATACCTTTGTCATTGCAGGTAATATCGCCACTCCAGAAGCCGTCCGTGACTTAGAAAATGCCGGCGCTGACGCTACCAAAGTTGGTGTAGGGCCAGGTCGGGTATGTATTACTAAGATTAAAACAGGTTTTGGGACCGCAGGCTGGCAATTAGCGGCCATTCGCCTGTGTGCTAAAGCAGCCCGTAAGCCAATTATTGCTGACGGGGGTATCCGTACCCATGGTGACATTGCTAAGAGCTTCCGCTTTGGCGCTTCCATGGTGATGATTGGTTCCTTACTCGCAGCCCATGAAGAATCACCAGGTGAAGAAGTCATTCAAAATGGACAAAAATATAAGGAATATTTTGGCTCTGCTTCTGAATTTCAAAAGGGCGAATATAAGAATGTTGAAGGCAAGAAAATTTTAATTGAAAGCCGCGGCAGCATCTTCAAAACCTTGAAAGAAATGCAAGAAGACTTACAAAGTAGTATTTCTTACGCAGGTGGTAGGGATTTAGGTGCATTACGCACAGTTGACTATGTGGTCATTCCAAGCATCTATAATGGAGATTAATACGGTATTGAAATTGAGGGCTGGAGGAAAACTTCGGCCCTTTTTTATTGCTTAATCAGCCAATGATGAGCTTATTACCAGGAGAGATCCTTATTTTGTCAAAAGTACGCGAACGCTATTCTTCTGCTGCACTAGCAATGAGAGGCACATGAGAAGCTTTATCTTATTAAGGAGGAAAACCTTATGAAAACTGCAATTATTACTGATAGTACAGCGGCCTTACCGGAATCTTTAGCCAAACATCCAGATGTTTACCAAGTCTATTTACAAATTAATTTAGCTGATGGGTCGACTATGACCGACACCAGCGATAGAAACCAAGTGACTGCCTACTATCACAGTCTGGCAAGCATGAAAACTTTACCAAGAACCTCCCAGCCCAGCATGGGGGAAGTGGTCCAAGTGATGGATGACTTAGTAGCCAAGGGTTATGATGAGGTTTTAATCATGACTTTTCCTTCGGCCTTGAGTGGCACCTTTCAAAATTGTCAAAGCGTGGCCCAAGATTACCAAGACCGTCTATCCGTTTATTTGATGGACACTCGGCAAACCTCCATTCCCCTAGCCTACTTGGTTGAAGTCGCTTTAAACTTGATCGAGGCTGGGAAATTATCCCTTGCTGAGATTGTTGACCTTTTGAATCGCTTGGATGAGGCGATGGTGATCTATGTCATCGTTGGCAATCTTGATAATCTTGTCAAAGGGGGCCGAGCAAGTAAGGGAATGGCGCTCTTAGGTAATTTATTGAAGATATTTCCCATTGTCCGAATCGAACGCAATGGGGCCTTGGAAATGGTCGAAAAAGTTCGCACCCAAAAGAAGGCCCTCAAACGGATGGAAGAATTAATGGAAAAAGAGATGACGGCTTATCCAGAAGGCTTGGAATTAGCTCTTATCACCACTCCAGATAGCCTTTTAGCCGAGGAGTTTGAGCAAATGATTGCTAAGGATGAAAGTCAATATCCTATCCGTCACGGCTTGATTCCCCCGGTAATTGGCACCCACTTGGGCTGTAATAGTGTCGCTTTTTGTGTACTCCCCAAAGTTGAAAATTTTAAGTTATAATATAAGCAAAGCTTAAATAAGGAGGTTGTTTAAATGAAAGCAGCAATTTTAACCGATTCTACGGCGACACTCAATGATCGCTTGCTCAATCATCCTGATATTTATTATGTTTCTTTACAGCTCCATTTTTCCTCAGGAGAAACTTTTATTGAGAGTGAAGATCGTAGCATCCTACCGGAATTTTATCATCGCTTGAAAAATGCCAAAGAGCTACCTAAGACTTCTCAACCCCGTCCCCAAGACTTCTATGCCATTTATGAAGAATTAGTGGACAAAGGTTATGATACCGTCTTCTTTATCCCCTTGAGCGCTGTGTTAAGTGGTACTAGCCAGACCGGACAATCGGTAGCTAGTGAATTTGAAGATCAAATTAAAACTTATGTGATTGATACTGGTCGGGCAGCAACGCCTCTCCGGTACCTGGTGAGTCAGGCTTTAGATTTAGTGGAAGCTGGGGCTGAGCCTGAAGAAGTGGTGGTTAAGATTAAATGGTTAAATGCACACACGACCATCTGGGCTTTAGTAGGTGATATTAATAACTTAGTTAAGGGCGGCCGGGCTTCACGGGCTCAGGGCTTACTCGGGTCCTTATTAAAAATCGTTCCTTTGATTGAATTTGACCAAGAAGGAAATATTTCCGTCTTAGCCAAGGTGAGAACCAAACGTAAGGCCTTAATGAAGCTAGCCGATGCCTTTATCGAGGAAGCTAAGAAATACTCTCAGGGCTACAAAGGCACCATTGCCCATGCTGATGATGAATCAGGGGCCAAAGAGCTGGCAGATTTAATCCGCGAGAAATTACCAGATATTGAAATCGAATTTGATTGGTTAACCCCAGTAGTGGGGACTCACGGAGGCACAGGTACCCTAGCTACAGCTGTATTACCTAGTTTAAAGAATTATTTACTCACTAAATAAGCATCAATTATCAAGTCTCTTAACCATCAAGTTAGGAGACTTTTTTATTAGACTGGTTATTGGAACGGTAATTTGGCAAAGGATTTTAAGATCTCTTTGAAGATATCTTAGTGGATAACTGTTAAAATAGGGCTTAACACGCTATAATAAGTAAGACAGAAGGGGTGGAAGGATGCAATTAACCAGTTTAGTCTATTTAGAGCGTGATGAGCGCTTTTTAATGTTACACCGTATCAAGAAGGCACATGATATCAACCAGGGTAAATGGGTTGGCATTGGGGGAAAGTTCGAACTAGGAGAAACTCCCATAGAATGTGCTAAGCGGGAAGTAAAAGAAGAGACCGGCTGGGAACTTGAAGCAGCAGAATTTCGCGGTGTCGTCACCTTTATCTATGCCGAAGATGAGCCCATGTATATTTTTGTTTATACGGGAACCCTAGCTAGTGATGAGGTCAGGGAGAATGATGAAGGGGTTATGGCTTGGATCCCTAAAGATGAAGTCTTAGACCTCCCGCTGTGGGAAGGCGACCGCTTATTCTTAGAGCCCTTAATGACTAGCGATGAGCTGTTTGATATTAAGGTAGTATACGATGAAAACAGCCAGCTACTGGCTTATGAGGATAACCGTCAATAAAAAGGAGAATGCTAGATGTTAGTGGATATGGCCTGCCACATTGCCAAAGTGGATCATACAGACTCTAATAAAGAGCAATTAGCCATGGCAAATACCATTTGGCAAAGTGGTGTGACCCATGTCCTAGCCACTGCTTCTTATCCGACTGATCCAGCAGCTACTGGGGGGGACTTAGTACAGGCCGCCGAAGCTTTTCAAGAGGACTTAGACCGGCGAGGGATTGCCTTAATGGTCTACCCGGGTCAGATTATTGACTTAGCCCAGGCGATTTCCTGGGATGACTTATCCCAAGATATTCTCTATGCTGATCTCAACCAGCGCTATGTTCTAGTTAAATTAAATCAAGAGGATCCCCAGCGCTACTTTGAACCCTTACTTTTCGAATGGTTGAAGCATGATATCCGCCCAGTCTTAGTCCAAATTGAGGAAAACCAGGCCCTCATGCGCGATATTGACCAAGTTTATCAGTGGGTTGACCAGGGTTGCTACACGGCCTTGACGGCGGGAAATCTACTAGGCCGCCAGGGCAAGCAAGTAAAGAAACAGTGCCATTACTTATTGGAAGCCGGTTTAGCTCATCTGCTAGGAAGTTTTTCCTCTGCTAGTGACGACTACCAATTACGTCAAGCCTATGCAGCCTTGGTAAACCGCTATGGACAGAGCATTAGCTTTGATATCCAGCAGAATGCTAGGGCTTTGATTAATGGGGATCCTTTAATCGACCATTTTCAAATGAAAAAGAAAAAGCGTTTCTGGTTCTTCTAGAAAGTTAAAACGGGCCTTTTCTTAATCAATTAGAAAGGCTGCTATGATTATTTTAAAGAAATGAGGATGTGACAGTTAACCATGAAGCAGTACAAAGGACGATCATTGGCTTCTTTTTTCCGGGGGCTTAAGCGGCAGTGGCTGTTTATCTTCTTAGGGGTCCTGCTTGGGATCGTGGTGGCCAGTGCTTATAATTTCTTATGGGCAGAGGCAGAATACGCCTCACAAACTCAAATCGTGGTCACCCCTAAGGACAGTGATAAGGACAAGGCGGACGAAAAGAAAGCGGGCTTAAAAACCTACGACGACCTACTCCATACGCCACTTATCTTACAACCAGTGGCCCAAGCTCATCAAAGGGACGTTGAAACTTTGAGTGAGAATACCCATTTAGAAGCTGATCAAAAATCAGCAGTCTTCAATGTGATTGTGACAGACGGGAATGCTAGTCAAGCGCAAAGCTTGGCCTCCGATATTAGTAAAGAATTTATCCAACAACTTCCCCAAGTCCTCGCTGTTGAAAAAGTGACCTTATTAAGCCCAGCCAGCTATAATGAGAAACCGGTTAGTCCCAATTACTGGTTGAATCTCCTCTTAGGAGCTGTACTCGGGGGCTTAGTCAGTCTAGTCATCCAAGCGATTCGGGTGCTTAACGATGATACGGTACGGAGTCAAGCTGTGGTTGAAGAAATGGGTTGGTCCTTAATTGGCGTCTTACCGCAAATGAGTGAGGAGTCCATTGAGGTGACCCGCTTTAAACGTCGTTACAGAAGCCAGGATGACAATGATGAGACCAAACGGCGAATTTAGTAAAGGTGATCAAGTCTTATGTTTAATTTCAAACAACGAAAAATTGACAAGAAAAATAAGGAACAACGGCGTGGCGTGAGTTTAATCACGGCTGCCGATCCTAATCATGTGATTTCAGAACAGTTTCGCACGATTCGTACCAATATCCAATTTGCTATTGATGCTTATCATTTGAAGACGCTAATGTTTACCTCATCAGGCCCTTGGGAAGGAAAATCCACCATTGCAGCCAATGTGGCGACAACCATGGCGCATTTGGATGGGGTACGCGTTTTGATGATTGATTGCGATTTACGTAAGCCTACAGTGCATAAAACCTTCGATATCCATAGCCGCAAGGGTTTGACAACTTATCTTACTGACCGCGATGTCGATTACATGGATGTCGCCCAATATGTGGCTGAAGTGAACACCTATGTGATACCAGCTGGTCCTATCCCGCCTAACCCGGCCGAGCTCTTGAGTTCTCAACGGATGAGTGGCTTATTGGAGGATGTGACGGCTGTCTTTGACTTGGTTATCATTGATGCGCCCCCACTCTTACCAGTGACTGATGCCCAAATTATTGCCAGCCGAACAGATGCCAGCGTCTTCGTCTTGCGGGAGGGTGTGGCCAGTTACCAGGATATTCAAAAATCCAAGCGCCTCTTGGAAAGCGTTGATGCTAATGTGATTGGGGCCATCTATAATGGAGCAGATGGCCAAGGGATGAATGCCTATTATGGCTATGGTTACCGTGATGAAGATATTGATAGTGAGGATTTACAGTCCTAGCTCTTAATCAATTGGGAGAGATCGATAAGATGAATAAATTAGCTTTAACTTTACTGAGCTTAGCTGGATTGCAGCTTTGGGACTGGCATCATTCCCAAGTTAAGGCTCCTTGCCTAAGTGACCAAGAAAAAATGGACTATAGTAAAGGCAAAGAATCTAGTAAGAAAAATTTAACCAATGGAGGTAGATAACGTGGCTAAACCGATACATGCTGCTTTGACTTATGCGCAGAACGAAGAATTAAAACGCTTGAATACCCAATATGCCAAGAATGATGTCAGCCAAGTGTTAAAAACAATCCAAGAATTTATCAATAACTACCAAGAATACTTTATGGATGGGCAAATAAATATGTTCGCTATTGAGGCCCAACCTAATTTACGGAACCATACCGCTCGTACGGCCTTTGTCATGATTAATTTAACCGGCAAGACCATTACGGAAATGAATGCGCATTTAGAGTTTAAGATTGATGACTTTGACCTCCAGTTCGAGCCGGTGGACTGGGAAATTCCAAGTGATTTTCTAGGGAGTTGGGCGCCTAACTATGCCATTATGGTAGTCGATGACATCCCTATGCAAGGGCAACCGACCAAGGCGAGCTATCTTCTCGATGATATTGAACTATCAGTAACCAATGTTACAGTAGTCAATGCCTAAGCTAGGTTTTAGTTGGAGAAAATTATAAATAATAGAAAAAACGGAGTAGCCTGATTGTGGGCAACTCCGTTTTTGTTTGTTTAATTTTTTGAAGGTTTGCTAGGCTTCGCCCTTTGTTGTGACTGTCGCACTCTTTTCAAACCTGCTCCAGTCACAGGACGAACGTCCACTTCAAAAACTGGCAACGCTCAGCCTTGCTGAGCTTATTCCAGTTTTCTCCAGTGGTTTCGTCCTTTGTTGTGACTGTCGCACTCTTTTATTCTCTGGTTTGGCCTTGGCCGAAGATGGTGTATTTATAGGAGGTGAGTGCTTCTAAGCCCATGGGGCCACGGGCGTGGAGTTTTTGGGTGGAAATTCCGATTTCGCCACCAAAGCCAAAGACCTCACCGTCGGTAAAGCGGGTCGAGGCATTAACATAGACACAGGCCGAGTCCACGTCATCCATAAAGCGGTTAGCGATGGCATAATCATTGGTTACAATGGCTTCGGAATGGTGACTCGAGTGTTTAGCAATATGGTCAACGGCCTCTTGGTAACCCTTAACTACCTTAATGGCAATTTCATAGTCCAAGTATTCCTCGTCATAGTCGGCTGCAGTGGCTGGGATAACGCCATCGATATAGTCAGCGGTGACTTGGTCACCATGGATTTTAACCTGGTGGTCCTTCAGTGCCTGACCAGCTAGGGGGAGAAAATCTTTGGCAATAGCTTGGTCGACCAGGAGGGTTTCTAGGGCATTGCAGACAGAAACTCTTTGGGTTTTCCCGTTGATTAGGATTTTTAAAGCCATGTCAAAATCACAGGCTTCATGGACATAGAGATGACAATTTCCCACTCCAGTTTCAATGGTTGGAATCGTGGCCGTTTGGACGACTCTTTGGATGAGGTTTTTACTTCCGCGGGGGATTAGGCAATCGATGGAGTCATTCATGGTCATCATTTCCCCGGCTAAGTCGTGGCTAGGGTTGTCGATAAACTGGATGGCAGCTTTAGGTAAATCGACTGCTTCAAGGCCTTCTTGTAAGGCATTGACGATGGCTTGGTTGGTTTGAATGGTTTCCTTACCCCCACGCAGAATCACAGCATTACCTGTTTTAAAGCAAAGCCCAGCGGCATCCGAACTGACGTTGGGACGGGATTCATAAATAATACCGATGACCCCTAGAGGCACCCGGCGTTTACCGATTCTTAGGCCATTTTCATTGACCCACATTTCATCGACATGGTTAATGGGGTCGTCTAATTGGGCGACTTTTTCTAGACCTTGGGCCATAGCTTCAATGCGGTCTGGATTTAAGGTCATCCGTTCCACAAAAGCAGCTTTCAGTCCTTGTTCTTGGGCGTTTTGGCACTCTGCCTGGTTGGTTGAGAGAATATTTTCTGAAGCATTTCTTAGGGCCTGAGCCATTTGGATAAGGGCTTGGTCTTTTTTAGCCCGGGATAAATTGCTGAGTTGACGGGCTGCCGCTTTGGCATCTTGGCCCATTTGCACTAAATCAGCTGAATTAATCATGATTTTTCACTCCTTGGATAAATGTTATGATTCGTTTTTAGGAATAAAGGCAGTGCCTATATCAGCCCCTGCTAAGAGGTCAAAGATTTGGCTAGGCTCTTCAGAAGACATAATGACTAAGCAACGACCTTCTTCTAGGGTTTTAGCAGCTGCCTTTAGCTTACTATGCATACCACCGGTAGAGAAGGTCGATCCCTTATCACCAGCCATGGCCAGATAGTCTGCATTAACTTCATGGATGGTAGAGAAGCGGTGGGCTTGGGGATCAGTATTCGGGTTAGCATCATAAAAGCCGTCCACGTCGGTTAATAAGATAAGCAGGTCAGCTTCAACAATGGAAGCTACCAAGGCGGAGAGGTTATCATTATCTCCAAAACGTACTTTATGGTCCATTTCATCGACGGCAATGGCGTCATTTTCATTAACGATAGGGACAATTTGGTGCTTGAGTAAACTAGCGAAATTATTTTTCAAATTGGCTAGAGAATCATGGAAATCAATCACGTCTCTAGTCATGAGGATTTGGGCGACTGATTTATGATAATAAGAGAAAAAGCGGGCGTAGGTATTCATTAGAGCCACTTGACCGACAGCGGCAACGGCTTGTTGGTCGGGAATATTTTTGGGGCGCTTGGGGAGATTCAGTTGGGCACAGCCCACACCCATGGCTCCCGAAGAGACTAAGATGACTTCTTTTCCACTTTGGGCAAGGGAAGAGATCACGTAAGCTAGGCGGTCAATGCGTTGGTAGCGGATATTGTTGGTCGACGTCATCAGGGAATTGGTACCCACTTTGATAACAATTCGCTTGGCGTCTTTAAGAGAATCACGATGCAAGATCTTTACCTACTTTCTTAACTCATTGCCAATAATTGTAGCATAATTTCCTACAATTAGCCGCTAATATTTAGCCGGCATGGTGGTATACTAGGCATAATTAAAAAGGGAGGGTAAAAAATGAAAGATTGGTTAAAAAATCACCCTAAAGCCTATATTTTGGGACTTATTTTACTTTATGCAATCATCCTACTTGGGGTAGATATTTATTATCCCAGTTTCAAAGCCGTCAACGAAGCCCAGCAGGAGGAAAAAGTTAGCCCAGACGATGAATTGGCCCAATTGAATCAAAAATTAACTGAGAAAGAGATAGGAGTGGCTGATTTAAAGGACCAACGTATGCAGGGCGTGACCCTAGCAGATGTCCAAGCTCACCATCCCCAATACTCACTCACAGAGCTTATCCAAGCTATTCCGACTGAAGACCAGCCAGGTGATTGGCGGCTAAAAGTGGTTAATCCGCTTTTTCCCTTGACTGAACCAGTGGATATTCAGACCGCCACTGCTTCCAATGGTCAGCTTTATGATGAGCGTATCGAAGACCCTCTCAATCATTTAATGGAAGCCGCTCAAAAAGCCGGCTATCCCTTGACTATCGTTTCCGCTTACCGGGATGTTAATAGCCAGGAAAAGAACCGGCAAAGCATGATTCAGATGTATCAGGCAGGGGGCGCAAGTTTAGAGGAAGCTAAGGCTAAAACTGATGCCTACGTGGCCCCAACCCATGCCTCAGAACACAGCACGGGTTTAGCCCTAGACCTCTTGGGGACCGATTGGGTTCAAGCTAAGCGGGGGCTGGAAACGGACTATGCCAAAGAGGCTTCAGCCCAATGGCTTAGGGACCATGCGCAAGACTATGGCTTTATTCTCCGCTACTTAGAAGGCAAGGAAACTGTCACGGGTTATGATTTTGAGCCATGGCATTACCGCTATGTAGGGGTTCCCACTGCCCAATACATTAAGCGTTACCAGCTCACTTTAGAAGAATATTTAGTCTTATTAGCCGCCCGCCAGGGGCAAAAACTCACTTACCAAGTGGTTCCATCCTTGCCTACTGATTAAGAGCTTGGCTGAGATAGGCCTGGTCTTGACCAAAGGGGATAGTTTCTTGGGAAGGACGCAAAGCTCCCGTATTATTGTCCCGGCCTTGGATAAAATACACCTGGTTAGGCTTGGCGTATTCTTTTTGGGCCTGGCTGACAAAATCTTGGGTCTTATCATTTAATAAACGGTTGAAGAGTACCCGGGTGGTGGAGGGAGAGAAGGCTTGAAACATCTGATAGTCCCCCATACTATCGCCAAAAACCGCCAAAGGTTCTCTAGCTTGGTGTCTGGGCTGGATGAGCTCTTGAATGGCCTGGACCTTACCTGCCGCCTTAGTAATCGGAGCATGACTTTCTAATTGAGCTTGGTAGATGCCGGCTTCATCTTGTTTATAGGACATGCCGATAATCTCGGGTGGGTCAATCGGATAGAAATATTTGACGGCCGTTTCCACCAGACTTTGGGGACTAGCGCTCACAATATAAGTGGCGATCCCAGCCGTATGCAAGCTCTGGTAGAGCTTAATCAATTCATTGGGAATGCGGAGCCCCTGGCTAAAGTGAGTGCTGAGACACTGTCTTGGGCCTCCTGACAAGGAGTAGGTCCAAGTGAAGTCTTTAATTGGAGCCCTTAAGCCATAAGCCAGGGCTTCTTTACCGAGGTCGACAAAGTCGGCTTCAGTGAAGTTTTGATAGAGAAAGCTCGGACAGGAGGCGCCAGCTTGCTTAGGGAAGCGCTGGTTATAAGCCAAGTAAAAGGTCCGTATCTTACAGAAAAAGTTGAAAAATAAGGGGTCAGTCTCAAGCCGGTCTTCTAGAGATTTTTGGCTTTTCTGATAGTCGTCTCGTTGGGGATAGAGCTTTTGGTAGTCAGCGATAATATCATCGATAAGCGCTTGAAAGCTGATTTGCGGTTCTTGGTCACTTATAGCTTGGTCGAGAGCCGCTTTATTTTGGCTTAAGCAGTTTCTCATTTCAGTAGGGCTTAATTGATAGGCTAAGTGGGCAGCGGTGTAGACCATAGTATGGTCTTCAATATCGTTAAAGATGCTGGTATGGTCAAAGTCAAAAACGACATAGCTTTTTTGGGCTCGGGGAGTATCCCTTTGCTGCTGATGATTTTTAATCAACTGGTCAAGTCTTTGGTAGAGCTGGGGTTCCCAATTTTTGGGGGCAAGTTGAGGCATGAGGAGTCTCCTTTCAAGGTGAAAAGTTAGGACACAAAGTCCCTTTGCTTATGCCTATCATACACTAGTTAGGCAAGGGAACCTAGCTTTAAGGGAAAAAGATTAATGGTATAATAAATCTGTAAACTTGACTGAAGAAAGGGTAAAGACTAAGCGTGATCGATTATTTCGACATAGCTTTGCAGGTAGCTATGTTATAATTAAAGTAATCGACTTTGAAGGGGGCTCTATCATGCGAATTGATGAACTATACACGAAACTCAATGAACTAGGTTTTATCGAAAATTATTATGTCGTCAATAAGAAGCATAATGATGAACCAGAAACGGAACGTGTGCTCAAAATTTATGATGATGAATTTAAATTAGCTGAGATCTATATTGATAAACCTTACATGTTAAGAACCAGCTATGGTGGTTTTGATGCCAGAAATCCTTTAGAAAAGCAAGCCCTACTCAAAATCTTAGTTGAATTTGCCTCTACACCAGTTAACCGGCGACAGAGTGAATTATATTTTGCCTACTATAATGATTTAAATAATATTTCTCATTATATTAAACGTTTGAGCAATGGTCGGTTAACCGATGAAATGATTCCGATGGCTTACTTTCGCACCCTAAACGATGAACAACTCAATGCCTATCTTTTTAACACGGCTGAGTTTGACGACTTCCCTAAGGATTATCAACCCCGTTTTACACCGGATTCTTTTGTTAAAGTACGCCCTTATGAAGAAATGATTGAACATTTAGAGGGACGTTACCCCCATGACGATGAATAGGGAATAATGACTACATTAAATTCTAAGCTAGAGCATGACAGAACCGACAATAAGAAAATAAAACAGTGATAAACGCTGAAAATGGGAAAAATTGAGGAGATTAGTATGGACGAACAACAGCAAAGTCTGTTAAATGATTTAAGTAAAAACTTTACGGGAAACTTTAAAGACGATATGACCTATATTGTTAGCAAGGTCAAGGATCATTTCCGTGATTTACAAGAGGATGAGGAATTACGTCAGCGGATTGAGAAAGTCCTCCTAGATGCTTATCCTGAAGAAGAGGAACCAATTTTACGTTTATGGACAGATTTGACGGATCGTTCTGATGACGATTTCATCCAACATATGAAAGAATTAATTGATGAAGGGAAGGCCACTGATGCCCAGTTTGAAATGAATCTCTTTATCAATGCCATGGAAGCTGACTTTATTGAGTATAAGCCTAAACCTAATGTAAAATATTATTCGATTAATGACTGGATCGACTTATTTATTTTCACTTGGTATGAACCCCAAACACTCGAATTGCGTCCAACCAAACGCGATTATTCCAAAATCTATAATTCCTACGCTGAAGTGCTGATGGCCGCTAATGAATGGCAGGAGGCCGCTGAAGCCTACAAGCAAGCCCTGCTTTGGAATCCTTATAATGCCAAAACTATTTTTAATCTGGCAGGGGTTTACCAATTGATGGAACAATACGGGATGAGCTTTGCGACGATTTTGAATGGTTTTCGCTACGCCGTAAGACGGGAAGATTTCTCCCGGGGTTATGCTTATCTGGCTTATTTTTATGAGAAAAAAGATGACCTAAAAACCGCGACTCAGTTATACTACTTGAGTTTAGCTTGGTCGGATAACTCCCGGGCCCAAGAACGCTTGGCGGTTATCGAAGAGGAAATGGGCTCCTTGGAGCCGGCCCTTGAAGGCGAAGCCCTTCAAAAATTTAAGAAAGATTACCGTATTAACAACTATCCGAATGCAGAAATGTTTAATGGACTCAAGGCCGCAGCCAGTCGGGCCATGGCCCTACATTCCTATGAAACCGCCTATGTTTATTACGGCCTCTATATGGACTTGGTTGACTCACCCGAAGACTATATTGTGAAGATGATCCGGGAACTGGATTACCGTTTGAAAGGTGACCAGGACTGTGAATAGGCTTATGTAGTTAGAGGACATCAATTGATAAAGAATAAAAAGTGCTTCAGACTAGTCTGATTTTCCTATAGGGAAGATCGACTGGCCTGAAGCACTTTTCCTTTGACTTAAAAGAGAGGCATTGAACCTAGTTTCTTAATGTTTACGAAGATCGTGAGGTGGGTAGTGGTAGTGTTTTTTGAATGCGCGGTAGAAGGAAGAATAGTCATTAAAACCCACCTTTTGCCAGGTGTTTTGGATCGATTCACCCTGGCTAATTAAGTCCTGGGCCCGTTCTAATCGTTTGTTGATGATGTATTGGTGGAGGGTGGAATGGTAAAATTCTTCAAACAAACGATTGAGGGTGGAGCTACTATAAGCAAAGCGCTTGGAAATGAGCGATAAGGGCAAGTCTTCAGCCAGGTGACTGTCAATAAATTGGGCAATGGCGGTGGCCAATTCATAACGTTGGTCACGAATATGGGGGTGGAGGTGTTTTTGCTCAAATAAATGACAGCAGTCCACCAGTAATTGACAGGTTAAGGCGAAAAGTCGCTTTTGTTGGAGCTGGGTCTTGGCATAGGATTGGGTTTGGTTCATTTCAGTAAGTACCTGGTTGAGGTATTTCCAATCATGACGGTCAACACTTAAAATCTGCATCTTAGCAAAGAGTTGATTAATTTCAGGAGTAGCGATAAAGCTATCACTGACCGCTTCTAAGTAGGGGTCACCAATAGCCAGAAGAAAGCCTAGATGTTCCTGGTCTTTGTCGATCTTATCAGTCTTAAAGTTGATCCGGATATTAGCAGGGAGGGAAACGACCTGCTGGCTTTGGAGAGTTAAACTTTGGTTGGGCGTTTGGAGTTCTAAAGCTTTTTGGCTAAAGAGCATCTCCTGACGGTGATACAGGGAACGATTATAGGTCAGCAAATTGTCTTTTTTTAAAGCAGTGACTTTGATCCGGTAGGGAACTGATAAGAGTGACATAAAGTGAGACTCCTTTTTGTGTTCTATTATTAATAAAGTATTTTAATATAAATACCGAGTCAAGTAAATCGATAATAAAAGGGCTGAGACTCTTGCCTCAGCCCTTTCTTATAATTTGAAGGCATTAAATGATGCCTAGGGAATGCATTTCAGCTTTAATTTTTTCGACTAATTCACTATCCGGAGCCGTTAAAGGTAGGCGGGTAGGTCCCACATTAAAACCAAGTAAGGCTACCGCTGCCTTGATTGGAATAGGGTTCGGTTCAGCAAAGAGCAAGTCAATCAGTGGTTTGTAGTCGGCTTGAATCTTTCTTGCGGTTTTGAAGTCACTCTTTAGTGCCGCATGGGTCATTTGATTAACGGCTTTGGGCGCAATATTAGCTAAAACCGAAATAACCCCTTTTGCCCCTAAACTCATTAATGGCACGATGGTATCATCATTGCCAGAATAGAAATCGATGGCTTCACCGACAGCATGTAAGTTATCGACAGAATGGTTAAAGTTACCGGTAGCATCTTTTAAGGCCACAATATTATCTACCTTAGCTAATTCTTTAAGGGTTTCCGGTTGAATGGTCATTCCCGTTCTTCCTGGTACGTCATAGAGGATCACGGGAATATCTACTGCTCCAGCGATGGCGTGGTAGTGTTCAATGAGGCCTTGTTGACTGGTTTTTAAGTAGTAGGGAGTAACAGAAAGAATGGCATCCGCACCGACTGCTTCACAATCTTTGGTTAATTGGACGCCGTGGCGGGTATCATTGGAGCCCGCACCGGCAATGACAGGAACGCGTCCATTAACATAATCTACCGCAAACTTAATGACTTCAACTTGTTCTTCGTCGGTTTGAGTGGAAGCTTCACCAGTTGTGCCGTCGATAATGAGGGCGTCAGTACCAGCGTCAATTTGAAAGTCGATTAATTCTTTGAATACATCAAAATTAACCTTTTTTTCTGCCGTATCCTCATAGGGTGTCACCAAAGCAACGCCTGAACCAGTATAAATTGACATATCTAACCCCTCCGTTTAATAATTATAAATATTGAATTGTGTGGAATATTATTAACAATTAATTTAGCACGCTAGCAGGGCTTTGTCAATTGCCTTTATGAGTAGACATAGGTGCGTGGAACCCGTTCGCTAATACCACAAGTAATTTCATAGGCAATAGTATGGTTATATAAGGCCAGGTCCCAGGCCGAAATGTGATTGCCTTGGTCATCGCTACCAATCAAGGTGACTTTTTCGTGGAGGGGAAGTTCTTTAGGGAGAGCGACCATGCATTGGTCCATGCATACCCGCCCCACAATTGGACACTTGTAACCAGCAATCAAGACTTCAAAGCCAGAGGAAGACCTTGGTAGCCCATCAGCATAGCCAATTGGAAGGGTTCCAATCCATTGATCCGATTCAGTGGTGTAGGTCGCTCCATAGCTAATCGATTCGCCAGCTTGTAATTTTTTGACATAGACTAATTCACTTTCCAGGGTGAAGGCCGGTTTTAGTGGCATATCCTCTGGAAGGGCAAAATCGGGGCCGGCGGGACTTTCCCCATATAAACCAATCCCTAGGCGGACGATGTCCATGGTTTTTTCTGGATACCAGAGGGCTAGTGCCGTGTTGGACCGGTGAATGAGGGGCTTCTTATTAAGGTGAGAAAAATCTAAGGCCTGGATAAAGTCTTCAAAACGCTGGGATTGCTTAGCGACATAATCTTGATCCTGGACTTTGTTACTATCAGCAGTGGCATAATGGGTAAAAATTCCGTCTAATTCAAAAGCTTCTTGGTGGTCACTGATATAGTCGATAATTTCCTGGCCCGCCTGACTATCCCGCAAACCAATCCGCCCCATTCCCGAATCCACCTTGAGATGTAGTTTTAAAGGGGGGAATTCTTGGTCTGTTGGGTGTTGGGCGTAAGCCGCTTTTAACCAAGCTAAAGACGAGATGGTCAGACTGATATCGTGCTCTGCATGGAGCCAGGCATCTTCAACCTCGGTGATCCCTAAAATGAGGATAGGAGCCTGGATACCGGCTTCTCTAAGGGCCAGAGCTTCATCAGTGACAGCCACGCAAAAGCCATCTGCCCCGGCTTCAGTGAGGGCTTTTGCAATTGGAATAGAGCCGTGACCATAGGCATCTGCTTTAATCACTGCATATGTCTTGGCTTTAGGGCTAAAGGCATGTTTAAATAGTAGGTAGTTATCAACAATATTTGGAATTGAAACAACAACCCGAGTAGGGCGATGTTCGCCACAAATCATAAAAATTCTCCTTTCAAGGACTTTTCATCGTAGCTATATTTTAGCATAAATCGGGTCAGGAGCATTAGATTTGTCGAGGCGTAGAGGGAGGCTATATGATTAGAATTTGTTTTGTATGTTTGGGTAATATTTGTCGCTCACCCATGGCAGAGGCCTTGATGCGTGAAGCAGTCAAAAAGAACCACTGGGAGGGAGTGGTTCAGGTTGAATCAGCAGCTATTTCTGACTGGGAAATAGGTAATGGTGTCCACCCAGGCAGCCGTCAAATCTTGGAGCGGGAAGGGATTCCATGGGAGGACTTGATCTCTTCTCCTCTAACTGAAGAAATTATTCAAGAGGCAGATTTATTAATCGGGATGGATGACCAAAATATTGCCGATATCAAGCGGCTAGGCGCTGACCCCGAAAGGGTTTTCCGCCTCATGGATTTCACCGACCAAGGCGGCATTATTGATGACCCCTGGTATACCGGAAAATTTGAATTAACTTTCGAGAAAGTCAGCCAAGGCATTCAAGGGCTCTGTGACTATCTCAAGGAGAATTATCCCCAGCAATTAAATTAATCATTTTGAGAATATGTTTTAAAGCGATAAAAAGGCTCCCCCTCGAGTGATCGAGCAGGAGCCTTTTACTTTGGCGTATGTATTCAATGAATTCTATTGGACGGCTTTTAATAGGGCTTGAACCCGGTCGGTTTTTTCCCAAGGGAAGTAGCCCTTATCGCTAGGACGACCAAAGTGGCCGTAAGTAGCGGTTGGTTGATAGATGGGCCGGCGCAAATCTAAACTATTGATAATACCAGATGGGGACAGTGGGAAGATTTCACGGATGGCTTCTAATAAGCGGTCTTCAGAAACTGTCCCGGTTTCAAAAGTATCGACAGCGATAGATACCGGTTCGCTGACTCCAATGGCGTAGGCGAGTTGGACTTCACAAGCCTTAGCTAGGCCGGCAGCAACAATGTTTTTAGCAATATAGCGGGCCATATAAGAGGCTGACCGGTCCACTTTAGTGGCATCCTTTCCGGAAAAGGCTCCACCACCATGACGGGCTGCGCCGCCGTAGGTATCCACAATAATCTTGCGGCCGGTTAATCCGGAATCGCCCTTAGGTCCGCCAATAACAAAGCGGCCAGTCGGATTAATATAGTACTTGGTATTTTGATCCAATAGGGAAGCTGGAATCACCGGTTTAATGATGTATTCCTTAACATCTTGGTGGATTTGTTTTTGGGTAATTTCTTCTGCATGTTGGGTAGAAAGTACGATCGTGTCCACGCGGAAGGGTCTGCCTGCATCATCCAATTCAACTGTTACCTGGGTTTTGCCGTCTGGACGTAAGTAAGGCAGTAAGCCACTGTGGCGGGCATAGGCCAAACGTTCAGTTAGACGGTGGGCTAGAGTGATAGCTAGAGGCATATATTCCTCAGTTTCATCACAGGCGTAACCAAACATCAACCCTTGGTCACCAGCACCTAAGGACTCAATGGCTTCTTCAGCGGCCAAACTATCGTCTTCTTTCCGGGCTTCAAGGGAAATGTCAACCCCTTGGGCGATATCAGGAGATTGTTGGTCAATGGCCACCATCACTGATAAGTTCTCAGCGTCAAAGCCAAACTTACCACGCCGGTAACCAATTTTAGTCACAGTATCACGAACAATTTTTTGGTAATTCAGGACGGCTTTAGTAGAGATTTCTCCAAAAATAAAAACTAAGCCAGTATTTACGATGGTTTCACATGCTACCCGACTGTTAGGATCTTGGGCAATAGCGGCGTCCAGAATAGCATCACTCATTTGGTCGGCTACCTTGTCAGGATGTCCTTCTGTGACACTTTCACTAGTAAATAATCTTTTTTCTTTTGACATAGGAACCTCCTAGTTCTCTTGATTTCTCTAGTATCATAGCATACAAGGGTCAATTTGTATCTAAGAAAGTGATTTCAAGGAAGAGTGCAAGTAGAGATTTTTTTCTGTCTGCCTTGATAGGGCCTGTGTTGAATTTCCAAGAAATTAAAGGTAAACTAATCTATACTAATGTTTAAAGTCACAGCTTTTATTTAAGGGTGGTGTGTGGATGAAACGCCGGGATTACAGACAAGCAAAAAAAGCTTATGAAAAAGAAAAACAAAACCAAACCAAGGGCGACAATGAAGTTAAGGATCCTTTGTATAACCAAGCAACCACCGAATTTAATAGTGATGATTTTCGTGACTTATCTTTTGATGACCAAGAACTTCATGACCAAGATACTAATGAAATCTTCTTTGAAAAGCAAAAACGCCGCCAATGGCAATGGTCGTCACCTAACAAGGGGGCTTCTCGTTTCATTGTTTTACTCTTAGCCATCCTAGCAATTATTGTGGCGGTCCTAGTGATGCCCATCTTGGTCAACTTTTTCCGCCAGGTGGTTACCTTTATTTAGTAAGCTAATAACATTTAAATATAATGCCAAGCAAAAAGGAGACTGGAATCAAGGTTCTAGCCTCCTTTTTTTGTCTCCTGTTTTACTATTCTGAAATTGTTCTAGTCACAGGACGAACGTCCGCTTCAAGCCTTTAATGGCGTCCTTACATCCTATCCTTTATTTTGGTTCAATGATTTGTGCTTGACGGGGGTAGTGGTTGATGACTTCGGGGCCCTCTTCATGGGCGATGACTAGGTCTTCGATTCTGACTGCGGTATTACCGGTTAGGTAGATTCCTGGTTCTACTGAGAAGATATTCCCAGCCTGGATAGGGGTTTGGTTGACTTGGGAGACGTCCCCTTTTTCATGGCATTCTCGGCCGATAAAGTGGCCAATCCGGTGGGTAAAGTAAGGGCCGTATCCGGCTTGGTCAATATGGTTTCGCCCAGCCAGGTCCACTTCGGCCAAGGCTTGTCCTACTTGGGCCGCTTTAATTCCCCGAGCTTGGGCTTCTTCAACAATTTGGTGGATTTCTAGTGCTTCCTTAGCCGGTTGGCCATAATAAACCGTCCGGGTCATGTCAGAACAGTAATAGTTATGACGGCAACCGATGTCTATGACTACGGAGTCCCCCAGCTCTGGTTTAGAGTGGTCAGGCACATGGTGGGGGTCGGCTCCATTAGGCCCATAGGCAATGATCGGCTCAAAGCTGAGGCCTTGGTTGGCTCCTTCTTCGACAAAGATTTTCTTCAACTGTTCGCAAGCCTCAATCTCACTATAGCCATAAGGAATCACTTCTTCAATCATCCGCTTCATCGCCCTGTCGGTGATGGCAGAGACTTCCCGCATGGCTGCCATTTCCTCTTCCGATTTGATGGCCCGTTGTTGGTCAACGATATCACTGGTCAGTAACCAGTTAAAGCTTGGGTAGGCTTCCATTAAGGGCAATAACCAGCCCGCAATCAGATGTTTATCGACACCAACGCTTGCACCTTCTGCCAGGTCTTTAAATACTTTGGTTTTTTCAAAGGCTTCAACGATACTATCGCCGTCTTTAATCCAAACCACCTGGCCTTTGTCAGGTTCTTCGAAGACAAAGAGTTCATTGGCAATTAAAACCGGCTCTTGGTCAGCTTGGGCGATCATTAACCAGATTCTCTCATTGGGATCGAATTCGATATTGAAGTAATAAGAAATGGCATAGGGGTCACTAATTACTAAGCGACTAATGCCTTGAGATTTGAGATTGTCTTGTAAAATGTCTAAACGTTGGTAGCTATGATTAGTCATTTTCTTCCTCCTTTTTTGCTTGACAATGAGTCCTTATTCATAGACTTTGAAGCCTAAAAAAAGATCCTCCGTTGTCAGACTATTTGGCTTATTATAGCATAAATTTGCCTGGTCTTTACAGGTATTCAAAGTCAGTAAGATGTGCTAAACTGGAAATAAAAGTAAGCGTTTCACAAGGCCTGACTTGGCGCTAATTAGGAAGTGAGAATTCATGGTAAAAATAGACTATAAACAATATGTTGACGCATTAATAAAAGATATTCAAAACTTGGTCCAAATTCCTTCGGTCAGAAATTTGGACCAGGCTAGTGAAGGGGCCCCCTATGGCCCCGCTATTGCTCAAGCGGTGGATTGGTTAGAAGACAAGGCCCAATCAGATGGTTTCGAGACAAAAAATTACCAGGGGCATGTTCTAAGCATTGAGCCTAAAAATAATGGTCAAGGTCAGCGGGTTGAAATCGCCTGTCACTTGGATGTGGTGGATGTGGCTGCTGGTTGGGAGGATGATCCCTTCTCCGGGAAAATCGTGGATAACCGCCTTTATGGCCGGGGCAGCGATGACATGAAAAGGGCTGATATGCTGGTTTACTATGCCTTAAAAATTATCCGTGACTACCAAATTCCCCTCAAAAATCAATTAGTATGGCTTTACGGGACCGATGAAGAATGCAATATGGATGATATGAAATACTTCCGTCAACAGGCCCCTGAGCCTAGCTTTGCCTTTACCCCTGATGGGAATTTTCCACTCTCCATTGGGGAAAAAGGAGCGCTCACTTGGACCATTAGTGGGCAATGGCCGGCAGATTCCTTGGTCCATAGCATCAAGGGTGGGGAAGGAGCCAATGTAGTGGCTTCTTCCTGCCAAATCGCTCTCAAGGCTAATAACCCTGAGGCGGCTGAAGCCTATTGTCAAGCCAAGGGCTGGTCGGCCAAGGTGGTTAGCGACAGCGAATTGGTCGTTATCCAGGTCAAGGGGAAGGCGGCCCATTCTTCGGTTCCTGAATTAGGGGACAATGCTATTGTTCGAGCCTTAGATATTGCGGCTAATGCCTATGGCGACAACTATGCTAGCCAGCTCCTTGACCGGATCGGGGCCAGTGATGGCTCTGGTTTAGGTATTGACTCAGCTACAGAAAAAATGGGGGCCTTAACCTTTAACCTAGGTATCTTAACTCTTGATGGTAAGGGAGCTTACCAGATGGAAGTCGATATCCGCTACCCAGATGCCTGGACTAGTGAACAACTCTATGACCGGGTTAAAGGTCACTTCTCAGAGGCTCACTTTGAGACCACTTTTGATGTTCCTTGGACCTTGGTGGATGCTAAGCGACCAGCCATCCAGGCTCTGCTCAAGCAATTTGAAGAAGTCTTCCCTTCAGAAGACCAAGCTCCAGCTGTCAGTGGTGGGGTGACCTACAGTAAATATATTCCCAATTGTGTGGGCTTTGGCGCTGCGATGGCTGATGACCCCACAGTCGCCCACCAAGCCAATGAATGGATTGACTTAAGTAATTTAGAAGATTTGCTCCGACTCTACACCCAAGTCATTATTGAATTAGGACAAATGGAAGACTTATAAACACGAAATTGAAACTAGAGATAGAAGTTTCTGACTGAATGAATTAGAAAGCCCTAATTAGATCCCTATTCCAAAAGTTAGTTCTACCTTCTCATAAAAAAGGCGACAAATTCTATCTTAGATTTGTCGTCTTTTTTTAAAGCATATTGCTGTTTTGTCGGACTTGTCGCACTATTTTCTTTATGTTTATTTATAAAAACTTTAAATAATCTTTTATAAGTTATTGCTTTTTTCCTCCCCGAGGCGTATATTTTTGGATAACTTACTTTGAGGAGGTAAAGAAAATGAAGGTAAGAAAATTAGTTATAAGTTTATTGTCCCTTTCAGCTCTTGCTTTAGCGGGCTGTAGTCAAAATAGTAAGGCTAATGAGAAGATCGTTCACCTCACCGAGGCTCAGGAAATCTCCACCCTAGACTCGTCCACGGTTGAAGATACAGGAAGCTCTGCTTACATTGGCCATATGCAAGACCCCTTGTACTGGGAAGACGAAAATAATAATGTTACTCCAGCCTTGGCTAAGGAAATGCCAGAGAAGTCTGAAGATGGTTTAACCTACACCATCAAGATGCGCGACGATGCCAAATGGTCCAATGGAGACCCCATTACCGCCCACGACTTTGTTTATGCGGTCCAACGTCTAGCCAACCCAGCAACTGGGGCTTCTTATGCCTACTTAGTGGAAAACTTCGAAAATGCTGAAGAAGTCCTCAAAGGCGACCGTCCCGTGGAAGACTTGGGAGTTAAAGCCTTAGATGACCATACTGTCGAAATTAAGTTAACCAAACCAACCCCATACATGGAGCACTTACTTGCCTTCACTAATTTCTCACCATTAAATAAGAAATTCGTGGAAGAAAAGGGCGATGCATACGGAAGCAATTCCGACAATGTTCTCGCCAGTGGTCCTTTCAAGGTCGAAGACTGGGATGGTACTGGGCTTAACTGGAAATTAGTCAAGAACCCCGACTATTATAATGCTGACAAGGTTAAAATCGATGGTGCCGATGTCCAAGTTATCAAGGAAATCTCTACCCGGGTGAACCTATTTGAAAATGGTGAAGTCGACAACACCATTTTGAGTGGTGAATTAGTCCGCCAATACAAGGATAATCCTAACTTGAAATTCAAACCTAAGGCTTCAATTTCCTACATCGGTGTCAACCACAAGAATCCATTGCTGGCTAATAAGGACTTCCGTCTCGCCCTTGACTACGCCTTGGATAATAAAGAATATACCGAACAAATCCTAGCTACCGGCTCAACCCCAATTTCAACCTTTGTGCCTAAAGGTTTAGTCAAGAACCCAGAAACCGGGGCTGACTTAGTGGATGATGCCAATATCGAGCCAAAAGTTGATGTTAACAAGGCCCAAGAACTCTGGGAAAAGGCTAAAGCCGCTGTTCCACAAGATTCCTACCGCCTACGTATCTTATCTTCTGACGATGAAGGCTCCAAGCGTGTGGGTGAATACTTCCAAGGACAATTAGAAAATAAATTACCTGGCCTCAAAGTAGACTTGATTACTGTCCCTGGTAAGAACCGGATTGCTGCACAAAGATCAGGGGACTTCGACTTGGTTCTCGCTGGTTGGTTGGGAGACTATGCTGATGCTTCTAACTTCCTTGACCTCTTCAAGACCGGGAATCCAAATAATGACGTTAAGTACTCAAATCCAAAATATGACGAATTGTTAAATAAGGCTGCTGACCAAGATGCCAATGATCCACAAGCCCGCTACAATGACTTCTTAGAAGCTCAAAAGCTTCTTGCTGAAGATGAAGCTGTCATTGTTCTTAACCAAGGGGTAACCGCTGAATTACGTAACCCACGTGTCAAAGGGGCGACCTACCGTTCCGTTGGTAATGAATTTGACTACCGTACCGCGACGATTGATAATTCAGCTGCTGAAAAATAATTTCAAGTAAATAAGTACTTCACTAAGCAGGAGTAGTTTCCCTGACGCATTAGAGACAGGGGGGACTGCCCCTGTTTTTTGTTTTTACTGATTTTGTATATGAAATTAGCAAAAAATATGTAAATTTGCAGAAAACGCTCACAATGTATCTTTTTGTACTAAAAATTAGTGAAAATGATTGATTTTTCTGACAGTTTAGGGTATATTATCCCATACGAATTATATTTATTTTAGGGGAGGAAAAATATTATTATGAAGTTTAAGAAACTCGCTGTGACGGTCTTAGCTTCTGCAGCCTTAGTACTTAGTGGCTGTGGGCAGGGCCAAAGCCAAAACCAGAATGTTATTCGTCGGACTGAATTACAGGAAATGACTACCCTAGACTCTACCCGGGTAGATGACGTGCAAAGTGCCAACTACATTGGTCACATGCAAGATCCATTATATTGGGAAGATGAAAATAACGAAGTGCATCCGGCTTTAGCCAAGGAAATGCCAGAAAAGTCTGAAGACGGCTTAACTTACACCGTTAAGATGCGCGATGACGCTAAATGGTCCAATGGAGACCCTGTCACCGCGCACGACTTTGTCTATGCTGTCCAACGCTTAGCCAATCCAGAAACTGGGGCTACCTATGCTTACTTAGTGGAAAACTTCGAAAATGCGGAAGAAGTGCTAAAAGGCGACCGCCCAGTAGAAGATTTAGGAGTAAAAGCCTTAGACGATTACACCATTGAAATCAAATTATCTCGTCCAACCCCATACATGAAACACCTATTAGCCTTCACTACCTTCTCGCCACTTAACCAAAAATATGTGGAAGAAAAAGGTGATGACTACGGAACCAATTCCGATAATGTCTTAGCCAATGGGCCTTTCAAGGTGGAAGACTGGGATGGTACCGGCTTAACTTGGAAATTAGTCAAGAATGACGACTACTATAATGCTGACCAAGTGAAAGTGGACGGCGCTGAAGTCCAAGTCATTAAAGAAGACTCCACTACCGTGAACCTCTTTGAAAATGGGGAAGTGGATAACGCGCTCTTACGTGGTGAATTAGTCCGTCAATATAGTGACCATCCACACCTAGAATACCGTCCAACTGCTTCAACCTACTACATCGAGTTGAACCAAGAAAATCCATTATTAGCCAATAAAGACTTCCGTGAAGCCTTAAATTATGCCATCGATAATAAGGAATACGCTGAACAAATTAAAGCAGACGGCTCCGTCCCACTAAGTACCTTAGTGCCTAATGACCTGGTACACAACCCTGAAACGGGAGAAGATTTCACCAAGGACGCTGGCATTGAACCAAAATATGACCCTGAAAAGGCCAAAGAACTCTGGGAAAAAGTTCAAAAAGAACTGCCACAAGACTCTTACAGCATTCGTTTACTCTCTTCCGATGACGAAGGGTCTAAGCAAGTGGGTGAATACCTCCAAGGTCAAATCCAAAATAACCTCCCTGGCTTAAAAGTTGACTTAATCACTGTGCCAGGTAAAAACCGGATTGCCCAACAAAATGCTGGGGACTTTGATATGGCCATTTCTGGCTGGTTGGCTGACTATGCCGATGCCTCAAACTTCCTTGACTTATTCACGACTGGTCACTCGAATAACCATGGCAACTATTCTAATCCAGCCTATGACCAATTATTAGAAAAAGCGGCCAATGAAGATGCTAATGACCCTCAAGCGCGTTACAACGACTTCATTGAAGCACAACGTCTCTTAGCCGCTGATGAAGCAACAATTGTTTTATCACAAAAACAAGATGCTGAACTCCGCAACCCACGTGTTCAAGGCATCACTTACCGTCCTGTAGGAAATGAATTTGACATCCGTACAGCGACTATTGATAATTCTGCCAATGAATAACAGCTAAATGGCTGACTTTAACAGGCGCCACTACTTTCGAGTAGGGCGTCTTTTTTGTTTTTCTGCTTATAAAGGGTGATCACTTCTTATAAAAGGAAGCTTTTTCAAAAAACAGCTGTATTTATTCATTTTAAAAGTATTCAAAATAGTTTGACAATTTATCTCTAATAGGGTATTTTATTAGTTAAATAAATTTTTAAGGGGAGATAAATATGAAAGTTAAACGTAGTGCTTTGCTCCTTGCCACGGCTGCTAGCCTTTTCTTGGCAGCTTGCAGTGGACAAGAAAGTGCAGGAAACAAGAGTGGAAAAAATTCGACCATTAACTATGCTGTTAACACCGAACTATCGACACTCGATTCTGGGACTGTAATGGATATTAACGCGGCCAATTATATTGGCTTAGTCCAGGAAGGGCTCTATTGGGAAAATGAAAAGAATGAAGTCCAACCAGCCTTAGCCAAGGAAATGCCAGAAAAATCAGAAGACGGTTTGACTTATACCGTTAAGATGCGTGACGATGCCAAGTGGTCGAACGGGGACCCTGTGACTGCCCATGACTTTGTCTATGCCATTCGACGCCTGGCTGATCCTAAAACAGGGGCGGCTTACTCCTATCTCTTAGAGAACTTTGTCAATGGCCCAGAAATTGCTGATGGCAAGAAGGCCCCTGAAGAAATTGGCGTAAAAGCCTTAGATGACCATACCATTGAAATTAACTTGTCCAAACCGACGCCATATTTGGAACATCTCTTATCCTTTGTACCTTTCTTCCCAACTAACCAAAAATTCGTGGAAGAAAAGGGTGACCGTTATGGTAGCTCAGCCGAAAACTCGATTGCTAGCGGCCCATACAAGATGGTGGAATGGGACGGATCGGGCTTAGAATGGAAATTGGAAAAGAATCCAGACTACTATAACAAGGACCAAGTCAAAGTGGATAATATTGACGTCCAAGTGATGAAAGAAGTCTCAACAAACGTTAACCTCTTTGATTCTAAGAAAGTCGACAATTCCCTGTTGACCGGTGAAACCGTTAAACAATTTGCTGACCATCCTAATGCTGTTCAACAAGAGAAAGCTCGGACCCGTTACTTACAACTTAACTATGAGAACAAGGTCTTAACTAACCGTAACTTCCGTCAAGCTGTTGACTATGCGATCGATAATGATGAATTGACCCAAAAAATTATTGGGGACGGTTCTAAAGGACTTTCAACCTTTGTGCCAGAAAACTTTGTCGCTAACCCTGAAACCGGGGAAGACTTCGTCAGCGAATACGGTAATGAAAAATTTGCAGATAAAGACAAGGCCAAAGAATATTGGGAAAAGGCCAAGTCTGAACTCAGTCAAGACCAAGTGACTATCCGCTTACTGGCTGATGATGATGAGAAGTCTAAGAAGGAATCCCAATATATCCAAGGACAAATTGAAGAAAATATGCCAGGAGTTAAGGTAGAAATTACTAACGTTCCTAAGAAGAACCGAATGAAGCAAGTGGCTGAGGGGAATTTTGACCTTGTTATCACCGGTTGGGGAGCTGACTATGCTGATGCAAGCAACTTCTATGACCTTTTCAAATCTGATAATTTCTACAACCAAGGGCACTATAAGAATCCTGAATATGATAAGGTCGTAGAAAGAGCAGGCAACCAAGATGCTAACGACCCTAAGACACGTTGGGAAGACTTTAAAGAAGCTCAAAAGATTCTCTCTGATGACAAAGCAGTCTTAGTTCTCTATCAAGAAGTAGAAACCCAATTACGTAATCCAAATCTTAAGGGCATTACTTTCCGCCCAGTCAACCTCGAATATGACTTCAGAACCGCTTACTTTGAATAAGAAATCTGGATTTAAATAATGAAGTATAGATATCCTTCAACTAATCAAGCTTGATCTATAAAATTGAAGGGTGAATGAGGCAAAATTAAAAAGAGGCTCTAGCAAGCCTCTTTTGTCTTTGTTAGAATATATCACGTAAGGAATACTATGATAAGATTTCTATACACTCAAACAGATAAACCGCTACTTTTAAGCCATAAAAAGTAGATGCAATTCTCTAAAATAAGTAGTATAGTAATAGGAATACAAGTGATAAAACTAGGAAAAAACTTCCTATGGCTAGACCTTTGCGGTACCAAGGTCCGATGTGAGTCGACAGATAGTCTTCTTTGTCAGAATCTTCTGTGCTGACTGGAGATGGATCGGGAGCTGCTTTCCACAGCCTCGGCCCATATTTCTTCCACATGGATTGAAACGTATCAAAGGTACCGGCTTTTAATATCCAACCAGCAAGGGAGGGAATCAAAAAACAAGCGGAAAGTATAAAGTAACTGTCACTTAAGCGTCTGGCCCATGGATAGCTGGACTCAATTAGTAATTGAAGGAGTGGCAGGACAGTTAATATACTGACCAAAAGAAGGCCTTTATTTTTTTTCATAGTTGATATCATTCCTTATATTGTGATTTTCAATGTTATTAAATTTACCATAAATTAGGAGGTGGCGCAATTTATGAAATCATATGGCAAGTTTCTATTAAGAAGAATATTCTTTATGGTTTTGACCTTATTTCTAATTGCAACGATCACATTTTTCTTAATGAAGCTCTTACCGGGAACGCCTTATACTAATGAAGATAAGCTTTCTCCTGAGCAGATTTATATTATGAATGAACGTTATGGCTTAAACGACCCAGTATTTGTGCAATATATTCGCTATATTTTAGGAATGCTAAAGGGCGACTTTGGGGTTTCATTCCAATTTAATAATACCCCCGTGTCTGAATTATTAGGCGCCCGGATCTGGCCTTCCATCCAATTAGGGGCCCAAGCCTTACTGGTAGGGACCGTGATTGGGACTATTTTTGGGGTTATTTCAGCCATGTATCGGAATACTTGGATTGATTCCGGACTAACCTTTCTTTCGATCCTAGGGCAATCGATACCTAACTTTGTTTTCGCTGTCCTCTTACAGCTGATTTTCGCTGTTAAACTGGGCTGGTTCCCAATTGCTCTTTGGGATAGTGGGCTGTGGTCCTCAGTCTTACCGACCATTGCTCTCTCGATTTCGCCCTTGGCCAACTCAGCGCGTTTTGTGCGTACTGAGATGGTGGATGTCTTGAATTCTGACTATATCGAATTAGCTCGGGCTAAGGGACTGAGTCAAACCAAGGTGGCCTTTAAACATGGGGTACGGAATGCCTTGATTCCCCTAGTAACCATCCTTGGGCCTCTGTCTGTGGCCTTGATGACTGGTTCCATGGTCGTGGAGAATATCTTTGCTATCCCAGGGATTGGGGAACAATTTGTTAAATCCATTACCACCAATGACTACCCAACCATTATGGGTGTGACCATGTTCTACTCTACCGCCTTGGTAGTTATCCTATTAATTGTCGACATCTTATACGGAATTATTGACCCACGTATCCGTGTAAGTACTGAAGGAGGGCGTTAAGAATGGCTGAAAATACCAAAGCTTACCCTAAAATGAGTAAAGAAAGCTTCCGCCCGGTTAACCATGAGGATTATTTATCTGCTGAAACTATCTCAGCACCATCCTTGAGTTTTATTCAAGATGCTTGGCGGCGCTTAAAGAAGAATAAAGCAGCTGTTGTTTCTTTGGTTATCCTAATTATTGTGGCTATCATCGCTTTATTAGCTCCGGTTTTAGCTCCTTACGACTATGCTGCCCAAAATGCCCAATTTGCCAACCTACCCCCTAAGATTCCAGGTTTGGAAGCCTTGTCCTGGTTCGATGGTAAAACAAAAGTGGCTGGCGCAGCGGTTGACGCTTATGCTAAGGCTGGGGTTCCTGAAGGCCAATACTTCTACCTAGGAACGGACGCTTTAGGACGTGACTTGTTATCGCGGATTCTCTACGGGACTCGCGTTTCCCTCTTTATCGGGGTGGTTGCCGCACTCTTGAACCTCTTAATTGGGGTGCCTTACGGGATTGTTTCCGGTTGGATGGGCGGCAAGGTCGACAACTTGATGCAACGTATCCTTGAAGTGATGTCTGGGGTGCCTAACTTAGTGGTAGTTATCCTCTTATTACTCGTCTTACGTCCAGGGATCTCATCCATTATTATTTCCCTAGCCTTGACCGAGTGGATTACCATGGCGCGTTTAGTCCGGGCAGAAACCCTGAAGATTAAAACCAGTGAATATGTTTTAGCAGCACGGAGTCTAGGAGAATCTCCTTTCAAGATTGCCCTCAAGCATATTCTGCCTAATATTGCTGGGGTGGTTATTATTCAAACCATCTTCTCCATTCCTTCAGCCATCTTCTTTGAAGCTTTCTTGAGCTTTATTGGTTTAGGGATTCCAGCTCCTCAAGCATCCTTAGGGACACTAATTAACGATGGGTATAAGACCTTCCGCTTCCTACCTCACTTGATGTGGTATCCAGCGGGCGTCCTCTGTATCGTTATGATTTCATTTAATATGCTAGCAAACGGATTAAGAGATGCACTTGATCCAAAAACAACGGATTAGGAGGCGAGCAAATGAGTGAAAATGTACTAGAAGTAAAAGATCTAGAAATTGGTTTCGATACCTTTGCTGGTCAAGTCCAAGCCATTCGCGGGGTAAGTTTCGAATTGAAAAAAGGCGAAACCCTAGCTATCGTTGGTGAATCGGGCTCCGGAAAATCCGTGACCGTTCGAACGGTGATGCGTCTCTTAGCCAACAATGCTGTGGTTAATGGCGGTGAGGTCAATTTCAGAAATGAAAACTTACTCGAAAAGACCGATAAAGAAATGCAAGCCATTCGGGGAGAAGACATTGCCATGATCTTCCAAGATCCGATGACTTCCCTAAACCCAGTTATGCGGATTGGTGACCAAGTGGCCGAACCGATCCGCCTCCACCAAAATGCGTCTAAGGAAGAAGCTAACAAGCGGGCCTTGGAACTCTTAGAGCGAGTGGGAATTCCTAATGCTAAGGACCGGATGCGCGATTACCCCCACCAATTCTCTGGCGGACAACGGCAAAGAATTGTTATTGCTATTGCCCTAGCTTGTCGGCCTGAAATTCTGATCGCTGATGAACCAACTACCGCTCTGGATGTGACCATTCAAGCTCAAATCCTAGAATTGATGAAGGAACTCCAAACCACCTCAAGCACCTCAATTATCTTCATTACCCACGACTTGGGTGTGGTGGCTAATGTGGCTGACCGGGTAGCGGTGATGTATGCTGGGAAGATTGTGGAATATGGAACGGTTGATGAGATTTTCTATAATCCTCAACATCCTTATACTTGGGGCTTAATTACCTCCATGCCAACCCTAGATACGGAGGGTAAGCTACTTTCCATCCCTGGGACCCCACCGGACTTATTAGATCCACCTAAGGGAGACGCCTTTGCCTTGCGGAGTGACTACGCTATGGCTATCGACTATGAAGAACAACCGCCATTGTTCCAAGTTTCTAATACCCACTTTGCGGCTACTTGGTTACTTCATCCCGATTGCCCAGCAGTGACGGTACCTGAAGAAATCAGTTCTCGCTTTGAAACCTATCAACAATTAGTGGCAGAGGGACTAGTAGAAGAAAATGGTACCAGCACAGGCGTACTTGACCAAGCCCATAAACAAGCCGCACAAAAGGAGGTCGCCCATGACTAAGCAAGAAAAACCTCTCTTAGAAGTTCATCACTTAAAACAATATTTTAATGTGGGACAAAAGAATGAAGTGCGTGGTGTCGATGACATTTCCTTCGACATTTATGAAGGGGAAACATTTGGTCTGGTTGGCGAATCAGGTTCTGGTAAGACCACAACTGGACGGGCCATCATGCGCCTATATCAGCCAACTGATGGGGAAATTCTCTTTGAAGGCAAGGATATTGCGGCCATTAAGAAGCGTCAAGATGAATTAGCCTTTAGAAAAGACATTCAAATGATCTTCCAAGATCCCTATGCTTCCTTGAACCCGCGGATGAAGGTTGAAGACATCATTGCGGAAGGTCTGGAAATTCATAAGATCTGTAATAGTGAAGCGGAAGCCAAGGAAAGAGTCAAGCAATTACTTGAAGTGGTTGGTTTGAAAGCTGACCATGCTTCCCGTTATCCTCACGAATTTTCTGGGGGTCAAAGGCAACGGATCGGTATTGCCCGCGCCTTAGCGGTCAACCCTAAGATGATTATTGCCGACGAACCCATTTCTGCCTTGGACGTTTCCATCCAAGCCCAAGTGGTTAACTTGATGCAACGCCTGCAAAAAGAGTTTAACTTAACCTATCTCTTTATTGCCCATGACTTGTCTATGGTAAAATACATCTCTAACCGGATAGGGGTTATGTACCGAGGGAAGTTAGTCGAGTTAGCCGATTCCGATGAACTCTACTACCATGCCTTACACCCTTATACCAAGAGTTTATTATCAGCGGTGCCGCAACCGGACCCTATTCATGAACGTAACCGGAAACGGATCCCATACGACCATGCCGACTTTACTGGCAATGAAAGCATGCATGAAATCGTTCCAGGTCACTACGTTTACTGTAGCCCTGAAGAAGCTGAACAATATAAAGCGAACTACAAATAAAGCTAAACATGAAAAAGCTGCAGAGGCAAAGGCTTCTGCAGCTTTTTTGTGGAAATTTTTCTAAGGCTTCCGAACAAAAAAACTCCGTCATGCTTATGGCGAAGTTTTAGCGATCACTATTTTAGTCTTCTTGGTGACGTTGTAGGTAGCTTTGGAATAGAAGTCCAGCAATTAAGATAATGTACCAGAGAATTTTACGGTTGCGGGCTTTTTGTGCTTTAGTAACTGCCATTATTTCTCCTCCTTTATGACCCAGGTCAAACTTTTCTTAATTATACCATAAAGTAGATCTGACTTTAATGAATAAGCAGAGTCGTTCTATTCTCTCAAAAGGGAAAAGTTTCGTTTTTTCTTAAAAAAGCTCTCAAAAATAAATATCCCTTAAAACTATGATAGAATAAAGTTTCTGAAAGAATAACACTAAAAACAATAAATTAAATCGAGGGACTGCTAGTATGAAAATTGGTATTGATAAATATAATTTCTATATTCCAAAGCAATATATTGAAATGCGGGACTTGGCTGAGGCACGCCAAACGGACCCCAATAAGTATCTGCTGGGTTTAGGCCAAGACCAGCAAGCCTTTGCCCCTTTGTCTCAAGATACGGTTTCTATGGCTGCTAATGCTGCGGCAGGCATTCTGACCGACCAAGACAAGGAGGCTATCGATTTAGTGATTCTAGCCACTGAATCAGGGATTGACCAATCCAAGGCTGGGGCCATCTATATCCACCACTTATTAGGCATCAATCCCAAAGCCCGTTGTATCGAAGTCAAAGAAGCATGTTATGGGGGGACCTTTGCCCTACAAACTGCCGTCAACCATATCGCTAAACGCCCCCAAGCCAAGGCCCTGGTTCTCACCAGTGATATTGCCCGCTACGGCTTAAACACTGCAGGGGAAGCCACTCAAGGCGCTGGGGCAGTGGCCTTATTAATTACTGCTAATCCCCGAATCCTTAGTGTCAATGACGATGCTAGCTATTATACCATTGATGTCATGGATTTCTGGCGGCCTAATTATTCGCGCTTGGCCCATGTGGATGGACATTATTCCAATGACCAATACCTTAATGCCCTAGACCAAGTTTGGGCTGACCACCAGGCACTTTCCGGCCACCAGCTGGATGACTTTGCTGCTTTCTGCTTCCACCTTCCCTACACCAAACTAGGCTTAAAAGGTTTAAAACACCTCACCCAAAAGGCTAAGGATGAACCACTAGGGGAGTGGGAGGAATCCTTTGAAGCCAGTCGGGCCTATAATCGCCGGGTAGGGAATATTTACACAGGGTCCTTATACCTCAGTTTGATTAGTTTATTGGAAAACGATACTTCTTTGCAAGCAGGTGACCTCATCGGCATGTACAGTTACGGTTCGGGAGCGATGGCCGAATTCTTCTCCATGAACCTAGAAGCTAATTACCAAGACTACTTGGAAGGAGATAAGCACCGCCAACAATTTGCTGAGCGGAAAAAACTTTCCATTCCTGAATATGAAGCCCTCTTTCAAGAAGACCTCCTTAGTGACGGTAGTCAGCAAAGCATTCCAGCCCACGGCGACCAAGATGACTACCGACTACTCGGCCTAAAAGATCATAAACGCATTTATGGTAAATAAGGAAGAGTGCGACACTTGCTCTGAGCTTGAAACACGTTTTGATTATAGCATTTGTATTTTAAAAGGGACTGCCTCAGGCAGTCCCTTTTTTAGCGGAAATTTCTCCTATTTAAATCCCGAGCCTATTGACGGAGGTCATCTAAGATCGCCTTGGCGTTTTGTCGATCCATAGGCTTTGCCTTTTGTAAGGATTGACTAACTTGGTCTACTTCATCGCCCTGGGCACCCACAGCGATGGCCAAGGACCGGGCTTGAAGTGACATGTGCCCCGCTTGGATACCTTCAATGACTAGAGCCCTCAATGCGGCTAGGTTTTGAGCTAGGCCGAGGGCAGCGACAATCTTCATTAAGTCGCTAGCACTGGGCTGGTCGAGTAAGTGGTGGACGAGTTTAGCGGCGGGGTGAATTTTGATTGATCCACCGACACTTCCTAAGGCAAGAGGGAGGGTGATTTCTCCAGCTAATAGGCCTTGGCCTTCAAGGTAGTCCCATTTGGCTAGGCCCCGGTATTGTCCGGATTGGCTGGCATAGGCGTGACAGGCTGCCTCCACCGCCCGCCAGTCGTTACCGCTAGCGATCACTAAGGCATCAACCCCATTCATAATCCCCTTATTGTGGGTTGTGGCCCGATAAGGATCGACTTGGGCCAGTTGGCTAGCTTGACTAATCCGCTTAGCCACTACTTGTGGATCTTGGCCTGGCTTAGCAAGAGCATCAATAGGGATTTGACAAGTCGCCTTAGCCAGACATTGGGTAGCTAAGTTGCTTAAAATAGCCATTAATTTTTCTAGACGGGGTAGCGACTCATCCTTTTGACTAAGTGCTTCAATGTGACTGGCTAAGGCTTCCAGCATGGTATTCATCATGTTGGCGCCCATGGCTTCTTGGGTATCTACCGTCATATAGACCACAAAAAAAGGCTCGCTTTCACTGGGATAGTAGGCCGTTTCTAACTGGCGCACCCCACCGCCCCGTCGGCTGAGGCTAGGATGGGCCTGGTTGGCGACTTGGATGAGGTCTTCTTGGTGGTCTTTAATGTAACTAGTCCAGATTTCAGCTTGGCTGGCTTGGTCTAAGCCTAAGAAGACCATTTGCCCAGTCATTTGACGGTTCAAGACCTCGCTATGGAAGCCACCGCCTGCCTTAGCCATTTTAGCGGCGTAACTGGCTGCTGCAATGACACTCGGTTCTTCGATCGCCATGGGGATCAAGTAGTCTTTTTGATTGATGACAAAGTTCATTGCCAGTCCCAAGGGGAGGGAGTAGGTTCCAATGAGATTTTCAACCATGTTATCAGCCAGGTCTAAGGGCAAACCCTGGTTATTTTTGAGATAATCTTTTTCTGCATCACTAATATAGTGGAGCTCATTTAAGCGGGCCAGACGTTCCTCTAAGGGGAGGCGGTAGAAGCCCTGTAAATTCACTTGAGTCATAATAACCTCCTAAGTGCTTTGTTTATCAGTGAGGGGGAAGTCTTTGTACTTTTCCATAAAAAAAGAAGTTGGCAATTGCTTCCAACTTCTAGTTTATGGGTCATTACTTGATTAATCAATAGCCAGTCGGTATTAATGATCGATACAATAGAGATTATCATCGACCATTTGATCGTCGGTTAAGAGAACAAAAACTTGCCGAAATTCATCAAAATCGATCCGGTTATCATTGCCTAAGATGCTGAGGGCTTGTGTTGTGACATGGATTTGACCGATATGCGTTTCCAGGACCTCATCAAAGCTTTCAAAACTTGGTGCATTAGTTTGTAAGACTAAACTACGATAGGCTCTGTGGCTGGTATGACCTGTTTCATCGGAAGTGGTTAGGCAAATATTATGGAAACGATCTAAGTTTTGTAACTGTTGTATGGCTTTCTGGGTGAAAAATAACTTCATGGCATATCCTCCTCACAACAACTCTTGTAAGGATGATTATATCAGAATTTGTGAGCAGTTTAGCCGGAAAAGCCTAAAAATAATTTTTAAAACGTTTTCACACCTTCACCAGCCGCTACTGAGAAAGCGGAGGCAGTCGGGGAGATGTTTGGCCCAGTAAAATTCATTATGCTCTTCATCCACATAGATGTTGAAGTCAATATTTTCTACCGGGATACCTCCTGCTATAAGCAAGGCCTGGTAGTGGAGGGAAGCATCGATATAGGCTTGGGCCATATTGCCTGGGAGAAAGAGACGGTCAGTATCGTCGCCTTCTTTGGTGCCGACTTGGAGGTAGATTTTTTGCTCGGGGTCTAAGCTTTGCAATTTGAGATAGCGGTCAAAGGGTTCTTGGGCTATCCATTGGGCTAGGGAAAAAATCCCCAAGCGGCCAATTTGATCGGCATACTTAATTCCCATATAGGCGGTGATATTGGCCCCAAAAGAAGACCCGATCATGGCTGTATGTTTTTTATCGGTTTTTGTCCGATAGGTCTGGTCGATAAAGGGTTTAACCACCTTCATAATGAAGTCACTAAAATCATTGCCTAAGCCGCCCAAGGGCCTTGCCTTAGGGTCGCTAGGGTTTTCGAAGCTCCAAGCATTATAATCATCCGCCCGAGTCTGAGAGTCATTGTCGATTCCGACCACAATCATCTTGGCTAAATCGGGATTACGCTTGAGGGTGGGGATGACCTTCCAAGAATAACCTAGGAAGGACTCCTTACTATAAAAAACATTTTGTCCGTCATGCATGTAAACGACTGGGTAGGACGCGGATTCCTGCTGGTAATTTTTAGGGAGTAGGACTCGCACCCGCCGCTTCTTGCCGGAATAGGGCAAGCTTAAGTAGTGGGTTTTCATTTTTAGATAATAATAATCGGCATTGAACATGATTTACCTCCGCTTAATGTGCTATTAGCATACTTGACCCGGGGGGATTAAGCAAGCGCAATCCCCCTGACAATGCTCAAGGTTAAGAAATAATTGCAGACTTCACAATATTTCGCTACAATGATGAGTAGAATAAAGGATAAGGGGGAGATGCCTTGGCAACAGAAGTCGAGCTTCTCAACGAAGCAGAAATGAAGCGCGCCTTAACGCGAATGAGTTATGAGATTTTGGAACGCAACCATGGTACCGCTAATTTAGCCATCGTGGGGATTAAAACCCGGGGAGCCATTATTGCTAACCGGATTAAGGACCGCATCAACCAGTTAGAAGAGGCTGATGTCTTTTATGGGGAATTAGATGTCCGCGCTTATCGTGATGACCTCGACCAGGAAAAGGATAAGCTGATCAAAGACTTATCCCAGCTGGACTTTGATGTGAATGGTAAACATATCTTTATCTGTGATGATGTGCTCATGACCGGTCGGACCATTCGGGCGACGATGGATGCCTTGATGGATCATGGGCGTCCAAGCAAGATCTCTTTAGTGACGCTCATTGACCGGGGCCACCGGGAATTACCGATTCGAGCGGATATTGTTGGTAAAAACATTCCCACTTCCCGGCAAGAGAAAATTCGGGTGAAGATGCGGGAACTCGACAGTAAGGATGCAGTATATATAATTAAATAGTTGGTACTAGGGGAGCCTTTATGGCTGAGATGTAATTTACAGACCCTTTGAACTTGAGACTAGGTAATACTAGCGGAAGAAAGTGCACGAAAAAAACAGGTAAGAGGCATTTTCTCTTACCTGTTTTTGTGCTAAGAAAGGATTTAATTATTATGGGACAAAGTAAACAAGTAAGGATTTTATTGGAAATTGCTATGGTAGCGGTATTAGCTTATTTATTAGGACTTTTGCCGACAACCAATGGAGTAGGTATTGGGGTAAACTTAGGAGTTATTCCCATTTACTTGATCTCTTTAAGACGGGGGATAAAGAGCGGTTTTGCTGCCGGCTTTCTGTTTGGACTTTTGCAATTAATCACCGGTCAAGCGACGATTCTAACTCCCTTCCAAGTCTTTCTTGAATACTTCTTCGCCTTTATGTTAGCAGGTTTAACTGGAGTCTTTGCTAATCGTGTGAAGAGTGCAGGCTTAAAAGGGGATAAAAAAGGCCTTTGGATCGGTATCTTTTCAGCGACCTTTATTGGGATGGTCGCCCAATACTTTATTCATTGGTTCGCTGGCTATGCCTTTTGGTCTTCTTATGCGCCAGAAGGGATGAATGCTTGGTGGTATACGACGATTGTCAATGTACCTACCGGTTTCTTTACTTGGCTAGTAGGGGCTTTAGTGGTGGCCTTGTTATTTAATAATGCCCCCAGACTCTTAAACCCAGAAGATTAAGCTGCAATTTTAACGATTGATTAGATGGAATTATTATTTTGAGACGCCCTTTGAGTGGGGGCGTCTTTTTTTATTGACGGGGACCTATTTTTGATAAAAAAGAAATATTTTATAGAATTGTTGGCGCGCAAACACTTTAATAAGAAAGCGTTTGCTATAATATTTTGTGAAAAGGATAACTAAAGTTAAAGCCTAGCTGAAAGCTTTCTCTCTTTTTTTAGTTAAGTATGTGAAGTTATGAACTATATTTTTAACCCAAAGTGAGAAGGCTATAACAACCAATAAATAATAGAGGATTTAAGAAAAATATTGGAAAGGAGTGTTCAATGTGTTTGTTCTTCGTTTCTTACTGGCAATGCTTATTGCTTATTTTGCCGGAGAACTGGCTAAGAAAATCAAATTCCCAGCCATCATTGGTTGGTTGATTGTGGCCATGTTTCTCGGAGAGCACGGGCTAAACCTTTTAAGCCCTGAACTAATTTCAACCAAGGTCTATCAATCACTGATGGTACTTATGCAAATTCTAGTGGGGTCGATGGTGGGCTATAAGTTAGTTTACCGTGATATCAAGGACTCCATCAGTAAAGTCTTCGCCATGGGAATATCTGACCTGGTGGTAACCTTTGCAGTGGTGACGGGATCCTTTGCCCTTATTCTTCACCTCTTAGGTCTACCCATCATTGCTGCCTTACTCTTTGGGGGGATCGCTATTGCGACTGCGCCGGCCCCTCCAGTCTCAGTGGTGGAGCAGTATGATTGTTCCGGCCCCTTATCTGATTCAGTGCCATCGATGACGGCTTTTAACTCAGTGATGGTTAACATTGTCTTCTTCCCCTTAGTTTCAGTAATTGGAGCAGTTCTAAACGAAAGTTCCACTTCCGTCCTGGGTTCATTACTGATTATGATCCTAGCTCCGATTCTCTTGGGGGGACTGATCGGAGTTGTCGCAGGGAAATTAGTAGGAAAGGGCGCTTCCAAACAGCAAAGCTTCCTAATCTATTTGTTCACCATGCTGGTCATCTATGCCTTAGATAATTATTTGAACTGGCATGTTTTCACCGAAACTCAGATGATGTCCTTATTAGCCGGAATTGCCGGGTCGTGTGCCTTTATGAACGTGGTTGATCCTGAGAAAGTTCCGAGCTTGCAAATGGATCTCGGACCGATTCACTCTTATGCCTTAATGATTTTCATTGTCAACCTATCGATTCATTTGAATCCAGCGGCCTTATTTGACGGTGGCATGCTTATGGTGGCCTATATCTTGATTAGGGCCCTAGGCAAATACTTGGGTTGCTATCTAGGAGCCAAAATCAGTCATGCGCCCAAAGTCGTGGAAAAGTATATGGGAGTCATTATGATGCCTCACTCTGGGGTCTCAATTATGTTTGCTGGGATTGCTGCTTATAATTTGATGGGCGTTTATCCTGAGCTAGCCAATCTCTTACAGATCACTATTTCAGCCGCTGCCCTAATTATTGAAATTATTTCTCTCCCCCTAGCTGGCATGGTTTATCGAAAACTCGGTGAAGCGGGTAAGGAGAAAGAAAAGTTGGCAAGGCAAGAAGACTTACTACCTAGTTAAGTGATGAAGTGAAGCGGACATGCCTCAGCTTGTATTAAAATAAAAGGAGAAAACCAACCATATTGAAAGATATAGGGGGATGGGAAAATGTCAACATCATTTATTGACTACTGTCTCAACCATGAGAAAGTCATTAATCACACCCGCCAGGAAAGCTATAAAAAGGGCGATATGATTGAGACTATTGGAACACGGATTACTGAAATTGGCATTGTCGATAAAGGCTTACTCAAAACAGTGAATTATTCGGCAGAAGGGAAGGAGTTAAATACCTCACTCTTCTTTACCAATTCAATCCTATTGGAATACCTTTATTTTAACGATCATTTAAACTACGCCTATGATTTAGTGGTCTTACGCGCCACTACTGTTACCTGGATACCAGTAAAATTATTTAAAGACATCGTTTTTAAAGACAGTTTAGGCATGGAGCTTTATGTTCATCACTTGATTGAGCGGGGCTTAGACTCCCAGCGGATCATTTCCTGCTTGAACTATCCTACTATTCGTGAACGGATTTGTTACTGGATTGCCTCCAAGAATTCTCTAGAAATTGGGCGGAGCGATATAAAACCCGACATGGAATTACCCTTCACTCAAGAAATTTTTGCCAAGTTAATCAAGGTCAGCCGGTCCAGCCTAAACCAAGAATTACACCTTATGGAAGCAGAGGGCTTCTTTAAAATGACAAGGAAGGCCCTGACCCATATTAATCAAGAGAAAATTTGGGATAACCTGTAAAGGAGTTGATGTCAAGAAATTATTCATGACTCATGCGATGGGTTAAGGCTTAGTAAAAGTTTTAACCACAGCATCATCAAATAGCTATCAAACATTGAATAAAGGAGTGTTGAGATGATAAAAGAATACCAACAAGGTGATTTTAAAGCTGAAATTGCTGAGGGCAATGTTTTGGTCGATTTCTATTCGAAGACCTGTGGCCCTTGTAAAATGTTAAGTTTTATCCTAGAGGATATTAATAAAAGCCATGGGGATGACCTGACTATTCTTAAAGTGAGTTTTGAAGAAAATACTGACATCGTAGAAGAATATGGCGTCGAAGGCTATCCAACTTTAGTTTATTTTAAAGACGGTAATGAAATCACCCGAAAAGCGGGCTTACAACAAAAACCAGTGATTGAGTCCATGATTGAAGAGGCATTATGAGAAAAGGAGCATAACAATGACAGTAAAATACGAATATAAAGAACATTTAATTGAAACACAGTACAAGAATGAAACTGCCATGTTAAAGGAGCTAGACCGAGGCAACTATACCATGGAAAATCCTTTAATCAAGTATAACCCTTATGTGGTTAATGCTCTTTCCGCTGTTATCTTGTTTGAAACAGAAGAAGAAATTGGAATGGTTGTTCGCGTAAAGGGTAAGACCCCAGAAGCAGACTTCTACCAAGCCTTCCCTAAAGCAAAACGTCACGTACTTCCAATCGTGGGGCTCTATTCTGATTTTGAGAATAAAATTGAAATCCATCCATGGCAAAAACCTGATCAAGTTGTTACACATACTATTAAGACGCCTAAGACCCCTAATGCGGACTTAGTTCACTCTATGGAAACTACTGCAGAATATATGCAAGATAACTTAATGATTCTATCTTGTGCAACTTCTGACTACGTTATTGGGGTAGACAACCAAGGAGATATTCGTCTAGAATTTACTGTTCCTATTCTATGGGATATCAAGCACCTAGATAACGGAAATATCTTAGTTGGTTCTGACCGCCTCATTAAGATGCCTTACTTCGTTAGCGGTATGTATGAAATGAGCTTGGTTGGTAAGATCTATAAGGAATACCGAGTACCAAGAGGTTACCACCATGACCAATGTGTCTTACCAAATGGTGATATTGTAGCCTTGAACTGTGACTGGGACAATGCGACGGTTGAAGACCAAGCTGTTCTGATTGATAAGGACACTGGAGCAGTTAAGAAAGTATGGAACTTCCGTGACTTCATCAAACCAGGTTCACAAAAATCAGGTTCATGGTCAGACGAAGACTGGTTCCACTGTAATGCGGTTTGGTATGATGAGCAAACCAATTCATTGACCTTCTCAGGTCGTCACATTAATTCTATGGTTAATATTGACTTCGATTCAGGTGAATTGAACTGGATTATTTCAGATCCTGAAATGTGGGCAGAAGAATATCAGAAATACATGTTCACCCCAGTAGGAGACGGAGACTTCGGTTGGCAATATGAGCAACACTCAAACTTAATCACCCCCCTAGGAGATGTTATGTGTTTTGACAACCACCATTGGGGAAGTCAAAATCCTGACAAGTATCTAGCAGCCAAGGATAACTACTCTCGTGGAGTTAAGTACCGCATCGATACAGATAAGATGGAAATTGAACAAGTATGGCAATACGGTAAGGAACGTGGCCATGAATTCTTCTCACCTTATATCTGTAATGTGAAGTACTACAATGAAGGCCACTATTTAACACACTCTGGAGGTATCACTTATACAGCTGAGGGTGAGCCTTCAGAAGAATTGGGACCATTTGCTCAATTGGATGATCCAAATGCAGATTTACGTTCAATTACTGTTGAAACCATCGGCGAAGATAAGATGCTCGAGTTAAAGGTTAAATCTAACTACTATCGTGCTAATAAGTATCCAGCTTATAACACTTATGGTAACAACCTCACCTTAGGTCGTGGTAAATTAGTTGGAGATATTGGTGAAACCTTGCAAATGGATTATGATATTCCAGCTGAAGATACTGGTGAACTACTACCAGATATTCATGAAGCTCGTCTAGTAGATGAAACAGATATGTTCACCTTCCATGCTAAATTCGCTAAGGGACAATTAGTCATGCTACTCTTAGAAGGTGAAGAAGAAACACGCAGATACTTCATTTCTACCGCTAAAGGTAAGCGTGGAGCTATGTGTGCGGGAACATTCCTTTCTGCTGATGATCGTGATACCCGAACCGGTGTAACTAAGGAAGGGATGAGTGGTGAATACAAAGTTAAAGTAATTGTAGATGACAAGAAATATGATACTGGCCTAACCATTAAGGGCTAAAGAAGGACATTTTAAATTTCTTTAAAAAAATTTGGACAAATTAACCAAACTATGGTCTAATAAAATAGCTACCTCGGAAGCCTTTTCCGTTATAAGAAGCGACTTCTGAGGTACTTTTATTATTTTAAGGAGGAAGATATGGACATTTTAAAAAAGAAGAGCTTTTGGCTCTCATTTATTCTGTTATTATTAGTATCATTATTTGCTAAATGGCTATCAGGCTTCCCTGGCTTATCCTTAATTGGTCACTTAGTGATTGCCTTAATTATTGGGATGGTTTTACAAGCATCCGGTCAATTAAAGGGGATCGCCAAGGGGGGATCAGGCTTCATCTCTAACAAGTTCTTACGTTTGGGGATTATCCTGATGGGTTTCCGGCTCAACCTGGAAGTGCTGGCTCAACACGGGGTCAAGACCATTACCCTGGCTATTGTAGTCATCGCTTTCACGATTGGGTTAATTTATAGTCTGGCTAAGGCTGCTGGAATTGAACGCAAATTATCCCTCTTATCCGCTTCTGGTTGTGGGATCTGTGGGGCTGCAGCTGTTCTCGGTCTATCACCCATTATTGAAACGGATGAGGATGATGAGGTGATTTCTGTTGCCGTGGTCGCTATTCTGGGGACCATTTTTACTTTGATTATGGTGCTCTTACGTCCAGTCATGGGCTTAACCGATGTTCAGTTCGGGGTCCTAGCTGGTGGTTCCTTACATGAGATTGCCCATGCTGTTGCTGCTGGTGCTGCAGGGGGAGCGGCTTCAGAAAATATTGCTGTGATTGTTAAGTTATCACGGGTATTAATGTTAGCCCCCGTATCCTTGATTTTCTCTTATATTGCTAGTCGCCGGAGTGATGGCAATAGCCATGCCAAGATTCAATGGCCATGGTTTATGTTAGGTTTCATCATTTCTTCAGCGATTGGGACCTATGCCGGACTATCAGATGCTATTGTGGGCCACTTAGTCGACTTGGCCTATATTCTCTTAGGGATGGCAATGGCTGCTTTAGGGGTAAATGTGAACTTTAAAGTGGTCTTTGAAAAGGGTCAAAAAGTCTTTGCGGTTTGCTTCGCTGGCTCAGTAGCTCTCTTTGCCCTGGTCTTTGTTGCGGCTAAAATGTTCTTCTAATCAATTGAAGCAAAAGAAAAAACGCAAGTCCACTTGGGCTTGCGTTTTTTGTATGAAGTGATTATTCTTCGTCAGAATCTTTTTCGCCGATAACTTCAGGTTCAGCGGCTACAGCTGGTTCTGCATCTTCTTCAGGTTCGTCATCTGGAGCGCTGACTGATACGATAACTTCTTCTGGGTCGGTAATTAATTCAGCGTCTTCCATACCTTCGAATTTAACTTCTCCGGCAGTAACGCTGTCATTAATGTCTAAGCCGCTAACATCCACAGTGAAGTATTCTGGTGCTTTAGCAGGGTCAATACGTAAGGTAACTTCGTAGACGTTGATGGCTGCCACACCAGCAGGGTTAGCTAGCTTGTCTTCGCCAACGATAGATACAGGAACGTCAACCTCAAGTTTTTCACCTTTCTTGATTGCTTGTAAGCTAATGTTATAAACGATTGGTTTAATCGCTGCGCGAGAAATTTCACGTAGGAAAACAGTACGGCTTCCTTGTCCTTCAATTTCTAATTCGAAAACTGAGTTAGTCCCTAAATCACGTTCAATTTTTTCCACGTCTGGGCGTTCCATTGAAATTTTGATAGGGTCTAGGTCACTAGCATACACGACACCTGGAACTAAGTCTTCACGGCGTAAAGCCTTTGAAGCGGATGTTCCTGCAGCATCACGCGTTTTTGCTACAAATTTCATCATTCTACCTCCTGATTATTACTTTTATGAATTCTTTGAATTCCTAAAAACTACTCAATTATAGCACAAAGGACCATAATAGATCAAGAATCCATAGTTTTTCAATTTCTATTTAACCATAAAAAGGCCAAGAGTTGTAGTCTTTTTGAAAAATATTTCCTGTTATTCGCTTTTTCGGCTGTCTAGAGAATGATAAGGACTTCTAGTTTTTAATTCCTAGTGGACCAACTCGAGGCTTAAGTATGGTAAAATAACGGCAATAATATCTGCTTACCTAGGAGGTTATCCATGTTATACACCAGTACGAGAAATAATCAGCTTTCTGTTCGGTCAACAGAGGCGATTTTGCAAGGCCTAGCGCCTGATGGGGGGCTTTATGTTCCTGAATCGATTCCTCATTACGAAGGAGATTGGGAGACGATGAGCAAGTTGTCCTACCAGGAACTAGCCTTTCAAATTTTAAGCCTCTATTTTGATGATTTCCCTAAGGACATTTTACAATCCTGTATCCAAGCCGCCTATGATGAAAAATTTGATGATGACCGCATTGCACCGGTCGTAGGCTTATCAGACCACTATCTTTTGGAGCTTTTCCATGGGCCAACAATTGCCTTTAAGGATATGGCCTTATCCCTACTACCTCATTTAATGAAGGCTGCCCAAAAAGTCTTGGGTCGCGATGAAGAAATTATCATTTTAACCGCGACTTCAGGAGACACCGGTAAGGCAGCTATGGCTGGTTTTGAAGACGTGACTGGGACTAAGATCATTGTCTTCTATCCTAAGGGCGGGGTTTCCAGCATTCAGGAAAAACAAATGCTAACTCAAAAAGGAGACAACACCTATGTCTTTGGGGTCAAAGGAAACTTTGATGACGCTCAAAGTAAAGTCAAGGAGCTTTTTAATGATAAGGACTTAGCAGCGGAACTTCAAGCCAACCATAGTCAATTTTCTTCTGCTAATTCCATGAATATCGGTCGCTTGTTCCCTCAAGTGGTTTACTATTTCTATGCCTATGGGCAATTAGTGAAAGAGGGCGCTATTCAAGCAGGGGACTTGGTCAACTTTACGGTGCCAACCGGGAATTTTGGCAATATATTGGCTGGCTACTATGCTAAGCAAATGGGCCTACCGATTGACCGCCTAGTCTGTGCCTCTAACGATAATACCGTCCTTTATGACTTCTTCACTAGCGGAACTTATGACCGCCGTCGCCCCTTTAAGTTGACTATCTCTCCATCGATGGATATTTTGGTCTCCAGTAATCTGGAACGGCTCTTGTATTACGCCGTGGGCCAGGATAGTCAAGCGGTCAAAGACTTGATGGCTGCATTACAGGATGAAGGTCACTACCAATTAGGTCAAGAAGTGCAAGCGGCCTTTGATAGCTTTATTGGAGCCTATAGTGATGAAGCTGAAACCAGAGCAGAAATTAAGCGCGTTTACCAAGAGGATCATTACCTCATGGACCCCCATACGGCCGTGGCTTCCGCCTGCCTAAGAAAGGTGAAGGACCAGTTAGCGGGTGAAAGTATTGTGGTGTCGACAGCTAGTCCTTTTAAATTCCCCGCTGCCGTTTTAGAATCGATCGATAAGGGCGACAGTCATTTAAGTGACTTAGAACTCTTAGAGGCAGTGCAAGCGTCCAATGGCTTGGACTATCCCCAAGCAATCCAAGCCATCCTTGAAGCTGACAGCCGGCCTGAACGGGTGATTGAAGTGGAGGAAATGGAAACAGTGGTAAGAGAGATTGCCAAAGGATAGGAGATTAAGGTGTTAGAAAATAAACAAATCGTTGTGATCGTGACTGGTGGAATTGCTGCTTACAAGGCGCCAGACTTTGTGCGTCTATTGATCAAGTCCGGCGCTGAAGTTAGGGTAGTGATGACTGAGGCAGCTGAACAATTTGTCCGCCCTTTTACCTTCGAGGTCTTAACCAAGTATCCCGTCTTAACTGAACAGGGGGCTTATCCGGACAGTATCGGTCACATTCATTTAGCTGACTGGGCTGACCTGGTGGTTGTCCTCCCAGCTACCGCTAACACCCTAGCCAAGGCGAGCTTGGGTTTAGGGGATAATGAGGCAACTGCTACCTTATTAGCCATGGATTGCCCACGGATTTTTGTTCCAGCTATGAATAATAAGATGTGGGAAAATCCTGCGACGGTTAATAATGTCGCCAGCCTGAGAGAGAGGGGAGATATTGTTATCGAACCGGCCTCTGGCTTTTTGGCGGAAGGTTATGATGGCAAAGGGCGGATGCCTGAACCCATTGAGGTTTTGCAAGCAGTGAAGGCTTTGGTCGCTTTGGAGAAGGCCTTTGCCGATCAAGCAAAGAATGTGCTTAAAAATAGCTCCTTTAAAGAAAAGAAGATCGCGGTATCCGCTGGAGGCACCCAGGAACCCATCGACCCCGTCCGCTTTATCGGTAACCATTCCTCAGGAAAAATGGGCCTAGCTTTGGCCCATGTGGCGGCCCTCTTAGGGGCTGAAGTGACCTTAGTGATGACGCCAACGGCCCAAGGCTTGCCCCATTTACCTGCTATTAAGACCCGTCAAGTGAAAGACGCCCGCCAACTCTACCAAGTCATGCATGAATTGAACGAGGCCAGTGATATCATTATCATGGCAGCGGCTGTTTCTGACTACCGGGTCGAGACGCCTAGCACCGAGAAGATCAAGAAAAATAAGGAAACTGACCAGGACCACTTACAAATTAGCCTGGTAGAAAATCCTGATATTCTCAAGAGTCTTTCCCAGGATGGCACCTTCTTGGTTGGCTTTGCAGCGGAAACCAACCATGTGCTTAATTATGCGAAGAAGAAATTAGCCGCCAAGGGCATCGATATGATTGTGGCTAATGACGTGAGTCAACAAGCCATCGGTTTCTCTAGCGAAGATAATGCCGTTACCATCATTAGTCAAAAGGGGGCAAGATCCTTGCCTCAAGCCGATAAAATGATGATTGCTGGAGGAATCTTTGCCCAAATTGCCCAAGAATTGAATGCATAAGAAAAAGGACTTAGCTCCAAGCCAATTTAATGGCTGGATCAGCTAGGTCCTTTTTTTCTTGGTCAAGGATTAAAACTCATCACCTAAAAGATAGGTGTGTTCGCCCAAGGAATATGGATCGGTTTTATTAATTCGCTCGTAGTAGAGGTGACCGTCAAGGTGGTCGATTTCATGTTGCAAGACGATGGCAGGATAGCCTTTGAAACGTTTCTTAAAGTGATTGCCTTCCAGGTCATCGTAAGTAATAGTGATGCGAGCGTAGCGGGGCACATAACCGGACACATCGTCATCGACTGAGAGGCAGCCTTCGCCCTCTCTGAGGCAAACTTTTTCTACGGAATGACTAATGATCTTTGGATTGACCATAACCCCTTCTAAAATAATCTCTTCATCGGAATCAGGATCTTCGATATTAGGAACCAAAAGGGCGATCATCTTTTCGCCGATACCTACTTGAGGGGCAGCGAGGCCTACACCAGCGCGGAGACCAAGTTCAGGGCCCTTTTCCTCATCTTGACTATTATACAGGTATTCCATCATATCATGAGCGGCTTGTTTTTGCGCTTCATTTAAGGGAAAAGTGATGGTGTCTGCTTCACGGTGTAAAACTGGATTACCATCACGGGTTATGTCATCCATTAAGTACATACAGCTTATCCTCCATTAACTATCTTATATTTTAATTCATTTTCTCAAATTACAGCAAATAAGTCAAAAGGATCTCGCCGTTTTTTAAGGCCATAAATCATCGAATCAGAACAATAAATGTATCGCTTAATTAATAAAAATTTCACAAGGTAAGCGCTTTCCTTGCTAAACTGTAACAGTATTATAACAGTTGTAAACACCTGTATTATTTTGGAAAATGGCTTTATATAAGTACTTTAGCCAGACTTTTAGGAAATCACTCACTACGCACATGTTAACGTTTACACAAATAAAGCAACTGTTCTAATATAGAAAGTTAGGATTTGACCTCAATTGTTTGAATTCGCTTCCTTTCCATGATAAATTAGTGAAGTGAAGGGTGAATAAGCCAATGCCAAGGCATGGCAAAATATTTTCTTTACAGAAAGGAATGTGTACAGATGGCAAAACAACCAGTAGATTATCAAGCACAACTTGCTGGTATTGACGAACAGTTCCAAATGGTTCGTATACTAGACGAGGAAGGGAAAGTCGTTAACCCTGACATTATGCCAGATTTAACTGACGACCAACTTGTAGAAATAATGAAACGGATGGTCTTTTCAAGAACCTTACACGAACGCTCAATGGCACTTGCTCGCCAAGGACGTTTAGGCTTCTATGCGCCAACTTATGGACAAGAAGCTTCACAAATGGCTAGCTCTTATGCCTTTGAACAAGATGACTGGCTATTCCCAGGTTACCGTGATATTCCACAATTAGTGGCTAAGGGATTACCAGTAGATAAGGCTTTCCATTGGTCTCGTGGACACGTTGAAGGAAATGATTATCCAGAAGACTTCCATGCAATGCCTCCACAAATTATTATTGGGGCCCAACTTATCCAAGGTATGGGTAATGCTGTTGGTCAAAAATTAAATGGTTCTAAGAATGTCACTTACACCTACACTGGTGACGGTGGTTCAAGTCAAGGGGACTCATATGAAGCTTGGAACTATGCTGGTCGCTATAAAGCACCAATTGTTTTCTTCATTCAAAACAATGGTTTTGCGATTTCCACCCCACGTCAAAAACAATCAGCGGCTAAATCCTTAGCACAAAAAGCCGTTGCAGCTGGTATGCCAGGTGTTCAAGTGGATGGTAACGATGCCTTAGCAGTTTATGCGGTAGCTAAACAAGCACGTGAATGGGCTGCAGCAGGTAACGGACCAGTCTTAATTGAAACCATTACCAACCGCCTCGGTGCTCACTCCACTTCCGGTGACGATCCTAAGATTTATCGTACCGATGAAGATATCCAAAGCTGGACCAGTCGTGAACCACTTATTCGTTTCCGTGCATACCTAGAAGAAAAAGGTCTCTGGGACGAACAAACTGAAAGCGACTATGTCGAAAGCGTTAAAGAAGAAGTTCAAGCAGCCATCAAGAAAGCTGAAGCTGCACCTAAGCAAAAAGTTTCTGACTTCTTGAAGAATATGTTTGAAGAACCAGGACAAAATATTAAAGAACAAATTGAAAAATATGAAGCGAAGGAGAGTGAATAAGGATGGCCAAGAGAACTGGAAAAACAATGGTAGAAGCCATCACTGCAACGTTAGACCAAGAAATGGCTCGTGACGATAAAATTTTACTTTTCGGTGAAGACGTAGGTAAAAACGGTGGTGTGTTCCGTGCTTCTAAAGGTTTATATGATAAATATGGTGAAGACCGTGTAAGTGATACGCCTCTATCTGAATCTGGTATTGGTGGTATGGCAATCGGACTTTGTCTCCAAGGTTTCCGTCCTATCATGGAAATCCAATTCTTCGCTTTCGTATTTGAAGTGATGGACTCCTTAGCTGGACAAATGTCACGTTACCGCTTCCGTTATGGAGCAACCCGTAACTTCCCAATTACCGTTCGTTCACCATTTGGTGGTGGGGTTCACACACCTGAAATGCACGCGGACTCAGTAGAAGGTCTCTTTGTCCAAACCCCAGGGATGAAAGTGGTTGTGCCATCAAGTCCTTATGAAGCTAAAGGTTTACTTGCTTCAGCAATTCGTGACAATGACCCAGTCTTATTCCTTGAACACATGAAGTTATACCGTTCATTCCGTGAAGAAGTTCCTGAAGAAGAATATACCATTCCTCTAGGTGTAGCCAATGTGGCTCGTGAAGGCTCTGACGTTACTGTGATCGCTTATGGTTACATGGTACGTGAAGCGCTTAAGGCTGCGGAAGAATTAGAAAAAGAAAATATTTCTGTTGAAGTCATTGACTTACGGACGATTTCACCAGTTGACTATGAAACCATTGGTAAATCTGTTGAAAAAACCGGCCGTGTTGTCATGGTACAAGAAGCTCAACGTGAAGCTGGTGCAGGTAACAATGTGATCGCTGAAATTTCTCAACGTTTCATTCTTTCTCTAGAATCACCAATTGAATTCGTATCAGCTCCTGATACAGTTTACCCATTTGGTTTAGCAGAAAATGACTGGTTGCCAAATGCTGATGACATCAAAGAAGCAGTTAAGAACACAGTTAATTTCTAGAAATAAGTAATCCTATTGAATCACTTAAGCTAAGAAGGGATGATGAAAAAAGATGACATATACTTTTAATATGCCAGACGTCGGTGAAGGCATGAGCGAAGGCGAAGTTGTTAGCTGGCACGTTGCTGTCGGAGACTCCGTCCAAGAAGAAGATGTTCTTGTTGAAATCCAAAATGATAAATCTGTTGAAGAAATCGCTTCACCTGTAAGCGGTAAAATTGAAAAATTATACGTTGAAGAAGGTGACGTAGCTATCGTTGGGGAACCTTTGATTGACTTCTCAGGGGAAGGTTTACCAGAAAGTGATAATACAGCCTCTGAAGCTCCAGCTAATGAAGAAGCCTCAGCTCCTTCAGCTAACGCAAGCACCGGCTATTACCAATTCCGCCTACCAGATGTTGGTGAAGGAATGGCCGAAGGTGAGATCGCTGAATGGTTAGTCAGTGAAGGCGACGAAGTCACTGAAGATACTGCGGTTGTTGAAATTCAAAATGACAAATCCGTAGAAGAAGTTTACGCGCCAGTTGCTGGTACCATTAAGAACATCATTGTGCCTGCCGGTGAAGTAGCCAATGTGGGTGATGTTCTTGCTGAAATCGACTCACCAGAACATAACAGCGAAGGCTCAGCACCATCTTCAACTCCAGCTTCTCCAGCTCAACTTGAAAAAGCTGACGAAGGCAATGAAGGAGCAACCGGTGCAGCTAATGGCAACGGTGGCGTTCCACAAACCGCTGATCCAAACAAACGCGTATTAGCAATGCCTTCCGTGCGTCAATATGCGCGTGAAAAAGGTGTTGACATCTCTCAAGTTGCAGGTACCGGTAAGAATGGCCGTGTTCTCAAAGAAGACATTGATAACTTTGATGGACAAGCTGCAAGCGCAAGTGCTCCAGCTGCTGAAGCAACAAGTGCTAAAGCCAGTGAAGAACCTGCTAAGAAAGCTGCACCTAAGAAGGAAAGCCATGAAGACGGCGATGTAGAACACGTGAAGATGACTCCAATGCGTAAAGCTATCGCTAAATCCATGGAAACCTCTAAATATACTGCTCCTCAAGTGACCTTGTTCAAGGATGTCGAAGTATCCAAGCTATGGGATCACCGTAAGAAATTCAAGGGTATTGCTGCTGAACGTGATACCAAGCTAACCTTCTTACCGTATGCAGTGAAAGCTTTAATCGCTGCGGTTAAGAAATACCCAATGCTTAATGCCTCAGTTGATGATGATGCCCAAGAATTCTTATTGAAGAAATATTACAACATTGGTATTGCTACTGACACTGATCAAGGATTATACGTTCCTGTAGTTCATAATGCTGACCGTAAATCCATGTTTGATATTGCTGATGAAATTAATGATAAAGCTGCCAAGGCCCATGAAGGTAAATTGAAAGCTGCTGACATGTCAGACGGTACTGTTTCAATTTCTAACATTGGTTCAGTTGGCGGGGAATACTTCACCCCAATTCTTAACTACCCAGAAGTTGCCATTTTAGGCTTCGGTGCAATTGTGCAACAACCTGTAGTTGACGACAATGGTGAATTAGCAGTTGGTCGCGTATTGAAACTTTCATTAACATTCGACCACCGTATCGTCGACGGCGCAACAGGGCAAAAAGCCTTGAACGAAGTAGGTCGTCTGCTTAGCGATCCTGAATTGTTATTAATGGAATCTTAAGGAGGTAGTTAGTAAATGGTTGTAGGTGCAATGGCAATTGAACTGGATACAGTCGTTGTTGGGGCTGGACCTGGCGGATACGTTGCGGCGATCCGCGCAGCCCAAATGGGACAAAAAGTAGCCATTATTGAACGTGAATATATTGGTGGTGTCTGCTTAAACGTTGGCTGTATTCCTTCCAAGGCTTTAATCCAAGCTGGACATGCTTACCACGAAGCCAATGGCGGTTTAGACGTCTTTGGTGTGGATTCAAAAGCTAGCTTAGATTTCACCAAAACACAAGAATGGAAAGACAATAGCGTGGTTAAAACCCTAACTAGTGGGGTAGAAATGCTATTGAAGAAAAATAAAGTGGAAATTATCCGCGGGGAAGCTTTCTTCAACAATGAACGTGAATTAACCGTGATGGGTGAAGGTGATGAACACCAACTCTATAGCTACAAACACGCAATCATTGCAACAGGTTCCCATCCAATTGAAATCAAAGGCTTTAAGTTTGGTGGCCGTGTCATTGACTCCACAGGTGCCTTAAACTTAAAAGAAGTGCCTAAGAAACTTGTTGTTATCGGTGGTGGGGTCATCGGTGCTGAGCTCGGTTCAGCTTATGCTAACCTCGGCAGCCAAGTCACCATCTTAGAAGGTTCTCCTCAAATCTTACCTAACTTTGAAAAAGATATGGTTAAGGTTGTCGAAAAAGGCATGAAAGCCAAAGGCATGGATATCCATGTTAATGCCATGGCTAAGGAAGCTGTCGACAACGGGGAATCTGTAACCGTTAAGTATGAAATTGACGGTAAGGCTAACGAAGTTGAAGCGGACTATGTCTTAGTCTGTGTTGGTCGTCGTCCTAACACTGAAGATCTTGGCTTAGAAGCCTTAGGTGTTAAGAAGAATGACCGTGGCCTAATTGAAGTTGATAACCAAGGTCGCACCAGCGTGAAGAATATCTTCGCTATTGGTGATGTGGTTCCTGGTGCTGCTTTAGCCCACAAAGCGTCCTACGAAGGTAAAATTGCTGCGGAAGCTATTTCTGGTAAAGCCGCTGCAGTGGACTACAAGGTAATGCCTTCCGTTGCCTTCACTGACCCTGAAATTGCTTCTTATGGTCTAACCGAAAAAGAAGCCAAAGACCAAGGTCTTGACGTGAAAGCAACCAAGTTCCCATTAGCTGGGAATGGACGGGCTTTGTCATTGAACCAAAAAGAAGGGTTCGTGCGCCTAGTTGCTACTAAGGATGACAAGGTGATCGTTGGTGCTCAAATGGTCGGCGTTGGAGCTTCAGACGTGATGGCTGAAGCAGGCCTAGCTATTGAAGCAGGTATGAACGCTGAAGACATTGCCCTCACTATCCATGGCCACCCATCCCTCGGGGAAAGCTTAATGGATACAGCAGAAGGCGTTCTCGGCATGCCAATCCATATGTAAGCATAAAATAATACAAGAAAGGCTCTTGCTCCGGCAAGGGCTTTTTTATTAGCTAATATGTGACTAATCAATGATCTATGACTTGCACTTTAGGGATTTCTTAGCCATACTAAGGAAAAAGACTAGGATGGAGTGTCGCTATGAGTAAAATTACTGATAAATTTAAGGACTATGCCTTAAAAGGAGGCGTTCCGGTTGAAGAATCTAAGCTGGAAGGTGGACAGAAGCTCTTCCGGATGGGAATACAGCTGCCGGATAGGGAGGTTATCCCTGTAGCCATCATTATCGACGGTAAGGAAGACCCGGCGGTGGATTATCAAATTACCTACAGTAAGCTAGCCTATGTGAAGGACTATAACCAACGAGGCGAGGCTTTAGATGAAATTAACCGGCTTAACCGGGTCCATACTGGCTATTTCCACCTGTGTTTAGCGGGTGATGGTGAAATTTATTTAAGAACTTTAGGCCGGGTATCGGAAGATGTGCGCCCCCTTTATGAGATTATTATGGCCGGCCAACAGGTCTTAAGGATCTTAGTCAAAGAATCAAAGCTGTTTAAAAACTAACGGATTAGACTTGATAGAGGAGACTGCATGCTAACATGCGGTCTTTTTTTATGCGCTTTTTTAGCTGAAAATTGTTAAAAAAAGTAACACATAAAAACCGGTTTTTCACGTAATGATTAGCAAATAACTTATTTTATTAATAAATAATAAAGAACCCTTAAATTTCTATGTAAAATAGTTTGACAATTCAGAAGTAAATACGTAAAATATAAACAACTATAGCAAATATGTAAGAAAATATAACATATTTGATTATCGCAGGATTGGAGTGAGAAAAATGATCATTGAATTTAAAGATGTGGAAAAGTATTACGGTGATTTTCATGCCTTAAAAGATATTAACCTTGGCATTGCTGAGGGAGAGGTGGTCACCTTGATTGGGCCGTCTGGGTCTGGTAAGTCGACCCTTTTGCGTTGTATTAATGGCCTGGAAGAAATTTCTAGTGGTCATCTCTATTGTGATGGCGAGGATATTGCTGATCCTAAAACCAATATCCGTCAAATCCGCCGTGACTTTGGCATGGTCTTCCAACACTTTGAATTGTATCCGCATATGACCGTTATGGAGAATGTGACCCTGGCACCGATTAAGGTCATTGGAAAGACCAAAGAAGAAGCCTATGAGCGTGCAGAGCGGCTACTCAAACGCGTGAATATGTGGGACAAGCGGGATTCTTATCCAAGCCAACTCTCTGGTGGTCAAAAGCAAAGAGTGGCCATTGCTCGGGGCCTGGCTATGAAGCCTAAGGTCTTGCTTTTTGATGAACCCACTTCAGCCCTGGACCCAGAAATGGTCGGTGAAGTCTTAGAAGTTATGCAAGGCATTGCCCAACGTGATCAAATGACCATGGTGGTGGTTACCCACGAAATGCGCTTTGCCCGCCATGTCTCAACCCGGACTATCTTTATGGAGGCGGGTGAAATTGTCGAAGATCGTCCGAGTGAGGAATTCTTCAGTCAACCGAAATCACGACGGGCGCGTGACTTTATCTCCTCCCTTGAAGGTTTATAAAAGGAGGGACTACCATGAAAAAACCGTGTAAAAAGCTCTTGCTCCTCGCCCTGACAGGCCTGCTGTGTTTGCTCAGCGCCTGTGGGAAATCTGTGAGTGAGAAAAATATTATGGACCGCTTGCAAACTGACCAAGCCCCTAAGATTCGTTGGGGAGTCAAGGTGGATACCAATTTATTCGGCTTTTACAACATTGAAAAAGGAGAAGTTGAGGGCTTTGATATTGATATCGCTAAGGAATTGACCAAGCGGATCGCCGGCCCCAATGCTCAAGCAGAATTTGTCGAAGTGACCTCTAAAACCCGGATTCCATTACTCAAAAATGCCAATATCGACGCTATTATTGCCACTATGACCATTTCTGACGAGCGGAAAAAACAGGTCGATTTTTCTGATATTTATTTTAATGCCGGGCAAGCTCTCTTAGTAGGACCAGATGTCAAGCTTAAGGGGGTTGAGGACCTGGGATCTGACCATACGGTTCTTGCGGTTAAGGGGTCTACTTCAGCACAAAGAATTAAGGAACACGCCCCTGAGGCCAAGGTCTTGGAATTGGAAAATTATTCGGAAGCCTTCACTGCTCTGAAATCTGGTCAAGGCCAAGCCATGACCACTGATAATGCCATTCTTTTGGGGATCAGTAAGGAAAATCCCGACTACCATATTGCGGGATCTACCTTTACCCGGGAGCCTTATGGGATTGCGGTCAATAAAGGTCAAGACGACTTCCGCCAAGCCATCAATCAGGGCTTAAAAGACATGGTTGCTGACGGCAGCTATCAAGCCATTTTCAAGAAGTGGTTTGGTGACCAGGCTCAAGAAGCGTCTATTGCTAATGACGCCAAGGAGGGGGAGTAAAATGTTTCAATTATTGAATAACTATTCCAGTGAATTGTTCCTCGGTTTTAAGAATACCATCATGGTCAGTGTCTTAGCCTTAGTTTTCTCCTTAGTTATCGGGAGTTTGGTGGGGATTATGCAAACCAGCCATCATAAGGGCTTACGGATGCTAGGAGACATCTACGTGGAATTTTTCCGCAATATTCCCTTGTTAATTATTGTAATGTTCTTCTACGTGGTGGTGCCCTTATACTGGGTGAAATTAAATGGATTTACTGCCGGTTTAATCGGTCTCACTATCTATACCTCGGCCTTTATTGCTGATGTGGTGAGGTCGGGAATTGAAGCCGTTCCCCATGGACAAATGGAGGCGGGTCTATCTCAAGGTTTCACCGCGACTGAGACCATGGTCTACATTATCTTCCCCCAAGCCGTTCGCATTGTGATCCCACCATTAGGCAACCAGTTCATTAATCTAGTGAAGAACTCGAGTATCTTGGCTATGGTTGCTGGGCTAGACTTGATGTATTTTGGGGATTTGATTGCTAGTGAAACCTTTAATACCTTTGATTCTTATATCTTAGTGGCTTTGTTCTACTTAGTGTTAACCATACCACTGACTGCCTTGATGCAGTATCTAGAACGGCGCTTGAGTAACTAGGAGGGATGATCATGAATTTTTCTGATGCTTTTTCTTGGGTAAATATTTCCTTTCTTTTAGAAGGATTATGGGTGACTTTGAAGGTCACCGGGATAACCATCCTTTTGAGCTTACTCTTAGGGACATTCTTAGGAGTCATTCGTTACCTCAAGCTCCCTTTTATAGCCAAGGGAGTAGGCTTAGTTGTTGATACCATCCGTAATTTACCCTTGCTATTAATTATATTTTTTACTTACTTTGCCTTACCACAAATCGGTCTGCGCTTGAATATCTTTTGGGCAGCGGTGGCAGCGATGACCATCTTTGAGTCTTGCATGATTTCAGAAATCATTCGTGGTGGGATGAACGCTGTGCCTAAGGGGCAAATGGAGGCGGGGCTTTCAACTGGCTTCACCCGTGGTCAGGTGATTATTTTAATTATCCTACCCCAAGCGATCCGGTCCATGCTACCGTCCATTGTCAGTCAGCTGATTGCTCTCATTAAGGATACCAGCTTAGCAACGGTGATTTCCTTACCAGAGCTGACCCATAATGCCCGGATTATCTATGGTCAGGAGACCTCTTATGTGATTCCAATTTTTGTGGCGATGACCTTCCTCTATTGGATCACCTGCTTCCTCCTGTCACGCCTAGCTAAGCGGTTGAAATTTGCCGGATAAAATGACAAATAAAAACTCCTCAATGCTTGCTTTAGGACTCTGTTGATTTAGAGCCAGAGCAGCAATGAGGAGTTTTTTATTTGATATGGATGGGACTTTTAGTCGGTCTCGTTTTGTAAAGCTAACTGGGCTTCCTCAGGGAGGAGTTTAAAGGCAGTACCGAGCTCAAGTTCTTCAGGCAGGTAAAGCGAACCGATTCGAAAGCGTTGCAGGTAGATAACCTCTTTTCCAACTGCTTGAAACATGCGCTTGACCTGGTGATACTTGCCCTCTGTCAAGGTCACGGTGATTTCCGACCGGTTCTTAGCTGGATCAGTGGCCAAGATATCTAGCTGACTCGGGGCACAGTGGTCGCCTTGGTCGATGGTTAAGCCTTTAGCAAAAGCTTCGACATCCTCTTCAGTCACAATACCCTCAATCTCAGCATAGTACTCCTTGCTGACTAATTTCTTGGGTGAGAGGAGGTCATGGGCGAAGTCGCCGTCATTCGTCAGAAGGAGAAGGCCCTCGGTATCCTTATCTAAGCGCCCCACGGGAAAAGGTTGGTAAATCTCAACTTCGTTAGCTGGCAGAAAATCCGTCACAATCGCTGTGGGACCGGGACGGGTAGTAGATAGACAATTTTGTGGTTTATTAAGCAGGTAATAAATGTAAGGTTCATATCCGATCCATTGCCCGTCTAGACTAATGGTATCGGTCTCTTCGTCAATCTGCATTTCTGGTCGGCTGGCAATAGAATCGTTCACTGTAATCCGTTTGGCCTTGATTAACTTTTTGACTTCTTTACGGCTATAGAGGGTAAAATTGGCAATGAATTTATCTAAACGCATAGTAATGCTCCTTTATTAATGACTTTATGGCTGGGATTAAAGTTCCAAACTTCTTTAATAGGAATGATTGTTCTTTGGCGTGACTGTCGCATTCTATCCAAACGTGCTCCAAGCGCAAGGCAAGCGTCCACTTCAGAAAATGCCGACAAATTCTCTTTGAGAATTCTTACGCCATTTTCTTCCAGTGGTCTTGCCTTCTGGTGCGCTTGTCACACTCTATTTCTTTATTAGCTGTTTTTGTTTGCTATAATAAATATAGTTAATATTAAGAGAGGAAATAAACATGAAAGCTTATTCTTATCCCTTTCCCTTTGAATGTTCTAGTCAAGAGATTGCTGATGTGATTGCTTTATGGGTTGCCTTGGAGGCGGCTTATGAAGGCGGTATTGACCGCCAGGAGTTTCTCGACAAGTACAAGGGCTTTAAGGAAATTATACCAAGTAAGATGGAAGAAAAACAATTAGCTAAGGAATTTGCCCAAGCATCTGGTTATGAACTCTATCCTACTGTGAAGAAAGCCCAGCAAGAATCCAGTAAAACAATAAAAATGGCTTAATGCTTTACACTCTTTTAAGTCTAGCATAAAGAGTGTAGGGCAGGATTAATGGAAACTATCTATATTAAAGGAGGTAATCTTTTGGATTTAAATAAACGTGCCCAATTGGTGAGACAGTGGATTTACCAAGCTGCTGATCAGATTCATGAAGGCTTGAAGAATCCCTTGATCGTTCAAACCAAGTCCAATCCTAAAGACCTAGTGACTAATCTCGATCAATCAACCGAAAAATTTATCCGCAGTCAGATTAAGGCCCACTTTCCTCAAGATAAGATCTTAGGTGAAGAGGGGGGGCAAGGACAGATTGACAGCTTGGAAGGACCAGTCTGGATCATTGACCCCATTGATGGGACCACAAATTTTGTCTGCCAGCATAATCACTTTGCTATCATGGTGGCCTTTGCCTTGGATGGGGATGTCCAACTTGGCGCCATCTATGACGTGATGAATGACGACTATTTTTCAGCTGTCAAGGGCCAAGGGATCCAACGCAATGGTCAACCCTACCAAGTCCCTTATGACGACTTAGCTATCAGTGAGAGTCTGATCGCCCTTAACCGGCAAATCTTACTCGATGACCGCTACCATGCTAAAGACCTGGTCAGTCAGTCCCTAGGGATTCGCTACAACGGCAGTGCGGGTTTGGAAATTCTCAATGTCTTAAAAGGGGAATTGTCCCTATATGCCGCCTTAGCCCTCAAGCCTTGGGATTTAGCGGCAGGGGTGGCCCTAGTCAATGAAAGTCCTTTGAAACTGACCCAGCTCGATGGCCAAGCCCTTAATCTCATGCAGGCTAATGCTTCTGTGATTGCCTATCCTAGCGCCTATCAAACCTTCCGTGACCTCTATGAACGCTCAGTGCAGGAAGGCAATTAGGTGAGTCGCTCTTGTCCATCGACTGTTAACCAAACTTTTGCTTGACTGCAGTCGAACGGATAAATCCTAGTTTTTTCCCAACTGATAAAAAAACTAGGATTTTAGACAGATGAGTGTTACAATGAATCGTCTGTAAAAACCAAAAGCATTAACAGAAAATCAAAACAAGTTCATTATTATTTTGTTTGGAGGAATTAAAATAATGGGAAATCGCAATGATATTCGTAACGTCGCAATTATTGCTCACGTTGACCACGGGAAGACAACGTTGGTGAACCAACTCTTAGAAGAATCAGATACACTGGATGAGCGTACCCAGCTGGCTGACCGTGCCATGGATTCCAATGCGATTGAACGTGAACGCGGAATTACTATCTTAGCCAAGAACACTGCGGTGAATTACAAGGGCACCCGGATTAACATTATGGACACTCCAGGCCACGCCGACTTCGGTGGGGAAGTGGAACGGATTATGACCATGGTGGATGGTGTGGTTTTAGTGGTGGACGCCTTTGAAGGGACCATGCCTCAAACCCGCTTCGTCCTACAAAAGGCCTTTGAAGCGGGTAAGCCAGCCGTGGTTGTGGTCAATAAAATCGATAAACCTGCAGCCCGTCCCCTAGAAGTGGTTGACGAAGTCTTAGACCTCTTCATCGAACTGGGGGCTGATGAGAGTCAAATTGAATTCCCAGTCGTTTATGCTTCCGCTGTGAACGGGACTTCAAGTTTGGCTCCTGATCCTGAAAAACAAGAAAAAACCATGGATCCGCTCTTTGATAGTATTCTGGAAAACATTCCTGCCCCAGAAGATAATGAAGATGAACCCCTCCAATTCCAAGTCTGCATGCTCGATTATAATGACTATGTCGGTCGTATCGGAGTGGGCCGGGTCTTCCGGGGAACCATTCGAGTGGGCGATACCGTGACCTTAAACAAGTTAGACGGTAGTCAAAAGAACTTCCGGGTCACTAAATTATTCGGTTATCTCGGTTTAGACCGGATTGAAATCGATGAAGCCAAGGCCGGCGACATCATTGCCGTTTCTGGGATGGAAGACATCTACGTGGGTGAAACCGTGACCGATACTGAAGTTCAAGAAACCCTACCAGCCCTACACATCGATGAACCAACCCTACAAATGACCTTCTTAACCAACGACTCACCATTTGCTGGTCGTGAAGGGGATAAGGTGACCGCACGTAAGATTGAAGAACGGTTGAAATATGAACTTCACACCGATGTTTCCTTACGGGTTGAAGATACCGACCAACCAGACCAATGGGTCGTTTCTGGTCGTGGGGAACTCCACCTTTCCATCTTGATTGAAAACATGCGTCGCGAAGGCTTTGAACTCCAAGTGTCACGGCCAAAAGTTATCCGCAAGGTTATTGACGGAGTAGAATGTGAACCATTTGAAGCCGTACAAATTGATACGCCGGAAGAATACCAAGGTGCCGTGATTCAATCCTTAAATGAACGCCACGGGACCATGCGTAATATGGAAAACACCGGACGGGGAACCGCGCGTTTAGAATACTTAGTACCTTCCCGGGGGATGATTGGTTACTCTACTGAATTTGTGCAAATGACCCATGGTTACGGGATCTTAAACCATACCTTTGAACAATACCAAGCTGTGATTAAGGAAGAAATTGGTGGCCGGCGTAATGGGGCCTTAGTTTCTACCGAAACTGGTAAGGCTACCACTTATGGGATCATGCAGGTTGAAGACCGCGGGACCATCTTTGTTGAACCAGGGACTGAAGTCTATGAAGGCATGATTGTCGGAGAAAACGCCCGTGAAGCGGACATTGACGTGAATATTGTTCGTTCTAAGAACTTAACTAACGTCCGTTCAGCAACCAAGGACCAAACCGCTACCATCAAGGCACCACGGATCCTAAACCTGGAACAATCGCTTGAATTTATGGATGACGATGAATACTGTGAAGTGACTCCAGAAAATGTTCGTCTCCGTAAACAAATCCTGAACAAGAGCGAACGGGCCCGTTACAACAAGCGTAAAAAGAAAAATGACTAAGCATGCTGATTGAAGCGGACTAGTCGAATAAAGGTTGAGACTTTGTCTTGGCCTTTTTTATTGAAATTTTATTTAAAACCTGTTCCAAAAGTCAGCCCTGACGTCCACTTCACAAACTATGTACGATAGGCTTTCGCCTATCTTTCATAGTTTGCTCCAGTGGTTCAGGGCTCTTTTGACTTTTGTCACACTCTCCACTTTTTTCCCCTCGCTATGCTATAATTGAAAAATAGGTCAGCATTTAATCTTTATTTTATAGAATATAATCAATGAGGAGCGTTTTGATGCGATTGATTCATTCAGCTAGTCAAGGCAAGGCTAGCCAAGCAAAATCTAATAAAAAAAGTAAAAAAGCCAGAAAAAAAGCGAAGTTTTCCCATCCGATTTTTCAAAACTTTTCCTGGGGGTTAAACCAGCATATCCTGATTCCTAGTTTTCTCTTGCTGGTGCTCGGTCTGATTGGGGTCTTTTCGGCTTCCAGTTACCGGTCCCTCCAAGAAACCGGCTATGAATCGGCCACCACTTATATTGTCCGCCAGGTTGTTTTTGCCTTCATTGGGACAGTTGTTGGCTTAGTGACTTATCGCTTTAAGCCTGATTATTTCAGAAAACCCAAGTTCAGAAGTGGCTTGCTCTTAGTGATGACAGTTCTCCTCTTGGTGGTGCGTTTCCTGATGCCAGCCATTAATGGGGCCAAGGGCTGGATTATTTTGGGGCCGATTTCGATTCAACCAGTCGAATTTCTTAAGCCCGTGATGATTCTGCTCTGGGCAGACTACCTAGACCGCCACCGCTTGGCGATCTTGAATAAAGGCTTCTTTAAGACGGTGAAGGCCAACCTGGTCCTTCCTTTGGCCTTATTTTTCTGGCTGGGACTGGTCCTCACTTTCCCAGATACTGGGGGAGTCCTCTTATTAGGCTTAATCTTAGGGGGCATGACCTTAGCGTCAGGAATTTCTAGTAAGTATACCCTCAGAACCCTGGGACTAGGCGCCTTAGCCTATGTCCTCGTGATAGGACTTTTGAACCTCTTCGATTTTTCGGGCTCAGGGGACGTCAACTACCGGATCCAACGCTTTATTTCCTTTACTGATCCCTTCAAAGTCGCCAAAAGCTCGGGACTGCAACTAGTCAACTCCTTCTATGCCTTAGCCATGGGCGGCTTACTGGGTCAAGGGCCAGGCAACAGTATCCAAAAGACCGGCTACCTGCCTGAAGCCCATACCGACTTTATCATGGCGATCATCGGAGAGGAGTACGGCTTTATCGGCCTCTTTGTAATCTTGGCCCTTTATTTCTATCTCACCTTCTATATTTTCTACCGGGCCAAGAAAATTCAAAATAACTTCTACCAATTGGTTATGATTGGCGTGGGTTTCTATTTCCTCAGCCAGGCCATTGTCAACCTGGGCGGGATTACTGGTCTTATCCCTATTACCGGGGTTACCTTCCCCTTTATTTCCTACGGGGGTTCCTCAATCATGACAACTGGAATTATGGTAGGCTTGGCCCTAGCCATTGACTACCGTAACCGCCGGATGATGCTTGCTCAACAGCTTTCTTAATTTCTTGTGTTATAATGAGGCTATTATAACCGCTTTCATAGGCAAAGCTAATTCAAGCATTAACGGAGGGAATATTATGATTAAAAAAGTCTTAGTCGCCAACCGTGGCGAGATTGCGATTCGGGTCTTTCGGGCCTGCTATGAATTAGGCATTGAAACTGTGGCTATCTTCGCCCGTGAAGATGAAACCAGTGTCCACCGTTTTAAGGCTGATGAATCCTACCTGGTTGGTGCCGACAAGAAACCTGTTGATGCCTATTTAGACATTGAAGATATTATCCGCATCGCTAAGGAAACCCAGGCCGATGCCATCCATCCCGGCTATGGTTTTCTCTCTGAAAACCAAGAATTTGCTAGTCGCTGCCGGGAAGAGGGGATTATCTTCATTGGACCAAATACCGATACCCTAGACATGTTTGGGGACAAGATTAAAGCCAAGGCTGCTGCCCATCAGGCGAGCATCCAAGAAGTTCCCGGGACTGAAGGGGACGTGGAATCGGTTGAAGAGGTCAAGGCCTTTGCCAAGGAAGCTGGCTATCCGATTATGGTCAAAGCTGCCCTAGGTGGCGGTGGCCGGGGAATGCGGGTAGTTCGCTCTGACGATGAAGTGGAAGAAGCTTATAATACCGCTAAAAGTGAAGCCAAGACTGCCTTTGGTTCTGATGAAATTTATGCGGAAAAATACATTGAAAACCCTAAGCATATTGAAGTCCAAATCTTAGGTGACCAGGCCGGCAATGTGGTCCACCTATGGGAGCGGGACTGTTCGATCCAGCGTCGCCACCAAAAAGTAGTGGAAATGGCGCCTTCCGTTTCCTTAGACCATGACTTAAGGCTGCGGATTTGTGAAGCAGCTCGGCAATTGATGGAGAATGTGGGCTATGTTAACGCGGGAACTGTGGAATTCCTGGTTTCTGGTGATGATTTCTACTTTATTGAGGTCAATCCCCGGGTCCAAGTGGAACATACGGTCAGTGAAGAAATTACCGGTATCGATATTGTCCAAGCTCAGATCCAAATCGCAGCAGGGAAGACTTTAGCAGAGATTGGGATTCCTAAGCAGGAAGGCATGCCCCTGATTGGCTATTCCATCCAATGCCGGATCACGACGGAAGACCCTGCCAACCATTTCTTCCCTGATACCGGGAAAATTAATACTTACCGGTCACCGGGTGGATTTGGCTTGCGTTTAGATGCTGGGAATGGTTATACCAATACTGAGGTTTCGCCTTACTATGATTCCCTCTTAACCAAGTTGGTTTCCCATTCCATGACCTTTGAAGATGCGGTGCGCAAGATGGTCCGGGGGCTACGGGAATACCGGATCCGGGGTGTCCACAATAATATTCCTTTCCTAATGAATGTGCTCACCCATCCGACCTTTACCAGTGGCCAAGCCACCACCACCTTTATTGACAATACTCCCGAACTTTTCGATTTTCCTAAGGAGCGTAACCGTGACCGGGGCAATAAGATCCTCCAATATATTGGGGACACGACCGTCAATGGTTTTCCAGGCTTACAACAAAAAGATAAACCCCACTACCGTCCGGCCCATCTTCCAGATTTAGAAGAAGTTTCTCTAGACCGACCAACTGCCAAACAAGTCCTTGACCAAGAGGGCGTTTCAGGAGTGCAAAGTTATATCCATGACACTAAGGAAGTCCTCTTAACTGAAACCACCATGCGGGACGCCCACCAAAGTCTGATCGCGACCCGGATGCGGACCCGCGATATGCTCAAGGCGGCTGAACAAATGGAGGCGGCTAACCCAGCCATTTTCTCCCAAGAAGTTTGGGGCGGGGCGACCTTTGACACGGCCTATCGTTTCCTAACCGAAGACCCTTGGGTACGGTTAGAAAAACTCCGTGAAGCCATGCCTAATATCCTCCTGCAAATGCTCTTTAGAGGGTCCAATGCGGTGGGCTATACCGCTTATCCGGACAATGTCTTACGGGCCTTTATTAAGCAAGCGGCTGAAACGGGAATCGATGTCTTTCGAATCTTTGATAGTTTGAACTGGTCCAAGCAAATTGAACGGCCTTTGGAATTTGTCAAGGAAACTAGAAAGATTGCCGAAGCAGCCATGTGCTATACCGGGGATATTCTAGACCCTAACCGCAGCAAGTATGACCTCAATTACTATGTCAACTTAGCCAAGGAACTCCAAACTATGGGCGCTGACATTATCGCCATTAAGGATATGGCAGGGCTCTTGAAACCGCAAGCAGCCTATGTCTTGATTTCTGAATTAAAAGAAAAAATCGATGTTCCTATCCATCTCCACACCCATGACACTTCGGGTAATGGGATTATGATGTATTCCGAAGCCGTTCGGGCGGGCATTGATATTGTGGACGTGGCTACTTCAGCCTTCTCCTCAACGACCAGCCAACCAAGTATGACCAGTTTCTACTATGCCTTGGAACACAATGACCGTAAGCCAACAATTAACGTGAAGAACGCCCAAGCTATGAACCAATACTGGTCAGGTGTGCGGACCTATTATGAGGACTTTGCCTCCGGATTAAAAACCCCAGAAACCGAAATTTACCGGACCGAAATGCCAGGAGGCCAGTATACCAACCTCCAACAACAGGCCGCTTCAGTGGGCTTAGGGGACCGTTGGGAAGAGGTCAAGGTCATGTACCACGATGTCAACTTACTCTTTGGTGATATCGTTAAGGTCACTCCATCTTCTAAGGTGGTCGGTGATATGGCCCTCTTCATGGTTCAAAATGACCTATCCATTAAAGACTTCTATGAAAAGGGCAAGACCATCGATTTTCCTGATTCCGTGATTGAATTCTTCCAAGGTAAGTTAGGTCAACCTGCAGGCGGCTTCCCAGCAGATGTCCGCGACATCATCCTCAAAGGGGCTGACTACACTGAAGAACGCCCCGGTGACCTCTTAGAACCGGTTGATTTCGACCAAGTCAAGGAAGACTTAAGCGAAAAATTGGGCGATGAGGTCGATAATAAAGACGTACTCGGCTATCTCATGTACCCCAAAGTCTTCACCGATTATCGGGAGAAACTGGCTCGTTACAGTGACATCTCAAATGTCGATACGCCTACCTTCTTCAATGGCATGCGGCAAGGTGAGACCATTACCGTTGAAATTGAAAAGGGCAAGGTCCTCCTCATTCGCCTGATTGAAATTGGGGAAGCCGACCACTCTGGTCAACGGATTATTTACTTTGATCTGAATGGTCAACGGCGGGAAATTGCCGTCCAAGACGCCCACTACACCAATGTGGTGGCTAGTCGTCCCAAGGCGGATACCAATAACCCCAACCATATTGCGGCAACCATGCCCGGGTCGATTCTTAAGGTGGAAATCAGTGAAGGCGACCATGTCAGTGCTGGCCAAGTGGTCTTAGTGACTGAAGCTATGAAGATGGAAACCACGATCAAGGCACCAAAAGCTGGCAAGGTCCGCCAAGTCACTGTTCAAGCAGGAGAACAAGTTGAAATCGGAGACCTACTCATTGAACTGGAAACTGAATAAGACAATAATAACTTCAAAGAAAGGAGCCTGGTGCCATGACCAATTCATATACCCAACGGCAAGAACTCGTTGTCTGGTTGAATTCCACTCAAAAAACCCGACAATTGAAACGCTATGGCTACCTTCACTATCTAAATAAGGAACGCAAATACGCCATCCTCTATGTCGATAAGGACCAGGTAGAAGAAGCCATCGAGGGACTCAAGAAAGTCCGCCAAGTCATCAAAGTCACTGTTTCTCCCAAAGCCACCATTAACATGGACTTTACTGTGGCCTTGGATGGCGAAGAAGACCGCGCCAAAGTCATCAAGGAATTTGAGGACTTCACCTATCCGCCAAAATAAACAATCAACGTAGCAGAAAAACTGCTGCGTTTTTTATTTGCTTAGAAATAAAAGTTAATATAAAGCTAAATAAAATTATAATAAAACTTACAATGTCAGTGATGTTGACCCAATGATGACAATTGTCATAAAAATGTAATTTATTTAATAATTTCTATTAAAATATACAAATTGCCTGCTATGAATGGTTTTTATCGTGTCATATTTTAGTAATTTTATAAAATATGATTAAATTGTGAACTTTATGTGCTTTATTCGTACAAAAAATAAAAATATCTGTTAAAATAAGAGATATGAGGGAGAGCGGTGATAAATTTTGCACGGTAATCACAGCTTATAAGAAAGCTGAAATTCTTTACTAGTGCACTGGCAAAGAAAGATAAATATTAAATATAACAATTACTTAACGTAGTGTATCTATCACTCAATTTTGTAATGGGAGGTCAATAGATTATGAAAGACTTGAAAAAATTATTATTAGGCGCAGCGGCTACAACCGCAGCAGCTGGTGTATTCTTCGCTTCTGATGCTGCAGTTGCTCAAGCAGCTGAAACTTACGATGGTGTAACCTATAACTATACCGCAAATGCTGATACTTCACAAATGACTACAGCAGATGCAGTTGCTACTACAAATGAAGCTGTTAAACATTATGATGCAGCAAATGCGAATGCTAAATTAGCTGAAAGCCAAATTGTTGCTCAAGAAAAAGCAGTAGAAAAAGCTGAAAATGATGTTACTTACGCTCAAAATGAAGCAGAAAAAGCTAAAGCTACACTAGAACAAGCACAAAAAACTGCTGGTTCAACTGCTGAAACTAAAGTTGAAGCAGAACGTGAATACAACAACAAATTAGCAGAAGCAGAGAAAGTTTATAATCAAGAAGTAGCAGCTGCAGAAGAAGCTACAAAAGCTCGTATTAATAAGAATGCTGATGCTGTAGCTAATGCTGAAAAAGCTCAAGAAGATGCAACAACTGCATTAACTAACGCAAAAGCTGTTTTAGAAACAGCTAAAGATGGTTCTGAAGAAGTAGTTGCTCAATACAAAGCTGATGTTGAAGCAGCACAAAAAGCTTTAGACGATGCTGACTTAGCTCTTCAACAAGCTAAAGATTTCGAAACCGAAGATAACGCAGCAGCTGAAAAAGAAGAAGAAGAAGCTAAGGCCGCAGCAGCTAATAAAAAAGCTGAAACTGAACGTCAAGCTAAATTCCAATACGAAACCGAAGCTAATGGTGGAAATGACCGTTACAAACAAGACGGCTTAAAAGTTGCTGTTCAAGACTATGAACAAGCAAAAGCTGAATTAGCTGAAGCCGAACAAGCCCTTAAAGTAGCGCGTACTAAATTAGATGTACACTACAACGAATATAATTTAGCTCAAGCTCAAGCTGACAAAGCTTTAGCTTACATTGCTAAACTTTCACTTAACAAGAAAGTTGACGTAAACCAAGACTTACAACATGCAAGTCAAGATTTACAAGAAAACTTGAAGAAACTTATTGGTAAAGGTTCTGAAGCTGTTGATCAAACATTAAACGATGCTGCTGCTCGTGAAGAAGCTGCTCAAGAAGCTTTAGCAGAAATTGAAAAAGGTGAAGCTGAAGCTGGTCAACAAGAAAACGAAAAACCAGCTGAAAAAGATCCTAAGGCTGAAGAAAACGAAAAACCAGCTGAAGGCGAAAAAGACAACAAGAAAGACGAAAAAGACGCTAAAGTTGTTGTCGCTAACGAAAAAGATGAAAAAGCTAAGAAAGACGAAAAAGCTAAAAAAGAAGCTAAAGCTGAAAAAGCTAACGCTAAATTACCAGCTACTGGTGTAGTTGCTGGTTCTGTTGCTGGCTTAGGTGTTGCTTTAGTAGCTGCTGGTTCAGCATTTGCTTTCCGTCGTCGTAAATAATTAACTAGCTCTTTAGAGAATAGTTAATAATATCTTAATTGCTTAAAAAAGCGTGCAAAATATCATACTCTCCCTCTACTGAACCTTGGTGCTTCGGCGCCAAGGTTTTTTGTATTCTATAGTACCTAGGTGTTGATGAAAATTAAAAGTGCTTTATAAATATTTTTTTGCTTAAAATTTTAAAAATCATAAAAAGAAATAGAAATAAAGGATAACCTTGTTAAATTAATATTTTCGTAACTAAATTGTAATTTTTGTAAATATCAATTAGAATCCTTATAAAAACTAGCTTTATTGTGTCAAAAATATGAAATATTAGCCAGAAAACACTAAAACTGTGAAGATTTTACGAAGTATAACTTGAATATAATTGAATATGTACTAAAATTAATTTATAGAGGGAGATAAAAAATTTACTTGCACAAAAGTTCAGCATTAAAAAGCTGACGTTCTTTACTAGTGCACTGGAAAAGAAAAGTACAATTTAAAATCTTTAGAGTAATATATTTTTACTCTTTGTAATGGGAGGTCAATATTATGAAAGACTTGAAAAAATTATTATTAGGATTAGCGGCTACAACAGCAGCAGCTGGTGTATTATTTGCAGCTGATAACGCTGTTGCAGATGCTGCTGAAAAAACAGAAACTACAAGACAAAGCGTTAACTTACCTACTGAACAAGATGCACAAAAAATTGCTGCTCGTTTTGAAGAAAAACAACAAGTTGTTGACGGAAAACAACAAGTTGTTAACGAAAAACAACAAGCAGTCGATGCAGCAGATGCTAAAGTTGAAAAATTTGTAGCACGCAAGGATGCAGCTCATAAAGCTTTTGACCAAGCACAACAAGCAGAAGCAGCTAAACTTCAAGCAGAAGCTAAGAAAGCTCATGACGCATATGCTGCCGCATATGACAATCCAAGTATTGGTAAATACAGTCAAGAATTGGAACAATATAAAAATAAATCCGATGCTGCAAATAAGAAGTATCAAGACTACCAAGCAATTGACTACTACAATACTAATGAGAAAACATCACCAGTTTCTAAACTCTTTTGGGCTTATCAAGCAGCCAATGATGAAGTTGGTGTAACTCGTACATATCGTGCAGAAGCAGGTCAAGCCTTAGAAGCAGCTAAACAAGACCTACAAAAAGCTGTTCATGACCGCGATTTCTTAGGCAAGTTATTGAAATCTTCTAACGAAAAAGTATATAACGAAACCATCGCAAAACTTGGTCTTGGTAAGGTAGAAGAACCTAAACCTGAAGAAGGTAAGAAAGACGAAGTCAAGAAAGACGAAGTCAAGAAAGACGAATCTAAGAAAGACGAAGTCAAGAAAGACGAATCTAAGAAAGACGAAGTCAAGAAAGACGAATCTAAGAAAGACGAATCTAAGAAAGATGAATCTAAGAAAGACGAATCTAAGAAAGATGAATCTAAGAAAGATAAATCTAAGAAAGATGACAAGAAGAAATCTGACAAAGATTCTAAAGTTGTCGTAGCTAACGAAAAAGCTAAGAAAGACAACAAAGCTAAGAAAGACGCTAAGGCTCAAAAAGCTAACGCTAAATTACCTGCTACTGGTGTAGTTGCTGGTTCCGTTGCTGGTTTAGGGCTTGCTTTAGTTGCTGCTGGTTCAGCTCTATCTTTCCGTCGTCGTAAATAATTAACTAGACCTTAAGCGAATAGTTAATAGTATCTAAATTGCTTAAATAAAAGTGCAAGATTATCTTACTCTCCCTCTAGCGGACCTTGGTGCTTTAGTGCCAGGGTCTTTCTTTGTTTATAGCCGGAAAAGGGCTATGAATCGGTCGTCTCTTAGCAAGTGACTGTGCTATAATGAATAGCGAATTGAGAAGGGATGTGGCAAGATGCGGATTATTGCCGGTGAATTTGGGGGAATCCCCCTACAAGCGGTGCCAGGATCGAACACCCGGCCCACGACAGATAAGATTAAGGAATCCATGTTTAATATTATTGGTCAATACCTAGATGGCGGGATTGTCCTTGACTTTTATGCGGGATCCGGAGCTCTGGGACTAGAAGCCCTATCGCGGGGAGCCGATGAGGTCTATGCTTTTGAACGCTTCCGCAAGGCCCAAGAAACGATCGCTAAGAATGTGGCTAAGGCACACCTTGAAGATCGCTACCACTTACTTAAAGGTGACAACCAAAAGCAGTTGAAGTCTTTACGGAAGAAAGCTCCTGACTTACAATTTGACTGGGTTTTCTTAGATCCGCCTTATAAGGGCCAACATTTAGAAGACTTGCTTCTTCAGTTTCAAGAAGAGGGCTGGCTCAGTGACCAAGTCACGGTGGTTTGTGAGTTGGATAGTCAAGATAACCTGCCTGACACTGTGGGAAACTTACACGCCTTTAAAAACGCAACCTATGGCCATACTCGGGTGGTTTGCTATCGTTTTGAAGCATAGGGCATTCAAGCTGATTTCATGAAATTGAAGTCAGCTTTTTTCGTTAACTGATGCTTTCTTTACGGATGAATAAGTAGAGAAAGAGGTGTCCTTATGCAAGCGTGGTGGGAAGAAGTCAAAAAATTATCCTTTGCTGAAATCATTGAAAATTATGGAAAGTTACTAGCCGGGGCTTTTATGGCTTTGGTTTTATTGGCTGCTGGTGTGATTTACTTGGTTTTTAATCGGGTGATTGCGCCGGCTGAGCAAGATCCAGTGGCCGCAACGGCTCTGGTGGAGTCAGTTGATCTAGAAAGCAATAGCCAGTCGGAAACATTAGAGGTAGGGCAAGAAAATACAGGTGAAGTGGAAAATGTAGAGGACCAGGGAGACGATCTAATCTATGTGGATGTCAAGGGGGCTGTCAAGTCACCCGGCCTCTATCAAGTCCAGGCAGGGGACCGTGTCCTTGATGCTATTGATTTGGCGGGTGGGCTCAATGATCAAGCCGATTCTAAACGGATTAATCTCTCCCAGCGCCTCCAGGACCAGATGGTGGTCTATGTCCCGGCCTTGGATGAAGAAGTGGGAGCGGAAGACTTGATGGCCATAACTCCTGTTTTATCTGGGGATGGCCCAACTGCAGGAAGAAGCCAGGGAGATAGTCAGAAGATCAATATCAATACTGCTGACGCCAGCCAACTCCAAGAAATATCAGGCATTGGAGAGAAGAAGGCGGCTGATATTATTCAATATCGGGAAAGTAAGGGGTCTTTTCAAACGATTGAGGAGATTACCGAAGTCTCTGGTATTGGTGACAAGACCTTTGAGAAGATCAAAGAACAAATTACTGTGAATTAAGATGAAGACGAAGATTTTTTGGTTAGCCTTGGGGATTCTCTTACTGATAGCTCTCATGCTGGCGCCATCAGTTTGGACGCTGATTTTCTACCTCTGGTACTGGGGACGGGTGATTGCCTTAAAAGATAAAGGACTATTTAAGTGGATCTTAGTCACTCAGCTATTTATGGGCCTTTATCTTTATCTCCTTAGTCAAAGGATGTCCCACTTTACCACTGGGGAGGCTGCTCTAACTTTAGAAGTGGCTATCGATAGCTTGAAGGTGGAAGGCGACTTAGTCCAGTTTAGGGGGCAAGAAGTGGCAACGGGAGAAAAGTTTCAAGTCTTCTATTACATGAAATCTGAGGCTGAGCAAGCGGCTTGGCTAAATCAAGGGCGATCCTTTCAAATCAATCTCCTAGGCCAATTAACTCCTCCCAGCGGCCAGCGTAATTTTCATGGCTTTGACTACCAAGCCTATTTAAGACGGCAAGAGATTTATTGGGTCTTTGAGGTAGAGACGGTTCAGGGTCTGGTCGATTTACCCTATTGGGCTTATTTTTGGCCCAACCTCCGCCAGAGCATCTATACCTATTTACAGAGTCTAGACTTAGGAATCTTGGCAGATTATTTCCAGGCCTTATTTCTGAATGATAAGTCAGGTATTGATCCTTCTGCAATGGCTGCCTACCAGGAAATTGGGATTATTCATTTATTTTCCCTATCTGGTTTTCATGTCAACTATTTATTAGCCTTGTTGAAGCGATCGTTACTGCGACTAGGGGTCCTGGTAGAATACTACCAATGGATCGTCTTAGCTGTTTTAGTCCTTTATGGCTGTTTGTTAGGCTTGCCTTATGGGATGATCCGGGCCATTGGGTCTTATCTATACGCCTTTGTTCAAAGAAAAACTGATCGACCTGTCGATCCCTGGGCCGGACTCGCCTGGTCGGTAGCGTTTATCCTTCTCATCAATCCTCAGGCAATTTTTTCCTTAGGCTTTCAGTTGTCCTATGCCCTAACTGCCACCCTATTAATCATTAAACAAGCGCCGCCCTTTAAGCATGCTTGGCAGGAAGAGTTCATCTTCTCCCTGGCCTGTACCTTGGTCACTATTCCTTTTCTCATTGTCAGTCAGGCTGGTTTCTCTTGGTTAGTCCTGTGGGTGAATTACTTTTATTCCTGGCTGTTTTCCGTCTGTCTCTTTCCAGGCCTTCTCCTGGTAGTGGGCTTAGGGATAGGAGGATTAGGTTGGCTAGTGACCCTAGTGGCCTGGCCCCTGACCTGGGTGATCCTTCATATAGAGAAGTTGTCGCTCTTTTTTAGTGACCTGCCCGGATTTTACTGGCTAACTGGCCATATGCCCTTTGTCTTTATTCTGCTTTATTGCTTGGTGCTCGCATATTGGTTAGACCGGCAAGTCTTAGCCAAGAGGAAAGGGCGGGGCTGGTTGGCCTTGACTTTGGCTCTCTTAGGCTTATATCTTTTTCCATATTTATCCCCTCTAGGGCAAGTAGCTGTCTTAGATATTGGTCAAGGGGATTGTATCCTCGTCAAACCGCCGTTTTCTGCCTCGGCCTACCTGATTGACGCAGCTGGCAGACCCACTTTCCCAAAAGAAGACTGGCAAGAGCGGCCCAGGCGGACCTTGTTTGAAAGTCAGATCCAGCCTGTCTTAGCGGCTCAAGGGGTACGGAGCTTAGCAGGGCTATTCTTGACTCACGGCGACTTTGACCACTATGGGTCAGCACCTGAAATCATTCGTCAAATTCCGGTGGATACCCTCTATTTACCTGTTGGCATGCAGGAAGACCATGAAGTTCTAACCATCTTGGATCAGGCGCTCAAAGCCAGTAAGAACCCCCATATCCAAGTGGTCTGGCTCCAAGCCGGTCAAAGTCTGACTCTCAATCGGTCCATGGGCCTAGAGGTCTTGATGCCAGAAGAGTCGGGAGTAGGGGAAAACGAAGACTCCTTAGCCATGTTAGGGGCCATGGGACCCTTGACTTTTCTCTTTACAGGGGATATTGATGGGGAGGCTGAGGCACAAATGGCAGAAAAGATAAAGTGCCCGATCGATGTCTTGAAGGTAGCCCACCATGGCTCTGACCATTCCAGCCCTAGTGATCTAATCGCCCAATGGCAACCCCGCTATGCCTTGATTTCAGTGGGAGAGAATAACCGCTACGGCCATCCTAGTGATCGGGTAGTCGATGATCTAGCTGCCGTCAAGGCGACAACTTTCCGCACTGACCGGGATGGGGCTATCCATTATTTTTACCTGGGAAGGCATTATGTTTTTAAGACGGTAAAAGCAGCGGGGGAAGAAGATTCTATTAGAGATTGACTTGTTTAATGACAAAGTGAACCTTGTCAGTTAAAATAGATGGGATGTGAGGAGGGGCGTCATGACTTTTCAAAGCACGATACAGAAAATAAAAGCAGGACAAGTGGATCCCATCTACCTCTTACTAGGGGAGGAGAAGTTTTTGATCCAAGAATTTGAAAATCAGTTAAGCCGAGCGGTCATTGGGGACCAAGAAGCGGTCAGTGATTTTAACTTTGTCCGCTTAGACTTAGAAGAACATTCTTTAGAAGAGGCCTTAGTCGAGGCCAATACCATTTCTTTTTTCTCTGAGCCCAAGATTATCTGGCTGACCCAGCCGGCCTTTTTAAGTACAGAAAAAGGGAAGAAGGAGGAAAATACCCAAGCCCTGCTGGATTATCTGGCTGAACCGGCTCCTGACGTGACCCTGGTCTTTGTCTGTGACTTTGAGAAATTAGATGGTCGTAAGAAGGTGGTTAAGCAGTTAAAAAAAGCCGCCAATTTGGTCGATGTTTCCTTGGCGGATGAGGCGACTACGACTAACTACATCAAGGACTATGTCAGAAATGCGGGCTACTTGATGGATCGCTCAGTCTTACAGCTCTTTTTGGAAAGAACCAATTATCAATTATCCAATGCCATGAATGAATTGGAGAAGCTCTTTCTCTTTGTGGGTCAGGAAGATCGAATTAGCAAGCACGATGTCGAGACTGTGGTGTCGCCTTCCTTGGATAATAATATCTTTCACTTGACTGACTATGTCATGGCCCACCGCCTGGAAGCGGCCTTGGACTTGTACCGAACTCTGATTCAGGAAAAGCACCAGCCCATTGCGATTTTAGCCCTCTTAGAGGCTAACTTCCGTCTTTTTAGCCAAATTGCTCTTCTATCCCGTTCAGGTTATGACCAAGGGGCTATTGCTAAGTCTTTAGGGGCCCATCCTTACCGGGTCAAGATGAGTATGAAACAAATGCGCTCCTACGATGGCCAGCAATTACTGGCGGCCTACCAGGACTTGGTGGAGTTGGATTATGAGATTAAGTCAGGCCAGGTAGACCCTAACTTAGGCATTGAATGGTTTATCTTGCGCTTTGCGGCCTAGTCAGAGATAAAAATTACACAAAAAAACACCGCTTCTTCAACGGCTTAGGCCAGTTAAGAGAAGCGGTGGCTTTTTTAATTACTTGTTTAATTTTTGAGCCATACGTGAATTAATACGGCTTGCTTTATTAGCGTGGATTAAGTTCTTAGAAACTGCTTGGTCCACTAATTTTTGAGCATGTTGGTGTAATTCTTCAACGTTGTCTGCGCCTTCTTGGACAGCAGTTTCGAAACGTTTAATAGCGGTACGCATTTCGCTGACTTTTGCAGAGTTTACTGCAGCGTTCTTTTCGTTTTGACGTACGCGTTTAATAGCTGATGCAATGTTTGCCATGGAGTCCACCTCTTTCTTTTTTCGCTTTTTCAAGTGAACAGGTCACTAACATGAATATTATACAGAAATTTGACCAGGCTGGCAAGAGAAATTTTACTTAGTCCTTGGAAGCTTAAAATAGGGTTTAGGTCCTAGTCGTGATAAACTAGATAAGAGAAAAGAAAAAATGGAGTGAAGTATAGTGGACGGCAAGTTTGAATTAGTATCATCCTACCAACCTAGTGGGGACCAACCCCAAGCCATCAAAAAACTGGTTGAAGGGGTGGAAAATAACGATAAGGCCCAGGTCCTTTTGGGCGGTACCGGGACCGGGAAGACCTTTACCATGGCTAATGTCATTGCGGAGACCAACCGGCCGACCCTGGTCTTAGCCCATAATAAAACCTTAGCGGGGCAACTGTATTCAGAGCTCAAGGAATTCTTCCCCCATAACGCAGTCGAATACTTTGTCTCTTACTATGACTACTACCAACCAGAGGCCTATGTGCCTTCGAGCGATTCCTATATTGAAAAATCGGCCTCAGTCAATGATGAGATTGATAAGCTTCGCCACTCAGCCACCTCATCGATTCTGGAACGCCGGGATACCATCATTGTGGCTTCGGTGTCCTGTATCTACGGTTTAGTCGACCCAATGGAATATAAAAACCATGTCCTTTCCATCCGCCAAGGCCAAGAAGTTGACCGTAACGACTTTATGCGGCGTTTGGTGGATATGCAGTATGAGCGTAATGACATTGAGTTTCGCCGTGGGACTTTCCGCGTCCGTGGCGACGTGGTGGAAGTCTTCCTGCCTTCCCGTGACAGTGAAGCCATCCGGGTAGAGTTCTTTGGCGATGAAATTGATCGGATTCGTCAAGTTGATGTTTTGACCGGTGAAGTCAAAAATGACGTCAAACACTATCCCATCTATCCAGCCACTCACTTTGTGGTTGATTATAACAAGATGCAAAGAGCGGTTGACTCGATTGAGGCTGAACTAGAGGTCCAATTGAAGAAGTTTAATGACGAAGGCAAACTCTTAGAGGCCCAACGTCTGGAACAGAGAACGCGCTATGATATCGAAATGCTATTAGAAATGGGCTATTGTAACGGGATTGAGAACTATTCCCGCCATATGGACGGTCGGGCCCCGGGTCAACCCCCATATACCTTGCTGGATTTCTTCCCTGACGATTACCTACTCATGGTTGATGAATCCCACATGACCATGCCCCAAGTACGCGGCATGTACAACGGCGACAAGGCCCGCAAGGAACAGCTAGTCGATTATGGTTTCCGCCTGCCTAGTGCCTTAGACAACCGGCCTTTGAAATTAGCTGAATTTGAAGAACGGGTCAACCAAGCTATCTATGTTTCCGCTACCCCTGGAGACTATGAAATTGAGAAGTCTAATGGCGAAGTCGTGGAACAAATTATCCGGCCAACCGGTCTCTTAGACCCCAAAGTGGAAGTTCGCCCGATTAAGGGTCAAATTGATGACTTGATTAGTGAAATTAATGAGCGGGTAGATAGAGGCGACCGGGTCTTTGTCACCACCTTGACCAAAAAAATGTCAGAAGACCTGACTGATTACTTAGAAGAGGTCGGCATTAAGGTGAAATACCTACACTCGGATATTAAAACCCTTGAGCGGACCGAAATTATCCGTGACCTCCGTCTGGGCGTCTTCGATGTTCTGGTGGGGATTAACCTCCTGCGGGAAGGGATCGATGTGCCAGAAGTGTCTCTGGTGATTATCTTAGACGCAGATAAGGAAGGGTTCCTCCGTAATGAGCGGTCGCTGATCCAAACCATTGGCCGGGCTGCCCGTAATGAAAATGGCCATGTGATTATGTATGCCGATACTGTGACCGGGTCCATGCAGGCGGCCATTGATGAAACCGCTAGACGGCGGGCGATTCAAGAGGCTTATAATGAAGAACATCACATCACCCCGAAAACCATCCAAAAAGAAATTCGTGATTCCATCCGCATTACTACCGCAGTGAACAATGCAGAAGAAAATGAATCGCTCATGGATACCATCCGGGGCATGAACCGCAATGAAAAAGAAGAAGCTGTCCACAATGTGGAATTAGAAATGCGTCAAGCAGCTAAAGATCTGAACTTCGAAAAAGCGGCTGAATTGCGGGATATCATCTTAGAACTTAAGGCGGAATATAAGATTAAGTGATGTTGGTCAATTAAATAAACCATGCTCATTAACAGTAAAAAGTAAAGAACCACAAAAAAGCTCCCCATTGCTACAACCTGCATGGGGAGCTCTTTGCGCTTCAGATTTAATTTTTGTTTTCTTTTTTAACTAGTCCTCATTATCATCACTGGAGTCATGCTCTGCTTCCAATTTTTCTAAGTCGTCAGCTAAGTCTTGACCTTCAGCAGTGTCCAAGCTAGTGATGAAGCGGTCCTGTTGGTCTGGATCTTCACTCTTACTGTGGATAACATGGAGCTGGGGTGTGGTTTCTTCCTCTTCAGCTGGATCAGGACTTTCTGGTTCATCGTTCCAGTCTTCTGCTTGCTCATCTCCCTGGTCAGCTGCCGCTTCTTTAATGGCCCTTGGAAATGCAGGTAAGAGGGTGCTGGATAAGCTTAACCAGGCTACTCCTAAGGACAAGCCGGCCACGATGTCGGAAAAATAATGAACACCAAGGTAGACCCGACTGAGGGCAATGGCTAGGCAGAGCACACCGGTAGCAATTCCTAAAATTTGGCGCTTCTTGTAAGAACGGACAAAGTAAAAAGCAATTAAGCACAAGCCCCCATACATTAAGACGCTCCCCATGGAATGGGCGCTAGGGAAGGAATAACCGCCTTGTTCGATAAGGGGTTGGATAAAGCTAGGCCGGGGGCGTTTAACAATATACTTAATACTTTGGTTACCAAGCAGGACACCAAGGATGAGTTGGCTAGAAAACCAAATCCCTAGGAAGCGATACTTGAAGTAATAGAGGATGGCACTGATAATGAGAGCGGCAATAATAATATAAACCGTGGTCCCAATTTCAGTGAAGTAGGCGACAAAGGTCTGCCACCATTGAGGTCCCCAAGCAAACAGTGCCCCACCAATCGCTTGATCAGCCCCTTGGATAAAGGCAGGATGGATGGCTGCCGTTAAACAAATTAAGGCGAAGGGGATCAAGGCAAGTAGCGAGCCAAGTAAATGGGGGAAGAATGTTCGATCTAAATGTTTCATAAGTCTTCTCCTTTATTATAATTATCTTTATTTTAAGTGAAAAACTGAAAAAAGGCCAAAAAATGCTGGTGAAATCGAGTGAAATTAGGGATATTTCTTGCAAGTTTAGCCGATTTCTCGTATAATGACTGCTGTGCTATAGCACAACCATTTTCTTGGTCAGCCGAATCACCAACGGCTTACTCAGACTATGGAAGAATACAAGAGAAAGAAAGGTGAATATAATGGCATTAACTAAAGAAGAAAAAGACGCTATTATCGAAAAATACGCAACACATGAAGGGGACACTGGTTCTGCTGAAGTACAAATTGCTTTATTAACTGCAGATATCAACAACCTTAACGAACACGCTAAAACTCATAAGAAAGACCACCACTCTTACCGTGGTTTAATGAAGAAAATCGGTCACCGTCGTAACTTATTAGCTTACTTACGTAACAAAGACGTTACTCGTTACCGTAACTTAATTAAGAGTTTAGGTTTACGTCGTTAAGAGAAATTGAAAGCGAGATTCTTTGGAGTCTCGCTTTTTTTAAAGTAAAATCTAGCTAAAAGCCCCCATAGTGACCTCTTACTAATCAAAGTTATGTGCTTTAGAAAAAACATATAACCTTGCTTAGTAGGTGGTTGGGGGAGAAAAGGAGTAAATATGTCTGAAAAACAAGTATTTAAAATGAATTGGGCGGGCCGTCCGCTCCAAATCGAAGTCGGACAACTGGCTAAACAGGCTAATGCTGCGGCCTTGGTCCGCTACGGAGATACTGTTGTCTTAACCGCTGTTGTTGGGGCTAAGGAAGCCAAAGAAGGCCAAGATTTCTTCCCTCTTACAGTGAATTATGAAGAAAAACAATATGCTGCTGGTAAAATTCCAGGCGGCTTCATAAAAAGAGAAGGCCGGCCAACTGAACATGCCACTTTAACTGCCCGTTTGATTGACCGTCCTATCCGACCAATGTTCCCAGAAGGTTTCAAAAATGAAGTCCAAGTGATTAACACCGTCATGTCCGTAGATAACGACTGTAGCCCAGAGATGGCTGCGATGTTAGGGTCTTCCGTGGCCTTAACCATTTCGGATATTCCTTTTGATGGCCCTATTGCGGGAGTCAATGTTGGTCGCGTCGATGGTAACTTAGTGATTAACCCAACCCTAGACCAACAAGCCCAATCTGATTTGGAATTGACTGTTGCTGGGACTCAAACTGCTATTAATATGGTGGAATCCTCTGCCCAAGAATTAAGTGAAGAAGAAATGTTAGAAGCCTTGATGTTTGGTCATGCGAACATTAAGGAACTTTGCTACTTCCAAGAAGAGATCCGTCAAGCAGTTGGCCAAGAAAAAATGCCTTTTGAAGCGGAAGCTTTTGCTCCAGAAACTGAAGCGGAAGTCTATACTCGCTACCATCAAAAAATGGTAGACGCTATCCAAATCTTTGACAAGTTGGAACGTGAAGAAGGCGTTCAAGCGGTTAAGGACGAAATGATTGAGTTTTACGATAGCCAATTCTTAGATGACGAAGACTTTGTGGCTAAACATAATCAAATTGTGGCCCTAGCTGATAAGTTAGAGTATGACGAAGTTCGCCGTCTGATTACCGAAGACAAGGTCCGTCCTGATGGGCGTAAAATTGACGAAATTCGTCCCCTCTCTTCCGAAGTAGGGCTCTTGCCACGGGTTCATGGGTCCGGTTTATTTACCCGGGGACAAACCCAAGTCCTCTCCGCATGTACCCTAGCCCCTCTATCTGAATACCAACCCTTGGATGGGATTAGCCCTGAAACCGAACGGCACTTTATCCACCACTACAACTTCCCTCAATATTCAGTGGGATCCACTGGACGTTACGGGTCACCAGGCCGTCGGGAAATTGGTCACGGGGAATTAGGTCATCGGGCCTTACAAAGAGTGATCCCTTCCCAAGAGGAATTTCCTTATACCATTCGTTTAGTGGCTGAAGTCTTAGAATCTAATGGGTCTTCTTCTCAAGCTTCTATTTGTGCAGGGACGCTAGCCTTGATGGATGCTGGTGTGCCGATCAAAGCACCCGTAGCGGGGATCGCCATGGGCTTGATTATGGATCAAGAAGATAACAATAAATATACTATTCTAACCGATATCCAAGGCCTTGAAGACCACTTAGGCGATATGGACTTTAAGGTGGCCGGAACCAGACAAGGGATTACTGCCTTGCAAATGGATATTAAAATCAAAGGAATCACTGAAGATATCCTTCGTGAATCCCTAGCCCAAGCTAAAGTTGCCCGGATGCAACTATTGGACCACCTCCAAGGCACCTTGGATGCACCACGTGACCATCTCAGCCCTTATGCACCGAAGATTAAGATGATTCAAATTAAACCTGAAAAGATCGGTGAAGTCATCGGCAAGGGTGGCGAAACCATCGATAAGATTATCGAAGCTACCGGAGTCAAGATTGATATCGATGACGATGGTCAAGTAAGTATTTCTTCGAGTGATGAGGCCATGATTGATAAGGCCATTGAAATCATTGAAGAACTCACCTTGGAAATTGAAGTCGGCCAAGTCTTCACTGGGACCGTTACTCGGATTGAAAAATTTGGCGCCTTCGTCCAATTAACCCCTAAACAAAACGGGATGGTTCACATTTCTGAACTCCAACATAAACGCACCAATAAGGTTGAAGATGTGGTTCAAATTGGTGACCAAGTCAAAGTCAAAGTCATTGAAGTCGATAACCGCGGTCGGATCAACCTCTCCATGAAGGCGTTGACCGACAAAGACGCTGAATAAGTTTAATTTTTATAAAGGAAGGCTGGGACAAAAGTTCTAGCCTTTTTTAGTAGCAAGGCTCTAATCAAAACCTGCTCCAAACGCAGAGCAAGCGTCCTTTTTCTTCCAGCGGTCTTGCTCTTTGACTCGCTTGGCGCACTCTTTTTTGCCTAATACTACTTTACAATGAAGTTAATTTGTGAAAGCCTTGATAATTTGGTAAAATGAGTTATAAGCTTGATCGAACATGAAAATAGAGGAAGTGTAAACATGACAAAGAAATATAATATCGCTATTGTGGGTGCGACCGGAGCTGTGGGCGAACAACTCCGTTATTTATTAGCGCAATCCAAGATTCCTTACGACAAGGTACGTTTACTGGCTTCTAGCCGTTCTGCTGGAAAAGAATTAAGCGTGGGCGATGAAAAATATACTGTAGAAGAGTTAACTGATGATTCTTTTGAAGGTATCGATATTGCCTTTTTCTCAGCTGGTGGCGATCGCTCTAAGGAATTTGCGCCTAAGGCTGTTGAAGCCGGAGCAGTTGTGGTGGATAACACCAGCGCCTACCGGATGGATGAAGACACTCCTTTGATTGTCCCAGAGGTTAACCAAGAAGCCATGGATAACCACCACGGTCTCATCGCCAATCCTAACTGTTCAACCATTCAAATGGTGATGGCCCTTAGACCAATCGAAAAGGCTTTCGGTTTAAAGCGGGTCATTGTGTCGACCTATCAAGCGGTTTCTGGTGCAGGGACTCGGGCTGTTTTGGAAATGGAAAATCAATTCCGCGATATCTTATCTGGTGATGCGATTGACGAACCTAAAATTTTACCGGTAGCTGGTGATGAAAAACATTATCAAATGGCCTTCAATGTCCTGGCGCAAATTGATAAGTTCCAAGATAATCACTACACCTTTGAAGAAATGAAGATGACCAATGAAACCAAGAAAATCCTAGGTCGTCCTGATTTACCGGTTTCAGCAACCTGTGTCCGAGTACCAGTCGTTAAAGGTCACGCCGAATCCGTTTATATCGAAATTGACCGTGATGATGTGACTATTGAGGACTTGATGGCTGTTTTAGACCAAGCAGACAATGTGATTGTGGAAGATGATGTGAAGCAACAAGTCTATCCTCAACCCGTTAATGCAGTCAACCGTCCTGAAACCTTTGTGGGACGGATTCGCCAAGACCTAGATGTGAAGAATGGTTTCCATCTATGGATCGTTTCCGATAATTTATGGAAGGGTGCGGCTTATAATTCCATCGAGATTGCCGAAACCTTAATTGCTCGGAATTTGATCTAAAAGCTATAAAAGATGAAGTGAGCATCTTTACCAATAGGTTATAAAGATGCTTCTTTCCTTTATAAAGAATTTTTGTAAGAAGAAAGAGGAGTTGTAATGAGTGGAATAAGTATTATTCCATTGGGTGGTGTTCGTGAAGATGGTAAGAACATGTACCTGGTCGAAGTCAATGATAAGATTTTTATCTTAGACTGTGGCCTAATCTTCCCACCTGATGAAATGTTAGGGGTCGATATCATGATCCCTGATTTTACCTATGTCATCGAACACAAGGATAAGGTAGCTGGGGTCTTTTTAAGCCACGGCCATGCTGATGCGATTGGGGCCCTGCCTTATCTCTTAAAAGAGGTTAATGTTCCTGTCTTTGGGACGGAATTGACCATTGAATTAGCTAAGATCAATTGTAAGAAGCGTGGGGTGAAGAACTTCAAAGACTTCTACGTGATCGATGATTCTAACGAGATTGATTTTGACGATGCCGTTGTTAAGTTCTTCAGCACGACCCACACGGTCCCAGAATCACTGGGGATTGCAGTCCAAACTGAAGAAGGCAGCATCGTCTATACCGGGGACTTCAAATTTGATTTGACGGTTGGTGATGGTTATAAGACCAGCTTTAACCGCATTGGCGAAATTGCCTCATCTGGCGTAATTGCCCTCTTGAGTGATTCTCAACATGCGGATTCCTATTTTGAGAATACCTCGGAAGAAAAACTGGAACAGGCCATTTTAAAGGAAGTGGACAAGGCTAGCGGACGGGTCGTCTTAGCCACGGTGGATAGTAATATATTACGGATCCAACAAGTCTTAAATGTGGCGCGGGCAACTAACCGCCATGTCTTCTTATCAGGCGACCAAATTGAAGAAATTATCGATGTGGCCATCCGCTTGAACAAGCTCACCATCCCTTCCAAGAACCTGATTCAACCTAATGACAATTTAAAGAACTTTGCTGATGACGAAATTATTATCTTGGAGACTGGCGAATACGGGGAAATCCTAACCAATTTACAAGCCATGTCCAAGGGCTCGCACAAGAATATTAAAATTCAAAAGGGCGACTTAGTCTTGATTACTTCGAGTCCATCCGTGGGCTTAGAAACCGTGATGGCTGATACTGAAGATGAGATCTACCGGGCTGGTGGTCATGCCCTCCAAGTCTTATCGGCTTATAAATCCAGTGGTCACGCTTCACCCAAGGATTTGGAAGTCTTGATTGGCCTTTTCAATCCAGACTATGTGGTGCCTGTGTCGGGAGAATACCGTCTCTTACATGCGCATGGTAAAATTGCTCAAAGCCTGGGCTATGATGATGACCATATCTTCCTACTTGAAAAGGGCGACGTCCTTAAATACGAAAAGGGCAAACTTCGACTAGCCAGCTCAGTTCCGTCTGAGAATGTCTTGGTTGATGGGAGTGGGGTTGGCGATATTGGTAATATTGTCTTACGTGACCGCCGGATTCTCTCAGAAGATGGAATCTTTGTGATTGTCTTGACCATTTCGAGAAGTCAAGGCAAGATTCTTTCCCAACCGGAAATCATTTCTCGGGGCTTTGTCTTTATGAAGGAAAGTACCGACCTCCTTAACGCCAGCAAGGAACTGGTGCGTGAAGAGGTTGAGAAGGCCCTAGCAGATCCGAAGAACTTTGACTGGGCCGACTTAAAGGGTAAAATTCGGGAAGTGGTGGCTAAATACCTCTACAAGGAAACCAACCGCCGTCCCATGGTTTTACCGGTGATCATGGAATCTTCTCACCGTCGCGGTAAGCGTAATTTCAAGAAAGAAAACCAAAAGAATAGTTCCAATCAAAAGAATAATTCCAACCAAAAAAATAACTCCAAGAAAAATAATAAACCGAATCCAAAAAACAAGCGCAATAAAAATCACAAGAAACAAGATGCGAAATCCTAGCATTAGAAAGGACTAAGTTATGAAATCTTCCCAACGTTTAGTGATTATCGTTGAAGGCTTACTTTACCTAGCCTTAGCTTTTCTTATTCAGTTAATTTTCCCAGCGGTTATTTCCGAGTGGGGAATTGCTTTGAGAATTGGCTATACCTTGCTGATTTACTATGCTTTCAGGCGCGGAAATTTTGCCGGAAGTTTCGCTGGTCTCTTGTTAGGAGCCGTTTCCTGCATTGGACTGGATAACCCGGCTGACCATATAGGTCAAATTATTGGTATGATTATCGCTAGTGGTTGTTTAGGCATTGCGGGTCTCTTTGCCCGTAATTTACAAAGGACCTTGCATAATCGTCGGATGGGATCGGCCTATCTTAACTTGGTAACCGGCACTATCCTGGCATGGCTAGCCTATTTCTTAGTACGTTTCCTGACTTATGAATATTTAGTCAGTGATCTTAGCCTAACCACCCAGGTTAACTTCCAACAAAATGCCCTGTCAGCCTTGGTGAATATTGCCCTTAGCCTGATTATCTTGATTGTGATTATGAATGTTTCGGCTAAGAACTTTATCCCTAAAAATACGCCTTATATATCAAGGCGTGAGCGTTCTCGCTTACTGAATGATGATTAAAGCAAATACAGCCCAAGGAAGCTGGAGCACTGGCTCCAGCTCTTTTGCTTATTAGGGGAAGTATGCCTTTTAGTTTTTATTTTTATTTATTGTGAAATTTGCTATAATCTTATTTAGTTTGAGAGAGAGGTTAGGATTTATGACCAATTGGGTAAATATTTTAATTATTGCCATTATTTTAATTAATACGGTGTCGGCGATTTATACGGTTTTTCGCCAAGAGCGGCCAGTAGCGACGATTTGGGCTTGGTTACTTGTCCTAATCTTATTACCGGGACTAGGCTTTGTGATTTACTTTTTCTTGGGGAGGAAAATTTCTGATAAACAGATCTTCCAATTGAATGAGAAGGAAGCCATGGGGATGACTACCCTAGTCAATAAAAACATTGATGACTCGGGCAAACAGCGTTTTATCTCTGACTATGATCCTGAACTGCAAGAATTAATTATCCTGCTTTACCGCTCTAATTTTTCAATTTTAACCGCTAATAATGAGGTTGAAATCTTTGATGAGGGCAAGGAAAAAATTGAAGCCCTCTTAAAGGATATCGCAGCTGCCAAGCATCATATTCATATCCAATACTATATCCTTACTCCTGATGAGGTCGGTAACCGGGTCTTAGACGCCCTGACTAAAAAAGCCCAAGAGGGGGTTGAAGTCAGGCTCCTCTATGATGCCCTAGGAAGTCGTCAGTTAAAGGATAAAGATTTAGAAGCGCTTAGAGCAGCTGGGGGAGTGGCTTCGGCCTTCTTCGGTTACTCGACCTGGATTCAAAATTTCCGCTTGAACTTCCGTAACCACCGCAAAATTGTTGTTATTGACGGACGGGTTGGCTATATCGGCGGCTTTAATATTGCTAAGGAATATATCGGTAAGGGGCCCTTGGGTTACTGGCGCGATACCCATTTAAGGGTAGTTGGCGAGGCGGTTCAAGCCCTGCAAAGTCGCTTTGTGGTTGACTGGTATGCGTCAACGGACGAGGATACTAGTCTCTTACTGGCTGAACCTGAATTGGCCCATGACTATTTCCCCTTATTCCCGGTTGAAGATAAAGTTCCTATGCAAATTGTTTCCTCGGGACCTGAAGATGAAACCGACCAAATTAAGATGGGGTATTTGAAGATGATCACCATGGCCAGGTCACGGATTTACTTGCATACGCCTTACTTTATCCCGGATTCACCGATTTTGGAGGCTTTGGAACTTGCTGCCCTGTCTGGTATTGAAGTCCATATCATGATCCCATGTAAGCCAGACCACCCCTTTGTTTATCGGGCCACTGAATACTATAGTAAGGAAGTCTTAGCCTCTGGCGTCCATGTCCACCGTTATGACAAGGGTTTCTTGCATTCCAAGATGATGATTGTGGATGATCGGATTGCCAGTGTGGGGACCGCCAACTTCGATATTCGTTCTTTCCGCTTGAATTTTGAAGTCAATGCCTTTATCTATGATAAGGCGGTGGTGGCTGAATTGATTGCTCAATATGAACGTGACTTAGAGGATTCGACGGTTTTGACCCAAGAATACTTCGACAATCAATCCGGCTGGAAGAAGTTCAAACAAAAGGGTTCTCGTCTCTTAGCACCGATTTTATAAACATATAATTTAATTTCAAAAGCAGAACAGAAGCTCATTACGGATGCTCATTAAGATTAATTGATAAATAAAAACCAGTTTACTCTCTGGGGGATTTCTTAGTGCTTCGCTTAGGAAGGACATCAAGAAAGTGAGTAAACTGGCTTTTTCTTAGTTAAACGATGATTGAGAAGTTATTTTGGTGATGGTAGAAGTTTTTATTTAGTAAAGTGCTTGAATCAGGATGAATAAGTGCTCATTCTAGGCATTGGGTTCCCAGATGGCAAGGATTTCTTGCTTAGGAATCATAAAGTTAACCTCGCTATCGATATCTTCAAAGATAACCATTTGACTTTGGGGATGGGAAGAATATTTTTGAAAATAGCCAAAGAGGGTGTCCTTGGTATACATATTACCCATATTGCGTCTAACGGTAATGTAGACGGGAAGCTGTTGTTTTTGGTAGTACTTTATCTGGTTGGATAGGGCGTCATTTTCTGAACTAGGCGCTAGGTCTGTAAGCTTTTCAGCGGGGGTTTTATTAATGGACTGTAACGGTCTAGCGACGTTTGTCTGTGAACTTAACGGGATAATATTATGAATTAAGCTATTCCATGAGAACGATTGACTTGGATTTTGCATCTTAGACCCTCCTTAAATAATAAAAATAAACAATTTCAGAACGTTTGTTCTAACTGATTTATAGTATAGCGAACGTTCGTTCTGGTGTCAAGTGAAATTCGAACAGATGTTTTTTATAGGTGAGAAAGTTTTTAAGTGAAGTAAAATCGCTTCAAAGGGATAAATCTATGCTAAAATGAACTTAACTCTAATAAAGATCGTGTGGCTGCCTGTTTATTCCAGGCGACACTTAGTCATGAAAAGAATAAGGACTTTTAATTATTTACTTTATTTAAATAATTTACGACAAGTCTTTTAATTTGTGGTATGATACACTTTATAAACTTTTAAAGGATGAAAGGTGTTCTATGAAATCGAAAGGATTATTGGTTGTGCTTTCAGGACCCTCTGGGGTAGGTAAAGGGACGGTCCGTAAAGCATTATTTGAGACTGATCAAGAAAAAAATCAATTTTTCTATTCCGTTTCAGCAACTACACGTCAACCACGTGAAGGGGAAGTAGACGGAAAGGATTATTTTTTCGTATCGCGAGAAGAGTTCGAGAAAATGATCGAAGATGAAAAGTTGTTAGAATATGCGGAATATGTAGGGAATTTTTACGGGACACCCCTGGATTACATTGATAAAATGACAAATGCAGGAAAGGATGTCTTCTTAGAAATTGAAGTGCAGGGTGCCTTGCAGGTAAAACGGCGGATGCCTGATGGGGTTTTCATTTTTCTGGCGCCACCAAACTTAAGAGAATTGGAATCACGCATTGTTAACCGGGGAACGGACAGTCCAGAAGTGATTGCGGAACGGATGGACAAGGCTCGTACCGAGTTGCAATTAATGACCCAATATGACTATGTGGTGGAAAATGATGATGTGGATCTAGCAGTAAAACGGATCCAAACCATCATTAAGGCAGAACATTTGAAAGTTGACCGTTTTATTGACGATATTGTTGAGAATTATCTAGGAGAGGGAGATTAAATATGATTATTTATCCATCGATTGATTCTTTGTTAAAGCAAGTAAATTCTAAATATTCTCTGTGTACCATTGCCGCTAAACGGGCCCACGAACTTCAAGAAAACCAAAATCCGATGTTAACAGACTATCATTCTCCTAAGTATGTTGGCCAAGCCTTAGAAGAGATTAATTCTGGTGACTTAGGTATTGATCCAGATTCTTTAGCTAAGGACGAAAGCCTTAACTAATAATAACCACGAACAAAGATCGGTTAGCCGGTCTTTTTTTCGTGCTTAAGAAAACTAGAGATAGTTGGAAGCTGATTTAAGTTTTAGTACAATAGATAGAGAAATAGCGGAAAGGAGAATGAATATGGTCACAGAAAGGACAAGAGCCCCTCGTTTTGCCCGGGTTATTGTTGATGTTCCCACCATGCAGACTGACCATCCCTATGATTATTACATTCCCGACCGCTATCAGGACTTGATTCAGGTGGGGATGCGCGTCCAAGTTCCTTTTGGTGTTCGCCAGGTACTGGCCTACGTGGTGGAATTAACCGCGACCAGTGAATTTGAAGGTGAACTTAAGGAGATCACTAGCCTGCTTGATGACCAAGCGGTTTTAACTCCGGAAATGTTGAATCTGGGTCGAGATATAGCCGAGCATTTGTTTTCTTATGTGGTGACTTGTTACCAAACCATGCTTCCCCGCTTACTGAAGGTAGACTACCATAAGTACTTCGTCCCTAGTGAGACATTGACTTACCAACACCGGCAAAGCTACTTTAGAGACCAGGAAGAAGTGGCTTGGGAGACGGCTGAGGAAGCCGACCAGTTAAAAGACTTGCTAGCTTTAAAAGAGGCAGGCGAGGTCAGCGTTGACTACCGGGTTGCCGACCGCAAACATTATAAAACTGAAAAATGGATCCAGCCCTTGATGGATGCAGACCAATTAGAACAGGAGCGCGACCAACTTAGAAAAACCGCTAAAAAGCAGATCCTACTCTGTGAAGTGCTCATGGAACTTGAAGGCCGGCGGGTGAGCGTCAAATGGTTGCGGGAGAATTATGACCTCTCCTTACAGACTATCCGCCGTGGCCAAGACTTCGGCTGGTTAAAGTTGTTTGAGGTTGAAGTTGACCGTGATCCTTATGCTGACCGCTATCAAGAAAGAACCCAAGATAAACCCTTAACTGACGATCAGAATCGGGTTTACCAAGAAGTCAAACAGGCGATTAGTGACCAAGTTAATGACACCTATCTCTTGCAAGGGGTGACGGGTAGTGGGAAGACGGAAGTTTATCTGCAATTAATCCGCCAAGCCCTCGACCAAGGGCAAAATGCCATTCTATTGGTACCAGAAATTGCCTTGACCCCACAAATGGTGGCCCAACTTAAGGGACGCTTTGGAGACTTGGTCGCTGTCCTTCACAGCCAATTAAGTGTGGGGGAACATTTTGATGAATGGCGGAAGATGCGTCGGGGGGATGCCCAGGTAGTCGTGGGAGCTCGGTCATCGATTTTTGCCCCGATTGATAATATTGGCATCATCATTATTGATGAGGAACATGAGACCACTTATAAACAAGAGGAAGCTCCGCGCTACCATGCCCGGGATGTGGCTAAGTGGCGCGCACGTTATCATTCCTGTCCCTTACTCTTAGGGTCAGCCACCCCCGCCTTAGAAAGCCGGGCTCGGGCCCAAAATGGGGTCTACCACTTGCTTAGTCTCCCTGGACGGATTAACGGTAAGTCTTTACCGGCAGTTGACTTGATCGATATGCGGGAAGAGTTTAAGCATAAAAATTACTATCAATTCTCCCGCTCACTCAAAGAAGCCATCGATCAAACCTTAAGCCAGGGCCAACAAGTGGCCCTCATGCTTAACCGACGGGGCTATGCTAATTATGTCATGTGCCGGGATTGTGGGTATGTTTTTCAATGTCAAAATTGTGATGTTTCCCTAACCTATCATTATAGTGATCGCAGTTTGCAGTGCCATTATTGTGGCTATAACCGGCCCTATCCCCAAGTCTGCCCCCTCTGCCAAGGCCAACACTTACGTCCCTTTGGTAGTGGGACGGAAAAGGTTGAAGAAGAGATCTACCAACTCTTTCCTGGTAAGAACTTAGTCAGAATGGACAATGATACCACCCGTAAAAAGGGCGCCCATGAGCGTTTGTTAGCCAAAGTGGCAAGTGGCGAGGCAGATATCTTGCTGGGAACACAAATGATTGCTAAGGGGCTAGATTTCCCTAATATTACCCTAGTGGGAGTGATCAATGCGGATACCTCCCTATACTTGCCTGATTTTCGAGCCTCAGAGCGAACCTTTCAGCTCTTAACCCAGGTGAGTGGTCGGGCCGGCCGGGGTGACTTGGAAGGGCAGGTCATGATTCAAACCTTTAACCCAGACCATTATGCCTTACAACTTGCTAAACACCACGACTATGACCGCTTCTACCAAAAGGAAATGACCTACCGTAAACTCAACCATTATTCCCCTTATTTCTATACCATCAGATTATCTATCTCACACTTTAATGAAAAAAATGCCCTTAAAGCGGCCTTAACCTTGGCCACTTTACTGCGTGAACGCAGCCAGGGCAGTAAGGACTATGTCATTGGTCCCAGTCAAAATGCCATTTCTCGGATTAAAAACCGTTATTATTATCAAATTTTGTACCAGTACCGCAATCAAGCACACATTCAGCCCTTATTCCAAGAAATCCGTGACTTGGCTCAAGACTGGAGTAAAAAGAAACTCTATGTCTCTATTGATGTCGAGCCTTTATCTTTCTTGTAGGAAAACAGGGGACAGGAATTGCACTGAGGAGGAAGTTATTCATTATGAAAAAAATTGTATTTATGGGGACACCAGAATTTTCGGTGAAGAGTCTACAGGCCTTAATTGACCACCCTGACTATGAAGTTACTGCCGTGGTTACCCAGCCTGACCGACCCGTGGGACGGAAACACCGCCTCCAAGCCTCAGCGGTTAAAGAAGCCGCCCAAGCGGCTGATATTCCCGTTTACCAACCTGAAAAAATCAGTCAAGATCAAGACCTCGACCAGCTGCTCAGCCAGGGGGATATCGATTTAATCGTGACTGCTGCTTACGGGCAATTTTTACCTGAGCGTTTATTGAACTATCCCAAATACGGGGCCATTAATGTCCACGCCAGCCTCTTACCCAAGTACCGGGGCGGGGCACCCGTCCACTACGCCATCTGGAAGGGAGAAAAGGAGACCGGGATAAGTATTATTCGTATGGTCAAGAAAATGGACGCTGGAGCAATCCTAAAGCAAGCCGCTATCCCTATTGATGACCAAGTTACTGTCGCTGAAATGTTTGACCGCTTGAGTGAACTGGGCAGTCAAGTATTGCTAGAAACCTTACCCGCTCTCTTTGACGGAACAGTGACTGAGACTCCTCAAAATGAAGCGGAAGCAACTTTTTCACCTAATATCACCCGGGAAGAGGAGCGGATCAACTGGGACAATACTGCCCAAGAAATCCATAACCAAGTTCGAGCCTTTAATAGCTGGCCAGTGGCCCACACTTTCTTTGATGACAAGCGCTGGAAGATCTGGGCAAGTGAAGTGCTTGAAGACGATGAAACTGACCAAGTCCCAGGAACGGTGATCGCTATTGACAAGAAACCAGCCCGTTTCCTAGTGGCTTGCGGAGAGGGAACGGTCTTAGCTATTACTGAAATCCAACCAGCAGGGAAGAAGGCCATGGATATTACGAGTTTTATTAATGGAGGAGCGGGTCAAATTGAAGTCGGCGACACATTCCAATAAGCCCTCAGGCCTCAAAGCTAGCGCCCGCTACCAGGCTATGGAAACCCTAAACCTAGTCTATAAGGGCGAGGCATTTGTTAACCAAGAAGTCAACCAGGTGCTCAGCCACAGTCGGGTAGGAGACTCGGACCGTGATCTCTATACCCGCCTAGTTTACGGGAGTCTGCAATTTCATTGGACCCTCCAAGAACTCTTAAAACAGGTATTGAAACGCTATAAGCGGACCAAGAAGTGGCTGCTAGCCCTACTCGAATTATCAGCCTACCAGCATTATTATCTCGCTGCTATTCCTGACCACGCCATTGTCGACGAGGCCGTACGTATCGCTAAGAAGCGCGGTAACCAGACCATGGGACGTTTTACCAATGGGACCCTGCGTAACCTCTTCCGAACCTATCCGACCATCGAGGACTTTATTAGCCAGCAGGCAGGCGACCAGGCCTATGTTCTTTCCTTAGAGACTAGCTTGCCCTTAGATTGGGTGAAATATTTTACTCAACGCTTTGGTTTTGAAACTACCCAGCAAATTGCCCAAGCCATGGTAGAACCAGCCCAGGTTAATGTGCGGATTAGTCGCAACTATTGGCAGGACCAGGATAAAATTAGCCAAGCCTTAGCCGATCAAGGTTTTCCTAACCAAAGCAGTCAGATAGCTCCTCACCAGCTAAAAGTTAAAACCGGTAATCCGGCCCATTCCGAACTCTTTGAGAAGGGAGTTATTACTATTCAAGATGAGGCTGCTAGCCTGGCTGTTGATATCTTGAACCCCAAAGCTGGCGACCGGGTCCTAGATGCCTGTGCGGCACCTGGGGGCAAGACGGTTCAATTAGCTGAATATGTAGGTAAAACGGGCCAGGTCTTAGCTTTTGATATTGCTGAGAATAAATTACCCTTAATTGCTGATAATGTTAAACGCATGCATGTCGATAGTCGGGTAAGTATCCAACAAGGGGATGCCAGCCAACTAGGTGAAAAATTTCCAGAGGAAAGTTTTGACGGAATTTTAGTTGACGCTCCCTGTTCAGGTGTGGGCCTCTTCCGGCGCAAACCGGATACCAAGTTAAACAAGGATTTTCAAGATCTAAAGAATTTGCAAAAAATTCAATTAGAAATCTTAAATAATGTCAGTCCCCTACTAAAAAAGGCTGGCCGCTTGGTCTATAGTACCTGTACAATAACAGCAGAAGAGAATTGGCAAGTGGTCGAAGAATTTTTAGCGACCCACCCAGACTTCGCCCTCAAAGCCATTGGTCCCGAGTGGCAGGAAGTCTTACAGCCATCTTTGATCAATGACGCTTGCCTGGAAATCTTACCACATCATTTTAATAGCGATGGCTTTTTTGTCGCCTTATTAGAAAAACAAAGTTAGGAGCAATTACTATGGAAGTTAGTCAGTTGACCGATACTGGTCAAATTAGAAGCTCAAATCAAGACCAAGTAGGGGTTTTTTATAATCAAGCCGAGCAGGCCCTACTCCTGCTCTGTGATGGCATGGGCGGCCATAATGCTGGAGATGTAGCCAGTGAAATGGCCCTCTATGCAGTTGGCCATGCCTGGGAGGAGTCTCCTAAGACCGATACTGAAGCGGTTCAAACTTGGTTGGAAGATAATATTGTTTCTGCTAATGACCGGGTTTTACAAGCTTCAAAAAAATATAATGATTTGTCAGGCATGGGGACCACTATTGTGGGAATTGCAATTATTGAAGGAAAGGGGATTGTTGCCCATGTGGGCGATAGTCGGGCCTATTGCTACGATGGGGAGGCCTTGAAACCTTTGACCCGCGACCATTCCTTTGTCCAAGAACTCTTAGATATGAAGATGATTACCCCGTCTGAAGCCCAAAACCACCCGCAAAAGAATATTGTGACTCAGACCGTGGGGGTAAGCGAAGATATCAAGGTAGATATTTCGGTATTTACCCTAGAAGCGCAGACCATGCTCTTACTCTGTTCAGATGGCTTAACCGATATGCTGACTGATGACGATATCGGTCAGATTATCGCTAGCGATGAAGATGTTAATCAAGCGGCTCAGGCCTTAATCGCTGCAGCCAACCAAGCTGGGGGCCGGGATAATATTTCGGTGGTTCTCGCCAGGATTGAGGGAGGGGATGTGTCATGAAACAAGGTCAAGTGATTGGTAATCGTTATGAAATTATCCGCCACCTTGGCTCTGGAGGAATGGCAACTGTCTATTTAGCCTATGATCCGATTTTGGAACGGGAGGTCGCCATTAAATTCCTCCGCATTGGGACTTCGGATATGGATGACGCGACTCGGCGCTTCAAACGGGAGGCTATGTCGATTTCAGAAGTAAACCACCCCAATATTGTTAATATTTACGATGTCGGTGACGATGATGATGGCCACTATATCGTGATGGAATACATTGAGGGAATTGACCTTAAACAATTTATTCGCAAAAATCATCCCATCAGTAAAGAAACTTATCAAGGAATCATGATGCAAATCCTGGCTGGGGTTGAATGCGCCCATCGCAAGGGGATTATCCACCGGGACTTAAAACCGCAAAATATCATGATTAAACCGGATGGTCAGGTAAAAATCATGGACTTTGGGATTGCCTTGGTCTCTACCGAGACTTCAATTACCCAGACCAATACCATTATTGGTTCGGTTCATTACCTCTCCCCCGAACAAGCCCGGGGGTCGATGGCTAGTTACCAATCCGACATTTATAGTTTGGGGATTGTTTCCTTTGAAATGCTCACTGGCCAGGTCCCCTTCGACGGGGAATCTGCCGTTAGCATAGCCATTCAGCACTTCCAGGAATCCCTTCCGGATATTAATCAATTCCGTTCCGATATCCCCCAAGCCATGCAAAATGTTATTATGAAGGCAACGGTCAAGGAAGCTAATGAACGCTATCAGACTTGCGAACAGATGCGGCAAGATTTAGCGACCTGTCTAGATCCCAGCCGGGCCAATGAAGCACCATTTACGCCTTCATTGATGAAGAATGAAACCATTGTTATGGCTAAGGACGCGATCGAAAAACAAATTACTGACGAAAGAAAGGTCTCCACAGAAGCTCAACCAGAGCCCAAAGAGACGGCTCAAGCGACCAAGGCCATGCCGATCGGTGCCGGCTTAGCGAGTCAAAAGACAGAGGCTCAAAGTGAGCCAAAAGTAAAAGCAGCTCCGCCAAAAACATCCAGTCGGCCCAAGCGGAGATGGCCTTGGTTCATTGGGGGAGTCTTGGCTATCTTATTGCTTCTCGGCGTCTTTGTCTTTGGCCAGGGGCAAAGTCAACCGGTCCCTGATTTAACCAATATGACCGAAGACCAGGCCCGTAATAGCCTGGTCAATAATGGCTTTAGCCTGGGTGAGAGTCATCAAGAATATAGCGACCAGGTGGAAAGCGGGCGAGTGATCCGGACTGATCCGAGTAGTGGGCGGAAGGTCAAGGCTGACCAGCCCATTGACCTCTATATTAGCCAGGGTAAGGAACCCATTGAAATCCCTAACTACCAAGGACAGACCCTAGACCAGGCTAAAAAAGATGCTGAGAAGAAAGGCTTTTCTGTAAGTAGTGAAGAAGTCTATAGTGAAGAGGTTGAAAAGGGGAAAGTGATTTCCCAAAACCCAGCGCCAGGTTCTAGCGTGGTGGCTAGTGAAACCAACCTGCACTTGGTCGTGAGTCTGGGTAAGGAACCCTTAACGATGGCCAACCTGCAAGGCTTAAACCAAGCGGGTGTCCAACAATATGCCCAAAGCGTGGGCTTGAATGTCAGCTTTAATGAAGCGAATTCAGATTCTGTGGCTAAGGGCTTAGTGGTCTCCCAAAGTATCGCGCCTGGAGCCAACTTCAACCGCGGGGCGAATTTGACTGTGACCCTTTCTTTAGGGCCTGAGGAGGAGCCCACACACAGCTTCCGTCACACCATCACTATTCCTTACAAGGGCAAAAGATCTCGTGGAGATTCGGATAGCGAGTCTACTTCTCAACGGCAGGCAGCTAATGACATTGAGATTTACATTGATGATTTAAACCATTCTTACAATGAAGTGGCCGATCACTTTACCATCACTGACGATAAGTCTTATACTTTGAGTTTTGAAACTGAGCCCAATAAAACCGCTCGTTTCAAGGTGGTCCGTGACGGCAAGACGATTTTAGAGAATCGAGTGAAACCAGGCGATGACTAATAGACCAGCAGAAAAACAGGGCCAGATCGTTAAGGTCTTGAGTGGCTTTTACTATATTGAAGACCAAGATAGTCGGGAGATCTATCAAACCCGGGCGCGCGGTCTCTTTCGTAAGGAACAGCTGACCCCCTTAGTGGGTGACTATGTCAGCTTTCAAGCAGATAATCTCCATGAAGGGGTCTTAACTGCCGTGAAGGAGCGCAAAAATGAGCTTGACCGGCCGCCCGTGGCCAATATTGACTTAGCCTTTGTGGTTGCTTCCGTGACCCAACCACAAATCCCTAGCAAGTTGATTGACCGCATGTTGGTCTATAGTGAAAGCCAAAGGATCCAACCAGCGCTTTACTTTTCCAAGTTAGACTTACTCGATGAAGCAGAACGTGAAGAATTGCAGCCGCTCTTGGCTAATTACCAGTCCCTGGGCTACCAGGTCTTAACGAATTTAGACCTATCTCAAGCAGACGAAGATTTACTGACTGAACTTTTTCATGGGAAAACCATTGCCGCTATGGGACAGTCAGGGGTTGGTAAGACCACCTTGTTAAACCATCTCCTGCCTGATCTCCATAAGGAAACGGCTGCTATTTCTAAGGGCATGGGCCGGGGCAAGCATACCACCCGCCATGTTGAATTACATGATGTCTATGGGGGTAAGCTAGTCGATACGCCTGGCTTTTCCAGTTTAAGCTTAGATAGCATTGAAAAGGAAGACCTGGGAGACTACTTCCCTGAAATGAGAGAGCGGAGTGATTTCTGTAAGTTCCGGGAATGCTCCCACACCCACGAGCCCCAATGCGCCATTAAAGCAGCCCTAGCGGCAGGCGAGATTAGTCAGAGTCGTTATGACCATTATGTGGAATTTTTGCAGGAAATTATCAATAAAAAACCCGATTACCAACAGAAAAATAGGAGGAAGAAAAAATGAAAATTGCCCCAAGTATTTTAAATGCTGATACCGGTCGTATGCGTGAAGAAGTTGCCCGGATTGAAGAGGCTGGAGCAGACTGGGTCCATGTGGATATTATGGATGGCCATTTTGTCCCCAACCTCACGTTTGGTGCGCCCATGGTGGAAGCCCTACGTCCCCACACCAAACTCTTCATTGATTGCCATATGATGGTAGATAATCCGGATGACTATATCGAATCCCTAGCCCAAGCGGGAGCAGATAGCATGACGGTGCATTTTGAAGCGGTCACCCACTTACACCGGACCATTCAAAATATTCAATCCCAAGGCATGAAGGCAGCGGTGGCGCTTAACCCAGCGACTCCAGTTTCAGCCATCACACCGATCTTGAATATGGTTGATATGGTTTTAGTCATGACGGTTAACCCGGGTTTTGGTGGCCAAGCCTTCATTCCAGATATGGTAGAAAAAATGACTGAATTGGACCAAATTCGTCAGGAAAAAGGCTACCATTATCAAATCCAAGTCGATGGAGGGATCGATAACACCACCATTCGTCAGTGCTACGACCAAGGGGTAGATGTCTTTGTTTCCGGCTCTTATGTCTACAAAGAGGATTCTAACCAAGCCATCGCTTCCTTGCGGGATGCTTGCTGCTAAAAGTGAGTGAGGAAAATGATTCAACGTATTATTGCTGTGGGAAGTTCAATTGCTCATTTGGATAATCCCATTATTGCCGGCTACAAAAACGATCCCCAAGTGGCCTGGGTAGGCATTGACCGGGGGGCGAGAGAGTTGCTCCGGGCCGGCTTACCCCTCAACCTGGCTGTGGGGGACTTTGATTCGGTGACGGCGGAGGAAAGACAAGCGATCCAAGAAGCGGCCCAAAAATCGATTGTCTTACCCAGTGAGAAGAACGATACTGATACCGAGGCTGCTCTCACGGAAATGATAAAAAATTGGCCCCAGGCCGAACATATCATTTTTTATGGCATGCTGGGTGGTCGTCTCGACCATACCCTTAATAACTTATGGATGGCCTACCAAGACCGTTTTCAACCGGTCATCTCTCGTTTAGAATTTGTTTCCGATACTAACACGGTTCGCTTTTTGGAGCCTGGTGACCATACCATTTATCCCTATGAAGGCATGACCTATCTTTCCTTGATTTCTATGGGGCCCGTGAGCGGGCTGACCTTAAAAGACGTCAAATACCGCTTAGAGGACTTTGCCTCTGATAACCCGCGGTCCTTTATTTCTAACGAGTTTCTCCCTGATGGACGGCCCATGTCCTTAAGCTTTACTTCTGGGCTCTTGATGGTCTTACAAACCCGGGATGCTCACTAGTTATTTGCTAAGTATTTTCTAAAAGAACTTGCAAGCCAGTAACCCCTATGATAAAATATTCTAGTATGTTCAAAAAACTGTAAGAAGGGAGTTATTCAACATGGCAAAACAATGTTATTTCACAGGTCGTAAAGCAAAATCTGGAAACAACCGTTCACACGCTTTAAACAGCTCAAAACGTACCTTTAAACCAAACTTGCAAAAAGTTCGTGTGTTAGTTGATGGAAAACCTAAACGTGTTTGGGTTTCAGCTCGTGCCCTTAAATCAGGAAAAGTTCAACGTGTTTAGTCAACAAACTAACGATAGAAAATCACATTAGCCATAGAGTGTTAATCATTCTACCGCTAATGTGTTTTTTTATTATTAGCTTTTAATTTAGGCCAGAGAGTGCAATATCCGCCAAAAATTGGTACAATGGGAAAAGGATTATGATATAAGAATCTTCAAGCGTATTCATCAAAAAATGACTCTTATTAACAAGGAGGAAAAACAATGCCTGTAAAAATGGATTCTGAATATGGCGAAATTGAAATTACTAATGACGTGATTGCTAAGGTTGTAGGAATGGCTACCACACAAAATTATGGTGTGGTTGGCATGGCCAGCAAGAACCAAATCCGTGATGGCATTTCTGAAATCTTAAAAATTGAAAATTATACCAAGGGAGTCGTTGTTCGTAGCGAGGCTGATCTGGTGATCGTTGATGTTTATATTATGGTAAACTATGGCACCAAGATCTCAGAAATTTGTCGTAACGTACAACGCTCTGTAAAATATGATTTAGGACGGCAACTAGGCATCACTGCAAATGTAGTGAACGTCTTTGTCCAAGGCATATATACAGAGGATCAATAAGCGAAGGGAGGAAGACGCTGCATGAGTCAGTTAGTCATTGATGCATCAGATTTAAGAAACATGGTTGCCGTAGGTTGCGACAAGTTAAAGCAAGGAGCAGATTATGTCGATTCCTTAAATGTCTTTCCGGTACCTGATGGGGATACAGGGACAAATATGAACCTATCCTTTTCAGCGGGGTTAGACGGAGTCGAGAAGAACGATGGGCAAAGTGTCGAAGAAGTTGCCGATGCCCTAGCTAAGGGTTTGCTAATGGGAGCACGGGGGAATTCCGGCGTAATCCTATCCCAAATCTTTAGAGGTTTTGCTAAGGGCTGTAAGGGTCTCGAAAAGTTAGATGCCAAGGCCCTAGCCAATAGCTTTGACCAGGCGGTTAAGTCAGCCTATAAGGCAGTCATGAAGCCAGTGGAAGGGACGATCTTGACCGTGGTCCGTGAGGGAGCAGAAGCCGGTCTAGTCCAAGCTGAAAAGAGTGATGACGTCATTGAGGTTATGCGCGCTGTTTCTGAAGGCGCTAACTTGGCTTTAGAGAATACCCCTAACCTGCTTCCTGTATTAAAAGAAGTAGGCGTGGTTGATTCTGGCGGGCAAGGGCTGTGCTTAATCTATGCTGGCTTTTTAGAAGCCTTGACGGGTGAAGCGGTTGCTAGTTTCCATACCAATGTTGAAAATACCGACCTCACTGAATTAGCCCATGAAGAAAATTACTATAATACATCCCATTCCGTGTCTTCAGAAGATATCAAATTCGGCTTCTGTACCGAAATTATGGTAGCCTTAGGGCAAGGGTCAGAAGACTATGAAGACTTTGACTACGAGACTTTCCGGAATTACCTGAGTGAACGCGGGGATTCCTTATTAGTGGTTAATGATGATGAAGTGGTCAAGGTCCATGTCCACACTGAACGTCCTGGTGATGTCCTCAATTATGGGCAAAAATTTGGGACCTTAATCAAGGTGAAAGTGGATAATATGCGCCAGCAACATGAGGATATCTTGACCAATAAGGCCAAGGCAGTCCCTAAGGAAAAGCAAGCCTACAGTATTATTGCTGTTTGTGCCGGTGAAGGCGTGAGCGAACTCTTTAAAGAGGCGGGGGCCAGTTACATCATTTCCGGTGGTCAAACCATGAATCCGTCGACGGAAGACTTTGTTAAGGCCATTGAAGCAGTTAACGCTGAAAATATCATCCTCTTACCTAACAATAAGAATATCTTTATGGCAGCTAAACAAGCGGCTGATGTCAGCGAGGTGCCTACCGTGGTCTTGGAAACCGAGTCGATTACCCAAGGGCTAGCAGCCTTACTCGGCTTTAACCTCAATGATGACTTAGCAAGTAATGAAAGCTCCATGAAAGAAGCCTTCCATGAAGTCAAGAGTGGGCAAGTGACCCATGCGATTCGGGACACCTCGATCTCTGGTTTAACCATCCACAAGGGTGACTATATGGGACTGGTTGAAGGCGATATACAAGTCTGTGATACTGATAAGAGTCAGGCTGCCCGTAAAACGGTCCAGGCCTTAACCGATGAAGAAAGTGAATTAGTGACTTTAATCTATGGTGAAGACATCAGTGAAGAAGAGGCCAGTCAGTTAGCAGATCTTATCACTGAAGATAATGATCAATTAGAAGTTGAAGTCTATAAAGGGGACCAGCCTGTCTATAGTTATTTAATTTCTGTTGAATAGTTAAGAAACAGGCTGTCTTGCAGTCTGTTTTCTATATTTAGAAGGGTGAAAGAGAATGAGTCATATGAAAATAGGTATTTTGGATTTTATCCCTCGCGATCGTGAAATGACTGCGATCGAATCCTTTAAAAGCGCCATGAATTTATTACAATTGGCAGATGAAAAGGGACTGACTCGTTACTGGTTTGCTGAACACCACAGCACTCCGGCACTCTTAGGGTCAAGCCCCCAAGTCACATTAGGCTATGCAGCGGCGATTACCAAGCATATCCGCCTGGGTACAGGTGGGGTGATGCTGGATAATTTAAGTGCCTATCAATTGGCTGAGAACTTTAAAGTTTTGGAATGCTTAGCCCCCCACCGGATTGAAGCCGGGGTAGGTTATAGCAATCCTAAGGAACAGGCTGACCAAAAGGAAATGGGGGGCTTTGACTTTAAGAATCCCAAACCCTATAAGGATGAATTAGTCGCCCTTTATGACTATATGCATGATCAACGGTCAGTCCACCAAGAGGGGAAAGCCCGGGCCATGCCAGTCTTATTTGACCATGAGATTCCTTATTATGTCATGGTAACCAGCACTCGCCATGTTCGTTATATTGCTGAACAAGGCTGGGGCATGCTTTTTGGTCTCTTCCTCAATCCTTCCTATGAAGAATGTAAAGAAGCTATCCGCATTTATCGCAAGTATTTTAAACCCAATGGGATTAATAATAGCCCCCATGTCATGGTGTCGCTCTATGTCATTTCAGCCTATGATGAGAATGTCTTGGAAGGTCTAGAGAAGGCTATTGATGCTTGGATACTGACCTTTAGGAGTAACAAGCGGGCCTTGTACCAACTCTTGAGTGTGGAGGAAGCGGAATTCTATCCTTTTTCCGATGAGGAGAAGGAAACCATTGACCATTACCAAGAGGCTAAATTAATCGCTAGTCCTAAAGAAATTCAGGCTAAATTTAGCCATTTGATGAAAGAATTAGACTGCGATGAATTCCTGGTGGTTAACCAATTATCTGGTTACAATTATCGCCGCGACTTAATTAATATCTTAGCGGACATCGATCTTTAGTCGCCTATAGCGGGAAGGAGTAAGCCAATGACGAGTATCACGGATCCAGTCAGCGTCTTAACTGGAGTAGGCCCTAAAAAAGCAGCCCTGTTGAAGCGTTTGAAGATTGAAAGCATTTATGATTTACTTTGTCAATTTCCTTTTCGCTATGAAGACTTATCGGTTAAAAGTATTCAGGAATTGGCCGACAATCAAAAAGCGACCTTAAAGGGCCGTGTGGTTACTGAACCAGTGGTGAATTATTTTCGGGGACGCAAGGGCAACCGCCTGTATTTTCGTTTGCAGGTGGACCATGAAATTATCAATGTTAATTTCTTCAACCAAGCCTACCTCAAAAAGCAAATTCATAGCCAAGAAGAGATCCTGATTTATGGGACTTATGAAGCCAAGCGCCAGCAATTGTTGGGGATTAAACTTATCAATTTTTCCAGTGAGGATAATGAGACTGCCTCTGTCTACCATACAACTAAAGGCCTCTCACAGTCCGCTTTAAGGCAGTTAATTAAGACGGCTCTTGACCAGTATGAAGATCAGATTCCTGAGCTTATTCCCGAAGAATTGTCAAAGCGCTATCAGTTAATTCCTCATCGCCAGGCCATACGCTTGATGCATTTTCCAAATACTGAGGCTGATAGCCAGCAAGCCCGGCGCCAGATTAAGTACCAGGAACTCTTCCTCTATAGTCTCCGTATCCAGTGGCGCAAGCTCAACCAGCGCTACCAAGAAGCGGGGGTACAAATCCAATATGATAATGATCAGTTAAAAGAATTTATCCGCTCAATTCCCTTTGAATTGACCCAGGGGCAAAAAGAAGTAACCAACCAAATTTGTCGGGACCTCCTACAGCCCTATCCCATGAACCGACTTCTTCAAGGGGATGTGGGGAGCGGAAAGACTATTGTGGCCTTGATCGCTTTAGCAGCAGCTGTGTCGGCTGGCTTTCAAGGGGCCTTAATGGTGCCTACCGAAATTTTAGCTGAGCAGCATTTTAAAGAGGCCCAAAGTATCTACCAAGCCACGGGGCTGCGCTGTGCCTTGTTAACTGGGTCTACCAAGGGCAAAGAACGCAAGCAAATTCTCGCCCAGTTGGCCCAGGGAGACCTTGACCTGATGATCGGCACCCATGCCCTCTTCCAGGAGGATGTTCACTTTAAGGACCTGGGGTTAGTCATTATCGATGAACAGCACCGCTTTGGGGTCAAGCAGCGCCGGCAATTAATCGATAAGAATAGAGACCGCCACCCCAATGTCCTCTATATGACCGCTACTCCCATCCCTCGAACCCTAGAAATTACCTTGATGGGTGATATGGAAGTTTCCAAGTTAAAGGAACTCCCCGCTGGTCGCCAACCGGTTAAGACCCTCTGGCTAAGGCCCCAGGAGGCTAGCCAGGTCGACTATCTCTTAAAGCAGGAATTGGCTAAGGGGCGACAAGCTTATATTATTTGTCCCCTGGTAGGCGAGTCAGAAAAAGTCGAGGCCCAAAACGCCGAAAAAATTTATACCGATTACCAGGCCCGTTTTGGTGACCACTACCAGGTCGGCCTCCTTCATGGGCAGTTATCTAATGAAGAAAAAGAAGCTGTCATGCAGGCCTATAGTGACAATACGATCCAGCTTTTGGTAGCCACCACTGTGGTTGAGGTAGGAGTCAATGTTCCCAATGCCAGCTTAATGGTTATTTTGGATGCCGACCATTTCGGTCTAGCTCAACTCCACCAATTACGGGGTCGGGTTGGTCGGGGCCAGGCAGCCTCTTTCTGCCTCTTGTTGGCTGACCCCCATACTGAAAACGGTAAAGAACGGATGCGAATCATGACTGAGTCTAATGATGGCTTTTATTTGAGCCAGCAAGACTTAGAGTTACGGGGAGCAGGGGATTATTTTGGAACCAAGCAAAGTGGCTTACCTGAATTCCAGTTAGCCGACCCGATCGAAGATGGCGATATTCTGGAATATAGCCGCCAGGATGCCATTCAATTTGCTCCCTATCTCATGGAAAATACCCAGGACTATCCCTTACTAGGTGCCTGGTTGAATCAAGTGGAAGAAGAACGTCAAGCCTGATCTAGACTAAAGGAGTGAAGCTCATGATTAAAATTGCAGTAGATGCTATGGGTGGCGACCACGCCCCTCAAGCTATCGTGGAAGGGGCTCTGGCAGCGGTCCAGACCTATTCCGATATTCAGATCCTGCTCTATGGGGACCAAGATCAAATTCAAACCCTGCTTCCTGAGGGCGACTATCCCATTGAAATCATCCATTGTTCAGAAAAAATTGCTGGTGATGATGAACCGGTCCGGGCCATCCGCCGCAAGAAGGATGCCTCCATGGTGGTTGCCGCTAAGGCGGTAAAAAAAGGACAGGCTCATGCCTTGGTTTCAGCCGGTAATACTGGGGCCCTCTTAGCAGCAGGGACCTTGTTAGTCGGGCGAATTAAAGGAATTGATCGTCCGGCCTTATTGGGAACCCTACCTAATTTAAGAGAATCAGGGGAATCCTTTGTCTTGGTGGATATGGGCGCTAATGCCGATGCCAAGGCCAAGCAACTCTGGGAGAATGCCTTGATGGGGAACCAATATGCTAAGGACGTCTTAGGTAAGCGTCAGCCACGTGTGGGTCTTTTGAATAATGGTTCTGAGGATACTAAGGGTAACAAAGTCACTAAAGAAGCCTTTGAATTACTGAGCCAGGAAGAACAGATCCACTTCATCGGTAATGTGGAATCCCGCGACATCTTAGCTGGGGTCTGCGATGTGGTGGTTAGTGATGGCTTTACCGGTAATGCCGTTTTAAAGGCCATTGAGGGGACGGCTAAAGAGATTCTTACATTAGTCAGTCACAGCCTCAAATCAGGGAACCTCCAAACAAAACTAGGGGCCTTACTGATAAAAAATTCATTAAAGGAAACCCTAGGGCAATTTGATATTGAAAGTGTTGGTGGAGCGACCCTGTTTGGAGTTAAAGCCCCAGTGATTAAGTGTCACGGAAATGCCAGTGCTAAGACTGTTGCTGCAACCATCGGCCAGGCCCGGCAAATTGTGAAGTCAGGCACCTATGACAGTTTGGCCCAACAAATCGCTAATAAGGAAGGTCAAGCAGAGGACTAGGCCTTTAAAAAGGAATGGTTTTGGGAAGGAAGACCAACTATGGAAGAGAGAAAAATTTTTGATATCATTCGAGAAATGATCAGTGAACGATTTGGTTTGGAAGATGAGAAAATTGATAAAACTACCCACTTATCTAAGGACCTTGGGGCAGATTCCTTAGATATTGTGGAGCTGGTCATGACCTTAGAAGATTATTTCAAGGTATCCATTCCCGATTCAACTGCAGACCATATTGAAACCTTAGAAGAATTAGTTGATGCTATTAGTTTAGCGAAAAAGGGTTAATTATTAAGGAGGAAAACCATGTTTAAAGCGATTAAGCAGCTTTTTAAAGAGCAATTTGATTTGGACATTCATGAAAAGCGCCATTATCAAATTGCCTTTACGCATTCATCTTATGTGAATGAAAAACGCAAAGAAAATTTACAGGACAATGAACGAATTGAATTTTTAGGGGATGCGGTTTTAGAGTTAACAGTCTCTAATTTCCTCTACCATTACTTTCCCCAATTACCAGAAGGCGACTTATCCCGGATTCGGGCCTTAATTGTCTGTGAGGAAAGTCTGAGTAAACGCTGTAAGGAGTGTGGCTTTGACCAATATGTCCGTCTAGGGCACGGTGAAGAGGCCAATGGTGGTCGCGAACGTTCTTCCTTACTTTGTGATTTATTTGAAGCCGTCGTGGGAGCCTTATATCTTGATCTTGGGTTAGATGCTATTGAGAAGTTTCTAGAGCAAACCATTTATCCTAAGATCGAGAGCGGTGAATTTAAGGACCACCGAGACAATAAAACCGCCCTCCAAGAAGAACTACAAAAAGATGGTCAGATTAACCTGTCTTATCGTTTGTTGAAGGAATCTGGCCCCTCCCATAATAAACGCTTTGAAGTGGCGGTCTGTTTGGATGGTGAAATCATCGGTCAAGGCCAGGGGACTTCTAAGAAGCATGCTGAACAGGCGGCAGCCAAACAGGCCCTCGAGGATATACAAAAAGAGAAATAAAGGACGGCAAGTGTGTGTATTTAAAAACAATTGAAATGGTCGGTTTTAAGAGCTTTGCAGAGAAAACCCGGGTCGAACTCGACCGGGGTTTTACAGCCATAGTTGGACCAAACGGTAGTGGTAAATCGAATATCACTGAAGCAGTGAAATGGGTGCTCGGTGAACAATCCGCCAAATCACTGCGGGGGAAAAGAATGGATGACGTGATTTTCTCAGGTTCACAAAGTCGGCGGCAATCCCAATACGCCCAGGTGGTTTTAACCTTTGACAACAGTGACCGGGTCCTTGATATGGATAGTGATGAGGTCTCGGTCTTGAGACGCTATACCCGTTCGGGCGACAGTATCTATAAAATTAATGGCCAAAATTGTCGCTTAAAGGATATTACCCAGTTAATGATGGATACAGGAGTGGGAAAGGAATCCTTCTCCATTATTTCCCAAGGAAAGGTAGAAGAGATCTTTACTCAGCGAGCTGAAGAGCGACGGGCTATCTTTGAAGAAGCCGCTGGGGTAATGAAATATAAGAGTAAGAAACAAGAAGCTGAACGCAAGCTCGACCGGTCTCAGGAAAATTTAAACCGGATCGAAGATATTCTGTCAGAAATTGAAGGTCGCTTAGAGCCCCTCAAGGAACAAAAAGAAGCGGCTGTTTCCTACCGGGACAAGAAGCAAGAGCTTAGTCAGATTGAAATTGCCCTGACTGCCGTTCAAATTGAAACCCTTAATGAACAATGGCAACTGGCTAAGAAAGATTTGGAAAGCATTCAGGCCAGCAATGAAGGGAAAAAACGTCAACTTGACCAGGAAGAAACAGCTCTGGCCCAAGCCAAGACCGCTGAAGAACAGTCTGATGAGCGTGTTAACGAGCTCAATGACAACTACGTGGTCAAACTCCAGGCTGGGGAGAAACTACGTAGCCAACTGCAAATGATGGAGCAGGAGCAGCGTTTTATCCAGTCTAACCGTCAAAACCAAGAAAAAGAACAGGCCAATTTACAAGTAAAAATTGAAAAACTGAAAGCAAACTTAAAAAGTAACCAGGCTCAGCTAGATAAGTACCAAGAAACTTATCAAAGCCAAGCCGACTCCTATCAATCCCTCAAGGAGCAATTAGCGGCTTTAAGTGACTACAGCGAAGAAGATTTGGAAGACTTGCGTAACCAATATATCGCTTATTTACAGGAAGAAAGCCATTTATCTAATCAAATCCAACAAACTGAGAAGGATATCCAACAAGGGCAAAAGAACCAAGAAAAATATGCGGAGAGGATCCGGAACAGTCAAAAAGAACAGGCTAAGCTGGAAGACCAGCAGGAAGAATTGAACCAAGAAATTAGTCAAAAAGAGCAAACTTTAAAAGACTTGCTCCAAGAATATCAAGACCAAGCCCAGTCATTAAGACGGTCCCAAGACCAAGTCCAAAAAGCGACCAATGACAACCAGGCCCTCTATCAAAAGCTTTTGAGAAAGCAAGCCCAGTTAGATTCCTTAAAGAATTTAGAGGATAACCACGAAGGCTTCTACTACGGGGTCAAAAATGCCCTGAAATTAAAGAGCAAAAAAAGAGGGATTTTTGGGGCCATTGCGGAATTGATCGATGTGCCTGAGGATTATACCCTGTCGGTAGAAACGGCCTTAGGGGGTAGCATGCAAAATATCGTCACCCAGGATGGCCAAGTGGCCCAGGAAGTGATTACCTACTTGAAGGCTAAGAAGGCCGGACGGGCGACCTTCCTACCCCTGGATACCATGAAAAGTCGGCGGATCAATGACCAGCAAGTCAGCCGGGTCCAAGCTGATCCCGCTTATATCGGCTTGTTGGTTGACTTGGTAGACTTTGACGATCAATTTCAAACCGTCATGGAAAATGTGATGGGAAATATCATTCTGGCTGAGGACTTAACCGGGGCTCGCCGCCTATCCCAGGCCCTCCATGCTCGTTACCGGATCGTCACTTTGACCGGAGACCTAGTTAATGCGGGAGGATCCTTAACCGGGGGCGCTAATAAGCGGAACCAGACCTCCCTCCTTAGTCGTAAAAATGACATCCAAAGCTTAAGCCAAGATATTGAATCCATGGAAGCCTCTTACCAAGAAGCGGCTAGCCGGATAGCGACCCAGCAGAAAGACCAAGATCAGATGTCCCAGGCCTTAGAAAGCTTGAAAGAAAAAGGTAGTGAGGCTCGCTATGACCTGCGTTCTAGCCAGGCTGAAAGGGAGCACTTGACTCAAGAGCTGGAGAAATTGGTTAAGGAAGTCCAAGGCCAAGATTATGAGAAAAATCTCAGCCAAGAGGATGTTAAGCAGAGTCAGGCAGACCTGGCCACCAGCCAGGAAAAATTGACTCACTTACAGGAAAAAATTCAAGCAGCCAAGGCCAAGATCAATGCTCGTTTACTCTCTGATGAAGAAAAAGGCCAGCAAAAAGCCCAGCTGCAAGAAGATTTTCAACAGATTGCGACTGACTTTGCGGTCACCAAGGAGCAATTAAAGCAGGCTAAGGATCAAAAAGCTAGCTTGTCCGCAGAGCTCGTTGACCAGGAACAGGCCTATCAAGAACTTACTAACTTACTAAGCCAAGCCCTGACCAATGATAGCGACCAGGAGGAGAAGAAAAAGCATTTAGAGGCCCAATTGCAAAGCTTCCAAAAGCAAAGTAAAGACATCCAGACCCAGTTAAAAACAGCCAAAGAAGAACGCCAGGAAGCTAGTCAAAAGGTTGAAGCGGCCAATCAAATGATTAGTCAACTGAACTCAGAAATTCAAAGCAACTTACAAAGTATTGCTAAGCTAGAGGCCAGTGCCAGTCGCTATGAGGTGTCGATTGATAATCACCTGGAACAATTAAGTGAATCATACGGTTTGACCTATGAACGGGCGCGGGCAGAAAGTCAGTTAACCATGTCGATTGACCAAGCCTCCAGCCGGGTTAAGCAATTAAAGCAGGCCATTGACAGCCTGGGACCAGTCAATATGCAGGCCATTGAAGAATATGATGAGGTCTATGAGCGATTTTGCTTTATCGATAAACAGCGCCAAGATGCTATCGATGCTCGTGAAAATCTCTATCAAACCATTGCTGAAATGGATAGTGAGGTCTCTACCCGCTTTAAAACCACCTTTGAAGCTATCCGCGACGCCTTTGAAAGTATTTTTCCGGCTCTCTTTGGTGGAGGCAAGGCAACCCTCAAGCTCACCGATCCCAATGACTTACTGAATACTGGGGTAGAAATCATGGCCCAACCGCCAGGAAAGAAACTCCAGCTCTTGAGCTTGTTATCGGGGGGTGAGCGGGCCCTAACCGCTATTGCCCTGCTCTTTGCCATTTTGGATGTCAAAACGGTGCCTTTCTCCATTCTCGATGAAGTTGAAGCGGCCTTAGATGATGCCAATGTGGCCCGCTATGGACGCTACTTGCAAAAATTTGCTCAAAAAACCCAATTTATTGTTATTTCCCACCGTAAGGGAACCATGGAAGCCGCTAATATTCTCTATGGGGTGACCATGCAACAAGAGGGAATCTCCCAACTAGCTTCGGTTCGCTTAGAGGATGTTGATGACCAGTTGAATTAGGAGATAATGAGTATAAATCGTAATTAGGACTGGGAGATTTCTCCTCAGTCCTTTTTTAATACGAACTTTCTAATCAAAACCAACTAAAAACTGGTAACGCTCAGCCTAGTTGAGTTCGAAAAGGGGAGGGGATGTCCTTTCAGAAGTCTTCATAAATCCTCTTTGAGTATTTACTACACACTTCTTCCAATTGCTATAGCTGTTCGAAGCAAAGCGAGTTACAGATATAGTATGCGTAGCTCTCTCCCCTCTTTTTGCGCTTGTCACACTCTAGTTGAGTTCGGAAGGGTGAGGGGATGTCCTTTCAGAAAAGTTGAACGGTCAGCTTACTGACCTTTTCATCTTTTCCTCCAAGGAATCTCCCTCCCTGATCCTTCCTCACATCCTTTCCAAATGGGTTATTTTCTTGTTCTGTGATATAATGAGAAAGAAATTTTGTAAAGTTTGCTTCGGCATGCGCTAAGGATTTATAAAGGATAGATTGCATGATTAAACTTATTGCTATTGACTTAGATGGAACCTTATTACGCGATGATAAGACCATTAGTGAAGCCAATGCTTCTACCATAAGAAGAGCAGTGGAAGCGGGGATTGAAGTGGTGATTTGTACCGGTCGTCCCATTGAAGGCATTCAATTTGCCTTGGACCGCTTTAACATGAATACTGCTAAACACTTCTCCATCACCTATAATGGTGGCTTAGTCTTACACAACGATTCTCGTGAGATTATTTCTGAAACCATTATGACAACGGCTGATGTGCTTCGCATTTATGACATGATGTATGGTCTCGATTTACCCATTGATGCGGTAGATATCGATACCGTCCACCGTCTCAAGTACCCCAAGGACTGGCCGGGCCACTATGACCAACAGATGCCTTTTCTTCCCTTTGTTCATTTTGATTTGGATGCTTTGGGGATGGACCACCATTTTTATAAAACCGTGACCAATACCCCTAAGGAACATATTGAAGACCAGCTATCAAAATTGCCTGACTGGCTTTATCAAGACTATTCCGTCATGCGCTCTCACGGCCATCAGTTAGAAGTGATGCCTAAGGGTGTGGATAAGGGGCAAGGCTTGGCAGCCTTGGCCAATTATTTAAAGATTGATGTTAGCGAGGTCATGGCCATTGGTGATGAAGAGAACGATAAGGCTATGTTACAATGGGCAGGAACTGCCGTTGTCATGGCTAATGGCAATGAAACAATAAAAAAATATGCTGACTATATTACCAAATCCAATATGGACGATGGGGTTGCCCATGCCATTGAAGAATTGGTATTGAAGTCGTAAGGGAGTGAATCAATTTGGGTTTATTTGATCGTATTAAACAAGCCTTTACCGGTGAAGATCCGCTAGTCGCTGAACAAGCTAAGAACCGGGAGGAAGAAGAAGAGAAGATTGTCTTTGAAAAGTATGACAAGGGCGTCGAGAAAACGCGGAAAAGTTTTTCCGAGCGCATGAATGACCTTTTTGCTGGTTTTCGTGAGGTCGATGAAGAATTCTTTGATGATTTAGAAGAAGCCTTGATTACTAGTGATGTTGGCTTTGATATGACCCTGGCTCTATCAGATGCCGTTCGCGAAGAAGTGCAAAGACGGAATGTGACCAAGGGAGAAGATGTTAAAAATACTGTTATTGAGGAAATGGTCAAGATCTATGAAAAGGGTCAGGACAACTCCGTTGCTTTAAAGGAAAATCCCGATGGGCCAACTGTGATGCTCTTTGTTGGGGTCAATGGGGTTGGAAAAACCACCACTATTGCCAAGGTCGCCCACCATTATATCAGCCAGGGTAAGAAAGTTCTCCTAGCTGCTGGTGATACCTTCCGGGCTGGAGCGGTAGAACAGTTAAATTCCTGGGGCCAAAGGGTCGGAGCGCCGGTGGTTAGTGGTAAGGCCAATGGTGACCCTTCTGCCGTGGTCTATGACGCTGTTCATAAGGCGGTCAGTGAAGACTATGACTATCTATTAATTGACACGGCTGGTCGTTTACAAAACAAGAAGAACTTGATGAATGAATTGGATAAGATGAACCGGGTCATTAAACGGGAAATCCCTGATGCTCCCCATGAAACCTTATTGGTTCTGGATGCCACGACAGGACAAAATGCCCTGGTACAAGCCAAGGAATTTAATAAAACCGTCGATATTACCGGCTTAGTTTTAACCAAATTAGATGGAACCGCCCGTGGGGGAGTTATCTTTGCCATTCGTTATGAGCTAGACCTACCAGTGAAGCTGATTGGACTAGGCGAAGGGATGGATGATTTACAACCATTTGATGGGGAAAAATTCATTTATCAGTTGGTCAAAGATGTCGTCGAAGTCTAAAAGTGTTGAGAGTCTGGGACAAAAGTCTCAGACTCTTTTTCTGCCGCCTAATCTTAAGGGGATTTTACTGGCCTCTGCATTGACTTTCCCTAAGGACTTCGGTATTCTTAAAGATTGTAAGCTAGAAGCAATCTAGTGATGGAGGCAAATATGGAAATTCAAAAGACTAATGAAATTAACCGCTTACTGGACTTCTATTACCAGTTATTAACCAAAAAACAACAAGATTATATTAGTCTTTACTACCAAGATGACTACTCCCTCGGTGAAATTGCGGCCTATTTCGATGTCAGTCGGCAGGCCGTTTATGATAACATTCGTAGAACGGAAAAGACCCTGGAAAATTATGAGTCCCGCTTACACTTAGCCTCTGACTACCGTAAGCGGCAAGCGGCGATCAAGGAGCTCAGGGACTATGTCAAAAAGAACTATGCTCAAGATGATGAACTCAAACAAACAATAGATAAGTTACTAATAATGGATGATAAAGAGGTGTAAGGAATGGCTTTTGAAAGTTTATCGGACCGCCTGCAAGGAGCGGTAGAAAAAGTCGGTAAAAAGGGAAAAATCTCCGAAGGCGACTTGCGAGAAATGATGCGGGAAGTGCGTTTGGCCTTACTAGAGGCTGATGTTAACTTTAAAGTGGTAAAAAACTTTGTTCGTAAGGTCCAAGATAAGGCCCTAAATAGTGATGTCTTAGAATCACTAAGTCCAACCCAACAAATTGTTAAAATCGTCGATGAAGAGTTGACTGAATTATTGGGTGGCGAGCAAGTTGGCGTTAACTATAATGAAGATGGACCAACAATTATTATGATGGCTGGTTTACAAGGGGCTGGTAAAACCACCACGGTGGGTAAACTAGCCAATCACTTACGGGAAGAAGACCATCGCAAACCTCTCTTAGTGGCCGCCGACGTCTACCGTCCTGCTGCAATTGACCAGTTAGAAACCATTGGCCGTCAGCTGGACTTACCGGTCTTCCAACTAGGTAACCAAGTGAGCCCTGTTGAGATCGCCCAAAAGGCGGTCGTTTATGCCAAAGAGAATAACTACGATACTATCTTTATCGATACTGCCGGGCGCTTACAGATCGACCAAACTTTGATGGATGAATTAAAGAACATCCAAGCAGCTGTTCATCCCGATGAAATTCTTCTCACCGTTGACGCCATGAGTGGTCAAGAAGCTGCTAATGTGGCGAAGACTTTTGATGAAGAATTAGCACTCTCCGGGGTTGTCCTGACTAAATTAGATGGGGATACTCGTGGTGGTGCCGCCTTGTCGATTGCCTCTATCACTGGCAAACCGATTAAATTTACCGGGGTCGGGGAAAAATTAGAAGACATTGAAACCTTCTATCCTGACCGGATGTCTAACCGAATTTTGGGTATGGGGGACATGATGACCCTAATTGAAAAGGCCCAAAAAGAATTTGATGAAAAAGAAGCCGAAGAGATGGCAGCTAAGATGCAGGCCAATACTTACGACTTTAATGACTTCGTTAAGCAAATGGATCAAATGAACAAGATGGGCTCATTTGAAAGCATCATCAAGATGATACCGGGCTTAAATAAGATACTACCGGTTGATAAGTTAAACATCGACCCTAAAGATATGGTCCGTACCAAGGCCATTATCCAGTCCATGACTGATTATGAACGGACCCATCCGGATGAAATTAACCAAAGCCGGCGCCGGCGGATTGCTAAGGGATCAGCAACCACGGTCAACCAAGTTAACCAATTGATTAAACAATTTAACCAAAGTCGGACTATGATGTCAGCCATGACCAATGGGGATATGAGTTCCTTATCTTCCCTAATGGGGGGCATGCCTAATGGAATGGGTAATATGCCTAATATGCCTGGTATGGATGGTGGCCGTCGCAAGAAACAGCGGGCTCAAGAACTAGCAGCAAAACACATGAAGAAGAAATTAAATAAGCAACGTAAAAAACGTGGCAAAAAAGGGTAAATGTGAAGGAGACTAGTGGGATAAATGAAATTCGTTGAAATAGCAGCAGATGATTTTGACAAGTGGATCAAGCAATTAGGCCGCAGTAACCACTTGCAATCGCTAGACATGGCGCGCTTAAAAGCCGCCCGGGGCCGAGAAATTCATTATTTAGCCTTAGCAGACGACCAAGATCAGATTCTAGAAGCCTGCATTTTGGCCAACTTACCTACCCATGTGGGTGGGGCCTTTGAATTAGAAGGCTGGCTACCTGGAGATTTAAGCAATCGCGACCAAATTATTACTTTCTTGAATGGAGTTAAGGATTTTGTCAAGTCTCATAAGGGGATCTCCTTACTCGTGAAGCCAGATGTTGGGATTATTGTTACTGATGAAAAGGCACAAAACCCCAAAAAGATTAATGAAGATCTGGTTTCCTGGATTCAAGCAGCAGGCTTCACCTACCATTACCAAGACAAAAGACCAGAATTTGCGGGGTTTGACTGGAATTATAAGAAGGATTTGACTACAGTTGACCCCAACAAGGTGGAAAAATCCTACCTCCATGGCGCCCAACAATCCCTCAAACAAGCCCATAAGTATAGTACCGTGGTCCGAGAGATTACTGGAATTGAAGAAATGCCGCGCTTCTATGCTTGCTATGAGGAGACTTGTCAGCGATTGGGGATTGCGCCTAAGGAATACCCATACTTTGAAGAAGTTTACCAAAACATTGGCAGTGCGGCCCGCTTTGTCATTGCGGAAATTAACTTCAAAGACTACCAAGCTAGTTTAATTGAACGTCAAGAGGAATTAGAAGGAATCTTAGCGGACTTAGATGAAGATCTGGCTAAAAATCCCAATAGCCGCAAAAAGAACAACCAAAGACGGGAATACCAATCCCAATATGACGCTCAAGTGAAAAAGATTGCCGATGCCCAAGTCTGGGTGGACCAAGCCAAAGAAGAACAAACCGTTTTAGCAGTGGCTCTCTTTATTGAGAGTCCTTACGAGATGACCTATCTCTATTCGGGTTCAGATGAGGAATATTCCATCATCAATGCTCCTTATCTCATCCAAGATCAATCCATCAAGCTGGCTATAGACCATGATATTCCGGTCTATAATTTCTTAGGCATCAGTGAGCCTTTTGACGAGAATAACGGCTTGCTTCATTTTAAACAATCCTTTAACGGCTATGCGGAAAGAAATATTGGGACCTTTACCTGGTCACCACACCCCCACTTCCTCGCCCTCTATGAGAAGGTCAAACGTCTCCTTGGTCGCTATAATTAAGCGCCTTGACTCTGAGTGAATAAAAAATAGCTTTCAAAAATCAAGCAGGATAATGAGTCAAATACTTAAGTCGATGATTGATTAAGTTTGGGAGACTATATTCAAATTACCTATTAACAAGCTTCGCTTCTAGCGAGGCTTTTTTAGTGGAAATGTAAATGATTTGCTATGTTTTTTTAGATAGGGTATTTTAGTAGTTAGTCAGTAATCACATTCAGGGGGAGGTTGGTCATTTTTATGCAAGTGTTTTCCTATTTAAAGAGTTATCGCTGGCGGATTTTGCTAGTGATTGCTTTAACTTTTGGTAACGCCCTAGGGGAATTATTTTTACCACGCTTAATGGCTGAAGTGGTTGACCAGGGGGTGGCTCAAGGGGATACCTCATTTATTTTAAAAATTGGGAGCTTGATGCTGGTGGTCGTGCTGTTGACAGTGATTTGTCGGGGATCAGCGGCCTTTCATTCTGCCAAAGTTGCTATGGGTTTTTCTCGCGATGTCAGACATGCTATCTATACCAAGGTCAACCATATGACCTTTGATGACACCGAACATTTTGGCATTTCATCCTTAATCACGCGAACGACAGACGATGTCAGCCAGGTAGAACAAATGGCGCTTATGGGACTAAGGCCTTGGGTGCGTGGTCCGCTCATGTTCATTGGGGGCCTGATTATGGCCATGTTAACCAACATGCAATTATCCGTTATTATATTATTGAGTATTCCCTTTTTATTTTTGGGGATGTGGGTCATTATCAAGAAGGCCCTCCCTTATTTTCCCCGTTTACAAGGGAAGTTAGACCGGATCAACCTGCTCTTTCGTCAACGTTTGACCGGTTTAAAGGTGATTCGGGCCTTTAATAAGAATGACTATGAAGAAGCTGTCTTTAGTCAAGCCAATGATGAATATTATCAAATCGCCTTAAAGGTCAACAATTTAATGATTACGGTCATGCCGATTCTTTCCACGGTTTTAAATCTAGGAATTGTTGCCATTGCCTATTTTGGGGCTCATTTAATTAGCCAGGGAAGTTTAGAGATTGGTGGGTTAATGGCCTATCTCCAGTATATTACCCAGGTGCTAACGGCTTTAATCATGATTTGTAACTTACTTACTATGTTGCCACGGACCGTGACCTCAACGGAAAGAATCAGTGAAGTTTTAGCTTATCCTCAGGCAGAAATGATTGGTGAGAACTTACTTACCGAACCCATTAGTCGGGTAGAAGCTAAGGATTTGACTTTTTACTATCCAGGAGCGGCCTTACCTGCCCTAGATAAGATTAATTTCTCTTTAAGTAAAGGGGAAAGCCTAGGGATCATTGGTGGAACCGGGTCAGGGAAATCAACCCTCTTAAAACTCCTCTTACAGTTTTACCCACCCAGTGAGGGCGAGCTCTTAATCAATGGTCAAGCCATTGAAAGTTTAGCGCCGGGATCAGTCCGCCAGTATATCTCTTATATTCCCCAACAGAATTTCTTCTTTACCAAGACTGTGGGGGAAAATCTATCTTATGCGGATGAATCCGTCACCGATGCTGCTATGGAGAACAACCTAGATATCGCTCAGTCTAGGGACTTTTTATCTGATCGTCCTTTAGCTGACCGCATGGTTCGAGGTGGGGTCAATTTTTCCGGTGGGCAACGCCAACGCTTGGCCATTGCCCGGGCTCTTAGCCGCCGGGTACCTCTCTACTTATTTGATGATTCTTTTTCAGCTTTAGACTATCAAACGGATTATCAATTGCGCCAAGCCCTAAAAGATAACTTGGGCGATGCCATGTTAATCATTGTGGCGCAAAGAGTGGCCACCATCCGCCATGCCGATAAGATCCTGGTCTTAGATGAGGGCAAGGTCAGTGCATATGGCAGCCACGAAGAGCTTATGAAGCATTCTAAACTCTATCGTGAAATTGTTATTAGTCAAGGGGAGGAGGATGACATCCATGGCTAGGAAGAAACACCAAAGTAGCCAAGCTAATTTGCTCCGTTTAATCAAGCATTTAGGCAAGTACCATTGGTTGCTCATTTTTAGCTTGTTAGCGACTATTGTGATTGCAGCCTGTGATATTATCGCTCCTCGGATTATGGGAGACTTAACCAATGGCATTGCAGCCGACATCAGCCAGGGCCAGGCCATTAATTTTGACCAGATCAAGGTCTTCTGTCTCTATCTTATTGCCATCTACCTGGTCCTGGGCCTTTTCCGTTACTTTCAGGGTCGCTTGCTGACCTATTTGGCCCAATCCTTTATCAAGGAATTGCGCCAAGCCGTCTCAAAAAAAATCAAGAAAATCCCCCTGTCCTTCTTCGACCAACAATTGACAGGTGACTTATTGAGTCGGATGACCAATGACATTGAAAGCTTGGGACGTAATATCCAGCAAAGTATTGACCAAGTCTTTTATGGAGCCATTCTCTTAGTCGGCATTTTGATTATGATGTTGAGAATTTCAGTCACCATGACGGGAATTTTCTTTATTACCATCCCGCTGTCCTTTTTTGCAACCCGCTTCATCACCTCACGGTCGCAGAAATATTTTCGGGCCAAGGCGAAGGGCCTGGGAGCTATTGTGGGCTACATTGAGGAAAGTTTCACCGGGACTGACCTGATTAAGGCCTATAATTATCAAGATCGGGCTGACCAAGAATTTCAACGCTATAATAACCATCTCTATGAAGTCTCCTATCATGCCAGTTTTATGGCGGGGATCTTACTGCCAGTGATGACCTTTATCAGTAATATTGGCTATGTGGCCATTGCCATTGTGGGAGGGTTACTTGTCCTAGGACAGAGAATTTTAATTGGGGATGTCTTGGCTTTTATCCAATATAGTCAAAAAATTACCCGGCCCATTAATACCATTGCCGAAATGGCTACTCTTCTCCAAGAAACCCTGGCCTCGGCCGACCGGATCTTTGAATTATTAGATGCTCCCGAAGTGGTTGAGGATACCACTTATGAAATAGAGCCGCCGATTGAAAGTATTGTCTTTGACCATGTTGGCTTTGCCTATGAGGAAGAGATGATTATTAAAGACTTGAATCTCCAGGTTGAAAAAGGTCAAACTATAGCGATTGTAGGACCAACCGGGGCAGGAAAATCGACCCTGATTTCTTTATTGTTGCGGTTCTATGATGTTAACCGCGGGGCGATTCGCGTCAACGGTATTGATATCCGCCAAGCTAGCCGGGAAAACCTGCGTCAGTTTTTTGGCATGGTGCTTCAAGATACCTGGCTCCAGCAGGGGACCATTGCGGATAATATCCGTTATGGGGCCGAGGGAGCTAGCGATGAAGAAGTGGTTCAAGCAGCCAAGGATGCTCATTGCTATCACTTTATTCAAAGCTTGCCTGATGGTTTCAATACCCTCTTAAATGAAGAAGCCAATAATATTTCCCAGGGGCAAAAGCAATTAATTACCATTGCTCGGGCCTTTATCTCTAACCCCGAAGTCATGATCCTTGATGAAGCCACCTCGTCAGTGGACACCCGTACAGAACAACTTATCCAGTCAGCCATGGCTAAGCTCATGCAAGGGCGGACCAACTTTGTCATTGCCCACCGCTTGTCTACCATTGTGGAAGCTGATAAAATTCTGGTTCTAGATCAAGGGGATATTGTTGAACAAGGAAACCATGAAGAGCTGCTAGCAAAAAATGGCAAATACGCCCAACTCTACCAAAGTCAATTTAATGACTAATGAATAGAGTGCGAGGTGACGAAAAAAAGTGAAACGCTGGAAGAAATATGCGGTAATCCTTGAAAAGGATTGCCAAATATTTCTGAAGCGGAGTTCACTTTTGTCACCGAGCAGATTTGAAAAGGATGTGAGGAAGGATCAGGGAGGGCGATTCCTTGGAAGAAAAGCTGATAAGATCAGCTTGCTGATCGTTCAACTTTTCTGAAAGGACATCCCCTCACCCTTCCGAACTCAACTAAAGAGTGCGACAGTCAGGCTAAATAACAAAATTGCTGGGAAATAAGCCCAGCTTTTTTTATGTATCAAGCTTTGTAAAAAATGCCTTTCAAAAGTCGATTTTGCTCTAGGGTAGGGCTAACTTTTGAAACATTTTTCTTATCTTTCTATTTCTGTATTCTTTGGGGCTGTGCTATTATTAAAGCGAGAAAAGAAGGGGGTTGTTGGTAGGATGGGAAGTCTGCTCTTTCTATTAGGAGTCCTGGCTTTAATGGTAGCTTTAATGACTAGAGAGTATCTCTTTATGGGCTTAATAAGCCTGATTCTCTTTGCTCTATACTTTTATTTCTTTGCCAGCGCTTCTTGGCTGGCTATAATTTTATTGGTTTTAGGATTTTCTCTTTTGGCCTTTGAATTTATTTTACCCACGATGGGCCTTTTAGGCGTGATGGGCTTAGGGGTGATTTATCTGTCCTTATGGCTATTGCAGGGAAATTGGCTAAGGGCCTTAATAGACGGTACCCTAGCCTTAGCAATTGCCCTAGTCACGGTCTTAATTTTTACCCGCTTGGGTTTTCAATTGCCTTTTACTAAGAAAATAGTTTTAGACACTTCACTGACTGAAGCGGAGGGCTTCCAGTCCTTAGCTGATTCATCTAAATATCTCAACCAAAGGGCTATCGCAGTAACTGATTGCCGTCCAGTGGGCAAGGCTCGCTTCTCTAATGGGGAAATTCTCGAAGTCCTTAGTCAGTATCACTATATAGAGAAAGGAAGCGAAGTGACAGTCGTTAAGGTGAAGAATGATCGCTTGCTGGTCGCTGAAATAAAATAAGCCTATCAGGTAAAAATTGTTTAAGTTGGGAAAAGTAATACAGAAAGGATGGCAGCACATGACTAACCTACAAGCTGGAACCTTTTTAATTATGATGGTTCTGCTCTTGACATTAATTATTCTCTTTTTTGTTTTTGTGCCTATTGGTTTATGGATCACGGCCTATTTTTCTGGAGTTAAGGTAGGAATTGGAAATCTGATTGGTATGCGTTTGCGTCGGGTGAATCCTTCCCGCATCATTAAACCAATGATCAAAGCCACTAAGGCTGGTTTAGCTATTGATATTAATGAACTCGAAGCGCACTATCTGGCAGGTGGCGATGTGAATTCGGTGGTTGACGCTTTGATTGCAGCCCAAAGAGCCAATATTGACTTGGAATTTAAGCAAGCGGCCGCCATCGATTTGGCTGGTCGTGATGTTTTTGAAGCTGTCCAAGTCTCAGTTACCCCTAAGGTCATTGAAACCCCAATTATTGCTGGGGTAGCCCGTAACGGCATTGAGGTCAAGGCTAAGGCCAAGGTTACTGTTCGCGCCAATATTGAACGCTTGGTTGGTGGGGCAGGAGAAGAAACCATTATTGCCCGGGTTGGTGAAGGTATTGTCACCACAGTGGGGAGCTCACAAAATCACTCAGAGGTCTTGGAGAATCCAGATTCCATTTCCCAAACTATCCTCCGCAAGGGACTGGACTCAGGAACTGCTTATGAGATTTTGTCAATTGATATTGCTGATGTCGATGTCGGAAGAAATATTGGCGCGAAATTACAGGCTGAACAGGCGGAGGCTGATAAACGAATTGCCCAAGCTAAGGCAGAAGAACGCCGAGCTTTAGCGGTCGCTGAGGAACAAGAAAATGTCGCCAAGACCCAGGAAATGCGCGCTAAGGTGGTTGAAGCTCAGTCTAAGGTTCCCCTAGCTATGGCCAGTGCCTTAGAATCAGGCCACTTGGGAGTTATGGACTATTATCGGATGCAAAATGTTCAAGCGGATACTGATATGCGTCAATCCTTAGCCCATGAGGATAAGTCAGGTGATAAATAATGGATAAGGCAGAGTGGAGGCAGCTTTTTAAAGAAGTGAAATTTGCCTGGTCCCTCATCAAAGAAGAAATAGCTCATTCTGACAACCAAGGGGACAAAGCCCTCCAGGACGAAGAAGATCAGAAGGAAGAAAACAGTCAAGTGATTGTAAGTGAGGATGAAGCTAGGGAGGAGATCTCTCCCAAAAGCCAGCAAGATTCTTCTCGTCCGCCTCACTTGACTAAGTCTAATCGTCAAAGCATTGCCTTAGAAAGAGGCAAGCAGGACCTGAAGGCAAAAATCCTCAAGCTAGCTGACGAGGCTGAGGATTTAGCCTTGGATAAAAAGCAAGCAGAGCCTAAGCAGACCAATGCTGTTGACTTTGATTTGATTGCCAAAGACGAACAAGCCTTCAAGGATTATTTAGACCGCGAGCTGCGGGAAACTTATGCGGATCTTGATGATTTTCAAGATCTTCCCCTAACAGATGAGGAACAGCCCTCTGTTTTAACCACGGCTAAGCCCCGCCTTTCTAAAGAGAATTTAGGTCAGGCCATTCGCTATAAAGAAATCCTTGACCGGCCCAAGGGGTGGTAAAAAACTGGGAGGTTTCGGTTGTCAGCTTGAAAAGAAAAAACGAATAGCTATCAGTAATAAATTTCAGCTGTAAAGAAAAAATACTTTACAGACTCCTTAGAATTTGCTATAGTATAGCAATGTGAATAAAAGATTGAAAAAATAAAAGCACAAGGAGGAATTTTATTCATGGCAGTTAAATTACGCTTAAAACGTATGGGATCAAAACGTAACCCATTTTACCGTATCGTCGCAGCTGATGCGCGTTCACCACGTGACGGACGTATCATCGAAAAGATTGGTACCTATAACCCAACTACCCAACCAGAAGAAGTTGTTTTAGATGAAGAACTTGCTTTAAAATGGTTAGGAAACGGTGCTCAACCTACTGATACTGTTCGTAACATTCTTTCTCGTCAAGGAATTATGCAAAAACATCACGAAGCTAAGCATAATAAATAAAGATAGGTGAATTGCATGCCGGACATTGAAAATTTACTAATGACTATTATTCAACCTTTAGTGTCTTATCCTGAAGACATTCAACTCGAAGTGAGTGATGGGGATGAATTCTTAGAATACCATTTAATGGTACATCCCGATGACGTTGGACGTGTCATTGGTAAGCGCGGACGCGTAGCGAATGCTATTCGCACAATTTTATATAGTGTACGCGTAAAAGGTCATCGTCGGGTTCGGTTAACAATTGACCGTATCGATGAAGACCAATAAGATGATTGGTATTAGTAAGATTATCAGTTAAACTAGGATTATATCCTAGTTTTTTTCTTAGGCATTAAGCAGACTTGATAAGGAGATACGATGAGTCAAGAATTTTACCGTGTGGGAAAGATTGTCAATACCCAAGGGCTAAAGGGAGAAGTCCGGGTCATTGCGACCACTGACTTTCCCGACAAACGTTTTCAACCAGGAAGCCAACTAGTCATCTTTGACCATAAGAATAAAGAAGCTGAAGTCGAAGTTAATAGTCATCGCCAGCATAAAAATTTTCATATTCTTAGTTTTAAAGGCATGCCGTCAATTAATGATGTGGAAGGCTTTAAGGGGATGGAAGTGATGGTTGCAGCTGAAAATCGACAAAGTGATGATTTAGCTGAAGGCGAGTTCTTCTATGATCAAATCATCGGTTTAGCGGTTTATGACCTAGCGGGTAAGCTACTAGGCAAGGTCAAAGCCATCACCCAATTGGGCCCCAATGATGTTTGGACTATCCAGCGCAGTCAGCCGGGCAAGAAGGACGTCCTGATTCCCTATATTGATGACGTGGTCAAAACGATCGATTTAGAAGAGAAAAAAATAGTTATCGATGCACTTGAAGGATTGATTGACGATGAAGGTTAATATTTTAAGTCTATTTCCAGATATGTTTACTGGCCCTATGAACCAGTCCATTATTGGTAAGGCCCAGGAAAAAGGTCTAGTCGATATTGAAGTCACTGACTTTCGTCAATTTGCCAATAATAAGCATGGCCATGTCGATGACTATCCCTTTGGTGGGGGAGCGGGCATGCTGCTGCAAGTGGGGCCAATTTATCGGGCCCTGGAGGCCATTGATCCCCTTTTAGTGAGCGAGGATTTATCCCAGCGGCCAGCTAGCCGGGTGATTTTAATGGATCCTGCTGGACAGCGGTTTAACCAAGCCAAGGCGGAAGAACTGGCCCAAGAAGACCAGCTAATCTTTATCTGTGGTCATTATGAAGGCTATGATGAACGGATCAGAAACTATGTCACCGATGAAATTTCCATTGGTGACTTTGTCTTAACCGGTGGTGAGTTAGGGGCCATGACAGTGATCGATGCCACGGTGCGCTTGTTGGATGAGGCAGTAGGCAATAATGAGTCAGTGGAAGTGGAATCCTTTTCGACAGGCTTATTGGAATATCCCCAATATACCCGACCACGGTCATTTATGGGCATGGATGTTCCGGATGTCCTCGTCAGTGGCGACCATCAAAAAATAGCCGATTGGAAGGGCAAGGAAGCTATTCGGCGCACTTACCTTAGACGTCCAGATCTCTTAGACCAAGCTGAGCTAACTGATCAAGAAAAGCAGTGGTTACTAGAGATCCAAGCAGAAAATCCAAAATAAGCCTTTACACAGGACTTGAATTTTGGTATCATTTTACGAGTGAGGTTATTTCACAAATTTAAACAATATTCCGCTGTCGCTATGGAACATGAATATCTGTTGGAAAAGGAGAATTATCATGAGTCATAACCCAAAGTTAATCGATGAAATTGTTTCCGAACAATTACGCAGCGATATTCCAGATTTCCGTCCCGGAGATACCGTTCGTGTACACGCACGTGTTGTTGAAGGTGAACGTGAACGTATCCAAATTTTTGAAGGCGTTGTTTTAGCACGTAAAGGCCAAGGCATCAGCGAAACCTTCACTGTTCGTAAAGTCTCAAACGGTGTTGGTGTTGAACGTATCTGGCCAGTACATACTCCTCGAGTAGCTAAAATTGAAGTGATCCGTCAAGGTAAAGTACGTCGTGCGAAACTTTACTACTTACGTGACCGTCACGGTAAAGCAGCTCGTATTGCTGAACGTCGTCGCAAAAAATAAGCGATTTAAAAACTGTGTCTAAGACACAGTTTTTTTAATTGTCTGATAATTAGGAAAAAGGAGGAATAGACCGTGGAAGCTATCTATTTAGAAAACTGTCAGGTAGGCCTAACATTCAAAAGCCGTAGCTATCATTTGTCTGAAGAAGAAGCCATCAGTTTTGCAGAAAAATATGATCCCCAACCTTTCCACTTGGATAAAAGCGCCGCTGAAAACAGCTTCTTTAAGCAACTTTGCGCTAGTGGCTGGTTGGTGACTGCCATTATGATGAAATTAATGGTTGAAAGTATTCCTTTTAAACATGGGGATATTGGTGCCGGAGTGACCCTCAATTGGACTAAACCCGTCTACCCCGGCGACGACCTGCATATCGAAGGCGAAATTACTGATTTTAAACCCTCTAAAAGTAAGTCAGATCGGGGCATTGCCTATGTGTTTGTAAAAGTCATCAACCAAGAAAATGATGTCGTCTTAGAAAATGAATCGAAGGTGGTTGTTTTTTCTAAGGATAAAAATTTTAGTCAATAGGGAGAGTGAGATCGCTCTCTTTTTTACCTAGAAAGTCAATTAAAGTCAGTCATATATATTGACTAATTTTGATTAAAGGCTTATACTATAAACGTAGGATGAAAGAGATCCTAATAGTAAGATAATCAAAATAACTAAGAAAGGTGATCATTTTATGAAAATGTATACAGTAACTGCAGAAGTTAACAGTGATAAATATGGTAAAGGTACCCTAGTTGCAGAACTTAATGAACAAGATTTCATCAAATATGCTAACCTTTCAGACCAAGATAAATTAGCCTTCTTAAAGGATAAGGGCGCTCAATTCCAAGTCGATGTCAATGAATTAGAAGATGATGATGTGGTTTCTTATAAGGTTGAAGAATCTGCAGGCGCTAGCCATCCGGCTCAAGCTAAAAGTTCAAAACCTCAAGTCACCCGCAAGATGCGGATGAACATTAATGGTCAAGACACCGGCTGGGTGGATGTTACTGATGAAACCCAAGCCCAATATGACCAATTAATGGATCACTTTAACCAAATGCACCAACGCTTCAATGATGAATTCAGTCGTTTCTTTACCGACTTTAGACCAGGTCATTTCCTTGATTTCGGTACCCCCTTCCTAGAAGATGGGAAGAAATCCGGCAAGGAAGATAAGGACTCTCAAGCCGATGGTGAAGGGCAAGGAGAAAAACAAGTTAAATAAAGTTGACTCGTTAAGCTATTATCCTCTTAAAAAATAAAATCCATACAAGGACTGGGAAAGCCAACCAGTCCTTTTTTCGTGTGCTTGACCAGGGTCACAAAGAAACGCTTTTATGGTCAATTAAGGTCATGCTTCTACCATGCCACTGTAAAATACTATATTGTTTTTTGTTGTAAAATTCATCCTTGATTTATCAGCCTTTTTAAACTTTTTCTAATTAATTTCCTTGATAAGGGTGACAAATTTAGGCCAAAGTTTTAAAGTAGGAATGTGAAATGGAACAATAAATTGTTTCTTTTTGCCATCTTTGTAAGCGCTTAAGATGTTGCTGATGTTATCACTGGTTTTCATGTGAATACAGGAGGAATGAAGATGAGTCAATCGACCACTCAATTACACATTTTGTTAAGTCGCAAAGTTAGCAAAGGCGCGCTTTCTTTAGCCTTTGGGATGACTATGCTTTTTGCTTCTCAAGAAGCTGTACTAGCAGCTGAAATTGATCAAGTTGAAAGTAATCAAACAGCAGAACAATCATTGGTTATCCCAGAGCAGCAAGGCCAAGACCATGATGCTGTATTAGAAGAATCACAAACAATTGAGAGTGAAGCAGAAACTGAAACGGCTCTGCCTGAAGCAGAAATTAAAGATCTTGAGGAAGAACTTGCTGAAAAAGCAGCTGAAGCTCCTCTAGAATATCAGGAAGAAGTTTCTCCTGCGGAAAGTGAAGAGCTTGGTCAGCATGAAGAAGTTAGTGAGCCAAAAGCGCTTAGTCCAGAAAGGTCAACTAATAAGGAAGAGTCTTCTCAAGTAGAAGATAGCGAAAAAGATCTTGGTAAAACATCTCAGAAAGCAGAAAAAGATGAAAGAGAAGAAACAGAAGAAACAGAAGCAATCGATGAAGAGGCCACTGGTAAAGACAAGCAAGCAGTAAAGGTCGAAAAAGTTGACGATGATTATAAACAAGTCAACCAGGAAAAAGGCCTTGCTAGTGAAGAAGAAGCGATTGACTTTGCCGCTTTAGAAAACTTTGCTAAGGAAAATCCCGCAGGCTTCAATAAAGTTCTCTCGGTTGCTATTGCAGTATCGGTTCAAGACGAAGACCGTGCGACTAGCGAAGAGGTTTTAAAGACCTTAGGCGAAGTTCTCGTTGATAACGAATTAAACCATGAATTATTAGTCGAATTGTCTAAATTTGTTATCCGCTATGGCGAATTAGGTCCTGATGAAAGTGACGTTCACCACATTGTGGAAGGCCAACCTAGTGTTAGTCGGGCGTCTGGCTTTTCCTTCTATGCTGCTGGAGAAGACAAACCTGCTGTTAGCTTCGAAGACTTTGAAAAATTAGTGGCTAAAGTAACTGGAACAACGGATAGCGTCCTTAGCCTATTAGAAAACTTACAAAAAGGGGAACGGCCTGCTGCTGGCATCGGAGCGATCATGGATTCGATCCTACCCGTTAACTTAAACTTTACTAAGATTGGTGAATTGATCCAACGTATTGCTGAACTTAAAGCCGAAGCGGTTCGTCATGATGTCTATCTCTCAACAGAAGTGGTCGGTGCCATTGCTGAATTAATTCCTTCTGAAGTGACTTTCAATGGGACACCTGTGAACTATGTTTTAGACAAATTAGGGCAAATGGCTTTGGATATTGGTCGTAGCGTTGCAGACGGTATGGTTCTTAGTTACCACCCAGGCAGCTTCTATAACCCAAATACTATCCGTTTACGCGCTCAAGTCTTGCGCAAGGGTGCCGAATTAATTAAAACAGCAACCAGTGAATGGCGGATGAAACCACAAATCGTTCACTCTAAAGCTGGTCTAGAAATTACCCACGCCTTCATGTCTGTTGTCGATCCTTTCTCAACGGCAGAACGTTTGACTAAACGTTTAAATGAATTAGAAGCCTTAGAAGTCTTCGGTAATGCTTACCGGAATATCACCCCTAAAGACATTGCCACGACTTATATTAAGGAAAAATTGGACAAGGCTATCTGGGACACCCGCTTCAAACGTGACGAATACATTCTATCTAAAGTACCATTTGACGTTTACCACAAGCTAAACAAGGCTATTACTCGTGCGGTTGGGGTTCAATTATATTCAGAAACCCGCGTTTACCAAATTGATGATGCGGTTGCTGAACTCCAGGCAGCATACGGGGATGCTCTTGCTTACTTAGAAAGCATCCCAGCTGACCAACAAATTGCTCCAAATGCCCTTAAACGTGAATTGAAAGATCTCATTTGGAACACCCGCTTTGAACGTGATGGGTCAATCTTAGGGAATGTGCCAACGGAAGTTTACACGGCCCTCAATGCCACATTAACTAAGGCTGTTGGCCTCCAATTAGACCTTCACGCTAAAACAGTCGATGTACAAGCCGCAATGGAAGAAATTAAGGCTCAATTAGGTGAAGCCCGTGAAATTGCACAAGCGACGTTGAATGCCCGTGCTTCTAAAGAAAGAAAACTTGAACTCCGTGACTTGATCGGTGAAGTTCGCAGCATCCGCGATAGCGAATTACTGGGCAAGGTTTCTTTCAATGCCTACAATCATCTAAATCAAGTAATCACCAAGGCTGTAGGAACTCGTCTCAACTTGAAAGCAAGCAATGCAGAAGTTGATGAAGCGGCTAACGCTCTGCACCAAGCCCTTGCTTCAGCCCGCGCTGAATTGGCTTAATATCTAAGCTTATGATGAGGGATTTTGTCCCAAGCGATTTGCTTTTAGGCTAAATTGTATTGATGTGAATTTTAATTAACAAGAGAGTGTGACAAAAGTCAAAAGAGCCCTGAAGAGCTACGCATACTATATCTGTAACTCGCTTGCGCTTCGAACAGCTATAGCAACTGGAACAAACTATGGAAGATAAGCGCAAGCCTATCGCACATAGTTCGAAGTCGGGTTCGACTTGGCAGACTTGGAGTGATTTCACAAGTCAGAAACAAGCGAATACTTCGCTTTTATTCTGACTTGTTCCAATCATCCAAGCCTCGGTACCAAGTCTCACACCCTGAATGAAGTGGATGTCAGGGCTGACTTTTGGAATACGTTTTGATTAGATAGTTCGTATTTTGAAAAGAGTCTGAGACCTTTGTCCCAGACTCTTTTTTTGTACGGATAGTTGATCCGAGAAAGCTTGCTGACTAACCCTTGAAAATTGGATGCGAAATTGAAATAATAAGGACAATCAATGAAGAGGTGGTAAAATGAACTACTATGCTTTGAAATATTTTAAAGCGGTGGCTGAGATAGGCAATATGACCAGTGCCGCGGAAGAATTAAATGTATCTCAACCAGCCATTAGCCGGGCTATTAAACAGTTAGAAGAAGACTTAGGGGTCGATTTATTTATTCGTCAAGGCCGTAGTATTCATTTAAACCACTATGGGGAGACTTTTTTAACTTACTTGGACCATTCTTTTAGCGCCTTAAGTGAAGGTAAGCGGGTGGTTAGGGAAATTTCCGGTTTAGAACATGGTGAAATTGTCATTGGCGTTACCCTTCCCCATGTCTTCCCTAACTTATTGAGTGACTTTCTCCACGATTATCCCAAGGTTCGGGTCAAGCAGTATGAAGCAGCGAGTGGCTTGATGCTCGAAAAATTGTTAAAAGATCAACTCGATTTTTGGATAGCTACCCATGAGATTAACCATGACCAAGTCGAGACCCTCCCTATAATCAGTGAAGAAATCTTTGTCACAGTGAGTCAGAAACACCCCTTGGCCCAGGCTAAGCAGGTTTTCTTAAGCGATTTAAAGGCGGAAAAATTTGTTGGCTCGAGTCAGGGTTATAGTTTTCGGGAGTTAACGGATGGTTTCTGTCAACAGGCCGGCTTTACACCTAATTATCAGATCGAATTAGAAGATGCCGCTGCGATCCATAAATTGGTTGAAGCCGGTTATGGGATTTCTTTTACCCCTAAAATTTCCCTCTTATCCAGTCAAGAAAAGATAATCCCACTTAGGGTCGCCGATTATTCCATCCAGCGGACGATCAGCCTGGTCTATAAGAAAGACCATTATTTCTCCCAAGCCGCTAAAGCTTTTTTTGATTTTTCTAGGGATTACCTCCGCGGCTTTGCCTAACAGAATATCTAGCACTCAAATATCTCCTCCAAGTCATACTTATAGACTTGGGGGATTTTTTAAAAAAGGCTATAAATTTGACAATTTTATTAAACAGGACAGGCCGTAGAGAGCGTCTCCTTTTTGTTGCCTAGGAAAATAAACAAAATATCTGACTAATCTTGACTAAATTTATTGATCAATACTGACCAATATGTTATAATAGTCAATGTAAAGGTTAAAAAATACCTTTAAAATGAATGAATCAAAGGAGCGAAGAGAATGAATAATATGGAAATGACAAGAAGTTTACAAGAAGCTCTTGCAAATGCGCAACAAATTGCGATGACAGGACATCATCAAGAAATCTCGATTCCGCATCTCTTCAAAGCATTAGTACAACCTGGACAATTTGCTTATAATTTTTATCATCAAATGAATATTCCAATGGACGAACTCGATAGGGAACTTGACCGTGAACTGGATAATATTGCTGTAGTGAATGGCAGCAATGTTCAATACGGACAAAATATTTCACGTTCCCTAGCAGAATTATTGCAAACCGCTCAAGAAGAGGCCCAAGGATTCCAAGATGAATACTTGTCTACTGAAATTTTATTACTAAGTATTTTTAAATTGAACTATCTCGACCTCACTAAATGGTTAAAAACTTATACCAATTATGACCAAGTGAAGGACAAAATCAAAGACTTGAGAAAGGGTGATCGCGTGACCTCACAAAACGCTGAAGAAAATTATGATTCCCTAGAAAAATATGGTAGCGACTTAACCGCGATTGCTAGAGAAGGTAAAATGGATCCTATCATTGGCCGCGATGATGAAATTCGTGATGTTATTCGGATCCTCTCTAGAAAGACCAAGAATAATCCTGTCCTCATTGGGGAACCGGGTGTTGGTAAGACCGCGATTGTAGAAGGCTTGGCTCAAAGAATTGTAAAAGGTGACGTGCCAAGTAACCTGCGCGATAAGACCATCTTTTCCCTCGATATGGGTTCCCTATTAGCCGGAGCTAAGTACCGGGGAGAATTTGAAGAACGTCTAAAAGCGGTGCTTAACGAAATTAAGAAATCAGACGGAGAAATCATCCTCTTTATTGATGAAATCCACACCATTGTGGGTGCGGGCAAGGCAGAAGGGGCTATGGATGCTGGTAACCTCTTAAAACCTATGTTAGCTCGTGGTGAACTACATTGTATTGGGGCCACTACTCTAGATGAATACCGGGAATACATGGAAACTGATAAGGCTTTAGAGCGTCGTTTCCAAAAGGTCCTCGTTAATGAGCCAACTGTCGAAGATACCATCTCGATCTTACGTGGTTTGAGAGAAAGTTTTGAAAACCACCACCACGTTAAAATCCATGACCAAGCCTTGGTTACCGCAGCTGAATTATCTGACCGTTACATTACAGACCGCTACCTTCCTGATAAGGCGATTGACCTAGTCGATGAGGCCAGTGCTGAAATTCGGGTGGAAATGAACTCCATGCCGACGGAACTCGACCAACAACGGCGCCGTCAATTGCAATTAGAAATTGAAGAAGAAGCCTTAAAAGAGGAAGATGATCCCGCTTCTAAGGAACGTTTAGAAGAGTTGCAAAAGGAATTGGCTGAAGTCCGTGAAAAGACTAACCAACTGACCTTGGAATGGGAAGACGAAAAAGCCTCCCTCAGTCATATCCAAGATAAACGCCAAGAAATTGACGATGCTAAACGGCAACTTGAAATCGCGCAAAATAATTATGACTTAGAAAAAGCGGCTCAATTGCAACATGGGACTCTACCTAAGTTGGCTAAAGAATTAGAAGATATGGAAGAAAAATACGAAGCTGAAGCCAGCGGTAAACCGAGTCTGGTCCAAGAATCGGTAACCGAGGACCAAATTGAAGAAGTAGTTTCTCGCCAAACTGGTATTCCAGTGACTAAGTTAGCCCAAAATGAACGGGAAAAATTACTTGATCTCGCTGACCGCTTACATGTACGGGTGATCGGCCAAGACCAAGCCGTTAACAGCGTAACGGATACGGTTCTGCGTTCCCGGGCAGGTATCCAAGATCCTAACCGGCCATTAGGTTCCTTCCTCTTCTTAGGGCCAACCGGGGTAGGTAAGACGGAATTAGCTAAGGCTTTAGCGGAACAAGTCTTTGACTCTGAAGATAACATGATCCGTATCGATATGAGTGAATACATGGAGAAAGCCAATGTGTCGCGTTTAGTAGGGGCTTCACCTGGTTACATCGGTTATGAAGAAGGGGGACAATTAACTGAAGCAGTCCGCCGTCACCCCTATTCCGTTGTTCTTCTGGATGAAATTGAAAAAGCCCATAGTGATGTGTACAACATCCTCCTCCAAATCCTTGACGATGGTCGTTTGACAGATGGTCAAGGTCGGACCGTGGACTTTAAGAATACCATCATTATTATGACCAGTAACATCGGATCTGACTTACTCTTAGAAGATGCTAAAGATGGGAATACTTCAGAAATATCTACCGAGGCGCGAGACAAGGTCAAAGAACGTCTCTATGGTTATTTCAAACCTGAATTTCTTAACCGGATTGACGATATTATCCTCTTTACGCCATTGTCACAAGACAATATGCATGGGATTGTTGCCAAGATGCTGGCCGGACTCAATAAACGTCTCAAAGACCAACACATTCAATTGCACTTTAGTGATGAATTAATTGATTGGATTGCTGAGACGGCCTATGAACCAGAATTTGGTGCCCGTCCGCTTCGTCGCTTTATCACCAATGAAGTGGAAACGCCATTGGCTCGCGCTATTATCGCCGGAGATGTCGCTGCTGGCCAAGAGGTTGAAGTGGACTATGACAAGGATCAAGACCGGGCCAGTTTTGAAAAAATCAAAGACGCTTAAGCGAATGAATACCGATTGATAGAAGAAAATAATGACTTAAGGGCTGTGACCAGAGTCGCAGCCTTTTTTATTAACTACTAACTATTAAGATTATCTAGTAAAGACAATTTCCTTTTTCACTGGCCTAGTCCTAGTTAAATGCTGAAATCTTTGCTAAAATAGTCTTGTTCATTATTTTTTCTTAGCTAGAAAGGTGTAGGAAATGCCAGCACTTACTTATGAATTAATCAAAACGGAAAAGCACACGGGTGCTCGCTTAGGGCGGGTGACCACGCCGCATGGGTCATTTGAAACACCTATTTTCATGCCAGTCGGAACCCTAGCCACAGTCAAGGGACTGTCTCCTGAAGAGTTGAAGGGCTTGGGAGCAGAAATCATTCTTTCCAATACCTACCATTTGTGGTTACGTCCGGGAGATGATATCGTTAAAGAAGCTGGCGGTCTGCACCAATTTATGAATTGGGACCGTCCTATCTTGACTGATTCTGGCGGTTTTCAGGTCTTCTCACTAACCAAGATCCGCCGCCTAGAAGAGGAAGGGGTCTATTTTAGAAGTCACCTGAACGGCCACCGACTCTTCTTAAGTCCTGAAAAAGCGATTTCCATTGAAAATAACTTAGGGGCAGACATTATTATGAGTTTGGACGAATGTCCGCCATTTGATGCTTCCTATGATTATATGAAGAATAGTATTAATCGCACGACCCGCTGGGCTGAACGGGGCTTAGCGGCCCACCAGCGTCCGGAAGACCAAGCCCTGTTTGGAATTATCCAGGGGGGTGGCTATAAGGACTTAAGACTCCAGCATGCCCAGGATTTAATTAATCTCGATTTTCCAGGTTATTCTATTGGTGGTTTATCAGTAGGAGAGTCTAAGAATGAAATGTATGCAGTCCTTGACTACCTGACACCAGTTATGCCTAGCCATAAACCCCGTTACCTGATGGGCGTGGGTAGTCCAGATGCTTTAATTGAAGGAGCCATTCGCGGGATAGATATGTTTGACTGTGTCCTTGCGACCCGGATTGCCCGTAATGGGACCTGTATGACCAGTCAGGGCCGCTTAGTGGTTAAGAACGCCACCTTTAAACGTGATTTTAGACCCTTAGATGAAGCGTGTTCCTGTTATACCTGTCAAAACTATAGCCGGGCCTATATCAGACACTTGACCCACACTAATGAGATCCTAGGGGCGCGGTTGACCAGTATTCATAACTTGCACTTCCTGACCGATCTTATGGCCAATGTTCGTCAAGCCATTCGTGACGATAACTTGCTTGATTTCAAGGCAGACTTCTTTGAACGCTATGGCCTTAATAAGAAAAATCCTAAGAATTTTTAGTATAATTGAGTCAATAAATAGATGGAGGTTTATAAATTATGGTAAGTATTTTATTATATATTGTGATTATTGGTGCGATGATGTATTTCTTAATGATTCGTCCTGCCAAGAAGCAACAAGAACAAAAGCAACAAATGATGGATAGCCTAACTGTTGGCGACGAAGTGGTGATGGTTTCAGGTTTACACGGGGTAGTCTCTGAAATTGACCAAGATAATAATACCGTAACTCTCGACGTTGAGGGCGTTCTCCTAGTTTTTGAACGTATGAGTGTGGCTCAAATTAAAGGCCATCAAGCGGGTACTGGTCAAACTCCGACTGAGGAAGAAGATATTCAAGCGGACAGTAATGATGATGAAACTGTTGATGTGGTGACTACCGATGAAGATACGATCCTAATCAAGGATGAGGATGAGCAATAATTGTGAAGAAGACGAACAATAGCTTATCCAAATGGCAAAGTTTATTAATTCAGCCGCTTTGTCAAAAGAAGGCGCGTGAGTTTAAACGAGCGGGTTATCCAAAAATCAGTCGTCATGATGTCGAAAAATATTTTACTGACTTTGCTTGGAAACACCAATTGCCAGCTTCTTACCAGGAACGTAAGCAAGCCATTAAGCAGCTGTCGATTAATCAATATTTTGATTACTTGCAATTGGAGGCAACGGTCTATGATGTTCCTTCATTAGACCACATCGATATCCAAAGTCTATTGTGATGCTTAAACAGGTTGGGTGAGAGCTCAGCCTTTTTATTTTGGCTTGGAAGAGCGCCATCATGAAAGCAGGGACCGAATTTATGCTATGATAATTTTATTAAGGAGACGAGGAGGTGACTTATGCGTCGCATTGGTGTTTTAGAATTTAGGGAGCCTAAAATCGATCCTTCTAGAAAAATTCTTCACGTAGATATGGATGCCTTCTACGCTTCAATTGAACAACGTGACCATCCCTACCTACGGGGTAAACCGGTCATCATAGCCCAGCATCCTAAAGAAAACAGTGGTAAGGGTGTAGTGGCAACGGCGAGCTATGAAGCACGAAAATTTGGCGTGCATTCTGCCATGAGTGCTAGTGAAGCCTACCGCTTATGCCCCCAGGCTTACTTTGTTAAGGGCAATAAGGACTATTACCGCAAAGTCGGTGAAGAGGTCCGCGATGTCTTCCGTGAATATACTGATATTATTGAACCTCTCTCAATCGACGAGGCTTTTCTGGATGTGACTAACAACCACTACCAACTCCTCTATGCCATGGACGTGGCTGAGCGGATTCAAAAGGATATCTATCATAAACTAGGCCTTACCTGTAGTATTGGGGTATCCTATAATAAATTTATCGCAAAATTAGCCTCAGATTTTCATAAACCTGATGGCATGACCATCATTACTCCAAAACGGGCGCTTGCCTTTTTAGAAGAGCTTCCCATTGAAAAGTTTTACGGTATTGGTAAGCGCACCAGTGAAAAAATGCATGAGTTAAATATTTATAAGGGAAAAGATCTCAAGCAATTGTCCCAAGAGGATTGTATTAATTATTTCGGTAAGGCGGGTATTGTCCTATATGAGCGGGTTAGGGGAGTGGATGACCGTCCCGTTAAAGCACGGACTAGTCGTAAGTCGAATGGCACGGAAACGACCCTATATCCCTTTCTTTACCATGATGATCAAGTTAATAATGTCTTAAGACACCTCGCTCAAAAGGTAGCCAATAGCTTGCAAGACAAAAATATTCAAGGGCAAACAGTGACTTTGAAATTCCGCTATGGCAATTTTGAAACTACCACCCGCCAACGGGCCTTGAAAGATCCGATTAACTCTTATGATGATATTTATTTCCATGCCCAAGACTTGTGGGAACAATATGGTGATGCCAGTCAAGGGGTTCGATTACTAGGTATAACCTTGAGTGATTTAATAACCGTGGATTTTGAAAATATTCGACTACCCTTGTATTAGTGAACGAAGAGGAAGAAAAATGACTACTAAGCATGAACAAGTAATTCAATATATTAAAGACCTCCCCGTCGACCACAGCATTTCGGTCAGGAGTCTAGCTCGCAACCTGGACGTGTCCCAAGGGACCGCCTACCGGGGGATTAAGGAGGCGGAGAACCGCGGCCTCGTTCAAACCATAGACCGGGTAGGGACAGTTCGGGTTGAAGAGGCGGAAAGTCCTAAATACCAAGCCATGTCAGTAGGAGAAGTCGTCTCTTTAACCAATGCCAAGGTCTTTGGCGGTGAACAGGGACTGGACTATATGATCCGTGACTTTATTATTGGAGCCATGAAGGTCTCTTCGATTGCTAGCTATTTGAAACCCAACCTCCTGATGATCACGGGAAACCGGGATAATGTCCAAGAACTGGCCTTATCCCACGATGTTCCTGTTATTATTTCTGGGGGCTTTAGCCCGAGTCAAAGGATGGTCGACTTGGCTAACCAACGCCAAATTCCTTTGCTTGGCGTGAGCTTTGACTCTTATTCGACGGTTAAGATTATTAATAAGGTCCTGGTTGAGCGAGCAATTCAACAAAATATTGTCCTGGTCGAAGATATTTATGTCCCCTTAGACCGGGTCAAGTTCCTCTTCCAAGACGACAAGGTGAGCCGCTACCGGCAGTTGAATGAAGAGAGTAACCATACGCGTTTTCCTGTCCTCAATCATAACTATGAAGTGGTGGGGGTCATTGCCGCTAAGGATATTCTCGATGCTAATGCGGATACCCCCATTGTTGAAGTCATGACCCCTTCGCCCTTGGTAGCTAAATTAAAAATGAGTGTGGCCAGTATCACCCAACTCATGCTGTGGGATAATTTAGAAATGGCCCCTGTGGTCGATGACCAGGGCAAGTTAGTGGGAATTATGTCCCGGCAAGATGTCCTCTATACCATGCAGTTTAATGAAAATGCTGCCTACAAAGATTACCGCTTAGAGATTCTATTAAACGATAAGCTCAAACGTGCGGCCAGTGACCGGTCGGAATTATTTTATACCTTCCAAAGTGATGGGTCTTTTGCTAACCACCTGGGGACCCTATCGGAGAGTCTTCTAGCCACCCTGATCAATGTGGCAACTTGCCGGTATGTAAAAGACGCTATCGGGGAGTTAGCCATTATTGAATCAATGAATTACTATTACTTTGCCGCTGTTGACTGCGACAAATCCATTCAAATCTATCCTGAAATGCTTTACCATAGTAGACAAAATTGTAAGATAAGTATTAAAGTCTACTACCAGCAATTTAATATTGCCCAAGCCATTATATCCGTCAACTTATTTAGACAGTAATTAAGCCATATAGAAAGAGTGAAAACTTATGATTAGTGATATCATTCAAGCCATTAAAGACTATGAAACGATAATTATCCACCGCCATGTCAACCCAGACCCAGATGCCCTGGGATCACAAATGGGACTCAAGGCTGTCTTAGAAGCCACTTATCCTGAGAAAAATATTTATGCTGCTGGGGAAGATGAGCCGTCCTTGGCTAATTTTGGTCAAATGGATGATATCTCTGACGAACTTTACCCTGGGGCCTTAGTCATCATCAATGATACGGCCAACACCGAACGTATTGATGACCAACGTTATCAAAAAGCCAAAATGGTGATTAAAGTGGACCACCACCCTAACCATGATCCTTATGGGGATATCAACTATGTCCTGCCAGAGGCTAGTGCGGCCAGTGAAATTTGGGCGGATATTCTTTTGAGTCATCCGGAGAGTTTTACTATGACTGACCAGGGAGCGGAATATTTGTTCTTAGGCATCGTAGGCGATACTGGGCGTTTCTTATACGACAATACCTCAGTAAAAACCATGGTCATTGCCACCGAATTACGTAAATACGATTTCCCAGCCAGCGAACGCATGCAGGCATCCTTAACTGAAACCATGGGCCAAGCGCGCTTGAAGGGCTATGTTCTAGAAAACTTTAAACTAAGCGAAGATGGTTTGGTTAATGCGGTCTTTATTAGCCAAGAAGTCTTAAAGAAATTGGGAGTCACCGAGGCGGAATCCCATAATATTGTGCAAACACCGGGATCAATCCAAGGGGTGCTGGCCTGGGTAATCTTTGTTGAAAAGTCTGATGGCACCATGCGCTGTCGCATTCGCAGTAAGGGGCCAGCTATTAATGAAATTGCCCAAGCCCATGAAGGGGGCGGCCATGCCAAGGCGTCAGGCGCCAATGCCTATTCAAAGGAAGAGTGCCAAGAAATTGTGGCAGAATTGAACCAAGCCGCTAAAAATTATTTAAAAGAAAAAGACAATAAGGAATAGTTTTAGACTCACTTAAGGAAGTCTTTCTATTCCTTGAGCTAATCTTCCTAAAGCTGAATATTTTAAAAGAGGCTGCAAACTAATCTTGCAGCCTCTTTTTTAGAAATTGTGTGTGCAGTGTTTTCGTCCTTTCATGTGACTGTCGCACTCTTTTCAAACGTGTTCCAAGCGCAAGGCAAGCGTCCATTTCAAAAAAGGGAGCAGATTCTCTGTGAGAATCTTTACTCCCTTTTCTTCCAGTGGCCTTGCCTTCTAGCGCGCTTGTCACACTCTTCTCAAACGTGTTCCGGGTGCAGATCGATCTCCACTTCACTAAAGAGCAAAAAATTCTTTTCAAGAATTTTTGCTCTTTAGCTCCAGTGTTATCGATCTTTGACGCACCCGTCACACTCTATTCTAGTATTGTGGGTTGATCCAGCGGCGGCCGTCGCTTTCGATGAGATCTTTGGCAGCTTCGGGGCCCTTGGTCATGGCGGGATAGTTAGGGAAGCTTGGGGGATCGAGTTGTGACCAGGCATCCTTAATGGAGTCGGCGATCCGCCATTGTTCTTTGAGCTCGTCCCAGGTTGTAAATAGCATCTGATTACCAAGGAAGGCGTAGTAGATGAGAATTTCGTAGGATTCACTGGCCACCCGTGATTGGAGGATTTCCTTATCGGGTAGCATGCGCATGGTTTGCGGTTTAAAGCCACCTTTAAAGGCTTTTTGATTCATGGAGACTTCTAAGCCGTATTCAGGGGTAATCACAAAGGTCATCCGGTTAGGTGAATCGCAGGTCGACAAGTTATCCTTGAGGACCGCTTCAACTGTGGTATATTTTCCGCTGCTGAGGGCCTTACCCGTTCGGAAATAAAAGGGGGTTCCTTGCCAACGGTCATTGTTGATACGGAACTTACCAGCGACAAAGGTTTCGGTACTACTGTCTTCACTAACCCCTTCCAGGTCGCGATAGGCCGGCTCACTCCCATCTGCTGCTTGACCATATTGGCCCCGGACAATGTTCGTTTGGACACTTTCAAGGTCAAAGGAAGGGATTTCTCTTAAAAAGGCTTCTTTCTTAGGATGGAGGTCGTCTTGAGACCTGGGTAAGTCCATGCCTACAAAGGAGATAACTTGTAGGATATGGTTTTGGAACATATCTAAGAGGGCTCCAGTTTGGTCATAATAGCCCCCCCGACTACCAACTGGTAAATCTTCTGACAGGGTCACTTGGAAGTGGTCAATATAGTTGTGGTTCCAGATGGCTTCGAAAAAGGGATTATACTGGCGGGTTGCCCAAATATTTAGGACACTTTCCTTACCGACATAGTGGTCAATCCGGTAAATATCACTTTCTGCAAAGGAGATATTAAGGGCCTGATTGAGTGATTGGGCAGAAGCCAGGTCAACACCAAAGGGCTTTTCTAAAATTACCCGATGGTTACCAGGGATATCAATAATTCCGGTTTTCTTTAAGTGGTGTGAAGTGATCTCAAAGAGACTAGGGGCAATGGATAAGTAATAAAGAAAGTTCTTATCAGTTTGATATTGCTTTTGCAGGTCTAGGATTTTGTTCTTGAGTAGGATATAATCCTCTGTTTGTGAAGCATCATTTGAGATATAATAAAAATGCTTGGCAAATTCACCAGCCACTGCTCTCAAACTGTCATCCTTGGTGTAGTTAATAATTGATTCAACGATGATCTCATGATAATGTGCATCTGTCCAAGGACGACGAGAAGTGCCGATCAAGGCAAAACGTTGGCTTAGCCAGCCTTGTTGGTAGAGGTGAAATAAAGAGGGATATAATTTCCGTTGGGCAAGGTCACCGGATGCCCCAAAGAGGACAATGATTCCCGAAACTTGTTGGTCCATTGTGATAAGTCCTTTCATTTTTCATTTTCAGAGTGGTTTTATTATAGAATGTCTATCAGCTGAATGCAATCTGGCGAGCAGGTCTTTATAAACCCTAAATTATAACCACTAGTCGCCGGCTTGGCAAGCTGTATTTTAATCTAACAATCATCACTTAAGTCTTAAAAGCTAAAGGAGAATTTTATGTCATTTAAAGAATATCATTTCCAGCCTTTTATTGAGGCGGCCTTAGAGAAATTAGCCTTTAAAGAACCTACCCCGATTCAAAAGAAAGTTATTCCCGTTATTCAAGCAGGAAAAAGCCTAGTTGCCCAAAGTCAAACCGGATCAGGGAAGTCCCATGCTTTCTTGCTTCCCTTAATCGACCAATTAAAACCGGCTAATTTTACCCAATTAGTCATTACGGCACCGAGCCGGGAATTAGCCGACCAGTTGTATCAAACTGCCCAACAGCTTGTTGGTGATAGTGACTTTGATTTTCATATTGAAAGGGCCTATGGGGGGACCGATACCAAACGGCAAAAAGAACGCTTAGAAAATCAAGACCCACAAGTGGTGATTGGGACTCCGGGTCGCTTATTAGACTTAGTGACTGAAGGGTCGATCAATGTCCATAAAGTAGAACACTTTGTTGTGGATGAGGCGGATATGACTTTGGATATGGGCTTTTTGCATACGGTTGACCAAATCGCCAGTCGGATGCCCGATGATTTGAAGATTTACGTCTTTTCCGCCACGATCCCAGAGAAATTACGTCCCTTCCTTAGAAAGTACTTGGAACATCCAGAATGGATCCAAGTTGCCAATGAAAAGCTGATTTCCCCAACCATTACCAATATCTTACTCCCCTTAAGAGGCCGGTCCAAAGATGACCTGCTCAAGCAAGCCTTAACCATGGGGGAACCCTATTTGGTCCTTATTTTTGCAAATACTATTGAGGAAGTGGACCAACTCTATTTAAAACTCAAGCAGTGGGGGCTATCGGTAGCTAAGTTGCACGGCGATCTCGACAGTCGTGAACGGCGGCGGGTGATGCGTCAAATCCAACACCTTGATTATCAATATGTGGTAGCTACGGATCTAGCTGCCCGCGGGATTGATATTGAAGGGGTCTCCCATGTAGTCAACTACGATATTCCTAAAGAGTTAGAATTCTTTATCCACCGGGTAGGCCGTACGGGGCGGCAAGGAATGAAGGGCATTGCCTTGACCTTCTACCATCCTGACCAAGAAAAGGCGATTCGCTGGTTAGAAGATCGTGGGATTCACTTTGAGGTGAAAGACATTAAAAACGGTCAATGGGTCGAGGTCAAAGACCATAAGGAACGGCAGTTAAGAAAAGACCGCCACCAAGAGGAAACGGATCACGTTGTTAAGGGGATGATTAACCGTAATAAGAAAAGGAAAGTTAAACCCGGTTATAAGAAAAAACTCGACCGGCAAATTAAAGCATATAAACGAGACAAATATAATAAAAAACAAAGGCAAGCTGCTCGCCAAAAACGCAAGCAAAATAAAGAAAACAACCGTTAAAAAAATGCGCTCACAGGAGCGCATTTTTTAGTCATCATTTTTATTGGAATGGTCAGAGTCATCTTTTTGGTCTCGGTCAGTCTCTTCATCTTGTTTGTCTAAGTTTACCAAGTTCTTATCGTTTTTTACTTGATCTTTGTTGGCATCCCATTGCTTAGGGTCAATCTTTACCACTTTAATTTGTTTGGTAAAAGCCCAGATACGGATTAAAGCAGTAAAGAGGATGATGTAAAAGGAAAAGGTTACCTGGTAACCAAAGAGATGAACCAATTGGATAAGAACTAGAGGGAAGGTCATGGCCGTTAAGGCAAAATTATAGCGCTTGCCAAGGGTCAATTGCAATTTACGGGTAATGGCCATGGGTGCCATAAACAGGGCAATCACTAGGGCCAATAGACTTACCTGTAAGCTATTAAATAGGAAAATCCCTAAAAAGACTAAGAGATAAACCCAAGGCTGGAATTGTGTTAGGCTTTGGATGATTTGCTTTTGCCCTTGGCTATCTAAGTCCGTGCTAAAGTCAGCATAAGGAAAGCTTTGTTGCTGACCCATAAAGGAGAATGTGATATTTTTCGGGTTGGTATAAATGGTTAAGGCTGATGAATCGATTTTTTTTAGGTCTTCTTGACTGATTTGGTCTTTGGGGTTATAGACATAGTTTAAGAAATCAGTCTTATTGATAAAGGCCTGGTCCTTTTCACTGACTAATTGGTTATTTTCAATTGTAAAATCGGGTATGGATTGGATAATGCTGGCCCCATTGCCTCTTACCGTATGAAGTAGCTGGTAGCTGGGTTGGATAGCCGGTAGGGTCATCACTAGGCTCAATAATAAGATGTAGACTAATTTATGCTTCAAAGTCATATAAAAAGCCACAAGTGTATCTTTAAAGCGAAAGATACTATCAAAGAATAAACGTAAGGTTTTCAAAATTTTCCTCCTCATTAAACAGTCTTTGCATCAGTTTAGTATAGCAAAAAATTAACCGAGTCCGCTTAGAAAATCGCTTTTTTACTAATATTTAAAGACTCTCGCCTGGTTAAAAAGTTCTTACAAGCACCATTTTATCAATAAATAGGATAAAATAAACTATATTGAGTAAAGGAGGTGAAGTCAATGGCCTTATTTGATGACCTAGCAGGAGATTATGATAACTGGTACCAGGGGGAAGTCGGGGCTTTTGTCGATCAAATTGAAGCGGACTTGGCTTTTTCCTTAGTTGATGTTCAGGCAGGCATGTCGGTCTTAGATGCAGGTTGTGGCACAGGCAATTATAGCATCCGCCTGGCTCAAGCGGGGGCTCAAGTGCAAGCGGTCGATATTTCCAGCCAAATGTTAAAAGAAGCAAAACGGAAAGCGGAGGCGCTGGACCTGCCCATTGCCTTTCAAAAAATGGATATGAATCACCTAGATTTCCCCAGGGAGAGCTTTGACCTGATTTTTTCTATGACCGCTATTGAATTTATTGCGGATTTAGAAGCCTTTATTGCCTCCTGCTTTGACTTATTAAAGCCGGATGGCTATCTCTTAATCGGTTCCATTACTGAGTCGGGAGACTGGGGGCAATACTATCAAGAGAAAAAAGACTCCATTTATAATTATGCCCATTTCCGAGATACCCAAGACTTTATAAAACACTACCCTAAGCAGGTTCTTGGCTACCGCGAAGGACTATATCTCCCTGTCCACCCTGATGTTGACCTTGATTTAGCCAGTCAGGAAGCCAACTATGCTAAATCCGCTAGCCCAAGTTTCACCTGTGTGCTCTGGCAAAAAGCTGGAGAGAAATAATATTCATCAAGCAAAAAATGCATCCTTCAAAACGATGATTGGATGCATTTTCTAATTGTTTTATTTCCGTTTGATTCGGTAAAGCGACCACAAAACAAGGATATGGGATAAGGAAATAATCACACCTAAGGTTAATCCTTGGGGACGAAAACGGAGTTCTAGTTGATTTTCTCCTTGGGGGATTTCTTTAATGACCATCATACTCCGGTCTAAAACCGGTTCCAAATTGACTTTTTTACCATTGACCTGGGCCCGCCAGCCTTCATTATAGGGGATGGTAAGGAGGAGAGCTTGGTCATTCGCTTTGCCTTCAAAGCTTGCTTTGATGTGGTTATCAGCGAAGCGGTTAATATAAAGTTTTTGATTCGCCACGCTATTCATCACCTGATCGAAAGTTTGGTTAGCTAAGGAATAGAGGTTGAGCTGGGAAAGGTTGATACTATCCGCTTTTACCTCGATGGTAAAAATCCTTTCTCCCGGAGTGGATTGGTTGGCGATATTAAAGACTTGGGTAGAATTGTAACTTTTATCATAGTTTAGCTTTTTGCCATCTAAGTAATAAGTTACATCGTCCTCCGATAAATCCCCTGGTACAGTCAAGTAGTAGGCTTGCTTGCTATCAATTTTTAGGGTAAAGTCGATAAAACTTTTACTTTCTCGGTCCGTCTTATGGTAGCTGGTATTAATCCGACTGGGGTCATCACTCTCTAAGTTAGTTAAATCCATTCGCTTAAAGTCTCTGACCTGGAAGAAATCCAGAGAGCTGTCCTTAGTCGATCGATCGTCTTGATCATTGAGATAGGCCAAGAGTTTATCTTGGTTATCGATCGGTTGGTCAGGCTTCAAGTCCATTTGACTGATCGCTTCATTGACCAGAAAGCCGAGCGACAGGGCATAGGGGTTCTTAAAAACAGAAAAACCTTGGACCTGGTCAAGCAGAGGATAATGGTTAAAATCGGGACGGTGGCTAACTAAGCGGCGTTCGTAGGCCTTATCTTCGACCTCTCTTTGGCTTTGGACTTGACTATTAATCAGATACCTAATATTAAAGAGGCTATCCGTTACCAGGCTGCCATTCGAGTAATTGACTGAACCAGTGGTTGTCGGTTGGCCCAAAGCTTTAAAAAGTTCGGTGGTCGATCTTTCAATGGTTGAATTAAAATGGTCTAAGCCATAGTAGGACAATTGCATGGGATCATTTTTAGTCCGTTGAAAGGTCTTAGCAATGCGGTAGAAATCTTCGCCGGAATCATTCTGCAAACGAGCTAAAAGCGGTTGGCTGACTTCTAAATACTGGGCGTAGCTATCATAGTTCAGGTAAGAAATAGAGTTTAAGGTTAAAGCAGTATTGGTCATGCTTTCAATCAAAGCCAAGGCAGACAAAAGTAGCAAGGGAGCCGTTTTCTTACTGGAGTGACTGAGATAGTAAAGGCCAAAAAAACTAAATACAAAAGCTATTGTTGAGAAAAGTAGGCTATTAGGGCTAATATATGAAAAATCCTGGTAGTGTAAGGCCAAGCTCAGGGTTGATAAACCAATTAGGCAAAGGGTCACAATGGCTGGCTGATTACTGAGAGGCTCTACTTGTCTTAAAGTCCGATAAGCTAGGTAAAGGACGAAAAAGGAAAAGACAAAGGAAAAACGGTAGGGATACCAGATAGGATATTGAAAACCATGCCAAATTAAATTTAAGGCTTTAACATTCATGGACAAGAGTAAGAAAGCTAAGACCAAAAAGCTCATCAGTTTTTCCTGCCAGCTGAATCGCTTTTGCAGGAAAAACACCAGGGCCGCTAAAATAGCCAGGGAAGGAACAAAGATATTAGGTAACCCCTCCGGCATTTGGTCAAAGTTAAAGGGACCGACCACCAATCTGCTGATAACCTGCCAGAGTGGATAGGCAAAGGACCAGTCAAAATGAAGCTCTTGGTAGCTGCCTTTACTTTGGGCCAGGGCAAAGTAGGTCGGGATAAGGGTGAAAGCCGCTAGTCCGGCGGCTGCCAGGGAAGACATAATAAAGCGCAAAATCCTAGTAAAATATTGCTTGAATGAGAATCTTGCTTGTTTAAGTCTCTTGGTCAATTGGGCGCCAAAGAGTTCATAAAGAAAGAAGAGCACAGCAAAAAGACAAACCATATAACCGATATAATAATTGGCTATCAATAAGAGAGCCAGGCTAATGATATAATAAGTGCTCCTTTTGTGGTGGATAAGGTCTTGGATGCCTAGGATGATTAAGGGCAAGAAGACCAGGCCATCTAACCACATGATGTTGAGTTGGTTAGCAGAAAAATAGCCCATTAAACTATAGAAACAGGCAAAGCTGATGGTCAAGGGGCCGTGGTCGCCATAATTTTTGTAAAGTAGCCAGAGAAAACTGACACTAGCAGCAGCGCTCTTGGCTAGGACCAGGCAGACACAGGCTATGGGTAGGGCCTTTTGGGGAAAGAGGAGAAGTAGGAGGTTAAAGGGACTCATTAAATAATAAGTCCAAGTTCCTACCATCTCTCCTCCCATTCCCTTTTGGAAAGAGTAGAAGATTTGCTGCCAATTGCCTAGCAGGGTCTCCCGGTAATATTGGAAGAAATCAATATATTGCTGACCTAAGTCCACAGTTAAAATCGTCTGATTGCCAAAGGGAAAGATACCCTGAAACAGGTAAATAAAGACCAGGATTAAAACTGGGAGGCCGGCCGCTAATAAGAGCGACCGTTTAACTGCATTCATTTTGGAAAAATTCTTCATTAAAGACACCGTGCTAACTCCTTAAAGATGCTTTATTTCACCTTAGCTTAGCACAAATTAATTTATCAGAACATGGCAAGGTCAAGAGATCTTTCAAAGAATTTATAAAAGTCTACTTTCAGTCAGACAAAATCATAGAAATCGATTATAATGATAGGTGACTTGCTTTTTAGAAAGTGAGTGTTGGCACTTAATGACGATAAGAAAAAGAAAGTAGGTGAAGGCATGTCGCATGACTTTGATAAGTCAGCTAAGCGCAAGGGGAGAGAAAAACAAGCCCAGGTTAATTCCAAGACTTTACGGCGGAAATCGCCCCATTGGCATAATTACCTGAATCGGCTAAACATTTTACTTTATATTGTATTTATTTTATTTGCTCTGCTTATCTTCCGCTTAGGCTACTTACAGGTTGTTAATGGTCAAGCCTTCCAAGAACTGGTTCATATGACTGAAAAGAATATGTCTGAAGAAAGTGTTCCTAGAGGTTATATTGTGGACCGTAACCATAAGATGTTGGTGGATAACGAGGGACTCCAAGCCATTAATTACACCCGAGGCCCCAATGTCACGGGAGAAGATATGGCCAAGACTGCCCGGAAATTAGCTAGTTTTATTCATTTGGATACTGGGGAAGTCACAGAACGAGACCGAAAGGATTATTGGATTGCCAGCAATCAAGACCGCTTAAATGAGCGGATGTCAGAAGAAGACTTGCGGCTAAGGGATAGTGAACTTTATGAGAAGCAATTATCCTACGTCTCTGAAGAGGATATCAATTTTTCTGGAGATGATCTCGAAGCGGTTCTGATTTATAAGCGCATGAATGGGGCCTACGCCCTCACACCAACCTTGATTAAAAACAAGGATGTCAGCAATGAAGAAATTGCCCTGGTCAGTGAGCATAGTAATGAAATGCCTGGGGTCAATACCACCATGGATTGGCGCAGAGAATATCCACAAAAAGATTTACTCCGTTCAGTAATCGGTAGCGTGACTTCTGAAGAAGAAGGACTGCCGAGTGATAAGGCTGAATACTACCTGGCCCAAGGTTATGCCCGCAATGACCGGGTCGGTAAGTCTTACCTGGAAGCCATGCATGAAGATACCCTGCACGGCGCCAAGACCAAGTACGAAACTGAAATTAACCAAAGAGGCGAGGTCGTTAGAACCGACAAGGCATATCCTGGCTCCATGGGAAATACCGTTCAACTGACCATTGATACTGATTTTCAAAAGAAAATTGAAGAAATTTTAGAAGGCTACTTGCACGGGTCAAGTACCGGTAAAAATAATTCCATCTATGTGGTAGCCAGTGACCCTAATAATGGAGAGATCCTGGCCATGGCTGGTAAATACCGCAATGAACATGGCGAAATCATTGACGATGCCCTGGGAACTATTAATTCATCCTTTACCATGGGATCTACAGTCAAAGGAGCCACAGTTGGGGCTGGTTACCATTATGGCGTCTTAAAACCGGGTCAAGAAAATATCTTTATTGACCAACCGCTTTACTTTACTGGGACACCAAGGAAGGCTTCCTGGTGGGCAGCCCACAATACTAGCCCTGTTCCTATTAATGATGTCATGGCTCTGGCAAGGTCTTCCAATGTCTATATGATTCGGACTGCCATGGCTATCGGGGGCTTACCCAACTATGAAGCAGGGATGTCCTTGGCTGGTTTAGATCCAGAAACGGGTAATAAGTTGCGTAATTTTTACCATCAATTTGGTTTAGGAAGCTCGACCGGTATTGACCTACAAAATGAAGTGACTGGTCTGGAAGGTGAAGGGGGTAACCCTGGTAACTATATTGACTTGGCTTTTGGTCAATACGATACCTATACGCCCATGCAATTGAACCAATATGTCGCAACTATCGCTAACGGTGGTAAACGCTATGCCAGCCATGTGCTTAAACAAGTGCTCAGAGAAAATGGTGAGCATGAGTCTGACACCCCTCAAGTGGTTTATCAAAACCAACCTAAATTGTTGAATGCCGTACAATTAAGTCCAGAAGAACTGGGACGAATTCAACAAGGTTTCTGGTCAGCAGCCAACCATCCGCAAGGTCTCTCATATAATGAATTTAGAGGTTTCCCGGTGACTATTGCTGCTAAAACTGGTACGGCGGAAACAGGGACCGAAGGGATAATTAACTCGACCTTTGTTTCTTACGCACCTTACGAACAACCTAAGATTGCCTTATCGGTAGTCATTCCTGAAATCAGTGCCTCAGCTTATGATAAGACAGCAGAAGTTGTTGGACACAAAGTCTTGGATGCCTATTACCATAAAAAATAATTAAAGGGCATTTTTATAAAAAGTTTGAAAAGCACTGAGAACTATGGTAGACTTTTAAGGTATGATTAAAAATCTATGATAAATTATTGATCTGATGGAGGGAAAATAATGCGTATTAACATTCTTTTAGAAAATACGGAACTTAAGGGCGAACGCATTTACTTAACAGAAAAAAATCGTCGTAACAACCCTGACCGTATTGAATTAAAAAAATATAGTCCAAAATTACGTAAAGTATGCTTATTTAGAGAAGTTAAAAAATAGAAATATTTCTATTGCTAAAAAGAGAATGTGCCGATAGTCTTCAGACTATTGATCGATTTGCTGATATTCGTTGGAAGCTCTTATTAAGTTAAGGCTGAGATTGCTTTTAGAATGACATTTCCTTTTTAGACATTGATATAGTGAAAAGAGGCTGGAAAACTTTCCAGCCTCTTTTTTAAAATTTTCTAATCGAAATAGTTTGCAAAAGTCTGACCTGATCTAGTTGAATTAACTATGGAAGGCAATCGAAATCCTATCGCACATAATTCCTTCAATGAATATCAGGGCTTTTCTACTTTTAGCACACTTTCCTCCTTACAAGTCATTTTTTATGAAATCATTAAAAAAAGCCTTGCATATTGATGCTATGTAAGCGCTATGATAAAATTTATGTGAATTGAGATTCGGGGTGCCGGATGGCTGAGAATATACCCGTAGAACCTGATCAAGTTATTGCGTAGGGAAATCTATTCAACGGGAGAAGGCTACTGTCATCTTGAACTCAAGAGGATAGTGGCCTTTTTATTTTGTAGGAGGGAAAAATGAAAAAGATTATTAAACATTTTATAGAGCATCCCGAAGAAAAAGAAAATTTTAATGATATGGCTCTACTTTTATTTGAATATTTATATAAACATAATCAAGATTATCAGCAATTCTGTCAAAGAAGAGCTGTAGGGATAAGACAAGTACGTCATTGGAAGGACATCCCGGCAGTGTCAACCGACGCCTTTAAAAGTGCATTTCTGAGTGCAACGCCACATGAACAATGTTCGCGTATATTTATGACAAGCGGGACGACGACAGGAATCAGTGGAAAACACTATCATAAAGATCTAGAAATTTATGATTTGTCTGCCTGGTTAGGTTTCAAGCAGTATGTCACTGATCAATGTTTACCTACGGCCATTCTTTTTCCTAATGAAGAAGAGATGCCTAATTCTTCGCTGGCTCACTATTTAGAAATATTGAAGGCTAATGGTCAGCCGGATTCCATGCATTTTATCACTGAGAAAGGCCTAGAAGTCGCTGCTTTAAAAGAGTGGCTAATAGCGCATCAAAAGCAACCAGTAATTATTTTAGGAGCTAGCTATAGTTTCGTACACTTATTTGAAGCCTTAAGCCAAGGAGAAGTGCTTCCGATCCATCCGGATAGTCTATTATTTGATACTGGTGGGTTCAAAAATTTTTCTAAGGTTTATCAGCTAGATACTTTTTATCAAAAGCTGCTTTCGGTTTTTCCGGTAAGAACAAATCCAGTGAATATGTATGGTATGACAGAATTATCCACAGAATATTATACCCAGTTTGCTTTTGATAAATTGCTATTAAAACGAGGGCCGCATTGGATAAAATACAAAATTATTGACCCCGCGACGGGTCTAGAGGTTGAGCAGGGGAAACCAGGTTTACTCGTTCATATTGATTTAGCAAATATTAATTCTGTCCCTGCTATTCAAACAGGGGACTTAGCAATTGACCATGGAGAAGGTTTTGAATTATTGGGACGAGTAAAAAATGGAGAGCCTAAGGGCTGCTCTATAGCAGCTAAAGATTGGTTAGAGGTCCACCATGATTGACATAAACTGTGGCTATTTGCCGCCTATAGTAAATGATCTTGCTATTGAAAACCGTGAACTTATATTTGATTCAATACGGATCCAAGTCCCAGCTCCTAATGTTAAACAGTTAAAAATAATGATAGAACGCATGAAAAATGATACTTCTGAAATTAGTGTAACAGAAACCGTAGTAGCTATCGATAAGGCGATCCTTTGTTTATTAGATCGCCAGAATTCTCTTAGAAAGAAATATGAAAAAATACTTCCTATTATTACCGGCTATGATTCAGAAATTCTACGCTTAGCCTTGACTAAATTTTTATTGAATTTTAGACAACATGAGTTAAGGCGCTGGCTAGCTGAAAATTTTGAAAATCCTAATATTTTAGAAGAATTTGTGCCCAGAATACATGGAGGATATAGTCGCGCTTTTGCCCCGCAATTGTGTGCGCATATATGGGCAGGAAATGTGCCTGCTTTACCCTTATGGAGTTTGGTCGCTAATTTATTAGTGAAAGGGAAGCTAATTGGAAAAGTATCTTCTAGTGAGCCGAGTTTTATTGGTTTATTTTGTCAATTACTGATTCGAATTGAGCCTAAATTGGCTAATAAAATAGCAATCCTTTCCTGGCAGGGAGGAGATAAGGAGCGTGAGCAAACCTTAATTGACTCTTCTGATTGTGTCCTTGCTTATGGAAATAATCAAACCATGGCAGCTATTCAAGCAAAGCTTTCACCAACAAGTCATTTCATTGCTTTTGGCAATAAATTGAGTTTTGGACTTATTCATCATCAATTATTAAATGCTGAAAAGGTAAATCATCTCGTTCATGAAGCAGCTAAAGCAGTCGTTTATTATGATCAACAAGGATGCTATTCCCCTCAGATTTATTTTGTGGAAAGAGGAGGTCAAGTTTCTCCCAGGGAATTTGCCCTCATGTTAGCAGGAGAATTAAGAGCTTATGAAAATCGTTATCCACTTAGAAAGTTATCGCTCGAAGAAGCTTACTTACGATCTCAGTGGCGCGAAAAAATCGAATGGCAGGGAGGGTGTGAGATCTTCCCAGCTCATCCTGAGAAGTGGTTAGTGACTTATAGCCAAGCATTGACTTTCAGTCCTTCGCCTTTGTCTCGCGTGATACAAGTGATTGCTGTAGATCAATGGGAGGATATTGATAATTTACTAGTGAATAAATTATCCATTTTACAGAGCGTAGGGGTAGCAGCTCCTACAGAAAGTTTATTTAAAATGGCTAACCATTGGGGAAAATTAGGGGTTACTCGCGTAACGAGTCTATCTGCGATGATGCAAGTCCATTCAGCTTGGAATTCTGATGGTTATTCCCTACTAAGAGAATTGGTTCGAATAGTAGATATTGACTCTGCTTCTCTTAGAGATTCTGAACGCTGGAATTCCTATAGAGATTAGAAAATGAAGGAGTGAGTAATTTGTTGGCTGGAAAAGTCGTTTTAATAAGTGGATCAAGTCGAGGAATTGGGGCCGGAATTGCAAAAGCTTTTGCCAAAGCAGGCGCTAATGTCGTTATTAATTATCGCAAAAGTGAAGATCATGCAAAAGCGGTGGCAGAATATTGTAGCTCTCAAGGTGTTCAAGCTATTCTCGCTAAGGGAGATGTTACAAGGCAAGAAGGAGTCCATCAGGTTGTTAAAAAAGTATTAGATAATTTCGGTCGTCTTGACGTTTTAGTAAATAATGTCTTTTCTCCTTTTCAATTCGATGCCGAGAAAAGGAAGAAAGTTTGGCAGCTTTCTTGGGAAGACTATGAAAGGCAGCTTAAAGGGGGCTTAAAATCAACTTATCTACTCACCCAAGCGGTTTTAGATACGATGATGGAAAATAATTCAGGCAGTATCATCAATATAGTATCTAATTTGGTTGCTGATCCTGTTGTCCCCTATGCGGATTACATCACTACTAAGGCCGGCATTGTTGGTTATACGAAAAGCATGGCTAAAGACTTAGGTGTCTTTAATATTAGGGTGAATGGTGTAGCACCAGGTTTGGTCTATCCAACAGATTCAACTAAAACAACGAAAGAAATATTGAAAGAAAAGATTATTGAATCAACTCCTTTAGCTCGAATGGTTCAAGTCGATGATGTAGTTGGTCCAGTATTATTTTTAGCTTCAGATTGGAGTAGTATGATGACCGGTCAAATATTATACGTTGATGGTGGCTTAGTAATGCACGGTTAAATTTTTGCCCGTGTATGAGAAATATAAAAACGACTTGTGTATAGTCCCCCCAAGACTTGGACCAAGCATTCAAGTCTTGGGGGTTATTTTCATGGGTAATTATTCCTTATTATTTACTAGCAGATTATACTACCAAAAATATCGCTAAGTGCTATTCAAACAAGATACAATCTTATCAACTTTCCTATGAAGAAGGAGAACGTATAGCAGTATAATGAAAGCTACCAAGCTAAATTACCTTGTGGGTCCATAAAGAAGTCTTGTACATTTGATAAAATTACTTATATTAAGGATAAAGTCGCTTTGACTTGGTCGCCTGATCTTATCATCGGCACCATGAAAAAATTCAATTGTAAAGCCCAAATATTTAACGTCATCTTGTCTATTGTGCTTTATTTGATTTACCTATTTATTGACAGCTTGTCGAGAAAAAGTATGGTAAAGTTAATAGGTAATTAGACTTAGTTGACACAGAAGGAGTTAAAATGCGAAGAAAAGCTTATATCACCTATGCTTTATTAGCTATTCAAATTATTATTTATCTCTTGATGGAAGTCACGGGATCGAGTCTCAGTATCTCAACCCTCCTGCATTTTGGCGCTAAGGAGAATGCTTTAATAGCTATCTATGGGCAATACTGGCGCTTAATTACGCCAATTTTTGTTCATATCGGTTTTTCTCATCTCTTATTCAATTCCATTACTCTCTGGTATCTAGGGAGTGAAGTGGAAGGGATTATTGGTTCCTGGCGCTTTTTGTTTATCTATCTTTATTCGGGAATTATGGGGAACTTATTTAGTTACCAATTCTCAACGAGCGTTTCAGCAGGAGCCAGTACGGCGCTATTTGGCTTGTTTGCTTTCTTCTTAGCCATGCGTTATCTCAACCCTCATGACCGCTATTTTCAGGCCATGGGCTACCAATACCAGACCCTAATTATCTTGAATATTGTTATGAATTTGTTCATGGCCAATGTGGATATGTCAGGGCATATTGGGGGCATTGTCGGTGGTTTTTTAGCCACCCTCATTATCACCAATAATCCTAAACACCGTCTAAGCAGTATCCTCTTATCAATTCTTGTTTATTCAGTGATTGCTGGTATAATTATTGCGAATCATGGGGCTTTTAATACCCTATTTATACATTAGGAGGCAAGTATGGCATTTATAGTTGGTATTGATTTAGGAGGAACAACCGCCAAGCTGGCTTTGTTTACTCCAGATCTTGAAAAAATCGATCAGTGGCAAATTCCCACGGATACTTCTGACCATGGGGTAAATATTATTTCTAACCTGGCTAAAACCATCCAAGACCATGTTGAGGCGGCCCATTTAGACCTAAAGGACTGTATGGGGATCGGTATGGGGTCTCCTGGCGCTATAAATCGCGAGCGTGGAACGGTTACTGGGGCCTATAATCTGGGTTGGGAGAATGAGATTGCTGTCGTCGACCAGTTTCAAAACCGCTTAGGCCAGCTTCCCGTTTATATTGAAAATGATGCCAATGTGGCTGCTCTGGGTGAACTCGCCAAAGGGGCAGGAAGTAAGAGTCAAAATATGATCTTGGTTACCCTGGGAACGGGTGTGGGCGGCGGCATTATCTGTCAGGGTGAGCTCCTGCTAGGTCAAGGTTCTGCAGGGGAAATTGGCCATATGACTAGCGAAGTCGATGGTTACTTATGTACTTGCGGATCCAGAGGTTGTGTGGAAACTTTGGCTTCAGCGACAGGCATTCTCCGCCTCAGCAAGGACTATGCTAGGGACTCGCGCTTTGATTCTTCCTTAGCCAAGCAGCTGCGTGAGGGTCAAGAAGTAGACGTCAAAAGCATTGTTGATGCGGCTAAGGTGGGCGATTTATTAGCTGAGAAGGTGATGGAACGGTCTCTGAAAGCCTTGGCGCTTTGTTTGAGCCAGTTAACCTGCATCTTTAACCCCGAACAGATTGTTTTGGGTGGGGGAGTAGCTAATGCCGGCCAGTATCTGATCGACAAAATGACACCTATTCTTAGAGAATATACTTACCGCCCGAATCTCCGGCAAGTCAAAATTTCTTTAGCCCAATTGGGTAATGATGCGGGAGTGATTGGTGCGGCCAATTTAGTTAGACAGAAAAGTAAGGAGTAATTTATGTTATTAGCACAAACAATTGGTGGTTTTACTTTAATTTATCTATTATTAGTCGTGGCTTTATTAGCTTTCTTGATTTATCAAGCTTATTTTTGGATCAAAAGAAAGCAATCAGCAAGTATGATTGACCAAGCAGATTTTCAAGCCACCATGCATCAAGCCCAAATTATTGATGTTCGGGAAGCCCAAGAATTTCGTTCATCCCATATTCTTGGCGCCCGTAATATCCCTTATAGTGAGGTCCGTCAATTGAAAAAAGCCCCTGGCCTCAACCGGTCCCAAAAGATTTACCTCTATGACAATGGGGTAAATATTGCCACGCGGATGGCTTCAGTCCTAAAGCAGGAAGGCTATGAAGATATCTATATCTTAAAGGGAGGCTTCAATGAATGGGAAGGTAAAACTAAAGGAACGGCTGACTAATGGCTGAACTTTTCTTTAAGAACCCTGATTTATCGACTCCAGAAATCGCTCAAAAATTATTAGGTTGCCGTTTAAGAAGAAAGTCCTCAGCTGGAGTGACTAGTGGTATTATTGTTGAAACGGAAGCTTATTTGGGGGAAAGTGACCAAGCGGCCCATGTGTATGGTGGCAAGCGGACCGCCAGTTTAGAAGCCTTTTACCAGGAGGCGGGGATTTTTTATATCTATAATATTCACGGCCATTGGTGTGTGAATATGATTACCCAAAGTAAAGATGAACCCCAAGGGGTATTGATCCGGGCCTTGGAACCTGTGGAAGGTATTGACCTCATGCAGAGTCGGCGCAAACAAGACCAGCGCAGGCTCTTAACCAATGGGCCGGGCAAATTATCTCAAGCTTTAGGGGTCGATAAGGAAGTCGACTACGGAACGTCGATTTTACAAGACCCCTTGACCATTGATTTCCATGAGCCAAGACCAGTAGCAGAGATTGCTCGAGGTCCCCGTATTGGTATTCCCAATAAGGGCGAGTGGACCCATAAACTGTTACGCTTTTATGTGAAAGGCAATCCCTATGTTTCCTCGCCCAAGGGGAGGACTCAGACCGACCATGGTTGGTTAGCCTGAGTCCTTGAAATTAAATTGCTTTTTCCTAGCTTTCTTGTTAAACTAGATGGAAAATAAGTAAAGGTAATGCGTAAGAGGTTGCTTTTGAATCGGTGAAGCGAGTGGCGTTTGGTGAGAGGCCATCAAGAGAAAAAGGCATGGTTGCTTACAAACTGAACTGTCCGGTCGATGCCGTTATCATCCAGTCATAAATATAGGTGGCACCGTGCACTTAGCGCCCTATCTTCCCTAATTAGGAAGCTAGGGCTTTTTTACTTATTTCTAATAAACTTAAGAAATCATTCCACAAAGAGAGGTGCTTTTTAGTGCAAGAAATTGATATGCCCAAAAAATACAATCCTAATGAGGTAGAAAGAGGCCGTTATGACCAATGGCTCGATGAAAAAGTCTTTGAACCCAATGGAGATGCTTCAGTCGAACCCTATTCCGTGGTGATTCCTCCACCCAATGTTACTGGTAAACTCCACCTCGGCCATGCCTGGGATGTGACCCTCCAAGACATGATCGTCCGCCAAAAACGCATGCAAGGCTATGATACCTTGTGGTTACCTGGGATGGACCATGCGGGAATTGCTACCCAAGCCAAGGTCGAAGAAAAGTTACGTAAAGAGGAGAATCTCTCCCGTTATGACTTAGGACGAGAAAAATTCATCGACAAAACCTGGGAATGGAAAGAGGAATATGCCCAAACCATTCGTAACCAATGGGCCAAAATGGGGATTTCTGTGGACTATAACCGGGAACGTTTTACCCTAGATGATGGCTTATCAGAAGCAGTACGTAAAGTTTTTGTGACCTTGTATGAAAAAGGCCTTATTTACCGGGGTGAGTACATTATTAATTGGGACCCGGTCTTCCAAACCGCCTTATCAGATATTGAAGTGGTCTACAAAGATGACAAGGGCGCTTTCTATCATTTGGAATACCCTCTGGCTGATGGGTCAGGCTCCTTGCGCCTAGCCACCACCCGTCCAGAAACCCTGTTAGGGGACACAGCCGTTGCGGTCCACCCTGATGATGAACGCTACCAAGACTACATCGGTAAGACCGTTATCCTACCAATTGTGGGTAGAGAAATTCCTGTGATTAGTGATGACTATGTCGACCGTGACTTTGGTACTGGTGTGGTTAAAATCACCCCAGCCCATGATCCTAATGACTTTGCAGTGGGCAACCGCCACAATTTAGAGCGGATTAACGTCATGAATGATGACGGTACAATGAACGAAAATGCGGGCAAGTACCAAGGCATGACTCGAGATGAATGCCGTCAAGCCATTGTTGAAGACTTAAAAGCTGATGGTAGCTTGGTAGACATTGAAGAGATTGTCCACAGTGTGGGTCACTCCGAACGCTCTGACGCAGTAGTGGAACCCCGGCTTTCGACCCAATGGTTTGTGAAGATGGCTCCCTTAGCTAAGCAAGCCCTAGACAATCAAAATACCGAAAACCGTGTCGACTTTTACCCACCACGTTTCGAACAAACCTTTGTTTCCTGGATGAAAAATGTTCATGACTGGGTTATTTCCCGCCAACTCTGGTGGGGACATCAAATTCCTGCTTGGTACCATAAGGAGAGCGGGGAAGTCTATGTGGGGATGGAAGCGCCTGAGGATGAAGAAAATTGGGTGCAAGATCCTGATGTCTTAGATACCTGGTTTTCAAGTGCTCTCTGGCCATTCTCTACCATGGGCTGGCCAGATGAAGAGGCTAGCGACTATAAGCGTTACTTCCCAACAGATACCTTGGTAACCGGTTATGATATTATTTTCTTCTGGGTCAGTCGGATGATCTTCCAATCATTAGAATTTACCGGAGAACGTCCTTTTAAAAATGTTCTCATCCACGGTTTGATTCGCGACTCCCAAGGGCGAAAAATGTCTAAGTCACTGGGCAACGGAGTGGACCCCATGGACGTTGTTGACCAATATGGGGCTGACGCCCTGCGCTGGTTCTTAGCTACAGGGTCAACGCCAGGCCAAGATATCCGCTACTATCCAGAAAAATTGGAAGCTGCATGGAACTTTATCAATAAAATTTGGAATGCTTCCCGCTATGCCTTGATGAATTTGGATGGGATGACCTATGATGACATTGATCTAAGTAACGTCACCTCCATTGTTGACCAGTGGATTTTGACCCGCTTAAATGAAACCATTGCCAAGGTGACTGACCGCTTTGATGCCTTTGAATTTGGTGAAGCTGGCCGGGCCCTCTATCACTTTATTTGGAATGACTTCTGTGACTGGTATATTGAAATGAGTAAGGAAGTCTTACAAGGAGATGATGAAGACGCCAAACATACGACCAGAAGCGTACTCAGCTATGTTCTTGAACAAATGTTAGCCTTACTCCACCCCATTATGCCTTTTGTTACCGAAGAAATCTGGCAACACATTCCTCACCAAGGCAATTCTATTGTGACGGCTAAGTATCCTGAAGTCGAAGAAAGTCAAATCCACCAAGAAGCTGCTCGCCATATGGAGGCTTTGATTTCCTTTATTCGCTCTATCCGTACGGCACGGAATGAAAACAATGTCGCACCTTCCAAGCCAATTGCTATTCATGTCAAAGCTAATTCTCAAGAAATTTTGACCATGTTAGAGGAAAACAAAGAATACATTAATCGCTTTGCTAACCCAAGTGAATTAAAAATGGCCTTAGATACGGAAATTCCTGACCAAGCCATGACCTTATTCTTTAGTGATGGGGAAATTTACCTTCCTTTAGCAGGTTTCATTGACATCGATGAAGAAATTCAACGCTTAGAAGCGGAACTCGCTAAATGGGCCAGTGAAGTTGAACGGGTAGACAAGAAATTAGCCAACCAAGGCTTTGTTAATAATGCTCCCGCTGACCTGGTAGAGAAAGAGCGTCAAAAAGGCCAGGATTACCAACAAAAATACCAAGCCACTAAAGAACGCTTAGCTGATTTAAAAGCTACGAATTAGTGGATGAATTTGTATTCTTTATTGATTACTGTTGATGATTAATTATTTACCAGTTTTGATCTTTAAATAGTTTTGAGCAGTAGTGGCGCTTTGAATTTGGTTGTTAGCCATGAATAAGCAAGCGATGTGAAATATGCTGAAGCCGTTCGAAGCAAAGCGAGTTACGGATTCAGTATGCGTAGCCGGATAGTAGGCATTAGCCGTACTATCCGAAACCTGTTCCAAAAGAAGCCCTGGCATCCACTTCATAAACGATATCCGAGCCTTTACTAAGGCTCTCCCTTCGTTTATTCCAGTTGCTATAGCTGTTCGAAGCGTCAGCGAGTTACAGATATAGTATGCGTAGCTCTCCAGGGCTATTGGACTTTTGTCGCACTCTGGCTTTGAAGCGCGCTAGGCGAGAGAGACCTTGTGCTCGAGCCGGTTCTGCTTTAGCCGTTAGAGCTTTAGCGACTTACGGATAAAGTACAAAACGTCTTTAGACGTTATTGACCCTCTATATTCAACTACCAAATCCAAAAGCAGAACGAATGCTCATCAATAGTAAAAATAAAAGAAGCTAAGGATGTTTTAATTTATAAGAAGAGGCTAGGGTTAAATTCCTAGCCTTTTTAATTTATGTCGCACTCTTTTCTTTTTTCATGTTTTTTATAAATTTTACTTAATTTTGTTAACAGGAGCTCTGCCTATATTGACAAGCTTTTAACAATGGCCTAGGATGTAATTACTACTTAAATGTTATTAATAAAATCTGTTATAGACAGATAGCGCCTGACTGATTAAAGAGATTTTTTCAGTGACGAGGACTAGGTTTATCGAAGATTCGGCGGGTGGCCTAGGGGTTGCACAATCCATAGAAAAGCACAAAAATCATTTTTAGTAAATGAAACAAAATCCTTTTCTCGTGCTTAAGTAGTTAATATCAGTGTGCCCATTAAGTGATGGGTATTTTTAGGAGGAAACTATTTATGTGTGGAATTGTAGGATTTATTGGCGAAATGCGGGCTCAAGAGGTGCTTTTGAAGGGCTTAGAACGCTTAGAATACCGGGGCTATGACTCAGCGGGAATCTATGTGGTCGATGAAGAAGACCAAGGACACCTCTTTAAAGTCAAAGGGCGGATTGCTCAATTACGCGAAGAAGTCGATCTGTCTATCCCGGCTCATTTAGGGATAGGTCATACACGCTGGGCGACCCATGGGGTGCCATCAGTCCCTAACGCCCATCCTCATTTATCCCACGATGGCCGCTTTGCCTTGGTTCATAATGGGGTGATTGAAAACTATCAAACCTTAAAAAATGACTATTTAGCTGATGTTGATTTTTATTCGGATACTGATACTGAAGTTGTCGTGGAATTGCTTGCTAAATTTAGCCGGGAAGAAAATATTGATGCTCCAAGCGCCCTAAGAAAAACAGTTGACCTCTTAGAAGGGTCCTATGCTTTAGGTTTGATTGATACTGAAGATCCAGACCACCTTTATGCAGCTAAGAATAAGAGCCCGCTCTTAATTGGCAAAGGACAAGGTTTTAATACCATCGCTTCTGATGCCATGGCTTCGATCGCCTATACTGACCAATATATTGAAATCCATGATGGTGAATTAGTCACCCTAACTAAAAACCAAGTTAAAATTGAGAATTTAGCGGGTGAAGTCGTAAGCAGAGAGCCTTATACCGCTAGTTTGGACGCTGACGATTTAGAAAAAGGCACCTTTGATTACTACATGGAGAAAGAAATTGTAGAACAACCAGCAGCTATCCGTAAGATTATTCAAGCCTATGAAGATGACAAGGGGCAATTAAGTATCGACCATGACTTGCTGGAAACCATTACTGCTAGTGACCGTATCTTTATCGTAGCTGCTGGGACCAGTATGCATGCTGGCTTAGTTGGTAAAGTGCTCCTGGAGAGAATTGCTAAGGTTCCTACAGAGGTCCATGTGGCTTCGGAATTTTCTTATAATCCGCCGCTTTTACCTGAGAAACCTTTCTTTGTTTACTTAACCCAATCAGGGGAAACAGCGGATAGTCGCCAAGTCCTAGTCCAAACCAATGCCCAAGGTTATCCTTCCTTAACCATTACCAATGTACCAGGGTCTACCTTATCGCGGGAGGCTGACTATACTTTACTCTTGCATGTTGGCCCTGAAATTGCGGTGGCTTCTACCAAGGCCTATACTGGACAAATAACAGTTTTAGCAATTATTGCTGATCAAATTGCCCGTAAGAAGGGCTTAGACCTTCCCTTTGACTTAAAACATGAATTATCAATTGCTGCCCAAGCCATGGATGAAGTGGTTGGACAAGCGGATTATTTCCATCAACTGGCAACCGATTACTTTAAAGACCAAAGATCAGCCTTTTATATTGGTCGTGGCCTAGATTATGCGGTTTCTGTTGAAGCGGCTTTGAAATTAAAAGAGGTCTCTTATATTCAAACAGAAGGTTTTGCTTCTGGAGAATTAAAACATGGTACCATTTCATTGATCGAAGATGGCGTCCCTGTTGTGGCGATCATTAGCCAAGCCAACACCGCCCTGTTAACTCGTGGTAATGTGGAAGAGACTCGCTCACGTGGCGCCCATAATTTAATTATTGCTATGGAAGGACTAGACCAAGAAGGGGACCAAATTGTCCTCCCCCATGTGCATGATTTATTAACGCCATTGATTACAGTCATCCCCGCTCAACTCCTCGCTTACTATGCGACCATTGATCGCGGCTTAGATGTCGATAAGCCTAGAAATCTGGCTAAATCGGTTACAGTAGAATAGACATATTTTTCTTATAAGAAGTTATAAAAAAGAAGAGTCTGGGACAATAGTCTCAGACTCTTTTCAAAATACGAACTATCTAATCAAAACGTGTTCCAAAAGTCAGCCCTAACGTCCACTTCACACAGGGTGTGAGACTTGGCAACTAGACTTGGATGATTGGAGCAAGTCAGAATAAAAGCGAAGCATTCGCTTGTTTCTGACTTGTGAAATCGCTCCAAGTCTGCCAAGTCGAACCCAACTACGAACTATGTGCGATAGGCTTGCGCCTATCTTCCATAGTTTGTTCCAGTTGCTATAGCTGTTCGAAGCGCAAGCGAGTTACAGATATAGTATGCGTAGCTCTTCAGGGCTCTTTTGACTTTTGTCACACTCTCTTTTCCTACGATTAGTCAAGTGTAAATCAATATAAAATTACTAAATATATGCGGTATTATTTAGAAGTTTGACTTTTGA